>NZ_WBIR01000011.1 GCF_009749395.1 Agromyces salentinus
GCATCCAACACGGAACGCGCAGCAGCCTTGCCAACCTGGCTCGACCACTACAACCTAGACAGAACCCACCTCGGCATCGGAGGCAAAACCCCCATCGACCGAATCAACAACGGTCGAGGTCAGTACACCTAGACGCTCGGCCGCGCAGGCCACCGCGCCCGAACCGCGACCGCATCGATCCGTCGATGTCCGCCCCTTGACCGGCTTGGGTCGGGCGCACATCGACGGATGGATCGGGCCTGCTGGGCGCTCACGTCGGTGCTGCCAACGTTCGACCCCGTGCGTTCGCCACGCGCGACAAGGGCCGACGCGCGTGTCGCCATGCGGGGCCCGCGTGCAGCACGCGAACCGCGGATGCCGCCGGCGCGCGTCCGACGGCCGGTTCGGCGCTACCCTCCGGCGGCCGCGCCCGCGCCGCTCAGCGCGGCCATGAAGTCGGGGTCGCTCGCGAAGACGAGCAGGCCGACGATGGATACGACGAGGAACGCGACGACGCCCGCGAGGATCGGGATCCACCATGCCAGGCGGCCCGCCCGCAGGCGCGCACGTGCCCAGAGCAGGGCTCCGATCCAGAGGGCGACCTGCAGCGCGACCCCGATGGCGATGAGCGTCGGCACCGCGGGGCCGGGCGTGAACGAGCTCGGTCCCTCGACGCCGAGCATCGACGAGGAGAGCTTCGCCGACTCGAGGGCCGTCGCGGGCAGCTGCACGAGCGTCAGGACGTTGTAGAAGACGCCGAAGGCGCCGAAGACGAGCAGGGCGATGGTCCAGAGCCGGTCGGTCGGTCGTGCGACGGGCGCCACGGGGGAGACCGTCGAGCCGGTCGTGTACGGTGCCGCGGCGTCGGGAGCACCGCCCGCGGCCGTGCGGGTGCCGGCATCGTCGGCTGCGGCATCCGGCACCGCATCGGGTGCGACCGGCGGCTGCCAGGTCCAGCCCTCGGGGGCGTACTCGCCGTAACGCGGACGAGGCCGCTCGTCGATCGGGGGAGTCGGCGGGGGCGAATCCTGCCCCGCGGCTCCGGTCGGGCGAGCGGCCTCGTCATGCGTCATGGATCGTGCCTACGCCGTGATCGAGTTGCCGGCGGAGCCGAGCTGACGGGTGGACTCGACGACGCGAGCGGCCATCGCGGTCTCGGCGATCTTGCCCCAGGCGCGGGGGTCGTACTGCTTCTTGTTGCCGACTCCGCCGTCGACCTTCAGCACGCCGTCGTAGTTCTTGAACATGTAGTCGGCGATGGCCCGCGTGTACGCGTACTGCGTGTCGGTGTCGATGTTCATCTTCACGACGCCGTTCGCGACCGCCTCGGCGATCTCGGCGTCGGTCGAGCCCGAGCCGCCGTGGAAGACGAGGTCGAGCGGCTTCGGGCCGGTGCCGTACTTGGCGGCCAGGCCGTCCTGGATGTCCTTGAGCAGCGACGGGCGCAGCTTGACATTGCCGGGCGCGTAGACGCCGTGCACGTTGCCGAAGGTGAGCGCGGCCATGTAGCGGCCCTGTTCGCCGAGTCCGAGCGCCTCGACCGTGGAGATCGCGTCGTCGAGGGTCGTGTAGAGCGCGTCGTTGGAGCCCTCGTGCGCCACGCCGTCCTCTTCGCCGCCGACGACGCCGATCTCGACCTCGAGGATCGCGTTGATCGCCTTCATGCGGGGCAGGATCTGCTTCGCGATCTCGAGGTTCTCGTCGAGCGGCACGGCCGAGCCGTCCCACATGTGCGACTGGAAGATCGGGTTGCCGCCGGCCTTCACGGCCTCCTCGGATGCCGCGAGCAGCGGGAAGACGAAGTCCTCGAGCGCGGGCTTCGGGCAGTGGTCGGTGTGCAGCGCCACCGTGACGGGGTAGCTCTTGGCGATCTCGTGCGCGGCCGCGGCGAAGGCGAGCGCACCGGTGGCGCGGGCCTTGACGGTGTGGCCGGCGAAGTAGTCGGCGCCGCCGGTGGTGACCTGGATGATGCCGTCGGAGCCGGCCTCGGTGAGGCCCTGAAGCACCGCGTTGAGGGTCTGCGTCGACGAGACGTTGAACGCCGGGAAGGCGAAGGCCTTCGCCTTGGCGGTGTCGAGCATCTGTGCGTACTGCTCGGGGGTGGCGATGGGCATGGCGCTCCTTCGGAAGGCAACAGGATTCAAGGGGAAGTCTACCGAGGTCGCGAGGAGTGCTCACGTGCGTTGCGCGAGCAGCGGATGCCGCGGCTGCGCGAAGATGGGCGGGTGCCTGACTCTCCCGCGACCGTGCCCTCCGATCCGAGCCCCGAGACCGGGTCGGATGCCGCGCCGTGGGCGGCGGATCCCGGGCTGCGGCGGGCCCTCACCGAGGCCGTTCTGGCGGCGGCGCGCGCGGCGCGCCCGCTCGTCGGCTGCGGCGACGGCGACGCGGTGGATGCCGCGGCGGTCGACGCGCTGCGGCGAGCCCTCGCGGGCGTGCCCGCCGACATCCGCGTCGTCTCGGGTGAGGGCGAGAAGGACGAGGCGCCGATGCTGCACCCGGGAGAGCGCTTCGGCACCGGCCGTGGGCCGTCGCTGGACCTCGTGGTGGACCCGGTCGACGGCACGCGCCTCGCCGCGGGCGGTTATCCGGGGGCGATGGCGATCCTGGCGGTCGCGCCACGCGGGGCGTTCGCCGACCTCGGGCCGGCGTTCTACCTCGACAAGCTCGTGCACGCCGGGCCTGAGGCGTCCGGCGTCGACGGTGCCGGCGCGCAGGCGCCAGGGCAAGCGCTCGCGCTCGACGCGAGCGTCGCCGACAACCTCTCCCGGCTCGCCGCGGCGCACGACCGCCCCGTCTCGACCCTGCGGGTCGCCGTGCAGCGACGGCCCCGCAACGCCACCGTCGCCGACGCCGTGCTCGCCGCCGGTGCGCAGCTGCACGAGTTCGAGCACGGCGACATCGAGCGCGTCGTGCACGCCGTCTGCGCGACCGGCGACCTCGACCTGCTGCTCGGCATCGGCGGCGCTCCCGAGGGGCTGCTCGAGGCCGCCATCGTCCGCGCGCACGGCGGCGTCATGCGCGCGCGCCTCTCGCCGCAGTCCGATGCCGAACGCGAGCGCCTCGACGGCGTCCTCGCGGCCCCCGGCGCATCCGGTGCCGGGAGGCTCGAGGGACTCTCTCGCCCGGAGGGCGTGGGGCTCGACGCACTGTGCGCGGCGCCCGCCCTCGTGGTGATCGCCCCGGTGACGCCCTGCGCCGTGGGCCCGGCGGGCGCACCGCTCGTCATCGTCGACACCGCCCAGCGCCTCGACGGCTGGGAGCCGGTGAGCGCAGGCTTGACAGCCGGTTAAGAATCCGAGTTCTTTCCGTGCATCACGCCTGCGAATTCGCCGGTGACGCAAGCCGCCTGCCTAGGCTTGGGGAGAGCGCGGACTGAGCCGACGGCCCGACCGGGGCCGCGCCGGCCACGTCGCACCGATGCACGGAGGATCACTCGAGCATGATGAGCAGCACCGACGCCGACAGCCTGTACCTGCACCCCGACCGCAACATCGCCATCGAGCTCGTCCGGGCGACCGAGGCCGCGGCGATCCGCTCGTACCCCTGGATCGGCAAGGGCGACAAGCTCGGGGCCGACGGCGCCGCCGTCGACGCGATGCGCGCCTTCCTCGGCACCGTGGACTTCGAGGGCGTCGTCGTCATCGGCGAGGGCGAGAAGGACGCCGCCCCGATGCTCTTCAACGGCGAGCGCGTCGGCACCGGTCGCGGGCCCGCCTGCGACATCGCCGTGGACCCGATCGACGGCACCTCGCTCACGGCCGCCGGCCGCCACAACGCGCTGTCGGTCATCGCGGTCGCCGACCGCGGCACGATGCTCGATGCGTCCACGGTCTTCTACATGGACAAGATCGTGACGGATGCCACGGGCATCGGCGTCGTCGACATCCGCAGGCCGATCGGGGAGAACCTGCGCGCGCTGGCGAAGGCCAAGGGCAAGGACGTCTCCGAGCTCCGCGTCGCCGTGCTGAACCGCGAACGCCATGAGCAGCTCATCGCCGACATCCGCGAGGCCGGCGCGGGAACCCGCCTGATGAGCGACGGCGACGTCGCCGGCGGCATCAACGCCGCGCGGTACGAGTCGCGCATCGACATGTGCGTGGGCATCGGCGGCAGCCCAGAGGGCATCACCACCGCCTGTGCGATCAAGGCGCTCGGCGGCTTCATGCAGGGCGTCCTGGCCCCTAAGGACGACGCCGAGCGCGCACGCGGCGAAGCCGCCGGGCTCGACTGCGACCGGGTCTACGAGCTGAACGACCTCGTGCGCGGCGACAACACCTTCTTCGTCGCCACGGGCGTGACCGACGGCGAGCTGCTCGAGGGCGTGCGCAAGAAGGGCCCGATCATCCGCACGGAGTCCATCGTCCTTCGCGGCAAGTCGGGCACCATCCGACGCATCGTCGCCGACCACCTCGTGGAGAAGTGGCTGGACGACGCCGATCGGTGACCGTCCGCCACTCGCGGACGTCGGTGGTGCACCCGACAATGGGAGGGTGACCGACCGCCGCACCCTCCCGCGCGCCCTGCGCCCGTTCGGCGCCGCCCAGTACCGGCTGCTCGTGCTCGCCCTCGCGGCGTCGCTGCTGTCGGCCGGCGCCTGGCTCGTGGCCGCCGCCTGGCAGGTCGTCGAACTCGGCGGGAGCCCCATCGACCTGTCGTTCGTGGCCGTGGGATCCAGCCTCGGGCTCGTGCTCGCCGTGCTGATCGGCGGCGTGGCCGCCGACAGCATCCCGCAGCGGAGCATCCTCATCGTCGTCGAGATCGTCCGCGGCGGCGCCTTCGCGGTCGCGGCGGTGCTCGCGGCGACGGGCGTCATCGAGGTCTGGCACATCGCGGTGATCTCGTTCGTGCTCGGCATCGCCGACGGGTTCTTCTACCCGGCGTACTCGGCGTGGCTCCCGGCGATCCTGCCCGGTTCGCAGCTGCTCGCCGCCAACGGCATCGAGGGCGTCCTGCGGCCGGCCGTCATGCAGGCCGCGGGTCCCGCCCTCGCGAGCGCGCTGATCGCGGTGCAGGCGCCCTGGCTCGCCTTCGCGGTCGTCGCCGCGATGCAGGCCGTGGCGGCCGTGGTGCTCGCCGTGATGCGCTCCACGCCCGTGCGCCGCGACCCCGAGGAGGTCGTGCGACACCCCGTGCGGCAGTCGCTGCTCGACCTGCGCGACGGGTTCGCCTACCTCGTGCAGACGAAGTGGCTGCTGGCCACCCTCGTCTTCTCGATCATCCTCGTGTTCCTCATCATGGGGCCGATCGAGGTGCTGCTGCCGTTCGCGGTGAAGGACCAGACCGGCGGCGGAGCCGGGGCCTTCGCCCTCGCGCTCGCCGCGTTCGGCGTGGGCGGCGCGGTCGGCTCGCTGTCGGTGGCCTCGTTCCGCCTGCCGCGTCGCTACCTGACGCTCATGATCCTCGCGTGGGGCGTCGGATGCGTGCCGCTCGCGATCATCGGCTACACGTCCCAGCTCTGGGTCATGGTCATCGCCCTGTTCCTCGTGGGCGTGCTGTTCGACGGCGCCCAGGTCGTGTGGGGCACCCTGCTGCAACGCCGGGTCCCGCCGTCGATGCTCGGCCGGGTCTCGAGCCTGGACTTCTTCGTCTCGCTCGCGCTCATGCCCGTCTCGATGGCGGTCGCCGGCCCGGTCGGAGAGGCCATCGGTCTCGCACCGGCATTCCTCATCGCCGGCCTGGTGCCGCCGTTCCTCGCGTTCGCGACGCTCGCGATCGCGCGACTCGGCAAGGACGAGCTCGCCCATCCGCTGGATTCGGCGATCGCCGATCCGAGCATCGTCACCGGCGCCGAGGCGGCGGCCGGGTTCGAGGCACCCGTCGACGAGGCGCATCCGCCGGCGCGCAGCGCCGAGTCCGGGCCCGCCTGAGCCCGTCGCCCCTCGACGACGTCACCCGGGTGTGGAAAGGTGGGCGCCGAGGAGAGGGGTTCCCCATGGTCCAGGTCAGCGATGCGTTCCCGGGTTTCAGCGTGAACGATGTCGACGCGGCACGCGCGTTCTACGGCGAGACGATCGGGCTGGAGGTCACGGACTCGATGGGCGGGCTGAACCTCACCCTGCCGTCGGGTCAGGGCATCTTCGTCTACCCGAAGGACGATCACGAGCCGGCGTCGTTCACGATCCTCAACTTCGAGGTGGCCGACATCGGGAAGGCCGTCGATGAGCTGAACGCCGCCGGTGTGGTCACGAAGATCTACACCGACCCGCATTCGTACGGAACCGACGAGCGCGGCATCGCCTGGGGCTCCAAGACGGGGCAGGGGCCGGACATCTGCTGGTTCCGCGACCCCGCGGGCAACGTGCTCAGTCTCATCGGTCAGTGAGCTCAGTCTCGTCGACCGCTGAGCTCTGTCTCATCGGTCGGTGAGGAGGCCGTCCCGCCAAGCTCGGCCGTCCAGGGCGACGCCCGACCCCCCAGCCACGCGAGCGGCGCCGGCCCGGGTCAGATCGAGCGGATCTCGGGGTCGATGTCGGCGCTGAAGTCCGCGCCCGCCGGCATCTCGAGCTCGGCGTCGGCCTCGATGGCGAGCGGCTCGTCGACCGTGGCGGCAGCCGTCGTGAACTCGTAGGCCGTCAGCTCCCGAGGGCTCTCCTCGATGCCCTCGAGCTGGGCGAGCACCTTGGTCTCGTCGAGCGCCTTGAGCTTGCGGGCGGTGGGCATGACGCGCGTCTCGAGCGAGCCGACGAAGGCGTTGTAGTCCTTGACGGTGCGTTCGATGGTGCGGCCGAGCTTCTCGATCTGCCCGGCCGTGACGGAGAGCCGCGTGTAGAGCTCGCGGCTGAGGTCGAAGAGGGTCTTGGCCTCCTTCGTCAGAACGTCCTGCTGCCAGCTGAACGCGACCGTCTTCAGCACCGACCACAGCGTCACGGGGGAGGCGAGCGCCACGCGCTTCGAGAAGGCGTAGTCGAGCAGGGCGGGGTCGGTCTCGAGCGCGCTCGAGACGAGCGACTCGCTCGGGATGAACGCGATCACCATCTCGGGGGAGGCTCCGAGGCCCGCCCAGTACGTCTTGCCGCCGAGAGCGGTGATGTGGTCGCGCACGGCCTTGACGTGCTGCTTCATGAGCGCCTCGCGGCGGGCGGCCTCGGCACCGGTGGCCGTGAGCGGGATCTGGCTGGCCTCGAGGTAGGCGTTGAACGGCACCTTCGCGTCGACCGCGATGTTCTTGCCGCCGGGGAGGTGGATGACCATGTCGGGCCGACCGGCGCCCGAGTCGGTGGTGATGGAGTGCTGCGTGTCGAAGTCGACCCGCTCGAGCAGGCCCGCGGCCTCGACCACGCTCTTCAGCTGGGTCTCGCCCCAGACGCCGCGCGTGCTGTTGGAGCGCAGTGCCGAGGCCAGGGTCTCGGCCGTCGATCGCAGTCGCTCCTCGTTCTCGGCGGCGATCTTCAGCTGCTGGCTGAGCTCGCCGTGCTGCTGATGGCGCTGCGCCTCGAGTTCGGTGACCTTGGCCTGCATCTCGGTGATGGTCTGCTTGACCGGGGCGAGGGCCGTGAGCACCTTGCTGTCGGCGGCCTCGCGGGCCTCGCGCTGCTGCTGCTCCGACCGTTGCCGCTCGACGATCTCGCGGTACTGCACGCGCGCCGACTCGATCTGCTCCCGGAGCCCGACGGTCGTGGCCTGCGCCGACGCGAGTTCGGCCTGCAGCTGTGCCTGCACCTGCTGTTCACGAGCGAGGATGCGCGCCTGCTCGGCGGCCTGCTCGGCCCGCATCGCCGTGATGGCGGCCTGGTGCCTCGCCTCGACGAGGGCCGGATCTTCGAGCTCGACCGTGTCGGCCGACGCCTCGCTCGCGCGCTTGGATGCGACGAACCACGTGGCGAGCGCGCCGAGGGCGATGCCGACGACGAGGCCGATGACGAGCAGCAGGATCTCCATGTCGCCAAGTGTCGCAGGGGCCGCCGACATCGCCGGTGATGCTCCCCGGCGAGGCTCGAGCGAGCAGCAGCGACAGCGGCTACTGCAGCGCCATGGGGCCGTGCGCGGCGGCCCGGGCCGTCGCGGCCGTGCGGCCGACCGCGCCGAACGCGACCCGCGTCACGTGCGCGAGGCGGTCGAGGTCGTCGGCCTCGTGCCGGCGTGCGGCGTGCACGACGATCGCCGCGCACGCCTCGGCGTCGGCGAGCGCGTCGTGGTGCGAGAAGTCCTTGAACCCGGCCGCCATCGCCGCCACGGGCAGGCGGTAGGACTCGAGGTGGTAGGTGCGGCGTGCGACCTGCAGGCTGCAGAGCGAGCGGTGGTTCGGCACCTCGACGCCCACGGCCTCGCTCGTCTTCTCGATCACGCGCATGTCGAATCCCGCGTTGTGTGCGACGAGCACGTCGTCGCCCGCGAACTCGCGGAACGCCGGGAGCAGTTCGGCCCAGCCGGCGGCATCCGCCACCATGCCGCGTGTGATGCCGTGCACCCGGACGTTCCACTCGGAGAACTCGTCGTGGGGGAACGGCGGGCGGATGTACCGGTGCAGGCGGTCGACGACCACGCCGTCGCGCACCTTCACCAGTCCGATCGAACAGGCCGAGGCACTCGACGGGTTGGCGGTCTCGAAGTCGATCGCGGTGAAGTCCACTGGCACGTGAGCATCGTGCCATGCACCGCAGACGGTTGACGGATGCCCCGCCGCAGGCGTGGAATGGGCGCCATGACCGAGACGACCGGAGCCGTCCCGCCCCTCGGGGATCCGTCCGCGCCCGAGACCGTCGCGGCGGCGAGGTCGTTCGGCGCGGCGGCATCCGCCTATCACCGGGCCAGGCCCGGGTACCCGGCCGAGGCCGTCGCCTGGCTCGTCGGCGACGCGGTCGACGTGCTCGACCTCGGCGCAGGCACCGGCAAGCTCACCGAGGCGCTCGTGGCCCTCGACCTCGACGTCATCGCCGTCGACCCGGTCGAGGAGATGCTCGATGAGCTCGAGCTCACCGTGCCCGCCGTGCCGCGCATCCTCGGCACGGCCGAGGAGATCCCCCTCGAGGACGAGACGTTCGACGCGGTCGTGGCCGGCCAGGCGTGGCACTGGTTCGAGCCGCATCGCGCCCTCCCCGAGATCGCGCGAGTGCTGCGCCCCGGAGGGATCCTCGGGCTCGTGTGGAACAGCCGGGACCTCCGGGCCGACTGGCTCCGCGAGGCCGGCGAGCTCATGCACGAGCGGCACGACGCGAGCGCCACGTTCGAGGCCTACGTGAACATCGGCGCGCCGTTCGGCGAGGTCGAGGAGCACACCGTCGAATGGACCGAGCGCATGTCGCGCGACCGGTTCCTCGAGCTCGTGCGCTCGCGTTCGTACTTCATCACCGCGTCGCCGGCCGAGCAGGAGGCCACGCTCGCCGCTCTGCAGACCCTGCTGCACACGCATCCGGATGTCGCGGGCGCCGTGGAGCTGGAGGTGCCGTACGTCACGCGCTGCTTCCGCGCGCGGCTCGAGGACTGAGCCGCGCGCGGAAGCGGGTCGCACGCGTCAGCCGCGCAGGGTGCGCCGCGACCGGCGGGCCAGGAGGGAGGCCGTGACGCCGCCCGTGAGGAGCAGCAGGGCCGCCGTGGCCGCTCCGGCCTCCACGCCCGTCTCGGCGAGCTGCGGGCCTTCGGCGTCGGTCGCGGCGGGGACCGCGTCGGTGGCCGTCTCGACGGCGATGAGCGGGCTCTCGGTCGTCGCGACATCCGCGAGGCAGCGCTTCAGCTCGGTGGCCTTGACCCAGGCCGAGCCCTCGGCGACGGGCTGGCAGCCCTCGGCGAAGGCGATCTCGCGTTCGTTGAAGAGCATGCGGACGAGCGGCGTGTACGCGGCGCCCGTCGCGGGGTCGACGCCCTCGCGGCCGACGACGTCCCACTGCACGTTCGCGGCCATCGGCGTCACCTGCGAGCCGCGCCACGGGTTGCTCGCGTAGTCGTACACGTCGGCCTCGCTCGCGGGGGCGGCGACGTCGGGCGCGGCCACGGTCGACCCGGGCAGGCGCAGCAGGGCCGCGAACGGCACGATCGTCTCGGCGTGCGCGAACCGGAAGGTCGCCGCGACGTCGCCGCCGCCGGCACGCTCGTCGATCGTGGCGAAGAAGTCGTCGAGCAGCGGCTGGGCGATGCGGTACGTCTCGTCGTGGCCGGCGAGGCTCGGGCCCTTCTCGTAGAAGTCCTCCGTGTCGAGGAGGTATGCGAACCACTCGGCGTCGGCCTCGTGGCCGACGAAGTACGCGCCGAAGTCGAAGGCGTGCGGCGCGACGTTCTCCTCCTGCATGTCGACGGCGATGATGTACAGGTTGTAGAGCGTCATGGCCGCGTCGACGGGGCTCTCGATCGACTTCTCGGGATCGCCGCACGCGTCGGGGTCGACGGCGGGGTCGGCACCCGGCGCGCAGGTCACGGCCCCCGTCTCGGTGCCGTCGGCCGTGTTGAACCACGTGTGCGCCTCGTCGGCGCCGATCTGCGCGATGAACTCGGACGTGAAGATGCCGGAGAGGAGCTCATCGGCGACCTCGAGCGAACGCGGCCGGTCCTCGATGAAGTCCGTCGCCGCCGCGATCGTGCCGCCGTCGCCGGTCTGCTCCTCCAGGTAGGCGTCGTACGCCTCGGCGATCGCGCGCTCGGGCGAACCCTCCGCCTTCTCGGTCCCGTCGGGGTTCTCGACCTTGTGGAAGTACAGTCGCTCCGGGTGCGCGACGAGCGGCTGGTCGAGGGCGGGCACGGCGCCGCCGGCGGCGGCCGCGGCATCTGCGAACCCCTGCAGGAAGCTCTCGCCCGACTCGGTGGCGCGCGCCTCGCCCGAGGTCTCGGCGACGATCCGGTCCCCGGCCGACGACGCCTCGGCGAAGAGCGCGGCGTTGCGCTCGTAGGCACGTGCGCCGATGCCCCGATGCTGCGTCGCCCCCTGACCCGTGAGCATGCCGTAGCCGTTCTCGACGTTCGCGGCCGTGATCGCATCGAGGTTCGAGACGAAGGTCGCGCCGATCTCGGGCGTCAGGAACCCGCCCTCGGCCAGTGCGGTCTCCGCCAGGCGGTGCAGCAGCGCGTCGTACTTGTAGCTCGAGAGGCCGCGCGATCCGTGCCGGGCCACGGACTCGGTCGCGATCGTCGCGTACCCGGCGGGCGCGGGCGAGTACGCCTCCAGGTCGGCGGTTCCGGGTGCGACGTAGGGCTGCTTGCTGCTGTAGAACCCATCGGCGACCGGGGCGTCGGATGTCTCGGCGGCGACAGCCGGGCCGGCGAGCGCGACGGCGGCGAGGGCGCCGAGCGTGCCGGCCGCGAGGGCGATGCGGACGCTGCGGGCGGCGCTCGGCCGGCGGCGGGTGGGAAGCGGGCGGATCATGGAACCTCCGTGCGTAGGGGGCGGCCCCGAGGATCGGGCCTCATCAGGAGTACCGGCGGCGGGTGAACGGGAACCGACGGCGGGATGACCTGCCGGCGTCGAAGCGCGAGGCGGCCGGTTGACCGCCGGCGAGCGGAGGAGGAACCTTCAGGCATGAAGTATCTGCTCGCCGTCTGGGACGGCGGGGGAGCGACCCCGCCGAACCTCGGGATCGCGCGCCTGCTCGTCGGGCGAGGGCACGAGGTCGTCGTCCTCGGCGACCCGACGCTCGCCGAGGCGATCGCCGCGACCGGGGCATCGCACCGCACCTGGCCGACCGCCCCGCAGCGCCGGTCGACGGCGCTCGAGGACGACCTCTTCAAGGACTGGGAGTGCCGCACGCAGTTCGGGGCGCTGAACCGGGTCCGCGAGCGGCTCATGGTCGGCCCGGCCGCGAGGTACGCGGCCGACGTCGTCGCCACGCTCGATGAGGCGTCCGCCGGGGCCGAGTCAGCCCCGTTCGATGCGGTGCTGGCCGACGGCATGCTCCTCGGCGCACTCATCGGGGCGGAGGCCCGCGGCATCCCGACCGCGGTGCTCGTCGGCAGCGTCTACCTCGTGCCCTCCCGCGTGCGCCCGCCGATCGGACTCGGGCTCGCGCCGGCGCACGACGCGCTCGGCCGCGCGCGCGACCGCGCGGCCTACGCGCTCATGACGAGGATGTCCGATGTCGGCACGGGGCCGGTCGACGCCGCCCGTTCCGAGTTGGGTCTCGGGCCGCTCCGCCACCTGTGGGAGCAGTGGGACCACGCCGACCGCGTGCTCGTGCTCACCGGCTCCGCGTTCGATGACCCGCCGCCCGATGCGCCGAACGTGCGGCACGTCGGCCCGGTGCTCGAGGACATCCCCGTCGAGGGGGCGCTGGAGTTGCCGCCCGGCGACGCGCCGCTCGTCGTCGTCGGCCTCTCGAGCTCGTACATGCGCCAGGCGGACCTGCTCACGCGGATCTCCCGTGCGCTCGCGTCGCTCCCGGTGCGCGCCGTGATCACCACGGGCCCCGCGGTCGATCCCGCCGCGATCCCCGGCGCGAGGAACGTCGCGGTGGTGCGCTCCGCCGCCCATGGCGAGCTGATCCCACGGGCGGCCCTCGTCGTCACCCACGCGGGGCACGGCACGCTCATCAAGGCGCTCGCCGCGGGGGTGCCGGTGCTCGCCATCCCGCTCGGCCGCGATCAGCCCGAGAATGCGGCCAGGGTCGCACGGCACGGCGCCGGCAGGGTGATCTCGGTGCGGTCGGATGCCGCCGCGATCGCGACGGCGGTGTTCGACCTGCTCGTCGAGCCGTCCTACCGCGAGGCGGCGGCCGCGCTCGGCACGCGCATCCGTGCGGAGATCGACTCCGGCACGCTCCTCACCGAGCTCGAGGGGCTCGCCGCGGCGCCGCATCGCCCGACCTGACGGCGGCGCGGATGGGGGAGCGGCAGCACGCGGCATCCGCTCGATGAGGCCGCCGGCCGACGCACCGGTACGATAGACCCCCGTGGCTCTCACTATCGGCATCGTCGGCCTGCCCAACGTCGGCAAGTCCACCCTCTTCAACGCCCTCACCAAGAACCAGGTGCTCGCGGCGAACTACCCGTTCGCGACGATCGAGCCCAACGTGGGCGTCGTGAACCTGCCAGACCCACGGCTCGAGGTGCTCGCCGGCATCTTCGGCTCCGAGCGCATCCTGCCCGCCGCCGTGTCGTTCGTCGACATCGCCGGCATCGTGCGCGGGGCGTCCGAGGGCGAGGGCCTCGGCAACAAGTTCCTCGCCAACATCCGCGAGGCCGACGCGATCGCGCAGGTCGTGCGCGGGTTCGAGGACGCCGACGTCGTGCACGTCGAGGGCGCCGTCGACCCGAAGTCCGACATGGAGACCATCAACACCGAGCTGATCCTCGCCGACCTCGAGACCCTCGAGCGCGCGATCCCGCGCTTCGAGAAGGAGATCAAGGGCAAGAAGCTCGACCCTTCGGTGCTCGAGGCCGCGAAGGCCGCGCAGGACGTGCTGCAGCGGGGCACGCCGCTGTCTGCGGCATCCGTCGACCTGGAGCCGGTCAAGGAACTCGGCCTGCTCACCGCGAAGCCCTTCATCTACGTGTTCAACGTCGACGAGACCGTGCTGACGGATGACGCGCGGAAGGCCGAGCTCGCCGCGCTCGTCGCGCCCGCAGAAGCCGTCTTCCTCGACGCGAAGATCGAGTCGGAGCTCATCGACCTCGACCCCGCGGATGCCGCGGAGCTGCTGGCCTCGACCGGCCAGGAGGAGTCGGGGCTCGACCAGCTCGCCCGCATCGGCTTCGACACGCTCGGACTGCAGACCTACCTCACGGCCGGCCCCAAGGAGTCGCGCGCGTGGACGATCCACAAGGGCGACAAGGCTCCGCAGGCGGCCGGCGTGATCCACACCGACTTCGAGCGGGGCTTCATCAAGGCCGAGGTCATCTCCTTCGCCGACCTCGTCGAGACCGGTTCGGTCGCCGAGGCGCGCGCGAAGGGCAAGGCCCGCATGGAGGGCAAGGACTACGTCATGCAGGACGGCGACGTCGTGGAGTTCCGCTTCAACGTGTAGCGGTCGAGGCCTCGGCTGCTAGACGCCGGTGCCGTCCGTTCGCCTGGGGGCGGTCGTCCGCGCGTCATCGATGTCGGTGCGGGCCTCGTCGCCCCCGCCGTTCCTGGAGCCATCGGAGACGTGCGCGCCGGTACCGCCCGTCGTCGACCCTGCGGAACCGGAATCCCGCCGGGCGCCGAGATCACGGTCCGTGGTCCCGTCGGGATCCGCGTCAGCCGCCTCGCGCGCGTGGCGAGCCGCCTCCTCCTGCAGGCCGGCGGCGCGCTCGGAGCGCTCGTTCCCCTCGCGGGCGAGGCGATCGGCCTCCAGACGGGCCCGCTCGGCCTGGGCCTCGGCCTGTGCGGCGCTCGACGCCGCAGCGAGTCGATCCGCCTCGGCCTGCGAGGCCGCCGCGGCCTGCTCACGGGCATCGCGCTCGGTGCGCTCGGCCTTCTCGCGGAGCTCGGCGGCGTGCTTGCGCTCCGCCTCGACCTTGGCCTCCTTGCGGCGCCGTGACGTGGCCATCACGGCGATGACGACGATGATGGCGACGACGACGATCGCGACGACGATCCAGATCCAGATGCTGGTATCCATGGTGCTCCCACCTTTCTGGCGATGTCGCCATTCAAGGCCCGGGCGCGCGCCGCGGCCAAGGGGTTGCGTCGCGCGCGGGTTTCTGCCACGCGCGGCGGGAACGGCGCCGCCGATCTCGGGGAGGCCGCCCCTTACGGCAGGGTCGAGTCGATCGCCTGGACCGCTCGCTCGATCGAGGGGTAGTTGCGGACGACCCCGGGCCGTGGGCGCATCCACATCATCTCGTAGACCGGCTCATGCCAGCTGAGGTACCCGAGGATGCGTCGTGGATCTCCCTCATCGAACCTCGCGTCGCACACGCGCCAGGTCGTCTCGCTGAGTGCGACGAGATCGACGGAACTGCTCATGATCTGCGGCATCCTCGCCTCCTTGCGATGGGGCGGAGGGGCGGCCGCGGTCTCGCCCTGACCGCTCCGCCCCTCCTCTCGGCGGGGATGGATCCGCCGGGTGAGATCATCCTGCGTGAGACCGAGCGGCGGCAGTAGGGACTTGACAACTCCGTCTCGGGGCGGCAAAGGCCGAGCGGATCGGGGCAGCCGGTCCGCGCGGGCGCGAGCCCTCAGGCGAGCCGCTCCGAGGGGTCCTCGCGACGCTCGGCCGCGTCCAGCGCGGCCGTCGCCGCCCGGCGGCCCTCCGCGATGAGCCGGGCCGCATCGGACATCGTCCACTGCGCCATCCCCTCCATCTCCGGCTGGATGAGGACGACCGACGGGTCGTTCGCGAGCTCCGTGGTGCGGGTGACGGTGCGCATCATGCGCACGTTCTCCCATTTCGCATGCAGCCGGACCACGATCACGCGCGATGCGCCGAGTGCCCGCGTGGCCGCGACGGGGACGTTGTCGATCATCCCGCCGTCCGCCAGCAGCGCACCCCCGCGGCGCACCGGCGGAAGGAGTCCGGGCACGGCGATCGACGCCCGGAGCGCCACGCTCACCGGGCCGCGGTCGACCGTGACCGCCCGACGGGTCCGCAGGTCGGTGGCGACGGCGCCGAACCTGCGGGGGAGGTCCTCGATGAGCGGATCGAAGCCCATCGCCGCGACCACCGCGTCGTCCATCGCACGCGCGTCGAGCAACCCGAAGCGCGGGGAGAACGACCACCGGGCGATGGCGCGCCACCGGAACGAGCGGGCGACGCGTTCGATGTCATCGGGCTCGAAGCCCGCGGCGTAGGCGGCGGCGATCATCGCGCCGGAGCTCGTGCCGGCGACGATGCCCGGCTGGATGCCGCGTTCCGCGAGCACCTGCAGGACGCCGATGTGGGCTGCGCCGAATGCGGCACCGCCGCCGAGCGTGAGGCCCAGCGTCTGGTCGTCTGCCACGGTGATCCTCCAGATCGGTCCCACGACGGTACCGCGGGAGGATGCGCCGCCCCTGAGTCGCGGCAGTGAGCGCCCTGTGCGCAACCTGTGCGCAAGCCGTGGACCGGAAGGTGGCTCCGAGAGTGAGACGGCGGCGCATCCGAGGAATTCCGTCGGCCGCGTGCAAGACTCGCGGCAGGCGCGACACATTCAGATCGTGACGAACGCCAGCACTGCAGCCGAGACGACCGAAGGGGTGTCGATGCCGGACGGGGCCGAACCGCCTTCGGACGCCGACGAGATCGTCTGGTTCACGGAGGCGGTACGCGAGCACTCGACCGCCCTCGTGCGCTACTTCGCCCGTCGCGGACCCCGGCAGGACGCCGAGGACCTCGCGGCGGAGGTGTTCGCCATCGCCTGGCGGCGTCGCGGCGACGTTCCCAGCGAGGCGGTGCTGCCGTGGCTCTACCGCACGGCCGGATTCACCCTCGCCAACCACCGGCGCAAGCACGTCGACCTGCCCGTCGAGGAGGTTCCCGAGCGGGGCGAGGTGCGCGTGGCCGACGACCCCGAGCTGAGCCTCCTGTTCGACGCCGAACTGCGTGGGGCGCTCGCGAGCATCGGCGAGCGCGATCGGCGCATCCTCCTCCTGCATGCGTGGGAGGGGCTCGACGGCGCGGAGCTCGCGGCGGTGCTCGGGATCTCCCGTTCCGGAGCGGATGCCGCGCTCTCGCGCGCCCGGAAGCGGCTCCGCGAGGCGTGGGGCGATCGCCTGTCGTTCTAGCCGCTGCAAGGTCGGGCCCGCCCGTGACACAAGCATGAGTGAACCGCAGCCACGGAGGATGACCCAGATGAACGAGAACCGAGACCTCGATCCCGAAGCGCGACTTCGCGCCGCCGATCCCGCCGCCGACGTCGAACCCCGCGCCGGGTTCGTCGACGAGGTCGTCGCGGACGTCACCCGTTCGGATGCCGCAACCGGTGAGCCCGCGACATCCGACGCCCCCGAGGTGCCGGTGGCCGACCTCGCCGCAGAACGCCATCGTCGTGCGAAGTGGGTTCCGTGGGTCGCGGTCGCCGCCTCGCTGATCGTCTTCGGCGGCGCGGGGTACGCGGTGGGCGCGACGACCGGGGGCTCGACGGACCTCGCCGAGGGCGCGGCGCCGCCGATCTCGCTCCAGGGCGCCGCCGGCGGTGCGGGGACCCCGGAGGGCATGGCGCAGGAGGACGCCTCGGCGGCCGTCGGGGATGCCAAGCGCTCCGCGCAGGGGGCGGCCGACATGATGTACCCGGCCTGGGGAGGCCGCAACAGCTTCACGTCCTCGGGGCTCGGCACCTCCGAGGGGAGCGCCCTCGCGTACGCGTTCGACGCGCGAGCCGCCTCGAACGTCGATACCGTCTCGGCGCTCGCCGCCTCGTTCGGCATCGCCGAGCCGGCCGAATTGCAGGACGGGCTCTGGATCGCGGGGCCGCAGGACGGCACGGCCCCCTCGCTCTCCGTCAGCCTCGACGGGACGCTCAGCTTCTTCTACACGAACCCGTTGCTGAACCCGTGGGCATGCGAGTCGTCCGACGGTGCGGTGGGCGCCGAAGGGGGCGGCGATGCCGGTTCCGTCGACGGCGTCGATCCCGTGGTCCCGTGCGAGCCCACCGGCACGCCGCCGGCCGAGGACGTCGCGATCGATGCCCTCCGCTCCGTCATCACGTCGGCCGGCCGCGACGCCGACGCCTTCGAGTACTCGTCCGAGGCGTGGGAGGGCGCGGTCACCCGCACGGCCCAGGCCTGGCCCGTCGTCGACGGCCAGCGCCTCGACCAGGCGTGGACCGCCGAGGTCGCCGAGGACGGCCTCGTCAGCGCATCGGGCGCTCTGGCCGGACTCGTCCCGCTCGGCGAGTACGACGTCGTGAGCGAGCAGCAGGCGTTCGAACGGCTCTCGGACCCCCGCTTCGGCGCCCAGATGACGGCCATGCCGCTCGCCGCCCGCGAGGAGATCGCCGTCGACGACCAGCCGTGGGTCGCCCCGACCGAGCCGCCCGCAGCGCCGTCAGCCGGCTCGCCCGTTTCCTGGACGGTGAACGACGTGGAGATCGTCAGCGCTCGTCTCGGTCTCGCGAGCCAGTGGCAGCCCGACGGCAGCGTGCTCGAGGTCCCGGCCTACGAGTTCACCGACGCCGGTGGCGGGACCTGGTCGATCATCGCCGTCGCAGACGCGATGCTCGACTTCGCCCCGGTCGAGTAGCGGGCGTCAGGACTGCGCGGCACCGTGCTCGTCGCGCAGGCGCGGCTCGGTGCGGAACTGCGGGCGCAGCCCGGCCTTGTCGGCGTAGAACGCCCGGATGCGGTCCATGTCGGCCGCCACGTCGCCCGTGAGGTCGATCGTCGGGCCGAGGCCCGCGGTCATCGTCGTCCGGTCGACATAGCCGAGGGTGAGCCCCATCCCCGTCTCGCGGGCGATGCGGTAGAAGCCCGACTTCCAGGTCGTGTTGGAGCCGCGGGTGCCGTCGGGGGTGACGACGAGCCCGAACACCTCGCCGCCGCGGATGCGGTCGACCACCTCCGTCACGACCCGGCTCGGGTCGTCGCGGTCGACGGGGATGCCGCCGAGGGCGCGCATGATCGGGCCGCGCCAGCCGCTGAAGAGGCTCTTCTTGCCCAGCCAGCGGAAGTCGATGCCGAGGCGCCATGCGATCGCGAGCATGAGCACGAAGTCCCAGTTCGAGGTGTGCGGGGCGCCGATCAGCACGGTCGGTCGGGCGGGCGCGGGCTCGCCGGCGAGACGCCAGCGGCTGCAGGCCCAGTAGACGCGGGACAGCAGTCGTCGGAGCATCCGGCAACCGTATGCGACGGCATATGACGTTCGGGGCATGCGCCGTATCGGGGTCCGGTCCGGCCCTCCCGGATGCGGCAGGATGGGTCGCATGACGAACCCCGTGACGGTGCACCTGCGCTACGAGATCGACGCCGACAAGATCGAGGAGTTCCGCGAGTACGGGGAGCGTTGGATCCGCCTCGTCACCCGATTCGGCGGCACCCACCACGGTTACTTCCTGCCGAGCGAGGGCGACAGCGACGAGGCCTTCGCGCTCTTCACGTTCCCGTCGCTCGCCGAGTACGAGCAGTACCGCTTCGCCGCAGCCGACGACCCCGAATGCCTCGAGGCGTACCGGTTCGCCGTGGAGACGAAGTGCATCCGCCGGTACGAGCGGCGCTTCCTCGCGCCGGTGTTCGAGTAGCGGCATCCGCAGGTTGGCTGCGATGAACGACCGGGCCCGTCTGCTGCGCGCCTACGACGACCAGCTCAGGACGGATGCCGAGACCCCGGGCGCGATCACCGTGCAGCGGCTGGGGCCCTTGCGACTCGTGACCTTCGGCGGCGGTCGTGGCTTCATCACCTACCGCGACCTCGCGGGAGCCGAGGCCGACGAGATCGCTGGCCTCGTCGAGGACGCGCTCGCGTACTTCGTCGCGGACGCCGGCATCCGCCGCGTCGAATGGAAGACGCGAGGTCACGACCGGGCGCCGGGCCTGCGCGACGCCCTGGTCGCGCGCGCGTTCGTGCCGGAGGAACCCGAGTCGATCATGATCGGCATGGCGTCGGCGCTCGCCGTCGACGTTCCGCTGCCCGACGGCATCACGCTGCGCCGGGTCGTGGAGGAGCGCGACGTGCGGGCCGCGAACGCGATGCAGGACGAGGTGTTCGGCGGGCAGCCCTCCGAGGCTTTCGTCGAGGCCGTCCTGCGACGCATCGCCGACGGCGACGGCATCGAGTTCTGGGTCGCCGAGACGGCCGACGGCGAGATCGTGAGCACCGGCCGGCTCGACCCCGTCGCGGACACGGACTTCGCGGGCATCTGGGGTGGGGCCACGCGCGAGGCGTGGCGCGGCCGGGGCATCTACCGCGCCCTGACGGCGGCGAGGGCGCGGTCCGCGATGGCGCTCGGCAAGACCCTCGTGCACAGCGACTCGACCGAGTACTCGCGGCCGATCCTCGAGCGCTCCGGGTTCGTGAAGGTGTCGACGACGACGCCGTACCTCTGGAGCCGGTGAGGATTCGCGCAGCCGCTGACTAGGGTTGACCGGTGACTGCAACTCTCGTGGCCCAGGGCCTCGCGGGCGGATACGCCCACCGCACCCTCTTCGAGGACCTCGACCTCACTGTCGCCCCGGGCGACGTCGTCGGCGTCGTCGGCGCCAACGGGGCCGGCAAGTCGACCCTGCTCGGCATCCTTGGCGGGGCCGTCCCGCCACTCGCGGGCACCGTGTCCCTGGCGCCGACCGACGCCTTCGTCGGGTGGCTTCCGCAGGAGCACGAACGCGTCGAGGGCGAGACCATCGCCCAGTACGTCGCCCGACGCACCGGGTGCGCCGAGGCATCCGCTCGCATGGATGCCGCGGCGGCGATGCTGGCCGAGCCTACGGCGCCCGACGGGGTCGACCCCGGCGAGGAGTACTCGATCGCGCTCGAGCGCTGGCTCGCGGCGGGCGCCGCCGACCTCGACGAGCGGCTGCCCGCCGTGCTTGCCGAGCTCGGCCTCGCGGTCGGTTCCGCGGGCGAGGGTGGCGAGGGCGGCGGCTCGGCGATCACGGCCGACTCCCTGATGACCGGGCTCTCGGGCGGCCAGGCGGCACGCGTCGGCCTGGCCGCGCTCATCTGCTCGCGCTTCGACATCGTGCTGCTCGACGAGCCGACCAACGACCTCGACCTCGACGGCCTCGCCCGGCTCGAGGCCTTCGTAGCGGGCCTCCGCGGCGGCGTCGTGCTCGTCAGCCACGATCGGGAGTTCCTCGCGCGCACCGTGACGAAGGTGCTCGAACTCGATCTCGCCCAGCACAGCAATCGCGTGTACGGCGGCGGCTACGACGCCTACCTCGAGGAGCGGGAGACGGTGCGCCGTCACGCCCGCGAGGACTACGAGGAGTTCGCCTCGAAGAAGTCCGACCTCGTCGCCCGCGCGCGCGTGCAGCGCGAATGGTCGAGCCAGGGCGTGCGGAACGCGATGAAGAAGTCGCCGGACAACGACAAGATCCGGCGCAAGGCCGCGACCGAGTCGAGCGAGAAGCAGGCGCAGAAGGTGCGCCAGATGGAGAGCCGCATCGCGCGCCTCGACGAGGTCGAGGAGCCGCGCAAGGAGTGGAAGCTCGAGTTCACCATCGGGCAGGCGCCGCGGTCCTCGGCCGTCGTCGCCACGCTCGCCGAGGCATCCGTCACCCGTGGCGACTTCACGCTCGGGCCGGTCTCGGTGCAGGTCTCGGGGGGCGACCGCATCGGCATCACGGGGCCGAACGGCGCGGGAAAGTCGACGCTGCTCGCGCTGCTGCTCGGGAGGATCCGGCCCGACGCCGGGCGCGCGAGCCTCGGCTCCTCCGTCGCGATCGGCGAGATCGACCAGGCCCGCTCGCAGCTCGCCGGAACCCGCCCGCTCGCCGACGCGTTCGAGGCGCTGGTGCCCGAGCTGAGTTCGGGCGAGGTCCGCACGCTCCTCGCGAAGTTCGGGCTGCGCGCCGACCACGTGCTGCGGCCGGTCGACGCGCTCTCGCCGGGAGAGCGCACCCGCGCGGGCATGGCCCTGCTGCAGGCGCGCGGCGTCAACGTGCTCGTGCTCGACGAGCCGACCAACCACCTCGACCTCGCCGCGATCGAGCAGCTCGAGGACGCGCTCGAGGGCTACGAGGGCACGCTCCTGCTCGTCACGCACGATCGCCGGATGCTCGAGCACGTGAACCTCGATCGGCGCTGGCACGTCGAGGGCGGTCGCGTCGTCGAGGCCTGACGTCTCGGCGTGGGCTGCTCGCGGCATCCGTCGCCGTCGTGTGACGGGCTCGTGAAGCCCGTCACGCTCCGATGCGGCGCAATGTCGGGAAATCTGCGGTCACTGGCAGTCATGCAGGGTGCCGGCGCCCGAGTGCCTTGGCACCATGGCCGGATGACGCATCTCATCCTCCCAGGCATCGGCGGCTCGGGTCCCGAGCACTGGCAGACGCAATGGGAGCGCGAACTCCCCGGAAGCATCCGCATCGCGCCGTCCTCGTGGGACGAACCGCGCCTCGACGACTGGCTCGCGGCGGTCGATCGGGCGAGCGCCGTCGCGGGCGACGACACCGTGATCGTGGCCCACAGCATGGGGTGCCTCGTCGCGGGCGAGTGGCTCGCGCGCAACCCGGGCCGGGCGTCCGCGGTGCTGCTGGTCGCGCCGCCCGACCCCGACGGGGAGCGGTACCCGGATGCCGCGTCGGAGTTCGCCCGCATCGGGCGGCATCCGCTCGACGTGCCGGCGCTCGTGGTCGTGAGCGAGGACGATCCCTACGGCGGTGTCGCGTACGCGGCCGGGCTGGCCGAGGTCTGGGGTGCGCGGCTCGTGTCGGTCGGCGCCCACGGGCACCTGAACGCCGACAGTGCGCTCGGCGGATGGCCCGAGGGGCGGCAGCTGCTCGAGGGGCTCGTCGGCGTCGCGCGCGCGGTCGGCTGAGTCCGGCGGGTCGGGACTAGCTGCGCGGCGCGGGCGCTCCGGCCACGGGCGCTGGAGGCGCGGATGCTCCCGGCTCCGCCGTGCTCGGTTCGGCGGCCGTGTTCTGAGCTTCACTGCCGTTGAACTCGTGCAGGAGCGACGTGAACGCCTGGATGCGCTCGATCGGCCATGCTGCCGTGCGGTCGAAGAACGCGGCCCCGCGGAGGTCGAGCGCGTCGACGACCCGGGCCGAGCCGGCCGCCGTGAGGGCGACCTTGACGGCGCGGCGATCGGCCGGGTCGGGGGTGCTCTCGACCAGCCCGAGCGCCTTCATCCGGCCGATCAGGCTGCTCGTCGAGCTCCGATCCATGGCGACGGCCTCAGCCAGCGTGCTGGGGTTCGCCGGCCCGTACGCGTAGAGCCATCGCGCGAGGTGGAACGCGGCCGGCTGGAGGTCGGGGTGGAAGGCCGCCGCCGTGCGTTCGGTGAGGGCGCGCGACGCGCTGAGCAGGGCGTTGAGCTCGACGCCCAGTGCGAGCGCGGCATCGCGTCGGTCGAGGGCGTCGCCGGATTCGTTCGAGCCGTCGAGTCCGGCGAGCGGTGTAGTGGGCATTTCCCCATCATACGCTATGGTGGGCATTTCCCCATCATGTTCCCGCTTCCGCTTCCGATGCTCAGGAGAACCGTCCATGGCCGCCACCGATCGCATGCCCACCATCGTCATCACCGGCGCCACGAGCGGACTCGGCCGCCTCGCTGCGATCCGCCTCGCGGAGCAGGGAGCCCGGCTGGCGATCACCGCCCGCAGTGCCGAACGGGCCGCCGATGCCCGTGCGGAGATCCTCGCCGCCGCACCGGAGGCCGAGGTCGACGTGTTCCTCGTGGACCTCACCCGGACCGCTGAGGTCCGCGACGCGGGCCGGGCGATCGCCGCCCGGTACGAACGGGTGGACGTCCTGGTCAACAACGCGGGCGTGCACGCCTTCGCGCAGCGCGTCACGCCCGACGGCCTCCCCGAGATGGTCGCCGTGAACTATCTCGCCCCCTGGCTGCTCACGCGCGAGCTGCGTCCGAGTCTCGCCCGCGCCGGCGGAGCCAGGGTGGTCAACGTCGCTTCCGAGGCCTCCCGGCGACACGGCGTGCTCGTGCTGCCCGACGACCTCACGGACACCGCGCCGTTCACCGCCCGAGGCTCGTCGCCGCTCTACGGCAAGAGCAAGTTGCTCGACATCATGTTCACCCTCGAGCTGGCCCGGCGCCTCGAGGGCACCGGCGTGACCGCGAACTGCGTCGATCCCGGGTTCAACGTCACCGGCCTCGGTCGGGAGCTCGGGTTCGCCGCCCCGCTCGAGAGGCTGCTCACCCGCCTGCGGATCGGCGACCCCCGCCGTGGTGCGGACCTCATCGTCCGACTTGCGACCGACGACGCGTTCGCCGGGCGGAGCGGCGGCTACTACGGGGTCAGGGGTGCCCGCGCCCTGGCGCCGGTGCATCCGGCCGACGACCGCGAGTGGCGCGCCCGACTGTGGGATGAGACCGAACGACTCCTCGACCGCGTCGGCGTGGTCACGGGCGACCCGCCGTCGGCCCGCTAGGTGGCAGGCTCAGGCTCTACCGCCGCCCCCGTCGAGGCAGCGGACCTCGGACACCCAGCCGTAGTCGTAGTCGTCGTCGCCGTACACGACCGGAAGGGCCTCGCCGGCGGCGACCTGCTCGAACTCGAGGATCCCCTCGGTCTCGCCCTCCCAGGCATCCTCGTCGTTGCTGAAGTCGATGACGACCTCGAGGCTCGAGCAGTCGTCCTCGGTGAAGAGGGCGTTCTGCCAGCACCCGCTCGCGTACTCGGCGCCGCAGAGCTCGTCGTAGCGGCCGTCACCGTAGAGTTCGAGCGCCGCCGCGAACTCGTAGAGCGTCTCATCCGGCTCGTATCGCTCGACCGAGACGTCCTCGCCCTGCTCCTGCTGGCCCTCCTGCCCTTGCTGCACGGACTCGGCGGTCGACGAGGCCAGCCAGGCGGCCCCGATGGATGCGACGGCGAGGAACGCGACGAGCACGAGCGCGCCGGCGACGATGCCCGTGATGGCCCAGGCGCCGAGGCCGCGCGTGCGGTGCGCTGCGACCGGGGCGGCAATTGGGCCGCTCGCCGCTGACGGCAGTTCCGCGAGGAGTGCGATGCGTGCGGCCGCGAGGGTCGTGGCCCAGGCCTCGGCCTGTTCGCGCTGTGCGGGGTCGGCGTAGCGCGACGGGAGCCGGGCCCACGATTCCGCGGCGAAGGCGCCCTCGACGAGATCGGCGGTCAAGGGGGCATCGGGGAAGATGCGCAGCACCTGCCGCGCCGTGTTCGGGTCCACAGCGTGATCGTAGTGGCTGGCGGCCCTCGACGTGCCGTGCCCCGCGACGCCCCCTGAACGCGACCGCGATCGACCCTCGAACATGACGGTCGTCTGTGCAAGGCTGGCGCCATGCCCGAGTCACCGGAGGTCCAGGCACTCGCCGAAGAACTCGATGCCCGTCTGACGGGTCGCAGCCTCGTCGAGGTCGACGTCCTCGAGTTCCGCATCGCGAAGACCCGTGCACGTCCGCCCGAATCGCTCGTCGGTGAACGCATGACCGGCGCGACGCGACACGGCAAGCTGCTCGATCTCGCCTTCGGCGCCGCAGGACACCTGGTGGTCTCCCTGGGCCGGCATGGGTGGGCCAGGTGGGCTGTGTCGGATGCCGCCGGCGAGGGCGCGACCCGAGCGGATGCTGTTCCGCAGGGCGCCGATGCGCCGCCGGCCCTCGCGACGCTCGTCTTCGACGACGGTGCCCGGCTCGAACTGACGGATGCCGGCAACTGGGTCTCGCTCGGCGCCTGGGTCGTCGACGACCCGGCCGAGGTGCCCGCCGTCGCGAAGCTCGGTCCCGACCCCGCGGCACCGGACTTCTCCCGCGCGCAGTTCGACGGAGCCCTCGTCGGTCGCCGCAAGCAGGTGAAGGCGGTGCTGCAGGAGCAGGAGTCGTTGGCCGGCATCGGCAACGCCTACTCCGATGAGATCCTGCATGAAGCACGGGTCTCGCCGGTGGTGCACGCGGCCGCCCTCGGGCCCGACGAGCTCGACCGGCTGTTCGACGCGACCACCGGGGTCGTCCGCGGTGCGATCGCCGATCGGCGGGGCGTTCCGATCGATCAGCTCAAGGCGGCCAAGGTCGCGGCGATGCGCGTGCACGGGCGTGCAGGGGAGTCCTGTCCGGTGTGCGGCGGCGTGGTGCGGGACTTCTCGTTCGCGAGCACGACGGCGCAGTACTGCCCGACGTGTCAGACGGCCGGCGAGGTGATGCCGCTCAAGTCGACGTGAACGGCCGGGGCCGCGGACGAGCTGCTGATCCGAGGCACCGGTTCCGTCGGCGCGCTCGTGACAGGCGGGTCACGCGGGAATCGGCGCAGCACGACCGCCGAGCACGCGACTGATCGCCTCGGGAGCCGCCGTGAAGCGGCCGGGCCGCCCCTCCGACGTGAGGTACTGCACGCGGATGCCGCGGCCGATGCGGGTCACCTTCGTGACCTCGTAGACGTGGCCCGCGACGTTCACGAGGGTGTCGCCCACCTCGAGGTGGCGGGCCTGCCGCAGCTCGATCGTCTTCATACTGAGACGATCTCACCAACCACCGACATCGATCCGGGTCGGTACCGAGCGACGCCCGGCGTCCGGACGGCCCTTCAGGGGCACGGCCCGTTCAGCGGCGGCCGGCGAGCTTCGCGGAGAGCTCCTCCTCGTCGCGAACGAACCAGACCTGGTCGCCGCGGTTCGACTCCCACACGTAGTCGCGCAGCGCGCCGCTCCCGGCGGTGTGCTCGCTCAGGTCGCCGACGATCGCGAGCCGGATGCGGTAGTTGACGAGCTTCTGGGTGAAGGCTCCCGCGAGGCCGGTGCTCAGGTCGAAGAACGCCGGGTCGAAGCGCTCGACGGGCACGGCGGCGGTCGTGGTGTCGTGCGACCAGACGCTGCCGATGAGGTCGATCGCATCGTCCTCGCTCGAGATCGGCTCGCCCTCGAGGGGGACGGAGTAGACCCGGATGTTCTCGCGCTGCTCGTTCGGCATGCCACGACCCTAGCCGCGGCGACCGCGTCGAGGAAGGCAGGCGGCCGCCGGAGGTGCTCCGCCGCGGCATCCGCTCGGCGTGTCATGCCGATCGACGTCGCGGCACTCGCGAGTGCGGGCGGGCGGTGGCACGATGAAGGAGTGCCCGAACTGCCGGAGGTCGATGCGCTCACCGCGTTCCTGCGCGAACGCGCCGTCGGCCACGTCATCACCTCGGCCGCGGTGACGGCGATCTCGGCGCTGAAGACGTTCGATCCGCCCCTCGGTGCCCTCGTCGGAGGGACCATCACCGCCGCGACCCGCCACGGCAAGTTCGTGGACCTCCGGGCGGGCGAGGGCGACGCCGCCGTGCACCTCGTGTTCCACCTCGCGAGGGCCGGGTGGCTCCGCTGGTTCGAGGAGGTCCCGAAGACCGTGTTGAAGCCCGGCAAGGGGCCGATCGCCCTCCGGGTGAAGCTCGACGACGGCTCGGGCTTCGACCTGACCGAGGCCGGCACCAAGAAGTCGCTCGCGGTGTACGTCGTGCGCGACCCGCAGGACGTGCCCGGCATCGCCCGGCTCGGGCCCGACCCGACGGACCCGAGCTTCACGCTCGAGGACTTCCAGGCCGTGCTCGACGGGCGCCGGACGCAGATCAAGGGCGTCCTCCGCGACCAGTCGGTCTTCGCGGGCATCGGCAACGCCTACTCCGACGAGATCCTGCACGCGGCGCGCATGTCGCCCTACGCGCTCGCGGCGAAGCTCACGCCCGAGCAGGTCGCCACGCTGTTCGCCGCGCTGCGCGAGACGCTCGCGGAGGCCGTGCAGACCGCCTCGGGCCGCCCGCCGGCCGACCTCAAGGACGCGAAGCGGCGCGGCATGCAGGTGCACGGCCGCACCGGTCAGGCGTGCCCCGTCTGCGGAGACACCGTGCGCGAGGTGCGCTTCGCCGACTCGAGCTTCCAGTACTGCCCGACGTGCCAGACCGGCGGCAAGCCGCTCGCCGACCGGGTCCTGTCCCGCCTGCTGAAGTAGGGCTCCAGGCGGCTCGTCGCTCGCCTGTCGGTGGGTCCTTGCGAGACTGGAGGCGATGAACGACGAGTACCTCACCGAACGCCTCCTGCTCACCCCGCTCACCCCCGACGACCTCGAGGACGTGCACCGCGTCTACGGCGACGAGCGCACCTGGCGGCACCTGCCCTCGGGCCGCCACCTCGATCGCGGCATCTCCATGGCCACGATCGAGCGGTCGTCGAAGAGCCGACGCGAGCACGGGTTCGGCATGAACGCCGTGCGACTCCGCGAGCCGGTCGGAGACCTCGCTCCCGGCACGTTCGCCGGCGTGGCCGGCGCGAGCATGATGGCGTTCGGGGCCTGGAACCTCAGCTACCGCTTCGCGCCCGATGCGTGGGGCCATGGTCTCGCCGTCGAGGCGGCGCGGCGCTCCCTCGCCGCGGCGATCGAGGGCGCGCCCGCGGCCCCCGTCACCGCACGGGTGCTCGCCAACAACCCGGCGTCCATCCGGGTGCTCGAACGGCTCGGGCTCGAGCTCGCCTGGCGCGGCGCCTCGTCGGCCGAGCCCACCCACGACGGCGACACGACGCATCTCGAACGGCTCGTCTTCAGCGACCGGGCCCTCGACGAGCCGGTGCTCGACGCCGTCATCGCCCTCGGCTGAGCGGCGCCCGACCGACGAGGTCGGCAGCGCGGACGAGCCACTCCACGGGGTCATCGCGGTGGTACACCCGCTCGTCGGGTTCGATGCGATCGAGGAATCCCTGGTAGATGACGGCCTGGCGGAGCGCCGAGACCGGAGCGAGCAGCCTCATCGCCTCCGCGGCATCCGAGCCGGGAACGGCGGCGGCCCAGGCGCGCACCCAGTGCGAACGCGCCGTGGCGGCATCCGCTGCCGACAGCCGGGCCGTGAAGGCGGCTTCGTCGAGCAGGGGATGCCCGATTCCGGAGTCGCCCCAGTCGAGCAGCGTCAGGTCGGATCCGGTCCCGCGCACGTTGCCGGAGTGGAAATCGCCGTGCACGAGGGTGTCGGCGAGACCGCAGGCCTCCAGCCGGCGTGCGCGCGCGTCCAGTCCGTCGAGCAGCCCGGTTACGCCGTCGCGGACGGCGGCCGACAGGCGATCCGCGGATGCCTCGAGCGCTCGCGCTCCCGCGCCCGCGAGTGCCGGAAGCCGCCAGTCCGGCAAGCCGAGTTCGAACAGGCGTTCGACGCCGTCGGCCGGCCTGCCGGCGTCGAGTTGGATGCCGATGAGCAGGTCGATCATGGCGGCGCGTTGCGCGTCGGTCGCGTCGTACAGGTCCTCGCCCGGGATCTCGGCGAGCAGCACGACCCCGCTGTCACGGGCGAGCAGTCGGGGCACGCGATGCCGCGACATCCGCTCGATGATCGCTCCCTCGTGCGCGAAGAACGGAGGGACCTGTTTGAGCCAGGCCGCGCCCCGGTCGGTCGGGACGATCCAGAGGCTCGACAGGTTCCAGGTCCGCACCTGCTGCGGTGGCCCGGTTGCGGCGATCTCGAGCTCGCGCAGCCGTGCGGTGGCCCACCGCAGCGCCCGAGCCGGCCCGCCGGGCACGGCCCACGGCATCCTCAGTGGTTCCGGCTCCGGCTCCGGCTCCGGCTCCGGCCATGCCGGCGGCGGCGGCCGATCATCGCTCGCGCCCGTGGCCACCGCGCCGAGGAGCAGAGACGCATCGAGGGGAGGGGCGTCCACCTCGGCGAGGTAGCGCACGAGGTCGGGCGTCCCGTCGGCCCGCTCCTCAATCGCCTGCAGGCGCAGCACGGTCATGTCGAGCCCGAGCAGGGCACGCGCCTCGGCGACGACGGGCCAGACGAACTGCGGCCATGGACCGTCCGCCGTGAACCGCCGCGTCGTTCCGAGGACGCGGCCGTCGCCCAGGCACAGCGTCAGCTCGACCTCGCGTGCGACCCCGTCACCCATGCCCGAAGGCTAGGGCACGAGGGCGGTCGGTGACAGCACGCCGTCGACGAGCCGCTCGAGCAGCGCGAGCCCGTCGGGGGAGGTGACCGACTCGAGATGACCCTGCACCGAGGCCACGCCCGGCCCGCGCAGGGCGTGCACGACGTCGGTCGCCGGGTCCGACGCCACCTCGAGGTCGAGCCTGGGCGTGATCGACGCGTGGGGGCCGATCGCCGAGAAGGTGTTGTAGAACCCGATCGCCGCCGTCTCGCCGAAGACCTGCACCGGGATCTGCACCCCCTGTCGCGGCGTCGGCAGGGGCGCCAGCGGCAGGCCGGCGAGGTCGGCGAGCACCTGGTGGCTCAGGCACACCGCGAGCAGGGGGCGCCCGGTCTCGAGGCGCGCTGCGAGGAGGCCGCGCATCCTGGCGATACGAGGATCGTCGCCGTCGCGCGGGTCGCCGGGGCCGGGGCCGAACACCACGAGGTCCTCGGATGCCGCATCGGGAGCCTCGTGCCACGGGACGAGTCGCACGTCGAGGCCGAGGTGGTGGAGCTGATGGGCGAGCATCGTCGTGAAGTCGTCGTTCGCGTCGATCACGAGCGCCGACACGCCGCGGCGCTCATGGGCCTGCTGCGGCGCTCGCCAGAACGCGGCGAGGTGGTCGTTGCGCGCGGCGAGCAGGGATTCGTGACGCGCGTCGTCGACCGGCGTCGACGCCGCGCTCGTCGCAGCGCGGGGGAGCGCCCCGAGCGCGGTGAGCATGCCGGCGGCCTTCGCCCGCGTCTCGGCGACCTCGCCGACCGGGTCCGAATGCCGCACGAGCGTCGCGCCGACGGGCACGCTCACGCGGCCGTCGCGCACGTACGCCGTGCGGATGAGGATCGGCGCGTCGACGTCGTACCCGCGGGCCGTCGGCGTGAAGCGCGCGAACACGCCCGCGTAGTACCCGCGCGGGGTCGACTCGCGCCGGGCGATGACGGCGCACGCGTTGCCCATGGGCGAGCCGGTGACGGTCGGGGCGAACATCGTGCGGCGCAGCACCTCGCGGGGGTCGAGGTCGGAGAACCCCTCGAGGAGGTACTCGGTGTGCGTCAGCCGCGACATCCGCTTCAGGTACGGCCCGCGGATGCGCCCTCCGTCGGGGCACACGGCGCTCATCATCTTGAGTTCCTCGTCGACGACCATGACGAGCTCCTCGCGCTCCTTCACGTCGTGCAGGAACGCGTGAAGGCGGTCGTCGACGGATGCTGCCGCGGCATCCGCCTCGGTCAGCACGTCGTGGCGGAAGGTGCCGCTGATCGGGTTCATCGAGACGAGCCCGTCGATCGACGAGACGTGCCGCTCGGGCGTCGCCCCCACGGCGGCGAGCCCGGGGGTGTGCACGGCGAACGTCCAGAACGCCCCCTGCTCGTGCTCGAGCAGGGCACGCATCCAGCCGAGAACCGCGATGGGGGCGGCCGCGTCCGTCGAGCCGGCGAACTCGCGCCGGATCACGAAGTTCGCCCCCTCGCCGCGACCGATCTCCTCGTCGATGACCCGCCGCACGAGCTCGGCGTAGGCCTCGTCGCTCACGTCGACGTCGAGGTCGTCGACCACGACCGGATGCCGCGGCAGGGCCTCGATCGCCTCTGGCACAGGCACCGTCTCGCGCTCGCGGACCACGAGGCACCGGACGGGGGCGCCGTCGTCGAGCGCATCGAAGCCGCGCTCACGGACCTGTCGGAACGGGACGAGCGCGAGCACCTCGGCGCCGTCGAGCGGGATGTCGGCGAGCAGGTCGACGTCGACCACCTCGCCGACGAGCACGTCGAGCACCGGTTCGCGTTCGCGGCGGATGACGGCGAACGGCGGCGCGTCGGCGCCCGCGGCAAGCAGTGAGGTGAGCAGCGATGGGGTCATGGCGGTCTCCGGTGGTCGTCTGGCCCAGGGGCGAGAGTGCTCCGCACATGCGAAGACGACCGCCCTCGGGCGGTCGTCGTACGTCGAAACGTGGAGTCCGCCTAGGAGGCGGGCCACCAGCTGCAGGTCGACGCGGTCATGCCGACGACTCTAGGCCATCGACGTGGATCGCGCACGCGCATTGCGCCCGGCGACGTCGGTGCCGCGCACCGCTAGCATGCGAGGTGATGCACGCAGCCGAACCCGATGCCGCCCTCGTCGCACGCCTCCGCAGCGCAGGGTGCGTGTTCGCGGAAGCGGAGGCCGCCCTGCTCGAGTCCGCCTTCGACGGGTTGCCCGCGGCGGCAGCTGCGGCCGAGCTCGAACGGCTCGTCGCACGGCGGGTCGCGGGCGATCCGCTCGAGCAGCTCCTCGGGTGGGCCGAGTTCGGCGGCGCCCGGATCCTCCTCGAGCCGGGCGTCTTCGTCCCGCGCCGTCGCACCGAGCTGCTCGCCGAGACGGCAGCGGCTGCGGCCCTCGGGATCGGGGCATCCGGGCGGGTCCCGGTCGTCGTCGACCTGTGCTGCGGCGCCGGCGCCATCGGGGCGCTCATCGCGGATGTCGCGGCGCCGGTCGACCTCGTCGCCGCTGACCTCGACCCGGCGGCCGTGCTGGCTGCCCGCCGAAACCTCGAGCCGCGCGGGGGCCGCGTCTTCGAGGGCGACCTGTTCGACGCACTGCCCGTCGAGCTGCGCGGGCAGGTCGACGTGCTCGCCGTGAACGCGCCCTACGTGCCGACGGACGAGATCGCGATGATGCCGCCCGAGGCGCGCGACCACGAGGCGCGGATGGCCCTCGACGGCGGTGACGACGGGCTCGACGTGCATCGCCGGGTCGCGGCATCCGCGCGGGCCTGGCTCGCGCCCGGCGGATGCCTCGTCATCGAGACGAGTCGGCGGCAGTCGTCGACGACGCTCGCCCTCGTGGAGGCCGGCGGGCTGGCCGGGCGAATCGAGGCCGACCTGGAACGGGGAGGCACGATCGTCATCGGGCTCCGCGCAGGATCTCCTGCACCTGCGCATCCGTCGTCTGCCTGAAGTCGACGTAGTGCAGGCCGACCGCCATGAAGAACGGCGGGACCATGAGGCACACGACCTCGTCGACCTCCGGCGAGGCCACGAGGTCGGCCACGGCGTCAGCGGCCGCGACCGGGACGGCGAGCACCACGGATGCCGCGCCCGACGCGCGTGCCACCGTGCAGGCCACCTTCGCGGTGGCGCCCGTCGCGACCCCGTCGTCGACGATGATCGCCGTTCGACCTGCGATCTCCAGCGGATGCCCGCCGCCGCGGAACCGCACCACCCGGGACTCGAGTTCGGCCCGTTCGCGCCGCTCGACCGCGGCGAGCTCCCGATCGTCCACCCGGCCGTCGCGGACGACGTCGGGATTGAGGACGCGCCCCCCGCGCTCGCCGATCGCGCCCATCGCGACCTCGGGCTGTGCGGGGAGGCCCAGCTTGCGCACGATCAGCACGTCCAAGGGCGCGTCGAGCGCCGCGGCGACCTCGGCGGCGACCGGGACGCCGCCGCGGGGGAGGCCGAGCACGACCGCATCGGCCCACGGCCCGCGCTCCACGAGCGCCTGCGCGAGTCGGCGGCCGGCATCGCGCCGGTCCTCGAACGGTCGTTGCGTCATCGCACGTCCTGCCTATCGCCGGACCGCTCCCGCGTCAATGGGTTCCGCGGCGAAGGCCGGTGCGCTAGCTTCGTAAGGATCCTTTCCCACTGAAACCCGCGCCGCATCCCGGTCGCGAGAAGGAGACGCCGGCCCACCCGGAGCCATCGCACGCAGGCACCCGATGTGTCGTTACCGCACAATGAGGCGCGGTTGTTTTCGCTGCTCGGCGTGGGTAACCTACACTGATCGAATCCTTCCCACGTACCCGGTGGGAACCCGAATTGAAGGATTCGACGGTGTCACCTGTGTAACCGTCGGGCTTGGAGTGTCCGTGGGGCGTCATAGCACTGCGTCGGCGAAGAAGCCGAAGCGCGGCCTGTACCTGTCCATCATCGCTGCCGTCGTGGTGGTCGGCGTCGTCTCCTCCGGCGTGTACCTCTGGGTCGGCGGACACCTCGACCCGTCGGATGCCGCTGCCGAGAACGGCTGCGAAACCGCTCAACCGCTGACCATCGTCGCCGACACGACCATCGCCCCCGTGCTCGGCGACATCGCCAGCGCGTACGACGCCGCGAGCGACGGCTGCGTCACGACGCAGGTCGTCGCGCAGGACTCCGCCGACACGGCGGCGGTGCTCGCCGCAGGCGGCCTCGATGCCGACGCGTGGGTGCCGCAGTCGACCGCATGGGTCGACCGGGCGGCGGCCACCGCGGCCTCCCTCGGCCGCACGAGCCCCGAGGCGCTCGTCGGTGAGACCCTCGCCGCGACCCCGGTGGTCTTCGCCACGACCGCGGAGGACGCCGCGGCCGTCGCGAGTGAACCGATCACCTGGCAGCGCGTGCTCGACGGCACGCTTCCGGCGATCCTGCCGGATCCCGAGGCCTCGTCGGCGAGCCTTGCGAGCCTCGTCGCGCTCGGTGCGCACGCGCCGGCGGAGGATCCCAGGCCGCTCGCCTCCGCGATGATCGGGCTCGGCAAGTCGATTCCCGACTCCACGAGCGCCGCATTCGGTTCGCTCGCATCGCAGGCCCAGCCGAGCGTGGTGATCACGACCGAGGCCCAGGTCGCCGAGTACAACGCCGACGGGCCGTCGCAGGCGTTGACGGCTGCCTACCCGAACGACGGCACGGTCGTGCTCGACTATCCGCTGGTGCGGGTCGGCGACGCGGCGACGGAGGCCAAGGCTGCCGCGGCCGACCAGCCGGCCGAGGGCGAGGAGCCCCCCGCGACGGAGAAGCCGGACGCGACGGAGAAGCCGGACGCAGCCGGCTCCGACGCTCGGATCGAGCCGGTGTCGTTCTCGTCCGGCACGCACGCCGAGTCGACTGAGGCGACCGAGGCCGCCGAGGAGCCGACGGCGCGGGTGAAGGCCCTCGAGAAGTTCGCGGAGGTCGTGGCCGACGCGACCGAATCGCTGAATGCGGCCGGGTTCCGAGCGTCCGACGGCGGAGGCACGATCGACATCCTCGGCATCGCGCCCGAAGGCCCTGCGGCGCAGGCCCTGCCGCTCGACGCGGACACGCAGTTGACGATGCTCCGCACGTGGGGCGTGCTGACGCTCCGCGCCCGGTACCTCGCCGTGGTCGACGTGTCCGGATCCATGGAGGAGCCGGCCGGCAACGGCCTGCGCCGCATCGACATCTTCCAGCAGGCGGCGCAGCAGGCGGTGTCGCGGTTCTCGGGCGAGGTCGACCTCGGCGTCTGGGCCTTCTCGACGGCCCGCAACGGCGATCTCGACTACGAGGAGCTCGCGTCCATCTCCGCGCTCGGCGACGCCGCGCACGCCCAGCAGATCGGCGGCATCATCCAGTCGCTGCCGAGCCGGCTCGGTGGGGCGACCGGGCTCTACGACACGGTGCTCGCCGCGGTCAAGCGGGTCCGCGAGGGCTACGACCCCGAGAAGGTCAACGCCGTGCTGCTCATCACCGACGGCAAGAACGAGGACGAGAACGGCATCGACCTGAACACGCTGCTGGCCGAGCTCACCAAGGCCGACGACGGCACGAAGCCGGTGCCCGTCATCATGATCGGCTTCGGACCGGACACCGACCTCCAGGCCATGCAGCAGATCGCCGAGGCCACGAAGGGCGGCGCGTACTCGGCCACCAAGCCCGAAGACCTCGGAACGGTGCTCGTCGACGCGATCTCGCAGCGGAGCTGCCGCCCCGACTGCGGCTGATCCGCGACCGAACCGAAGGGGCCCGCCCGGAGATACGCCGGGCGGGCCCCTTCGGTTCGGTGGGCGTGTCGAGGCTCAGTGGGCCATGACGGGGCCGCCCTCGGTGTCGGCCGGCCGGCGTACGAACAGGGCCCCGACGATCGAGGTCAGCGACAGGATCGCGCCGATGAGGAACGCCGTGTGGATGCCGGCCGCCTGCGCCGCCTCCGGCGAGCTCGCCAGCGGTGCCGCCGCGAGCGTGCCCGCGGTCATGACGGTGACGAAGAGCGCGGTTCCGGCGGCGCCGGCGACCTGCTGGACGGTGCCGATGACCGCCGACCCGTGGGAGTACAGGTTCGGGGCGACCGAACCCAGCGCCGTGGTGAACAGCGGCGTGAACATGAACGCGAGCCCCGCCGAGAGCGCGACGTGCGCCGCGAGGACGAGCCACGGAGACGTGGTCTCCGACACCATGGTGAGCGACCAGAGCACGCCGCTGACGACGATGGCACCGGGCACGAGCAGCGGCCGCGGACCGAAGCGGTCGTAGAGGCGGCCGACCACCGGACCGAGCAGGCCCATCACGAGCCCGCCGGGCAGGAGCAGCATGCCCGTGGCCAGCGGCTCGAGGTGCAGCACGTTCTGGAGGTAGATCGGCAGCAGGATGATCGTGCCGAAGAGCGAGGCCATCATGACGACCATGAGCGCGACCGAGATCGCGAAGTTGCCGGAGCGGAACGTGCGCAGGTCGAGCAGGGCGCGGTCTCGACGCTGGAGCCAGAGCTGGCGCAGCACGAACGTCAGGATGCCGGCCGCGCCGACGCCCAGCGAGATCCACATCTGGGTGGGCGTGGCCGTGCCGGACGCCTCGCCGCCGATGAGGCTCAGGCCGTAGACCAGGCCGCCGAACCCGATCGCCGAGAGCACGACCGAGAACACGTCGAGCGGGACCCGCTTGGGTTCGGTGACGTTCTCGACGCGACGGATGCCGATGACGAGCATGACCAGGGCGATCGGCAGCACGAACCAGAACATGAACCGCCACGAGAGGTACGTCAGGATGACGCCCGAGAGCGTGGGGCCGATCGCCGGTGCGACCGAGATGACGGTGGACACGCGACCCATGAAGCGGCCGCGGTCGGATGCGGCCACGAGCTCCATCAGGGTCGTCATGAGCAGCGGCATCATGATCGCCGTGCCGGTCGCCTGGACGACGCGGGCGCCGAGGAGGAGTTCGAAGCCGGGCGAGAGCGCCGCGAGCAGGGTGCCAGCGGAGAACAGCGTCATGGCGGCGATGAAGAGCTGCCTCGTGGTGAAGCGCTGGAGCAGGTAGCCCGTGATGGGGATCACGACCGCCATGGTCAGCATGAACGCCGTGGTCAGCCACTGCGCGGCGGAGATGGTGATGCCGAGGTCGACCACGAGGTGCGGGATGGCCACGCCCATGATCGTCTCGTTGAGGATGACGACGAAGGTGGCTGCGAGCAGCAGCCAGATGACGCGCGAGTTGCGGGCTCCGTGCAGCGCTTCGGCATCGGTGTGGAGGTGCTGGGCGGTGTCGCCGATCGCGGCGGACTCGCCGGTCGGCCGGCCGGCGAGTTCTGGACGTGCGAGATCGGGACCTGCGAGGTCGGGAAGGGCGCGTTCGGTCACGGTGCGGTTCCAATCGGCAGAGATGAGGGGTGCGCTCCGTTGCGCCCGGATGAAGTCGACAACCGGTCGACGGCGCAGCCCTATTCCCGGAACGGGCGAAGGATTGGAACGTATGGAAAATCAGGCGGCGGGCAGGAGGGGCTCCGCCCGCGGGTGGCCTACGGAGCCGGGGCGGGCCCGTCGGTCGGCGACGGGGTCGGGAGCCAGCCCTCGAGCAGGGACTCCTCGGGGGCGAGTTCGCCCTCGAGTCGTGCTTCGGCGGCCTCGTCGAGCTCGGTCTCGTCGAACGGGACGTCGTCGTGGTGGGAAGCGGTCGATTCGGTCATGGATTCACGATAGCCCGCACCGCCGACACCGCTCGAACGACGGCTGCCGCGGCATCCGCGATCTCCTGGTCGGTGGTCGCGGCTCCGAGCGTGAAGCGCACGGCCGTGTGCGCGAGGTCCGCGGGGATGCCGATCGCGGTCAACACGTGCGACGGCTCGGTGCTGCCCGCGGCGCAGGCCGAGCCGCTCGAGCAGGTGACGCCCAGTCGATCGAGTTCGAGCAGCACGGCCTCTCCGGAGGTGCCGGGGAAGACGAAGGAGACCGTCGAGGCGAGACGCAGGTCGGCGTCGCCGGTGAGTCGTGCGCCGTCGACGCCGGCGAGGATGCGCTCGGCGAGCTCGCGACCCTGCCCGGCAGCCCGCGCGGCGGCATCCGCTCGCTCGGCGTCAGCGAGACGCAGCGCCGTGGCGAACGCGACGGCGCCCGCGACGTTCTCGGTGCCGGAGCGGCGCCCGCGCTCCTGGCCGCCGCCGTGCAGCACGGGCTCGATGCCGACCCGGCCGCGCGCGATGAGCGCACCCGTGCCCTTCGGCGCGCCGACCTTGTGGCCGGCGAGCGACATCGCGTCCACGCCGAGCCGCCCGAGGTCGAGGTCGAGGTGACCGGCCGCCTGGACGGCGTCGGTGTGCATGAGCGCACCCGCCCCGCGCGCGATCGCGGCCAGGTCGGCGATGGGCTGGATCGTGCCGATCTCGTTGTTGACGAGCTGCACGGACACGAGGGCGGTCTCGGGCGTGATCACGGCGGCGAGCGCCGCGGGGCGCACGATCCCGCCCGCGTCGACGGGAACCTCGACCACGGTGAAGCCGTGCAGCCGCGCCAGGTACGCGGCGGACTCGAGCACCGCCTCATGCTCGATCGGCGAGACGACGACGCGGCGTCCGCGCGGCCGGGCGAGCGCGATGCCCTTGACCGCGAGGTTGTCGGCCTCGGTGCCCCCGCTCGTGAAGACCACCTCGCCCGGGCGGCATCCGACGATCGCGGCGACCTCGCCGCGCGCCCACGCGAGCGCGCGTGCGGCCTCATCGCCGAGCTCGTGCCGGCTCGACGGATTGCCGAAGGAGCCCGTGAGGTACGGCCACATCGCCTCGATCGCCTCCCGGCGGACGGGCGTGGTGGCCGCGTGGTCGAGGTAGATCACACCGGCATCCCGCCGCTCGGGGCGACCGGGCCCTCGAGGCCGCCGAGGGCGATCTCGACGTCGAGCCCGAGGTCGAGCGCCCGTGCCGAATGGGTGAGGGCGCCAACCGAGATCACGTCGACGCCGGTCGCGGCGATCGCGGCGACCGTGTCGAGGTTGACGCCGCCGGACGCCTCCACGGTCGCGCGGCCGTCGATGCGACGGACGCCTTCGCGCAGGTCGTCGAGCCCGAAGTTGTCGAGCATGATCGTGTCGGCCCCGCCGGCGAGCACGGCGTCGAGCTGATCCAGGCGATCGATCTCGACCTCGAGGTGGGCGGTGTGCGGCATCCGCTCGCGCGCGGATCGCAGTGCGGCCGCGAGATCGACGCCACCCGCCGTGAGCACGGCCAGGTGGTTGTCCTTGGCCATGATCGCGTCGGAGAGCGAGCGACGGTGGTTGCGGCCGCCGCCGTCGCGCACGGCCTGCCGCTCGAGGCTGCGCAGCCCCGGGGTGGTCTTGCGCGTGTCCACGATGCGCGCCCCGGTGCCGTCGACGGCCGCCACGTACGCCGCGGTGAGCGTCGCCACGCCCGACATGCGCTGGAGGAGGTTGAGCGCCACGCGCTCCGCGGTCAGGATGCCGCGGGCCGGCCCGTGCACGCGGGCGAGCACGTCGCCGGCGGCGAACAGCTCCCCGTCGGCGGCGAGGCGTTCGACCTGGATCGCCGGGTCGACGAGGCGGAACGCGGCCGCGAACACCTCGATGCCGCTCAGCACGCCGGGCTCGCGGGACACGAGCGCGGCCGTGGCCGAGGCATCCGCCGGGATGAGGGTCTCCGACGTGAGGTCGCCCCACGGGGCGTCCTCCTCGAGTGCGGCCGACACGATGCGGTCGACCTCGCGCTGGACGGTGCTCATGCTGCCTCCTCGGCATCGGCGATGGGGTGCACGGGATCGGGGGATCCGTGCCGGCGGTGCGGCGCGTGGGCGGCCTGCGTCGCGGCGGCCGCCGGTCGCACGGCGTCGGTCGCGGCATCCGCTCGGAAATGCGCACCGACGCTCTGCGTGCGCGCCGCCGCGGCGGCCACGGTGAGGCGGGCCAGGTCGAGCAGGTTGCGATCCTCGGCGCTGCGGCGGTCGCGCGGTTCGGGCGCCTGCCAGGTGTCGAGCACGGCGGATGCCGCGGCGAGCCCCGCGGCGCTGCGCTCGAGTCCGACGTGCTCCCACATGAGCGCCCGGAGCGTCTCCCGATCGACGACCGAGGTCGGGTGACCGCTTCCGGCGACCGGCTCGCCGACCCGGCGGATCCCGGCTCCGGCGGTCGGTGCAGTCGGGCCGGCGGCGTCGGCGCGGGTGTCGGCGCCGATCGCCCGCGCCGCGCGGTCGGCGAACACGGCCGCCTCGAGCAGGGAGTTCGACGCGAGCCGGTTCGCCCCGTGCACGCCCGTGCGCGCGGTCTCGCCGACGGCGAGGAGTCCGGGCAGGGTCGTGCGACCGTCGAGGTCGACCGCCACGCCGCCCATGGCGTAGTGCGCCGCGGGCGTCACGGGCACGGGCTCGGCGGCCCAGTCGTACCCGGCCGCCCGGCAGGCCTCGCCGAGCCCGGGGAACCGGCGGTCGAGGAAGGCGCGTCCGAGGGCCGTGGCATCGAGGACGACCGGCACGCCGTCCTGCTCGAGGCTGCGTCGCCACACGGCACGCGCGACGACGTCGCGGGACGCGAGCTCCGCGCGCGGGTCCACGAGCGACATGAAGCGCCGCCCGTCGCGGTCGCGCAGCACGGCGCCCTCGCCGCGGACGGCCTCGGAGATGAGCGGCGTGCCTGGTGCGGCGAGCGCGGTGGGGTGGAACTGCACGAACTCGAGATCGGCGACCTCGGCGCCCGCGCGCCACGCGGCGGCGACGCCGTCGCCCGTCGCGACGTCGGGATTCGTCGTGTGCGCGAAGAGCTGCCCCGCACCGCCGGTCGCGAGCACGACGACGTCGGCGGCGACCTCGAAGGCCGGGCCGGAGGCCGCGAGCAGGCGAGCTCCCGTCACGCGGGCGCCGCGCGTGGTCGCCGTCGCATCGGACGAGACCAGCAGGTCGAGGAGCATCGTGTGCTCGTGGATGCGCACCGCGCGACGCCGGACCGTCGCGACGAGGGCGTGCTCGATCGCGGCGCCCGTGGCGTCGCCGCCCGCGTGCAGGATGCGCGCCCGCGAGTGCGCCGCCTCGAGTCCGCGCTCGAGCCCGGAGTCCCCGTGGTCGAAGGCGACCCCGAAGCGGATGAGGTCGCGCACGCGCGCGGGCCCCTCGTCGCAGAGCACGCGCACCGCGGCGGGGTCGCCGAGGCCCGCGCCGGCCTCGATCGTGTCGGCGAAGTGCCGCTCGGCCGAGTCGTCGGGGAAGAGCGCGGCGGCGATGCCGCCCTGGGCGTGGCGCGTGTTGCCGTCGGCGAGCTCGGTCTTCGTGACGAGCTCCACCTCGTGGCCGGCGTCGGCGGCCCTGACCGCGGTCCAGAGGCCGGCGATGCCGCCGCCGACGACGAGCACGCGAGCCATGTCAGGCCCCCGCGGGCACCGTCGGGGCGGCGGCAGGCGGCTTCGCCGCGAGCATCCGCTCGAGGGCGACGCGGGCGGGCCGGGCGACGTCGCCCGGGACGGTGATGCGGTTGACGACGCGCCCCTCGACGAGTTCCTCGAGCACCCAGGCGAGGTAGCCGGGGTGGATGCGGTACATCGTCGAGCAGGGGCACACGACGGGGTCGAGGCAGAAGATCTCGTGCTGCGGGTACTCGGCGGCGAGGCGCTGCACGAGGTTGATCTCGGTGCCGATCGCGAACGTCGAGCCGGCGGGAGCGGCCTGGATCGCCTTCACGATGAAGTCCGTCGAGCCGGCGGCATCCGCTGCGTCGACGACGGGCATGGGGCACTCGGGGTGCACGATGACCTGCACGCCGGGGTGGTCGACGCGCGCCTGGGCGATCTGGTCGACGGTGAAGCGGCGGTGCACCGAGCAGAAGCCGTGCCAGAGGATGACGCGGGCGCCGACGAGGTCGTCGGCGGAGTTGCCGCCGAGCGCGCGCCGCGGGTTCCACATCGGCATCTGCTCGAGCGGCACGCCCATGGCCTTCGCCGTGTTGCGGCCGAGGTGCTGGTCGGGGAAGAAGAGCACGCGCTGCCCTCGTTCGAACGCCCACTCGAGCACGGTCTTCGCGTTCGACGAGGTGCACACGATGCCGCCGTTGCGCCCGACGAAGCCCTTGAGGGCCGCCGAGGAGTTCATGTACGTGACCGGGATGACGGGCACCCGGCCGTCGGCGTCGGTCGCCGTGAGGTCGCCGTACAGGTCTTCCAGGTCGGCCCAGCAGGCCTCGACCGACTCCTCGTCGGCCATGTCGGCCATCGAGCAGCCGGCGGCGAGGTTCGGCAGGATCACGGCCTGCTCGGGCGTGGAGAGCAGGTCGGCGGTCTCGGCCATGAAGTGCACGCCGCAGAAGACGATGGCCTCGGCATCCGGCCGCGTGAGGGCCGCGTTCGCGAGTTGGAACGAGTCGCCCACGAAGTCGGCGTGCTCGATGACCTCGTCCCGCTGGTAGAAGTGCCCGAGCACGACGACGCGCTCGCCGAGGGTGGCCTTGGCCGCGCGGATGCGATCGTGCAGCTCGGCGTCGCTCGCGGTGCGGTACGACTCGGGGAGCGCGCCCTGGCGCGGCGATCCCGTCGGGATCACGTCGCCCATCGACGAGCCGGGGCCGTACGAGACGGGACCGGCGTCGAACTCCCAGGGGCCCTTGGCGAGCTCGGGGGAGCAGGTGCTGCCCTTCGACGCACCCGTCTGGATGAGCTGGATCGAACGGTCGACGGATGCCGCGAGCCGGACGTCGCTGGGCTGGACCATCGTCATGGGTGTCTCCTCGGGTGCGGTGCGATCGGGATGCGGAATGCGCCCTGCGGGCCCGCCTCGGCGGGCTGTGCTGCGCGGTAGAGCTTGGGCGGCCGGTGCGGGGTGCCGGTGCGCACCTCGCCCGTCTCGACGAGCGCCCCGGAGGCCTCGACGGTGCGGCGGAAGTTGGCGGGGTCGAGGGGTCGGCGCATGACGGTCTCGTAGACCTCGCGGAGCTCGGCGAGGGTGAAGGTCTCGTCGAGGAAGGCGTGGGCGATCTGCGAGTAGCCGAGCTTGGTGCGCAGTCGCCCGAGCGCGTAGGCGACGATCTCGGTGTGGTCGAAGGCGAGTTCTGGAAGGTCGTCGGCGTCGAACCAGCGCACGTTGGGATCGTCGATGGCGCCGCTCGTCTCCTCGGGCCGCACGAGCGCCCAGTACACGACCGATACGACGCGCTCGTCGGGGGACCGATCCGGCGCCCCGAACGTGTAGAGCTGCTCGAGGTAGCGGGGCGTGACGCCGGTGGTCTCCCCGAGCGTGCGGGCGGCCGCGCCCTCGAGGCTCTCGGCTGCGCCCAGCCACCCGCCGGGCAGTGCCCAGCGGCCCTTGCCTGGCTCGCGCAGACGCCGCACGAGCGGGATCCAGAGGGAGCGGTCGGCCGGGTTCGCGGGCCGGGCGGGCGGCTCGCCCGTGACGACCCCCGGCTCGCGCGCGAAGATCACCGTCGACACGGCGAGCCGCGCTTCGGCGAGTTCGATCCGGCGAGGCATCCGCGGTCCCTTCGTGTCGAGTTGACTCTAAGTAGGCTCATCTTACAGTCAGGCTGACACGAAGAGAAATCGCGGATGTCACGAACCGACCGGTAGGATCGGATCCACAACTGAACGACCGATCACTCGCCACGGGAGAAGCCGCCACCGCGCGGCTGCCGTAGGAGCAACCCCTCCCGGGAATCTCTCAGGCCCCTGTACCGTGGCGGCAGGTCACTCTGGAAAGCGGCGCTCCGGCGCCCGCCGACGGGGCAAGCGGAGCCGGCGACGGCGACGCGGAAACTCTCAGGCCCATATGACAGAGCGGGAGGAACTCGACGCATCCGACGACGGCTGCACCAGAAGGAGTTCCGCATGTCCCGACCAGGCCCCATCCACGTTCACCTCGTTCCATCGGCCCCGCACCGGTGCCTCGGCCTCGTGCACGGCGCGTGGCGCCTCGCCGCGGGGACCCCGTGACCATCGCGGCCGCCGCGCCCCCGATCGAGACGATCGGGGTGTTCGACCTGTTCAAGATCGGCATCGGCCCCTCGAGCTCGCACACGGTCGGCCCCATGCACGCCGCGGCCGACTACGTCGCGCGCCTCGGTGCTGCGGCCGCCGACGTGACGCGCCTCGAGGTGGAGTTGTACGGCTCGCTCGCGGCGACGGGCCACGGGCACGGAACCCTCACCGCGGTCCTGCTCGGGCTGGAGGGCCGACGCCCCGACGCCATCTCGAGCGCCGAGGTCGAGCAGCGCACCGCGGAGATCGACCGCACGGGGCGCATCCGCCTCGCCGGCGTCGTCGAACTGCCGTTCGGCGTCTCCGACCTCGTGCTCTCGCCGCGCACGGTGCTCCCCAGGCACAGCAACGCCGTCCGGTTCTCGACCTTCGCCGCCGACGGACGCAGCCTCGACGAGGCGACCTACTACTCGATCGGCGGCGGCTTCATCGTGCGCGACGGCGACGGCGCCGGCGACGGCGATCACGGTACCGCGCCATCCGCGGTCGCCGCCTCGCACCCGTACCGCAACGCCGACGACCTGCTGCGGCGGTGCGAGGCCGCCGGCCTCTCGATCGCCGAGCTGACCATGTGCAACGAGACCGCCGCAGTCGCCGAGAGCGAGGTCCGGGCCGGCATCCTGCGCATCCGCGACGCGATGCTGGAGTGCGTCGACACCGGCATCCGCCGCGACGGCGTGCTGCCCGGCGGGCTCTCGGTCCGTCGCCGTGCGCCCGAGTGGCACGCCCGCCTCCTCCGCGAGGACCCGGATCGGAGCCCCGAGTTCGCCCAGGAGTGGGTCAACCTCGTCGCGCTCGCCGTCAACGAGGAGAACGCCGCGGGCGGCCGGGTCGTCACGGCCCCGACCAACGGCGCCGCCGGAATCGTCCCCGCGGTGCTGCACTACGCCGCGACGTACAGCCCCCGGGCCCGGGCCGGAGCCGACCTCGACGACCTCGCGGTCGAGTTCCTGCTCACCGCGGCCGCGATCGGCGGCATCGTCAAGCGAGGAGCCTCCATCTCCGGCGCCGAGGTCGGCTGCCAGGGCGAGGTCGGGTCGGCCTCCTCGATGGCCGCCGGCGCGCTCGCCGCGATCCTCGGCGGCACGCCGGCGCAGGTGGAGAACGCCGCCGAGATCGCGATGGAGCACAATCTCGGCCTGACCTGCGACCCCGTGGGCGGGCTCGTGCAGATCCCGTGCATCGAACGCAACGCGATCGCCGCCGGGAAGGCGATCAATGCGGCCAAGATGGCCATGTGGGGGGATGGGAGCCATCGGGTGTCGTTCGACCAGGTCATCGAGACCATGCGCCAGACCGGTCGCGACATGAGCGACAAGTACAAGGAGACCGCGACCGGAGGGCTCGCGGTCAATGTGGTGGAATGTTGAGGAGAGCCGAATGACCGAGACAGCACAGGCAGAGCCGACGTCGGGTCGACTGAGTCCGCTGCACGACGTGCACGCGGCGCTCGGCGCGTCGTTCACCGACTTCGCGGGGTGGGAGATGCCGGTCAGGTACACCTCCGACCTCGCCGAGCACCATGCGGTGCGCACGAGGTCGGGCCTCTTCGACCTCTCCCACATGGGCGAGATCGTCGTCGTCGGCCCCGAGGCCGCGACCGCGCTCGACTACGCGCTCGCCGGTCGCCTGTCCGCCATCGCACTCGGGCAGGCGAAGTACACGCTCCTGCTCGCCCGCGACGGCGGCGTGATCGACGACCTCGTCGTCTACCGCACGGGCGAGGACCGCTTCATGGTCGTGGCCAACGCCGCGAATCGCGAGGTCGTCGTCGACGAGCTGCTCGATCGCACCGCCCCGTTCGACGTCGAGGTCTTCGACGAGAGCGACGACGTGGCGCTCATCGCCCTGCAGGGCCCCGACGCGCTCGAGGTGCTCCTCGAGACGCCGGGCTTCGGCATCCAGGGCCCCGGCAACGACCACGACGACTTCGCCTCCGCGCTCCGCGAGCTGAAGTACTATCGCGCGGTCGCCGCCGAGTACGACGGCGGCCCGGTGCTCGTCGCGCGCACGGGGTACACGGGCGAGGACGGCTTCGAGCTGTACGTCGCCCCCGAGCGCGCCGCCGACCTCTGGCGTGCGATCGCCGAGACCGGCGGGCCGCGGGTCGTGCCCTGCGGCCTCGCGAGTCGCGACACCCTGCGCCTCGAGGCCGGCATGCCGTTGTACGGCCACGAGCTCGGCCTGGACACGCAGCCCGTGCAGGCCGGGCTCGGCCGCGTGGTCGCGCTCGCCAAGGAGGGCGACTTCGTCGGCCGCGCCGGCATCGAGCAGGGTCCCCGAGCGGATGCCCCGGTGCTGGTCGGCCTCGCGGCCGAGGGTCGCCGCGCCGCCAGGGCCGGCTACGCCGTCCTCACCGGAACCGGGGAGGACGCGGCCGAGATCGGCGTCGTCACCTCCGGCGTGCTCTCGCCGACCCTGGGGCATCCGATCGCGATGGCGTTCGTGCACCCCGACCACGCGGAGCCCGGCACGGTGCTCGCCGTCGACGTGCGCGGCACGCGCATCCCGGCATCCGTCGTCGCCCTTCCCTTCTACCGCCGCGGCGCGTGACGCGCACCGGCCCGACCGACCTCACCAGAGACCAGGAGAACCCCATGAGCGAGAACACCGACCTCCAGTACACCGCAGAGCACGAGTGGGTGCTCGTCGACGGCGACACCGTCACCATCGGCATCACCGACTACGCCGCCGAGAAGCTGGGCGACATCGTCTACGTCGACCTGCCCTCCGCGGGCACGAGCGTGACCGAGGGCACCGTCGTCGGCGAGATCGAGTCGACCAAGTCGGTCGGCGAGCTGTTCGCGCCCGTGAACGGCGAGGTCGTGGAGGCGAACCAGGCCGTCATCGACTCGCCCGAGCTCGTCAACAGCGACCCCTTCGGCGAGGGCTGGCTGCTGAAGATCACCGCGCCCGAGCTGCCGAAGCTCCTCAGCCACGCCGAGTACCGCGCCCTCGTCGGCGAGTAGGGGCAGCCACCGATGAGCACCTCCTCCACGTACGACCTGGACGCCTTCGGGCGTCGCCACATCGGCACGACGCCGAGCGACCACGGCATCATGCTCGCCGAGCTCGGCTACGACTCGCTCGCGTCCCTCATGACCGCCGCCGTGCCCGCCTCGATCCGCATGGGCGAGGTGCTGAACTCCGCGATCCCGGCCGCCGCGACCGAGCGCGAGGCGCTCGCCGAGCTCGCGGCCCTCGCCGACCAGAACGCCGTGCGCGCGTCGATGATCGGCCTCGGCTACTTCGGCACGATCACGCCCGCCGTGATCCAGCGCAACGTGCTCGAGAACCCGAGCTGGTACACGGCGTACACGCCGTACCAGCCCGAGATCTCGCAGGGTCGCCTCGAGGCGCTCATCAACTTCCAGACGATGGTGACCGACCTCACGGGGCTCGACACGGCCAACGCCTCGATGCTCGACGAGGGCACCGCGGTCGTCGAGGGCATGCTCCTCGCGCGCCGGGCCTCGAAGTCGGCCTCGAACCGATTCGTCGTCGACGCGGACGCACTGCCCCAGACGCTCGCGCTGCTCGAGTCCCGCGCCGAGGCCGTCGGCATCGAGCTCGTCGTCACCGACCTGCACGAGGGCACGGATGCCGCCGCCCTCGGCGAGCACTTCGGCGTCTTCGTGCAGTACCCGGGTGCGTCGGGCCGGGTGTGGAACCCCGCATCCGTGATCGCAGCGGCGAAGGAGCAGGGCGGCCTCGCCGTCGTGGCCGCCGACCTGCTCGCCCTCGCGCTCATCACGAGCCCGGGCGAGCTGGGCGCCGACGTGGCGGTCGGCACGTCGCAGCGCTTCGGCGTGCCGATGGGCTTCGGCGGTCCGCACGCCGGCTACATGGCCGTGCGCAAGGGCCTCGAGCGGCAGCTGCCCGGCCGCCTCGTGGGCGTGTCCCAGGATGCGGCCGGACACCCCGCGTACCGCCTCAGCCTCCAGGCGCGCGAGCAGCACATCCGCCGCGAGAAGGCGACGTCGAACATCTGCACGGCGCAGGTGCTCCTCGCCGTCATGGCGTCGATGTACGCGGTGTACCACGGACCCCACGGCATCCGGCACATCGCGGTGAGCACCGCGGCCAAGGCGAAGGCCCTCGCCGACGCCCTCACCGGCTTCGGCCTCACGCTCGCGCACGACGCCTACTTCGACACCATCCGCGTGCACGTCCCGGGACTCGCGAAGAACGTCGTCGCCAAGGCGCACGACCTCGGCCTGAACGTGTGGGAGGCCGATGAGGCCACCGTGCACGTCTCGGTCGACGAGACCACGACCGAGCGCGAGCTGTCGCTCGTCGTCGAGGCGTTCCGACTCGGGGAGCGGGCGGATGTCACGGTGTCGCTGCGCGAGCTCCCCGCGAGCCTGCCCGAGGCGCTGCGCCGCACGACCGCGTACCTCGAGCACCCGGTGTTCAACACGCACCAGTCCGAGACGCAGATGATGCGCTACCTCAAGCAGCTCGCCGACCGCGACTACGCCCTCGACCGCGGCATGATCCCGCTCGGCTCCTGCACCATGAAGCTCAACGCCGCCACCGAGATGCAGTCGGTCACGTGGCCCGAGTTCGCGAACCTGCACCCGTTCGCGCCCGAGGCCGACGTCGTCGGCACCCTCGGGCTCGTCGAGCAGCTCGAGAGCTGGCTCGCCGAGGTCACCGGGTACGACACCGTCTCCCTGCAGCCGAACGCCGGCAGCCAGGGCGAGCTCGCCGGCCTGCTCGCGATCCGCGGATACCACCGGGCCAACGGCGAGGCCGAGCGCGACCTGTGCCTGATCCCGTCGAGCGCGCACGGCACGAACGCCGCGTCGGCGGTGCTGGCCGGCATGCGCGTCGTCGTCGTCGCCTGCGACGAGCTCGGCAACGTCGACCTCGGCGACCTGCGCGCCAAGATCGCCGAGCACGCGGCATCCATCGCCGCCCTGATGATCACGTATCCGTCGACGCACGGCGTGTACGAGCACGACGTGCGCGACATCTGCCAGGCCGTCCACGACGCCGGCGGACAGGTGTACGTCGACGGAGCGAACCTGAACGCGCTGCTCGGCTTCGCCCGATTCGGGGACTTCGGGGGCGACGTCTCGCACCTGAACCTGCACAAGACCTTCTGCATCCCGCACGGCGGCGGCGGCCCCGGCGTCGGACCGGTCGCGGCGAAGGCGCACCTCGCGCCCTACCTGCCCGGCCACCCGATGGCGCAGCGCGTCGACCACGCCGGCGGCTTCGTGCACGGCGGCGGACCCGTCTCGGCGGCGCCGTACGGCAGCCCCTCCATCCTCCCGATCTCGTGGGCCTACGTGCGCATGATGGGCGCCGAGGGACTCGCGCAGTCGACCGCGACGGCCGTGCTCGCCGCGAACTTCGTGGCCTCCCGCCTGCGCGAGCACTACCCGGTGCTCTACACGGGTGAGAACGGCCTCGTCGCGCACGAGTGCATCCTCGACCTGCGCCCGCTGACCGCGGCGACCGGCGTGTCGGTCGACGACGTCGCCAAGCGGCTCATCGACTACGGCTTCCACGCCCCGACCATGTCGTTCCCGGTCGCCGGGACGCTCATGGTCGAGCCGACGGAGTCCGAGGACCTCGCCGAGCTCGAGCGCTTCGTCGAGGCGATGATCGCCATCAAGGCCGAGGCCGACGCCGTCGGCCGCGGCGAATGGCCCGTCGACGACAACCCGCTCCGCAACGCGCCGCACACCGCGGAGTCGGTCATCGCGGGGGAGTGGAATCACCCCTACACCCGCGAGCAGGCCGTGTACCCGGTGCACTCGCTCGTGCGAACCAAGTACTGGGCTCCGGTGCGCCGCATCGACCAGGCCTACGGCGATCGCAACCTCGTCTGCGCCTGCCCGCCGGTGGAGGCATTCGCGTAGGGTCCTGAGCGGCGCCGGCCGAGCGCGACGGGGCGGCGTTCGCGGAGCCCGCGCCGCCCCTGTACGTGAGGTGCCCTCAGGTCTACACTGAGGGCACTCTCACGGGGAGGTGCCCATGTCCCTCATCGATCTGGCGCAGGTCGTCGGCGGTGTCGCGTTCCTCGCGACGATGGTCGTGGCCAGTGCCGCCGCGACCCGGGTGCTCGGGCTCGAGCAGCGGGCCGGGCTGCTGGAGCGTCGCGACCCCGGACGGGCCGAGGCGCTCCGACGCGCCGACGCGATGGGCTCCATCTCGCAGGTCGGCGGGTTCGGGTTCGACGGCATGTCGGCCGTCTGCACGCCGAGCCGCAGCAGCTGGCTCGACATGGCGCGCGTGCGGGCGAGCGGGTCCGACCTCAGGGTGGAGCCGCCCGAGGAGGCGCTGCCGCCGATGCCCACCACGGTGCTCGCGCTGGCCCAGGGTGAGCACGTCGCGAGGGGCGTGCGCCCGCGGCATCCGTCACCCGAACCGCGAGGAGTGCCTCACGAGCCTCAGGTGGCGGGAACGGCGAAGAACGCGGGCCACCAGGCCACTGCGAGCGGGTAGCCGACGAACGACACCACGTCGAGCACGAGGTGGGCGATCACGAGCGGCATCGTGCGTCCCCAGCGTTGGTAGCACCAGCCGAACACGATGCCCATCGCGACGTTGCCGATGAACGGGCCGAAGCCCTGGTAGAGGTGGTACGTGCCGCGCAGCACCGCGCTCGAGAGGATCGTCGCCCACACGCCGACGCCGAGTTCGCGCAGGCGCGTGAAGAGGTAGCCGACGACGATGACCTCCTCGGTGAGCGCCGCCTCGAGCGCCCGCAGCACCAGGATCGGCACGGTCCACCACAGCCAGTCGGCGGGCGAGGCCTGCACCGCGACCGTGATGCCGAGCGCGCGGCCGGCCGCGTACAGCGCCAGGCCTGGCACGCCGATGACGGCGACGAGCAGCAGGCCGGATGCCGCGTCGCGGGCCGGCCGCGTCAGGTCGAAGCCGATGCGCCGGAACGGGCTGCGGCCCGGCTGCCAGAGCAGGTAGAGCACGAGCGCCACCGCGAAGAGGCCGAAGAAGACGTCGAGGAACTGGTAGGTGAAGTCGAGCCACTGCCGTTCGGATCGACTCGGGTTGAGGGCGACGGACTGGTCGCCCAGAGCCTGCTCCGCCGTGAGCTTGGCGATGATGGAGACGATGGAGTAGACGGCCGAGGCGCCGAGCGAGAGCCCGAGCACGATGACGATCTCGATCCGCAAACGTGCAGCCGACATGCGTCGATCTTCGCATATACGCCAGCGGCGCAAAGATCGTGCGTCACACGACCGGATCTTCCGCAGGAATCCATTCGAAGGTTGCGCGTCGATAACGGTTTCCCCAAGAGTTTGCTTCGCGCCAGTCCGGTTCATAGTCTCAATTCATCCCGCGCCCCAGGGCGGCCAGAAGCCGCACTGCCGACGCACGTCTCACAGGAGGAACATTGAAGATCAAGAGAAGCGGCGTTGCAGCCATTGCTCTTGCTGCAGCCGGAGCCCTCGTGCTCGCAGGCTGCACGAGCGGCTCGCCCGAGGCGACCGACGACGCGGCGACGTCGAGCGCGGTCATCACGGTCAACAACACCGAGCCCCAGAACCCGCTGGTCCCGACCAACACCAACGAGGTCGGCGGCGGACTCGTGCTCCAGAACATCTTCGCCGGCTTGGTCTACTACGACGCCGAGGGCGCCGTGCACAACGACGTCGCCGAGTCGATCGAGACCGAAGACGCGCAGACCTACACGATCAAGATCCGCGAGGGCCTGACCTTCACGAACGGCGACCCGGTCGACGCGGCCTCCTTCGTCGACGCCTGGAACTACGGCGCCGCGCTCGACAACGCGCAGCTCTCCAGCTACTTCTTCGAGTCGATCGAGGGCTTCAGCTACGACGAGAACGTGCCCGAGCTCTCGGGCCTCGAGGTCGTCGACGACACGACCTTCACCGTCACGCTCAAGCAGCCCGAGTCGGACTTCCCGCTGCGCCTCGGCTACACGGCCTACTTCCCGGTGCCCGCATCGGCATGGGACGACATCGAGGCCTTCGGCGAGAACCCGATCGGCAACGGCCCGTACATGCTCGACGGCGAAGGCGCATGGGCTCACAACGAGCGCATCGACCTCGTCACGAACCCCGACTACGACGGTCCCCGCGCAGCCCAGAACGGCGGCGTCGACATGATCCTCTACGCCAGCACCGACGCTGCGTACGCCGACCTGCAGGGCGGCAACCTGGATGTCATCCAGGAGATCCCCGACAGCGCGCTCCAGACCTTCGAGTCGGAGTTCGAGGGCCGCACGGTCAACCAGCCCGCTGCTGCCAACGCGACCATCACGATCCCCGAGCGCCTCGCGCACTTCGCGGGTGAAGAGGGCAAGCTCCGCCGCGCGGCGATCTCGCACGCGATCGACCGCGACGAGGTCACCGAGGTCATCTTCAACGGCACCCGCACCCCGGCGCAGGACTTCACCTCCCCGGTGATCGACGGCTACTCCGAGGACATCCCCGGCTCCGAGGTCCTCGACTTCGACGCCGACCTGGCCAAGGACCTCTGGGCGCAGGCCGACGCGATCGCTCCGTGGAGCGGCGCGTTCGAGATCGCCTACAACGCCGACGGCCCCAACCAGGGCTGGGTCGACGCGATCGCCAACCAGCTGAAGAACAACCTCGGCATCGAGGCGGCCGGCGCGCCGGTCCCGACGTTCCAGGAGCTTCGCACCTCGGTCACCGACCGCACCATCGCGACGGCGTTCCGCACCGGATGGCAGTTCGACTACCCGTCGATGTTCAACGGCCTCGGACCGATCTTCGGCACCGGCGCAGGCTCGAACGACGGCGACTACTCGAACCCCGAGTTCGACGCGCTGCTCGACGAGGGCGCTTCGGCGACCGAGGTCGAGGCCGGCATCGAGAAGTTCCAGCAGGCACAGGAGATCCTCTTCGAGGACCTCCCCGCCATCCCGCTGTGGTACACGAACGGCATGGGCGCCTGGGGCGAGCAGGTCGACAACGTGCAGTTCGGCTGGGACACCTGGCCGATCCTCCACGAGATCACCAAGAGCGAGTAATTCTCTCTCAGAGGCGACTCGGGGTTAGACTCTGAGGCGCCCGTGGGGGGGGGGGGCCCCCCCGCCCCCCCCCCCCCCCCCCCCCCCCCCCCCCCCCCCCCCCCCCCCCACCCCCCCCCCCCGGGGGGGGGCGACCCCACCCGGGG
>NZ_WBIR01000012.1 GCF_009749395.1 Agromyces salentinus
GACCACCCCTAGCTTTTACTCCGCGCTCTGGGGGGGGGGGGGGTGGGGGGGGGGGGCGGCGGGGGGGCCCCCCCCCCCCGCCCCCCCCCCCACTCCCACGTAACCCCCCGCGTCCGTGCATCCCATCGGCGTACCATCGGGGGGACGAACTCGCACAAGGGTGAGGTTTCTTCCACATGTCCACAACACCGAAGCGCGAGGCCTGATCCATGGCCGGATACATCGCGCGCCGACTGCTGCAGGCGATCCCTGTACTGCTCGGAACCACCTTCTTGATCTACTTCATGGTCTTCGCCATGCCGGGCGACCCGATCGTCGCCCTCTTCGGCGAGAAGACCCCGCCCCCGCAGGTGCTCGAACGCATCCGCGAGGAGTACAACCTCGACCAGCCGTTCATCGTCCAGTACTTCATCTTCCTCTTCGGCATCTTCCGCGGAGACCTGGGCACGTCGTTCTCCGGGCAGCCCGTCGCGAGCATCCTCGCCGACACGTTCCCGGTGACGCTCAGGCTGGCACTGCTCGCCGTCATCTTCGAGATGGTCGCGGGCATCACGGTGGGCCTCGTCTCCGGCCTGCGCAAGGGCGGCATCTTCGACGCCAGCGCACTCGTGGTCAGCCTCATCCTCATCTCGCTGCCGGTCTTCGTGATCGCGTTCGTCGCGCAGTTCATCTTCGGCATCCAGCTGGGCTGGTTCCGAACGACCGTCGGCACCGGCGCACCGATACAGGACTTGATACTCCCGGCGCTCGTGCTCGCCACGATCAGCTTCGCGCAGATCAGCCGACTGACGAGGGCGTCAGTCATCGACACGGACACGCAGGACTTCGTTCGCACCGCCGCGAGCAAGGGCCTGGCGCGTCGCCGCATCATCCCCGTGCACATCCTGCGCAACTCGCTGATCCCCGTCGTCACCTACCTCGCCGTCGACTTCGGCGTGCTCATGGTCGGCGCGACCGTCACCGAGGGCATCTTCAACGTCCCCGGCGTGGGACGAACCCTGTACCAGGCGATCATCCGCGGTGAGGGCCCCACGGTCGTCTCCTTCGTGACCGTCATGGTCCTGATCTACCTCGTGGTGAACCTGCTGGTGGATCTGATGTACGCCGTTCTCGACCCGAGGATCCGCTATGCCAAGTAACACCAGACCCGATCAGCAGCACTTCGTCGCACCGCTCGAGGAGACCCCGCTCGTCGCGATCGACAAGGTCAAGGCGGAGGGCAAGCCCACCAACCTCTGGACCGACGCGTGGCGCGACCTCAAGGGCCGCCCGATGTTCTGGATCTCCGCGGTCCTGATCCTCATCGTCGTGGTCGTCGCACTGTTCCCCGGCCTGTTCACGCAGGTGCCGCCGAACAACAACTGCCAGCTGGCCAACAGCAACGGCGCACCGACCGATGGGCACCCGCTCGGCTTCACCAAGCAGGGCTGCGACATCTACTCGCGCATCATCCACGGCACCTCGACCTCGCTCGCGGTCGGCCTCATCGTGACGTTCATCATCGCGGTGCTCGGCATCGCGTTCGGTGCGTTCGCGGGCTTCTACGGCGGATGGGTCGACTCGGTGCTCTCGCGCCTCGGCGACATCTTCTTCTCGATCCCCTACATCCTCGCGGCCGTCGTCATCATGTCGGTGCTCTCGCAGTACGCGAACGTGTGGGTGATCTCGCTCGCCATCGGCATCTTCGCGTGGCCGGCCACGGCCCGTGTGCTGAGAGCCGAGATCCTGAGGGTGAAGAACGCGGACTTCGTCATGGCGGCCACGGCGCTCGGCGTCTCCCGATTCCGGATCCTGCTGCGTCACGTCCTGCCGAACTCCCTCGCCCCCGTGATCGTCATCACCACGATCTCGCTCGCGTCGGCCATCGTCGCGGAGGCGACGCTGTCCTTCCTCGGTGTCGGCCTGCCCTCGACGACCATGTCGTGGGGCAATGACATCTCGGCCGCGCAGTTCGACCTGCGCACCGCGCCGCAGACCCTCATCCTGCCGTCGATCGCGCTCTCGATCACCGTGCTGAGCTTCATCATGCTCGGCGAGGTCGTCCGCGACGCACTCGACCCGAAGGCGAGGGCCCGTCGATGAGCGAGACCACGAACGGAACCGACGTGACCGCACAGAACCCCGCCGGTGAGCGTCCGATCCTCCAGATCAAGGACCTCCAGGTCGGCTTCACCACCCAGGACGGCCTGGTCAAGGCCGTCGACGGCGTCAACATCACCCTCTACCGCGGGCAGAGCCTCGCGATCGTGGGCGAGTCCGGCTCGGGCAAGTCCACGACCGCGCACGCGATCATCAACCTGCTCCCCGGCACCGGCCACATCTCCGGCGGCCAGATCCTCCTCGACGGCCAGGACCTCACCAAGGCCACGAAGAAGGAGATGGAGGCGATCCGCGGTCGCAAGATCGGCTTCGTCCCCCAGGACCCGATGTCCAACCTCAACCCGGTGTGGTCCATCGGCTTCCAGGTCGAGGAGGCCATCAAGGCCAACGGCATCGCCTCCGGTCGCAAGGAAGTGAAGGCCCGGGCGATCGAGGTGCTGAAGCAGGCCGGCCTGCAGGACGCCGATCGTCGCCTCAAGCAGTTCCCGCACCAGTTCTCCGGCGGCATGCGCCAGCGCGTGCTCATCGGCATGGGACTCGCGGCCGACCCGCAGTTGCTGATCGCCGACGAGCCGACCTCGGCGCTCGACGTCACGGTGCAGCGCGTCATCCTCGACCACCTCGAGTCGCTCACCCGTGAGCTCGGCACGACCCTGCTGTTCATCACCCACGACCTCGGCCTCGCCGCCGAGCGTGCCGAGCAGCTCGTGGTCATGTACAAGGGTCGCGTGGTCGAGTCCGGCCCGTCCGTCGAGATCCTGCAGAACCCGCAGCACCCGTACACGCAGCGCCTCGTCGCCGCGGCGCCGAGCCTCGCCTCGCGCCGCATCCAGGCGACTGGCAGCGTGCATGCGGCCGAGGCCGCCATGCAGGAGGGCGCCGAGTCCGCCGCAGGCGAGGAGATCGACCTCATCGCGACCGCGGAGGCACGCGCCGAGGCGCTCGCGGCCGCCGAGTCCGCCCCGCCCGCGATCACGGTCGAGAACCTCACCAAGGTGTTCAAGATCCGCGGTTCGGGTGAGTTCACGGCGGTCGACAACGTGTCGTTCCAGATCCCCAAGGGCACCACCATGGCGCTCGTGGGTGAATCGGGTTCGGGCAAGTCGACGGTGGCCAAGATGCTGCTGAAGCTCGAAGAGGCCACCTCCGGCAAGATCGTCGTCGGCGGCGAGGACCTCGCCAGCATGTCGGGCAAGCAGTTGTTCAACCTGCGCAGCCGCATGCAGCCGGTCTTCCAGGACCCGTACGGCTCGCTGAACCCGTTGCGCAACATCGGCAACACGATCTCGGAGCCGCTCTCCACGCACGGGGTCGGCGACCGCACCTCGCGCCGTGAGCGCGTGTTCGAGCTGCTCGACCAGGTCTCGCTGCCGCGCACGCTGGTCAGTCGCTACCCGAACGAGCTGTCGGGCGGCCAGCGCCAGCGCATCGCCATCGCGCGCGCACTGGCGCTGAAGCCCGAGATCGTCGTGCTCGACGAGGCCGTCTCGGCGCTCGACGTGCTCGTTCAGGCCCAGATCCTGCGCCTGCTCGCCGACCTGCAGGGCGAGCTGGGCCTGACGTACCTGTTCATCACGCACGACCTCGCGGTCGTCCGCGTGATCGCCGATCACGTCTCCGTCATGCAGCGGGGCCGGATCGTCGAGGCCGCCGCGACCGACGACGTGTTCGACAACCCGCAGCAGCAGTACACGCAGGACCTGCTCGCCGCCATCCCCGGCGCGAACATCGAGCTCGGCGCCTAGGCTCCGCTCGGCGCAGGCGCACCCGCGAACCGGACGCCCGGCATCCTCCTCGGATGCCGGGCGTTCGTCGTTCCGCCGGGGTTCACAGGTGAACGGGGCATCCGCACGGTAGGCTTGTCGGGCGCGTGCCGTCGATCTCGGCCACGCACTCCCAAAGACCTTTCACCAAAGCGCTTCCGCGTTCCCGTCGTGCCGCCCCTCGCGGCCGCGGGCCCGTCGCACGGAGCCCACCAGCCCAGAGGACCGAACACATGGCGAAGGCCACCCGCAACGACCTGCGCAACGTCGCGATCGTCGCTCACGTCGACCACGGCAAGACCACCCTGGTGGACGCGATGCTGAACCAGACCAACTCCTTCGACGCGCACGCGCACGTCGAGGAGCGGGCCATGGACTCGAACGAGCTCGAGCGCGAGAAGGGCATCACGATCCTCGCCAAGAACACGGCGATCACGTACAACGGCCTGCACGCGGGCGGCAACCCCATCACCATCAACGTCATCGACACGCCCGGCCACGCCGACTTCGGCGGTGAGGTCGAGCGCGGCCTCTCGATGGTCGACGGCGTCGTGCTCCTCGTCGACGCGAGCGAGGGTCCGCTGCCGCAGACGCGCTTCGTGCTCCGCAAGGCGCTCGAGGCCCGCATGCCCGTCATCCTCCTGGTGAACAAGACCGATCGGCCCGACGCGCGCATCGACGAGGTCGTCGCCGAGAGCCAGGACCTCCTCCTCGGCCTGGCCTCCGACCTCGCCGACGACGTGCCCGACCTCGACCTCGACGCGATCCTCGACGTCCCCGTCGTCTACGCCTCCGGACGCAACGGCGCGGCCAGCCACACGAAGCCCGAGAACGGCGAACTGCCCGACAACGACGACCTCGAGCCGCTGTTCGAGGCGATCCTGCAGCACATTCCCGCGCCGACCTACGACGACGAGCACCCCCTGCAGGCGCACGTGACCAACCTCGACGCGTCGCCGTTCCTCGGCCGCCTCGCGCTGCTCCGCGTCTTCCACGGCACCATCAAGAAGGGCCAGACGGTCGCCTGGGTCAAGCACGACGGCACGGTCCAGAACGTGCGCGTCACCGAGCTCTTCCTGACGAAGGCGCTCGACCGCTACCCGGCCGAGAGCGCCGGCCCCGGCGACATCGCCGTCGTGGCGGGCTTCGAGGACATCATGATCGGCGACACCCTCGCCGATGCCGAGGACGTGCGCCCGCTGCCGATCATCGCCGTCGACGAGCCGGCCATCTCGATGACGATCGGCACGAACACCTCGCCGCTCGTCGGCAAGGTCAAGGGCCACAAGCTCACCGCTCGCATGGTGAAGGACCGCCTCGACCGCGAACTGGTCGGCAACGTCTCGCTCAAGGTCGTCGACATCGGACGCCCCGACTCGTGGGAGGTCCAGGGCCGTGGTGAGCTCGCCCTCGCCATCCTCGTCGAGCAGATGCGCCGCGAGGGCTACGAGCTGACCGTCGGCAAGCCGCAGGTGGTCACGAAGCAGGTCGACGGCAAGACCCACGAGCCCTACGAGCACCTCACGATCGACGCGCCCGAGGAGTACCTCGGCGCGATCACGCAGCTGCTCGCCTCGCGCAAGGGCCGCATGGACAACATGTCCAACCACGGCACTGGCTGGGTCCGCATGGAGTTCATCGTCCCGAGCCGCGGCCTCATCGGCTTCCGCACCGAGTTCATGACCACGACGCGCGGCACCGGCATCGCGAACGCCATCTCGCACGGCTACGACGCGTGGGCCGGCCAGATCGTGACCCGCAACAACGGCTCGATCGTCGCCGACCGCTCGGGCGTCGTGACGCCGTTCGCGATCATCGCGCTCCAGGAGCGGATGACCTTCTTCGTGAACCCGACCGAAGAGGTCTACGAGGGCATGGTCATCGGCGAGAACTCGCGCAACGACGACATGGACGTGAACATCACCAAGGAGAAGAAGCTGACGAACATGCGCCAGTCGACCTCCGACACGTTCGAGTCGATGACGCCGTCCCGCCAGCTCTCGCTCGAGGAGTGCCTCGAGTTCGCGCGTGAAGACGAGTGCGTCGAGGTCACCCCCGCCGCGGTGCGCATCCGCAAGGTCGAGCTCGACGCGACGGCACGTGCGCGCACGACCTCGCGCCTGAAGAAGCAGGGCTAGTCCACCGAACAGGGCGGATGCCGCGGGCTCAGCGCCGCGGCATCCGCCCTTTCGCATGCCGGGCAGGGCGTTTCGCGCGCCCGGGCCCCGCCGTTCGCGTGCCCGGCAGGGGCTCGCGTGAGCGCTCCCACGAGTCGCGCAGGAGAAGCTGAGGGTTTGTTCAGATTGGTAACTTACGGTTGGGAAGTTCGCCTGGACGCCCCCTACCGGAAACCCAGCACCACCACATGACTCTTCCCCCTCACGGCCGACGTGCGGCCGCGCGAGTTCGCGCGTCATCCGCCCGACGCCCCTCCGTTCCCCTGATCGCCTCATTCTCGGCCCGCGCCTCGTCGGCCGTCGCCGCGGTACCCGCATTCGGCCACCGCGTGCCGGCGCGTGCCGGGCTCGCGCTCTTCGCCCTCGCGACCGCCTTCGGCATGGCGCTCACCACGAGCACGCCGGCCGTCGCCGTGAGTGCGACCGACACGGCGCTCTCGGTGTACGCGCCCATCCAGACCTCCTACGAGGACACCGTGCAGCTCCAGCCGCAGGTCATGGAGGTCGCGGGCGGAGCGCTCATCGCACCGATGCCCGCTGCGGGCTACGCCGTCGAGGCCGCGCCGCCGCCCATCACCTCGCAGGTGGCGAGCGTGGGGTCCGTGACCCTGCTCCGCGCCGAGCGCATCGTCTGGCCCGTGCTCAGCCCCGAGCGCACGAGCGACGGCTTCGGCCCGCGCAACGCCCCCTGCGCGGGGTGCTCCACGAACCACGACGGCACCGACTTCAACCCCGGCGCCGGCAGCCCGATCGTGTCGATCGCCGACGGCGTCGTCGTGCTCGCCACCGAGAGCGGCGGCGGGCTCGGCGTGAACGTCGAGGTGCAGCACAACATCGGCGGCGAGCTCGTCACGTCCTCCTACGCGCACATGCAGAGCGGTTCGATGACCGTGGGGGTCGGACAGTCGGTGACCGCCGGCCAGCAGCTCGGCCGCGTCGGCTCGACCGGCCAGTCGACGGGACCGCACCTGCACCTCGAGATGTTCGGCGCCGACGGCGTGCGCTTCGACGGTCACGCCTGGCTCGCCATGCGCGTCACGGGCTGACCGAGGGGCCGACGTCGTCGTGACCTCGGTCGCCGAGGTCAGCCGCGGCTGAAGCCCGGCGTGCGCTTCTCGAGGAACGCGGTGACGCCCTCGCGCATGTCGTCCGTGCCGAACGAGTGCATGAACCCGTCGATCTCCAGCTCGACCGCCTCGCCGGTCGGCCTGCCTGCCGCGGCGACGAGCACGTGCTTGGCGTCGGCGACGGCCACGGGGGAGTTCTGGGCGATCAGGGCGATCGTCTCGCGGGCGCCCGCGAGCAGTGCATCCCGGTCGGGGAAGCGCCGCGCCACGAGTCCGGCCCGCACCGCCTCCTCCGTGTCGATGCGCCGCCCGGTGTAGATGAGTTCCCTGGCGCGCGCCGGTCCGACCACGCGGGGCAGCCGAACCGTGCCGCCGAAGCCGGGGATGAGCCCCAACCGGACCTCCGGCTGGCCGAAGGCCGAGGCATCCGTCGCGTAGATCAGGTCGCAGGCGAGCGCGAGCTCGAGGCCACCGCCCAGTGCGAAGCCGTCGACGCACGCGATCACGGGCGCAGGGCATGCCTCGATGCGCTCGGCGACGCGGTGTCCGAGCCGCGCCATGCGTTCACCCTCCTCGGGCCCGCGACCCTGCATGGCGGAGATGTCGGCGCCGGCGACGAACGCCCGCCCGCCCTCGCCGACGAGCAGCACGCCGCGAACGGATGCCGCGGCATCCGTGATCTGCACGAAGGCGGCGTCGAGGGCCTCGAGCACGTCGCCCGAGAGGGCGTTCAGCGCGCGCGGCCGGTCGATGGTCACGACGGCCACATCGCCGTCGACGTCGAGCCGGACTTCGGGCGCGGTCTCGGACTCGGGTGCGGTCATCATCGATCCTCTCGGCGGTCGGGCTTCCACGCTACGCCATGGGGCCCGGTGGGCCCGAGACCGGGGGCGTCCCATGGTCGGCGGCTGCGGCCGACGGTAGACTCCGTGCGGGGATCGGGCGTGCGCCCACGTCCGGCGATCCCGTCCAGCCCGCGAGGAGTCACGATGCCATCTCCGTCCATCACCGCACGGATGCCGCGCACCGTCGTTCGGGCCACGCTCGCCGTGGCCACGGCCGGCCTCGCCGCCGGCCTCCTGACGGGCTGCTTCGCGAACCCGGTCGAAGACCTCGTCGAGAACGGCGTCGAGGACGCCATCAAGAGCGCGACGGGCAGCGACGTGAGCCTCGGCGGCGAGTTGCCCGAGGGCTTCCCGCCCGAGATCCCCATCGTCGACGGCGAGATCACCGTCGGCATGGGCACCGGCGACACCAACGGGTGGGTGGTGGTCGTGCAGTCCGACGAGGCGGATCCCGCCGCCGCGGCGCGCACCGCGCTCGAGGGCGCCGGATTCGTCCAGGACACCTCGCTGTCGCAGGAGCAGCTCGACTCGCTCACCGGCGGCCGGCTCGATGCCTCGGTGTACACGAACGACCAGTACCGGGTGCTCCTGGCGCTGCAGGACGGCACCGTGTCGTACACGGTCACCCCGAAGTGAACGACGCGGGGGCGAGCCTCGGCAGCCGCATCGGTACCCTGGTCGTCGCCTTCCTCATCGGCGCGCTCTACGGGACGCTCGGCACCGTCGGCCATCGCCAGGCCTGGACGATCGGCGACGTCACGCTGCCGTGGGGTCTCGTCGCGGCGCTCGTCGGCGTGGCGGCACTTCTCGTGGCCTTCCGCATCTTCAGCGGCCGCCTCGTGGCCTCGGTCGTCGGCCTCGGCGTGATCATCATGGTCGGCATCCTCACGCTGGCCGGGCCGGGCGGCTCGGTGCTCGTGGTGGGCGACCTCACCGGCACCGTCTGGTCGATCGGTCCGGCGCTCGTCACGGTGTTCGTCGTGGCCTGGCCGAACCTGCCGGCGCGAACCGGCACGGCCGTCGCGGCATAGACTGGGAGCCCCCCTCCGAAAGGACGCGAGCCACCGTGACCTACGTCATCGCTCTTCCGTGTGTCGACGTCAAAGACCGTGCCTGCATCGACGAGTGCCCGGTCGACTGCATCTACGAGGGTGAACGCTCGCTCTACATCCACCCCGACGAATGCGTGGACTGCGGCGCCTGCGAACCCGTCTGCCCCGTCGAGGCCATCTACTACGAGGACGACCTCCCCGACGAATGGGCCGACTACTACAAGGCCAACGTCGAGTTCTTCGACGACCTCGGCTCGCCCGGCGGCGCCGCCAAGGTCGGCGTCATCGCCAAGGACCACCCCGTCATCGCCGTGCTGCCCCCGCAGGGCAACTGAGCATGGCCCTGGGGGCCCTGCCCGACTATCCGTGGGAGAGCATGGCGCCGTACGCGGCGCAAGCGAAGCGGCATCCGGGCGGCATCGTCGACCTCTCGATCGGCTCGCCCGTCGATGAGACGCCGCCGCTGATCCGCGAGGCGCTCTCGGCCGCGACCGACGCCCACGCCTACCCGCAGACCGTCGGGACCCCCGAGCTGCGACGCGCCATCGTCGAGTGGTTCGAGCGGCGCCGTGGCGTCGTCGGCACTGGGCTCAGCGAACGGAACGTGCTGCCGACGATCGGCTCCAAGGAACTGGTCGCGCTCCTGCCGCTCATGCTCGGCGTCGGCGAGGGCGATGTCGTCGTGCATCCGCGCGCCGCGTACCCGACCTACGCGATCGGTGCCGCCATCGCGGGTGCCCAGGCATTCGCGTCCGACGATCCCGCCGAGTGGCCCGCGGAGACCAGGCTCGTCTGGCTCAACAGCCCGGGCAACCCCGACGGACGGGTGCTCGGCGTCGACGGCCTCCGGGCGGCGCGGTCGCGGGCCCGCGAGCTCGGTGCGGTCGTCGTGAGCGACGAGTGCTACGCCGAGCTCGGGTGGGATGCCCCCTGGGATTCGGAGCCGGTGCCGAGCATCCTCGACCCGCGGGTGAGCGGCGAGGACCGCCGCGACACGCTCGCCGTCTACTCGCTCAGCAAGCAGTCGAACATGGCCGGTTACCGTGCGGCGTTCATCGCCGGCTGCGGCCTGCTCATCGAGCAGCTGACGACGGTGCGCAAGCACGCCGGACTCATGGTGCCCGCCCCGCTCCAGGCGGCCATGACGGTCGCCCTCGGCGATGATGCTCACGTGGCGCACCAGAAGGAGCTCTACCGCGCGAGGCGCGACGTGCTGCGTCCGGCCCTCGAGGCGGCCGGCTTCCGGATCGACCGCAGCGAGGCCGGCCTCTACCTCTGGGCAACCGAGGGCCGCGATGCATGGGAGTCGATCGCACGGCTCGCCGCGCTCGGCATCCTCGCGGGCCCCGGGCACTTCTACGGCGAGCACCATCCCCAGCACGTGCGGTTCTCGCTGACGGCCACCGACGAGCGCATCGAGGCGGCTGCCGGCCGGCTCGCGGCATCCGTCGACTGACCGCGATTGTCCAACCCCTCAAGACAAGGACGGATGTCTTGGCGGATGCAACAGTGTGCCCGCACCGCGTCTAGGCTGTATCCCGGACCGCGGCCGAACGGAGCTGCGGTGCGGAAAGCAGGTGACCGCACTTGACGATCACAGGAGGCGCCGTGAGCGACGTCGTGAACAATGCCGAAGGCCAGAAGCCCCTTCAGGCGACCCTCAACTTCCCGGGTGGCACCGCGGAGTTCCCGATTCGCCCGGCCGTCGACGGCGCGGCCAGCCTCGACCTGTCGACGCTGACGAGGCAGACCGGGCTCACCGCACTCGACTACGGATTCGTGAACACTGCATCGACGCAGTCCGAGATCACGTACATCGACGGCAACCAGGGCATCCTGCGCTACCGCGGGTATCCGATCGAGCAGCTGGCTGAGAATTCCACGTACCTCGAGGTCGCCTGGCTGCTCATCTACGGGTCGCTGCCCACCGCTGACCAGCTGGGCGAGTTCGACGAGAAGATCCGTCGGCACACGCTGCTGCACGAGGACCTCAAGCGCTTCTTCTCCGCGCTGCCGCACACCGCTCACCCCATGTCCGTGCTCTCGAGCGCGGTGTCGGCCCTGTCGACGTACTACGAGGGTTCCGACCCCGATGACGTCGAGCTGACCATGGTGCGCCTCCTCGCGAAGCTGCCGGTCATCGCGGCGTATGCCCACAAGAAGAGCATCGGCCAGGCGTTCCTGTACCCCGACAACTCGCTGAGCTTCGTCGACAACTTCCTGCGGCTGAACTTCGGCAACATGGCGGAGCCGTACCAGATCGACCCGACCCTGTCGAAGGCGCTCGACCGCCTGCTGATCCTCCACGAGGACCACGAGCAGAACGCCTCGACCTCGACCGTGCGCCTGGTCGGCTCGACCGGCGCGAACCTGTACTCGTCGATCTCCGCGGGCATCCAGGCGTTGTCGGGCCCGCTGCACGGCGGCGCCAACGAGGCCGTGCTGCAGATGCTCGCGCAGATCCGCGACTCCGGTGAGGGCGTGGGCAAGTTCGTCGAGCGCGTCAAGCGCAAGGAGGACGGCGTCAAGCTCATGGGCTTCGGCCACCGGGTCTACAAGAACTACGACCCGCGTGCGAAGCTCGTCAAGGAATCCGCCGACGAGGTGCTCGCCGGGCTCGGCGTGGCCGACCCGCTCCTGGACATCGCGAAGGAGCTCGAGCAGTTCGCGCTCCAGGACGAGTACTTCAAGGAGCGTCGCCTCTACCCGAACGTCGACTTCTACACGGGCGTCATCTACAAGGCCATGGGCTTCCCGACGCGCATGTTCACCGTGCTCTTCGCGATCGGCCGCCTGCCCGGCTGGATGGCGCACTGGCGCGAGATGAACCTCGACCCGCAGACGAAGATCGGTCGCCCGCAGCAGCTCTACGTGGGCGAGCCCGAGCGGCAGTACCCGGGTCTCTGATCCGGCGCCGACGGTCCGCCGTCGGCTGATCCGACAGCCCGAAGGGGGCGCCGCCATCGGTGGCGCCCCCTTCGGCGTTCGCGGGCTACTCCGCCTTCGGCGTCTCCCCGGGTGACGGTGTCGGTGTCGGTGTCCCGGTCGCCGCGCCGGCCACCGGGACGAGCTCGAGCGTGTGCTCGGCGGCGTCGCGCACGGCGTCGGGCGTGAACGGCCATCCGCGGGTCTCGCCGTGCTGCCAGAGCGGAGCCTGGTCGGCGTAGTTCGGGTGGAAGGCGTGGCCGGATGCCCCGGTGAGGTTGATCCACGTGGAGTCGTCGAAGTCGTGCAGGTCGACGATCATGCGCATCGACGGGACCCAGTCGACGCCGTACCCCTGAGTGGCGTCCCATCCGATCGCGTTCACGATCGAGGAGCCGCCGCCGAGTTCGTACGGGCCGCGGTTGAAGAGCCACTCGATCGGCGCGATGCCCGACGTGCCGAAGCTCTGGTTCGTCAGCGTGAGCGTGTGCAGACGGCCCCAGCGCCACGCGTCGGGGTCGCTGCCCATGCGGTTCCTCGCCTCGCTCCACGCCGCGTCCATGGCATGGGCGAGCATCGCGTCGCGTCCGGCGACGCCGAGCTCGTCATTGGTCCACCACGTCGCCTCGGGCTCGTCGAGCAGCGTCCCGACCACGCTGAACCATCGGTCGCCGCCGGCCGGCTGCGTCTGCTCGGGGAGCGAGGAGAACATGTCCTCGAGCAGGTTGCGCCAGAACACGGCGAAGTACGCGGCCTCGGCGCTGTCGACGTCGTCGTGGGCATCCCATCCCTCGAGCAGGGCCGCGCCGCGGGCGGCGTCACCCGAGAGGTCGAGCTCGGCGATGACGGGTAGGAAGGCGGTGGCGTTGGCATCGCTCGTGTCCAGCTGGATGCGGGAGAGGTCATCGGCGGTGAGCTTTCCGCCGTCCTCGATGCGCTCCTGCAGCAGCCGCTCGATGGCGGAGGCGCGGTAGCCGTAGTCCCAGTCGGCGGTGAGGAACGGCCCCTGCCTCGACACCGCGTTGTTCGCGGTGACGAGGTAGCCGCGTTCGGGGTTCAGGACGCTCGGGAGCTCGTCGAACGGCAGTTCGCCCGTCCAGCCGACGTCGCTCGTCCAACCGGGTTGGGGCACCGTGCCGTCGCCCGCCTTGCGGACGGGCACGGCCCCTGGCGCCTGGTATCCGATGTTGCCGTCGACGTCGGCGTAGACCAGGTTCTGGGCCGGCACGTCGAAGAGGGACGCGGCCGTGCGGAACTCGTCCCAGTTCGTCGCTCGGTCCAGCGCGAAGATCGAGGCGGCCGTCGTGCCCGGGGTGAGCGCCGTCCACTGCAGCGCGAGTTCGTAGGCGCCCTCGGGCGCCCCGGATGCCGCGGGGTACCCCTCGGCGACCGCGGTGAAGTCCTCGTTGATGCCCGAGACGATCGGGCCACGCCCCGTCGAGCGGACGGTGACGGTCACGGGATCGCCGCCGGCGACCTCGATGGTCTCCTCGCGGAGGGTGAGCGGCACCTGAGCGCCGTCGAGTTCGTAGGTGTCGTCGGTGATGCGCTCGAGGTAGAGGTCGGCCACGTCGGGCCCGAGGTTCGTGAAGCCCCACGCGATGCGCTGGTTGTGCCCGATGATCACCCCGGGCAGGCCGGCGAAGGTGTAGCCGGCCATGTCGAAGGCGCACTCCTCGGTGACCTCGGCGCAGTGCAGGCCCATCTGGGCCCAGATGGAGGGCAGCGCGGGCCCGAGGTGCGGGTCGTTGGCCAGGAGCGGCAGGCCCGATTCGGTGAGCGAACCCGAGACGACCCAGGAGTTGGAGCCGAGGTCGTTGCCCTCGGGGCCGAGCAGGGCCGGCACGGCGTCGAGCGTGTCGCGCAGCGACGTCAGGGCGGCCGTGTACGCCTTTGCCGTCGAGGCGTCGTCGGCTGCGGCATCCGTCGCCGCGGGCAGGGGAGCGACCTCGGTGGAGGCCGGTGCGGATGCCGCGGGCGCACCCTCGACGATCGTCGGCGAGGTCGACCAGTCGACCTCCGGGTGCAGGCGCGCCACCTCGTCGGCCGGCAGCGCGGTCGCGAGGAGTGCGCGGTCGATCTCGTCGCCGAGGTTGGAACGGAGGTCCCACGCCATCGCCTTGAGCCAGGCGATCGAGTCGACCGGGGTCCACGGTTCGGGGGAGTACCCGGGGTTCTGGAGCCCGAGCACCGCGTACTCGAGGGAGAGCGCGGAGCCGCTGCGCTGGTCGAGGTAGGCGTTCACCCCGGCGGCGTACGCCTCGTAGTAGGCGCGGGAGGTCTCGTCGAGGGCGTCGTACTCCTGCTCCGCGATGCCGCGCCAGTCGAGCGTGCGGATGAAGGTGTCGGTGCCCACCTGCGACGCGCCGAACAGCTCGGCGAGCCGGCCGGCCGTGACGTGGCGGCGGAAGTCCATCTCCCAGAAGCGGTCCTGCGCATGCACGAAGCCCTGGGCGTAGAAGAGGTCGTGGTCGTTCTCGGCGACGAGCTGCGGGATCCCGGCGTCGTCGCGGTACACCGAGACCGGCGCGACGAGGCCCGGCGCATCGAGCCGACCGCTCGTGGTCGGGAAGGAGCGCTGCACGGTCCACCATCCGACGCCGGCGGCGGCGATCACGAGCAGCAGGACGACGGCGAGGAGCCACGTGAGCGCTCTCAGCCAGCTGTGGTGTCGGGTTCGCGGTGCATCGGTGCCCACGTCACTCCTTCGTGATCGCCCATGAGGAGGGCCGCCCCGCGGCGGCCTGAGGCACCACTGTAATGGAGTGCGCGGGCGCCCGATGACTCAGGCGTGCAGGGCCGTGTTGAGCGTCACGCCGTGCCCGTCGCGCGAGAGCACCTCGACCCGCCCGTTCAGCGAGTTGCGGCGGAACAGGAGGTTCGGAACCCCCGAGAGCTCGACCGCCTTCACGGTGCGCGCCTCGGCGTCGCCGAGCAGCGCGACCTTGGTGCCTGCCGTCACGTAGAGGCCCGCCTCGACCACGGTGTCGTCGCCGATCGAGATGCCGATGCCCGAGTTCGCGCCGAGCAGCGCGCGCTGCCCGATCTCGACCCGCTGGGTGCCGCCGCCGGAGAGGGTGCCCATGATGGAGGCTCCACCGCCGATGTCCGACCCGTCGCCCACCACGACGCCCTGGGAGATGCGTCCCTCGACCATCGAGGTGCCGAGCGTGCCCGCGTTGAAGTTCACGAAGCCTTCGTGCATGACCGTGGTGCCCGGCGCGAGGTGCGCGCCGAGGCGCACGCGCGAGGCATCCGCGATGCGGACCCGCGCGGGCGTGACGTAGTCGAGCAGGCGGGGGAACTTGTCGAGCCCGGTCGCATGGATGCCGGCGCGCTGCAGCGCGGGACGAAGCCGGTCGAAGTCGCTCGGGTGCACGGGGCCGGCGTTGGTCCAGACGACGGCCGGCAGGTGCGCGAAGACGCCGTCGAGGTTCACGGTGTTCGGGGCGACGACCAGGTGCGAGAGCAGGTGCAGGCGCAGGTAGGCGTCGGCGGTGCTCGCGGGTGCCGCGTCGAGGTCGATCGTGAGCTCGACGACCTCGACCCGGACGTTGCGGCGGGCGTCGACCCCGGCGAGGGCGGCGTGCTCCTCGGCGAGGGGGGTCGCCTCGTCGCCGAGGCGCGGGGCCGGGAACCAGGCGTCGAGCACCGTTCCGTCGCCGGCGATGGTCGTGAGGCCGGCGGCGGCGGCGGTGCGTGCGGGGCTGAGGGCGTCGTCGTTCGCGGGCATGGTTCAAGGGTAGCGATGCGGCCGAGCGGATGACGCGGCGCGTCGTCCGCTTGCTACTGGAGCATGGACGGAAGGGGGGCGGTGATCCGGTGAGCTTCGCCACTTCGCCACTTCGCCACTTCGCCACCGAGTTCGCCGTTGCCGCATCCGGCTCACCCTCCGTCGAGGCACCTGGTCAGGAGGCCCGTCCGCGGCCCGCTACGATCCGATCATGAATCTGCATGGAACTCGCTCACGCCGGCACTTCGCGGGGCCCGTTCGGGCGGCCGTCGCCTGCGTCGTCGTCATCCTGCTCGCAGGATGCGGCCAAGTGGGCCCAGGCGATTCCTCGCCGACGCCCGAGGCCGAGAAGGGCGAAGAGCTTCAGGCAGGATCGACCAGCGAACCGGTCGCTTCCCAGTGCGACCTGCTCGAACCTGCAGAGATCGAGGAACTCGTCGGCAGCTCGTTCGAGGGGACCGAGGGGGTCGTCCCTGGCAGCGACATCGTCGGTTGCCAGTTCGGAAATCTCAGCGATCACGGCGTCCAGGTCCACGGGTGCCCGCGGGCCAATGGGCACGCGCACTGCCGACCGTCGTCGCGACCTTGACCGCGCTCCCGGAGGGCTCCGTCGACCCGAAGATCCTCGAGCAACTCGAAGGCGCCGCCGACATCCTCGAGGAGGGTGGGGAGGTCCCCGCCGAGGAGGCCTGCGCGTACTTCAGCCGTCTCCTGGAGTTCCGTGGACAACCCGCTGGTACGACGACGGCGGTCTCCTTCATTCCGGACCAGGCGTCCGCGGTCGCGATCTCCGCGCAGCAGTGCGTCGACGGCACCTACGCCTCGTTGACGATCGGGCGTCCCGACGCAGGAGAGGTGCCGGGGCTGCCGGAGAAGGCCGCCATCATGCTCGGACAGTTGGGATGACTCCCTGACGCAGCGAGGATGAACCCGCGTCCTCCGTAGACTCGATGCATGCCGTCAGCCGCTTCCGTGCCGCGCGCGCTCGACCCGACCGCCGACTCCGTCGCCCTCACGAGGGCGATCTGCGACATCCCGAGCGTGTCGGACGATGAGACGGTGCTGGCCGACCTCGTCGAACGGGCGCTCGCCGCGGCATCCCACCTCGAGCTCTATCGCGACGGCGACACCATCGTCGCGCGCACGAACCTGGGTCGTGAGCGCCGTGTCGTGATCGCGGGCCACCTCGACACCGTGCCGATCAACGGCAACGTGCCGACCCGGTTCGAGACGGAGGACGGCGTCGAGTACCTCTGGGGCCGGGGCACGACCGACATGAAGGGCGGCGTCGCGGTCGCGCTCAAGCTCGCGGTCGAGGTCGCCGAACCCGTCTACGACGTCACCTGGATGTTCTACGACCACGAGGAGGTGCACGCCGACCTCAACGGACTCAAGCGCGTCGCCGAGACCCGGCCCGACCTCTTCGAGGCCGACTTCGCCATCCTCGGCGAGTCCTCCAACGGCCAGGTCGAGGGCGGATGCAACGGCACGCTCCGCGTCGAGCTCCGCGCGACGGGCACGCGGTCCCACACCTCGCGCCCCTGGATGGGCATCAACGCGATCCACGCGCTCGCTCCGGCACTCGAGCGGCTCGCCGCCTTCGAGGCCGAGACGGTCGAGGTCGAGGGGCTCGCGTACCGCGAGGGGCTGAGCGCGGTCGGCATCCGCGGCGGGGTGGCCGGCAACGTGGTGCCCGACGAGGCGGTGCTCACCGTCAACTACCGGTTCGCGCCGAGCCGTTCGATCGACGATGCGGTCGCCGCGATGCGGGAGCTCTTCCCCGAGTACGAACTGACCGTGACGGATGCCTCGGCCGGCGCCCGTCCCGGGCTCGACGACCCGTTCGTGCAGGGGTTCCTCGCGGCCGTCGGCGCCGAGGCGAGGCCGAAGTACGGGTGGACGGATGTCGCGCGCTTCAGCGCCCTCGGCGTGCCGGCCGTGAACTACGGCCCCGGCGACCCGAGCCTCGCCCACACCGACGACGAGCGCGTGCGGGTCGACGCCATCCTCGCGTGCGAGGTCGGCCTGCGGTCCTGGCTGACCGGCGCGTGACGGCGGCATGAGCGAGCCGAGCGCCGCGACGGACGTGCGTGCGACCGACCCCCTCCGGATCACCCGCTGGTCGCCTCGCGTGCGGTGGCGCGTCGCCCCGTGGTGGGTGCGCGTCGTCCTCGTCTACGCGGCGGCGCGTGCGGTCACCACCGTGTTCGTGCTGACGCTCGCGAGCGTCCAGGACGCGAACCCGTGGACGGGGGCGAAGCCCGGCTACTTCGAGTACGCGAACCTCTGGGACGCGCGCTGGTACCAGATCATCCTGCTCGCCGGGTACCCGAGCGTCCTGCCGACCACGCCCGACGGGCACGTCGCCGAGAACGCGTGGGCGTTCATGCCCGTCTACCCGGCCATCGTCGGCGCGCTGACCTGGTTCGCCGTCCCGTGGAACGTCGCGTCGGTGCTCGTCTCGCTCGCTGCGGGGCTCGGTGCCGCGCTCGTGTTCCACCGCCTCATGTCCCGTTTCCTGGCACCCGATCGGGCGATGTTCGCGGTCGTGCTCTTCTGCGTGGCACCCGTCGCCCCGATCATGCAGTTCGGCTACGCCGAGGCGCTCGGGTACCTCCTGCTCGCCGCGGCGCTCCTCCTCGTCGTCGATCGCCGGTACGGGTGGCTGTTCCCCGTGATCGCGGTGTGGTCCTTCACCCGGCCGGGCGCCCTGGCCTTCGCGCTCACGCTCGGGCTGCACTGGCTGTGGCGGTGGTGGCGTCGGCGCGAGGATCCGTTCCCGATGCGCGAACGGGTGCTCGCGGCATCCGTCACGGCCTTCGCCGTGGTCCTCGGGTTCGCCTGGCTCCTGGTCGCGGGCCTCGCCACGGGTGACCTGCAGGCGTACACCGACACGGAGCTCGCGTGGCGCGCGGCGTACATCGGCTACGGCGAGCTCGTGCCGTTCACGGCCTGGTTCCAGTCCGGCGGATGGTGGCTCGGCCAGCCGCTCGGCACTATCGCCGTCCTCGCGCTGATCGTCGCCTTCGCCCTCGTGCTGCTCTCGCCGGCGGTCCGGCGTCTCGGCATCGAGGTCCGCCTCTGGTCGGTCAGCTACGCGCTGTACCTGCTCGCGGTGTTCTTCCCGCAGTCCAGCGTGTTCCGCATCGCGTCGCCGCTGTTCCCGCTGCTCGGGGCCGCCGCGATCCCGCGCGCCCGCTGGTACCGCTGGAGCATCGTGATCGTCTTCCTCGCGCTGCAGGTCGGGTGGCTCCTCATCTGCTGGGGCATCGACGGACGCGACTGGACGCCCCCGTGATGGAGGCCGCGGCCGATCGCGTGGGCGGTGCGGGCAGGGGAGAACCGGACAGTCGACCCCGGTCGGATGCGGCGATCCGCGCCTCTCGGGTCGCCCCGTGTCGTCCACAGCCTCACGGCGATTTCTCAGGAGTGCTTCCGATGACCGATAATGGAATGAGACAGCCACGAAAGGGGTAGCTCAATGGCGGCCATGAAGCCACGCACCGGAGACGGGCCTATGGAGGCTGTGAAGGAGGGTCGTCTGATCATCGTGCGGGTACCGCTCGAGGGCGGCGGTCGCCTTGTCGTCTCGGTCAACGACGCTGAGGCCAAGGAGCTCTACGACGTGCTCGGCGGCGTCGTCAACCCGGCCTGATCAGTTCCATAGGTTTCGAGCCGAGCCCGCAGTGCGGTGCTCGGCTCGAGGCATGTCCGGGGCAGCGCTCCTGAACGCGCAGGCCGACCCGAGCGGATGCCGCGTGCCGCCGTGCGGCGCGACTCGGTGAGACTCGGCGCGATCCGATGCGACGTCGATCGACGAGGCGGTCGGGTCAGGCGCCGAGCTTGACGATCTGCAGCAGCCCGTCGCCGGCGGGGGAGACCGCGGTGGCCACCGCCGGCGAGGCGGCGAGCTCGGAGATCAGCTCCCGGAAGGCCGTGGCCACGTCGTCGCGGCGGGCCGGATCGGCCACGCGCCCGCGCCAGAGCGCCCGGGCGACGAGCACCGAGCCGTTGGGCTTGGCGAGCCGCAGGCCGTGCTCGACGTACTCGATCACGAGCGCCGGGTCGGCGTCGATCACGACGAGGTCGTAGGAGTTCTCGTTCATGCGGGGGAGCACCTCGCTCGCGCGCCCCGCGATGAGGCGAACACGGGCCGCGGCGACGCCGGCGTCGGCGAAGTTCTCGCGCGCCGCCTGGAGGTACTCGTTCTCGGTGTCGATGGAGGTCAGCAGCGCCCCGCGCGCGGCCTGGAGCATGCAGAGCCCGGAGACGCCGACCCCGGTGCCGATCTCGATGATCGACTCGGCACGAGCGGATGCGGCGATGACCGCGAGCTGCGCGCCCACGGCCGGGGAGACGGGGTCGATGCCGAGCTCGATCGACTGCTGGCGCGCGCGGGCGACCGCGTCGGTCTCGACGACGGATTCGTCGACGTACTTCCAGTTCAGGTCTCGTTCGGACACGATTCGGCTCCCGGCACTCTCTCAGCTCCCAAGCCTACGGCCCGGCCCACGTGTGATCCGCACGCCTCGCCGCCCACTATCCTGTAGGGGTGTTCGGACTGACATTCGAGAAGCTCCTCATCATCGGGGTGATCGCCGTCTTCCTGCTCGGACCCGAACGCCTGCCGCACTACGCCGCCCAGCTCGGCAAGTTCGTCCGGTCGGCCCGCGACTTCGCCAACGGCGCGAAGAACCGCATGCGCGAGGAGATGGGCCCCGACTTCGACGACGTCGACTGGCAGAAGCTCGACCCCCGCCAGTACGACCCGCGCCGCATCATCCGCGACGCCCTGAGCGACGCCGACCCGTTCGCCGAGCCGGCAGCCCCCGTCGTGGCGCGCGCCGCCGTGAACGAGAACTCCGCCTACCTGCAGCGCAAGCGCAAACGCGAGGCGCTCGGAGCCGACGAGGTCGCCCCGTTCGACTCCGAGGCGACCTAGGCATCGACCGGCCGCGGCGTGCGCCGTCGTCATCGGCGGACCCGACGGGCGGATGCCGCTCCGACGCGGTCAGCCGCGCCTGATCGCCTTCAGGGCCTGGGCGACGAGCGTCATCACCGGCACGAGCGTGCGGTACTCCGACGCGGTGCGCGGGAGCGGCACGAGCCCGGTCGCGCGCGAGACGGTCACGGGCTCGACGAAGCGCAGGAGTCCTTCGGTGCCGTTGCGGCGTCCGACGCCGGACTGCTTGACGCCGCCCATGGGCGCCGCCACCGCCGAGAACGAACCGCGGTACCCCTCGTTGATGTTGATGCTGCCGGCCTCGAGCTGGTCGGCGACGCGTGACGCGTGCCGCAGCGAGCCCGAGAAGATCGAGGCGTTGAGCCCGTACTGGCTCCGGTTCGCGGCGCTGATCGCCTCGGCGTCGTCGTCGACGAGGTAGAGCGACGCGATGGCGCCGAACGTCTCGTCGGCGTACACGCTCATCTCGGGGGTCACGCCCGTCAGCACGGTCGGCTCGAAGAACCATGGACCGAGGTCGGGTCGGTGCCGTCCGCCGACCAGGACCGTGGCACCCTTGGCCACGGCATCGTCGAGGTGCGCCTGCACCCGTTCGAGCTGGGACGCGCTGGTCAGGGAACCGAAGTCGGCGCGGTACTCGAGCTCCGAGCCGAGCTCGGCGCCCTTCAGGCGCGTCGAGAGCTCCCGCTGGAACGGGCCGGCGACCGCCCGGTGGACGTAGAGGCGCTCGACGGAGACGCAGAGCTGGCCCATGGCCGAGAACGCGGCATGCGCCGCACCGCGGGCGGCGTCGACGGGGTCGGCGTCCTCCAGCACGAGCAGGGCGTTCTTGCCCCCGAGCTCGAGCGAGGCGCCGACGAGGCGCCGGCCCGCCTTCTCGGCGACCTTGCGGCCGGTGGCCGTCGAGCCCGTGAAGCAGATGTAGTCGGCGACATCCGTCACGGCCTCCCCGACCTCGGCCGCGGATCCGGTGACGACGGCCCAGAGCGCCTCGGGAACGCCGGCGTCGATGAACGCCTGCCGCAGCGCGAGGATCGAGAGTGCGCCCTGGTCGTCGGCCTTCTGCACCACGGCGCAGCCGGCGGCCAGCGCGGGGACGACGTCCATGGCGGCGAGGCTCAGCGCGTAGTTCCACGGCGTGATGACGCCGGCGACCCCCTTCGGGCGGTAGCGCACGCTCGCGGTCAGCACGGTCGGGATGCCGCCGCGGCGCGCACCGCCGCGGAGCACCTTGCGGGCCATCACCGCGTTGTAGCGGGTGACGGAGGCGGCCTGGAAGACCTCCTCGAAGGCCTGGCCCCGCGTCTTGCCGCTCTCGAGCTGGACGAGGTCGAGCAGCAGCTCACGGCGGGCGAGCACGAGGTCGTGCGCCCGGAGGAGCACGCGACGGCGCTCGGCGAAGCCGGCCCGGGCCCACGCGAGCTGGGCGATGCGGGCACGCGCGGTGGCGTCGCGCACGTCGTCGGCGCTGGAGCGCGGCAGCACGTGCAGCGTCTCGCCGGTGGACGGCGTGGGCACCTCGACCGTTCCGTCGCCCGTGGCGACGATCTCGGCGGTGAGGCGGGCGAACAGGTCGGGGGAGGCCAGGGTGGCGCGCATGCGGCACAGTCTAGGACAGTTGACCCACTCTGGTCGGGTCGGGGCTCGGGGGCGGATTACACTATGCCTCCATGACCGCAACGGAGCGCCCCCTCTCCCGCGGCGTCATCACCCGCTATGCCGTCGGCTCGCTCGGCACCGGTGGATTCGCGACGCTGCCGGGACTCGTCCTCGTCTTCTACATGACCGACACGCTCGGCGTGACGGCGCTCGTGGCGGGGCTCGTGGTCACGGCGGCCAAGGTGTGGGACGTCGTGATCGACCCGTGGATCGGCGAGCACAGCGACCGCACGCTCGCGAGGACCGGCTCCCGCCGCACCTGGATGCGCGTCGGCGCGCTCGCGCTGCCGCTCGGGTTCGTGCTCACGTTCGCCGTGCCGACGGGCCTCGGCTCGGCGGCATCCGGGGTCTGGGTCTTCCTGGCGTTCCTCGCGACCGCCACGGCCTTCAGCCTCTTCCAGGTGCCCTACATCGCCCTCCCGGCCGAGCTCACGCGCGACTACGACGCCAGGACGCGCCTGCTCTCGTGGCGCGTGGTCGTGCTGAGCCTCGCGATCCTGCTGTTCGGTGCCGGAGGGCCCGCGCTTCGCCGCATGGGCGGTGACGACGAGGCGGTCGGCTACCTGGTGATGGCGGTGGTCGCCGGCCTCGTCATCGGGGCGGGCATGCTCGTCGCGGTGACGACGGCCCCGAGAGGCGTGCCCGGTGCGCCCGCGCCGCGCGCCGGCATCCGGTCGGCCTATGCCGAGGGCATCGGCGCGCTCCGCCGCAGCGGCCCGTTCCGCGCGCTGCTCGCGACGTTCGTGCTGCAGGGCCTCGCGACGGGCGTCATGCTCGCCGGCGCGAACTACGTCGCCGTGTGGGTGCTGCACAGCGAGGACGCGCTGACGCTGCTGTTCGTCGCGCTCATCGCGCCGGCCGTGTTCTGCGCACCGGTCTGGGCCCGCATCTCGGCGCGGATCGGCAAGGAACGCTCGTTCCGCTGGGCGAGCCTGCTGTTCGCCCTCGCCGCACTCAGCCTCCTCGGCATGGTCTGGGCGCCGGGGGCGTGGGTGTACCTGCCCGTCGCCCTCGCCGGTGCCGCGTACGCGGGCATGCAGACGCTGCCGATGGCGATGCTGCCCGACGTCATCTCGCACGATGCCCGCGTGCACGGCGAGGGCCGCGCCGGCAGCTTCGGCGGCATCTGGACGGCCGGCGAGACGGCCGGAATGGCCCTCGGCGCGACCGTGCTCTCGCTCGTGCTGGCGATGACCGGATACCTCGAGTCGAGCGGTTCGACCGTCCTCGAGCAGCCGACGGCAGCCGTGGCCGGCATCGCGGTGAGCTTCAGCGCCCTGCCCGCCGTGCTCGTGTTCCTCAGCCTCGTGCCGCTCGCGCGCTACCGGCTGGGTCGGGACGACGTCGAGGCGGATGCCGCGAGCGCCGCCGCGCCCAGCGCGGGCCCACCGGCACCGACCGATGGCGCCCCGACCGACCCCGCTCCGTCCGACCCCGAACCCGTGAACGACTCCCAGGAGACCGCGTGACCATGAACGACTTCCGACGCGATCCCGCCGAGGTGCTCGCCGAGCTCCGCACGCTCCGCGAGGGCGACGCGCCGACCCACGGTGGTCGCGTGCTCTCCTACGTCTACGACTCGGGAGTGGCCGAGCTCGACGAGCTCGCCGCGTCGGCGGCCCGCCTCGTGCAGCCGGTCAACGGCCTGGACCCGACGACGTTCACCTCGGTCGCGGCCATGGAGGCTGGTGTCGTGGGCTTCGCCCGGCGCGTCTTCCACGGCGAGGCGCCGACCGACGTCGCCGATGCCGGCAGCGATGCGACGGTCGTCGGCACGGTGACCTCCGGCGGTACCGAGAGCTGCCTGCTCGCGGTCAAGACGGCGCGCGATGCCTGGCGCTCGGTGCGGGTCGGGACGCCGCGGGTGCCGCGGATCGTCGCGCCGATCACGGTGCACGCCGCATTCCACAAGGCGGCGGAGTACTTCGGCCTCGTCCTCGACCTCGTGCCCGTGGATCCCGCGACCGGCACCCTCGCGGCATCCGACCTCGTCGACCGGCTCGGCGACGACGTCGCACTCGTGGTCGTCTCGGCGCCGTCGTACCCGTTCGCCGGGCTCGATCCGATCGCCGACGTGGCCGACGCCTGCCGTCAGCGCGGCATCGCAGTGCACGTCGACGCCTGCATCGGCGGATTCGCCCTCGCGTTCTGGCCCGAGGCGCTGCCCGCCTGGGACCTCGCGGTGCCGGGCGTCACGAGTCTCTCGGCCGACCTGCACAAGTACGGGTACGCGCCGAAGGGCGTCTCGGTGCTGCTCACGCGTGGGCGCGACCGCCAGCGGCACCAGTACTTCCGCACGACGGGATGGCCCGGCTACCCCGTCGTGAATCCGACGATGACGGGCTCGAAGCCCGCCGGGCCTCTCGCGGCCGCGTGGGCGATCACCGAGGTGCTGGGCGAGGACGGGTTCGCGACCCTGTCGGCGAAGGCCGCACGCGCGACCGAGGTGCTGCGCGAGACCGTCGACGGCATCGAGGGCCTGCGCGTCGTCGGGATGCCGACGGGCCCGCTGTTCGCCGTGGCGACCGACGACTCGGTCGGGCCGGAACGCCGCGTCGATCCGCACCATTGGGCGGATGCCGCGCGGGGCGCCGGCTGGTTCCTCCAGCTGCAGCCCGGCCTCGTCCAGGCCGACGGCACCCGCCTGCCGCACACGACCCACCTCACCGTCACCCCCGTCACCGAGGACGTCGCGTCCGAGCTCGCCGAGGCGCTCGTGGCAGCGGCGGACGCGGTACGCGGTGTCCCGAGGGTCGACGGCGAACTCGTGCTCGCGGGGCTCGCCGACGTGCTTCCCGGCGGGATCGAGCCATTGCTCGCGGCATCCGGATCGATCGACTCCGACACGGCGGCCGGGCTGCTCGGCGCCATCGGGCTGCTGGGCGGCGAGGGCGGTGCGCTCCCGGCGCAGATGGCGCCCGTGCTCGCCCTCGTCGAGGCGCTGCCGTCGGAGCTGACCGGGCGCCTGCTCGTCGAGCTGCTCGCCCGCGTGGTCGAGCCCCGGTCGTAGGCACGGCGGCGGTGCGCCGCTGCGCCGCTTCGCCGCTTCGCCGCTTCGCCGCTTCGCCGCTTCGCCGCGGCACCGTCCCTCAGCTCGCGGGCAGGCCGCAGCGCTCCGTGAAGTAGGCGAACAGGTCCTCCTTGAGCGAGGGCGATGCGCGCACCTCGAACTGCCCCGACCAGCCCTCGGTCGTCGTCACGACCAGCGGCAGGATGGTGCCCCGCTTGTCCTCCGCTCCCGCATGGGGGTCGCAGCGGGCCGGCCGCACCGGGAGCGAGATCGTCGACGGTGCGTCGCTCGCCTCGACGTGGGCTGTGGCGGCCGACCAGTTCAGGCCGTCCTCGGCAGAGAGCAGCGTCGTGCCCAGGACCTGCTCCAGGTCGAGGGAACCGGATGCCGCGCCGGTGGGCTCGACGCTGATGTCGAGCCAGGCCCGGCGGTCGACGCCGCTCCCGGTCGACCGCAGGCGATCGGCGAGCGTGAACGTCGCGACGCGCTCGACGGCGTCGGTGAGGCAGCCGAAGTTCTGCAACCGGGGGAGCGTGTCGTACGGGTCGTCGGCGACGACCGTGCCGACCGCCGTGACGGCACCTGCGCGGTCGGCATCGGCATCGGCCGATCCGACGACCGTGATCCTCACCTCGGCGGGGCCGGCGTCGCCGTCGCACCTGGCCGGCGTGAGATCCATGCGGTACTGCACGGAGGTGCCGTCGGCGAGGGTGCGCGGACCCTCGAAGTGCAGGCCGGGCTCGAGCCCGGGGGCCTCGACGTCGAACGAGCTGAAGGTCAGCTCCGACCCCGTGCCGTTGTCGAGCTGCACGACGAGCCGGCCGTCGACCACGTCGGTCCGACTCTGCAGGACGCTCGCGGTGATGCCCTCCGGCAGGCCCGAGGGTGTCGGGGCAGACTCGGGGAAGGCGCCGGCGCAGCCTGCCATCGCAGCGACACCGACGAGGCCGACCGCGACTGCGAGCACGCGCGTCGACCAGTGCTGGGAACGGTCGGCGCGCGGCATCCGTCTCACCTCGCCGTCACCGGACCGAGACGTCGAGTCTGCGGCCCGCGAGTCGGCGCGGCCGGGTCGCGATGGCCTCGGCGACGCGTTCGATCGCGCGGGCGGCCGGATCGTCGGGCGCGGCTGCGACGACGGGTTCGCCGGCGTCGCCGCCCTGGCGGAGGGCGATGCTGAGCGGCACGCTCGCGATGAGCGGGACGGCGTCGGGCTGGCCCTCCGAGAGGCGTCGGGCGACCTCCTCGCCGCCGCCCGACCCGAACAGGTCGAGCACGGTGCCGTCTGGGCCGGGCAGGCCGGCCATGTTCTCGACGACGCCGATGATGCGCTGGCCCGTCTGCCTGGCGACCACGCCCGAGCGCTCGGCCACGTCGGCCGCCGCCGGCTGCGGGGTCGTGACCACGAGCACCTCGGCGTTGGGCAGCAGCTGCCCGAGCGAGATCGCGATGTCGCCCGTGCCGGGCGGCAGGTCGACGAGCAGCACGTCGAGGTCGCCGAAGTACACGTCGGTGAGGAACTGGTTCAGCGTGCGGTGCAGCATCGGCCCGCGCCAGGCGACGGCCACGGATGACGCGCGCGAACCCGGCGCGGCGGGTTCGACGAACATGCCGATCGAGATGACCTTCACGCCGTGCGCGACCGGCGGCAGGATCATGTCGTTCACCTGCGTCGGGCGCGCGGCGAGGCCCTGCTCGTCGACGAGGCCGAGCAGCGCCGGGATCGAGAACCCGTGCACGTCGGCGTCGACGAGACCCACCGAGAGCCCTCGTGCCGCGAGCGACACCGCGAGGTTCGCCGTGAGCGTGGACTTGCCGACCCCGCCCTTGCCGCTCGTGACCGCGACGACGCGAGTGAGCGTGCCCGGCCCGAACGGGTTGCCGCGAGCGGCCTTGCCGCCGCGCAGCCGCTCGGTGAGGGCCGTGCGCTGCGCGGGGGTCATCACGGTGAGCGTCACGTCGACCGCGCCCTCGCCGGCGACGCCCTCGGCTGCCTGGCGGACGTCCCGCTCGATGCGATCGGATGCCGGGCAGCCGACGATCGTGAGCCGGATGACGACGCTCACCCGGCCGCGGTCATCGACCGAGACGGAGTCGACCATGTCGAGTTCGGTGATGGGCTTGCGGATCTCGGGGTCGATCACCGACTCGAGCGCGCGGCCGATGGCGGCCTCGAGCACGGCCGGGTCGGTCGAGTCAGCCCCGGGGTGCGGCATTCGCGGCATCTTCCTCGTCCTTGCGGTCGAGCTCCTCGAGCACCGCGCGCAACTCGGAACGGATGAAGTCCTTCGAGGCGAGGTCCTTCACGGCCAGCCGCAGGGCGACGACCTCGCGGGCGAGGTACTCGGTGTCGGCCAGGTTGCGCTCGGCGCGCTGGCGGTCCTGCTCGATCTGCACCCGGTCGCGGTCGTCCTGCCGGTTCTGGGCGAGCAGGATGAGCGGAGCGGCATACGAGGCCTGCAGGCTGAGCACGAGCGTCAGCGCCGTGAATCCGATGGCGATCGAGTCGAAGCGCAGGTGCTCGGGCGCGAACGTGTTCCACGCCATCCAGGAGATCGCGAACACGGAGAGCCCCAGCAGGAAGCCGGGGGTGCCCATGGCTCGCGCGACCCATTCGGTGAAGCGTCCGAAGCGATCCTTGTCGCGTTCCCCTCGGCGGAAGCGGGGACGGCGGCTGCCCTTCGGCGTGTCGAAGCGCCGCTCGTCTGCCGTGTTAACGCGTGCCATCTCCGGCCCTCCTTCCGTTCGTCGGGATCGGGATGCTCCCCGTGGTCAGCTGTGCTCGGGCGGTCGCGCGTTTGCTCACCTCATCTTCGTCTTCTGGATGACTTCGCCAGTCATCGGGCAGGAGGTAGTCGAGCACGTCGTCGATGGTCACGACCCCGACGAGGCGGTGCCGTTCGTCGATGACGGGCACCGAGACGAGGTCGTAGCTGGCCAGGATGCGGCTCACCTCGGCCGCGGAGGTGTCGGCGCCGACCGGCTCGAGGCCCTGGTCGATCAGAGTGCCGAGGCGCTCGTGCGGCGGGTAGCGCAGCATCCGCTGGAAGTGGACGACGCCGAGGAAGCGGCCCGTGGGCGCCTCGTAGGGCGGAAGGGTCACGCACACCGCGGCGCCGAGCGCCGGCGGCAGGTCGTGACGACGGATGAGCGCGAGGCCCTCTGCGACGGTCGCGTCGGCCGAGACGATGATCGGCTCGGTGGTCATGAGCCCGCCCGCGGTGTCGGGGCCGTAGCTCAGGAGCATGCGGACGTCTTCGGCCTCTTCCGGCTCCATGAGCTCGAGCAGGTGCTCGCCGCGCTCCTCGGGCAGCTGCGCGATGAGGTCGGCCGCATCGTCGGGCTGCATGTGGTCGAGCACGTCGGCGGCGCGGTCGTCGCCGAGCCCGCCGAGGATCTCGACCTGGTCGGCCTCGGGCATCTCCTCGAGCACGTCGGCGAGGCGATCGTCGGAGAGCTCCTCGGCGACCTCCTGCCGTCGGGCCACGGGCAGGTCGAGCAGGGTGTTCGCGAGGTCGGCCGGCTTCAGCTCGGAGTACGTGGCGATCAGCTGCTCGGCCGACTGCGCCTCGCCCGTGCGAGCGCTCTCGCGCACCTCGCGCCAGGTGACGTACGCCGACTGGCCCTTGGAGAAGGGCGATGCGCCCTTGGGCCGGCGCACGAAGAGCTGCTCGACCTCCCACTCGCCGGGCTCCTGCTCCTCGATCGAGACGTCCTCGATCGTGGCCTCGCCCGAGCCGTCGTTGAAGCGCACCTTGCGGCCGAGCATCTCGGCGATCACGCGCACCTCACCACCGCGCTGCTCGAACCGGCGAAGGTTGATGAGGCCGGTCGTGATGATCTGGCCGTTGCCGATCGAGGTCACCCGGCCGATCGAGAGGAACACGCGTCGTTTGCCGGGCACCTCCACGATGAGTCCCACCACCCGCGGCGGGTCGTTCTTTCGGTACACGACGAGGACGTCGCGCACCTTTCCGACCCGATCGCCGGCGGGGTCGAAGACGGCGCACCCGGCGAGTCGGGCGACGAAGACTCTCGTTGCGCTCACGGTACAAACTTAGCCCGTGGGAGGATGGAGGGGTGAGCAACCAATCGCCCTTCGGCGGACGCACGGCCCGCGCCTTCCCCACGCTGCCGCAGGGCGAGACCATCGCGAGCTTCGAGACCTACGCCGAGGCGCAGTCCGCGGTCGACGCCCTCGCCAAGGCCGAGTTCCCCGTGAAGGAACTCGCGATCGTCGGCACGGGGCTCACGAGCGTGGAGCGCATCACGGGCAAGCTCACCTGGGGGCGTGCGGCGGGCGCCGGGGCGCTCTCCGGCGCCTGGTTCGGCACGTTCCTCGGCCTCCTCTTCTTCATCTTCGCGCCGTCGCCCTCCTCGGTCGGCATCCTGCTCTCGGCGGTGCTCATCGGTGCGGGCTTCGGCATGATCTTCAGCGTCGTCTCGTACTCGGTCAACCGCCGCCGCCGCGACTTCACGTCGGTGGCGCAGGTGCTCGCGACCCGATACTCGATCGTCGCCGAGGCGGCGCACGTCGAGCGCGCCAGGCAGGTGCTGCACGTGACGGATGTCCCTGAGCCCGCGTTCCCCGCGCCCGAGGCCTCGCCACGCGCACGCGCGACTTCCGCGCCGAGCGCGGCGCCGTCGTCCCCGGCGCCCGCTGCCGCGGGGTCCGATACGCCGACGGCAGCCGATGCCGATGCGGCCTCCGAGGGCGACGCGGCCGTCGATGACGGCGCTGCAGCGGGCGAGCAGCCGCAGGGGCTCACGTACGGCGAAGCACTCGACGCCGCCCGCCGCGCCGAGCGCGAGCGGCGGCAGTCCGGCGGCGCCTGAGCATCCGCCGCTCGACGCTGGGAGGATGCCGAGCAGGCCCACTCGGGTCCAGCTCGCGATATATCGTGAATCCATGGTGACCGAGCGCGAACTGTCCGACGACATCGTCGAGGCCGAACGGCCCGACCGCCCGATCCGACGCCTGCTCCGCGGCATCCGTCGGCGCATCCACGAGCGACCGGCGCTGCGCCGCGCCTATCGGGTGCTCGTGGGCGTGCTCGGCGGAACCATCGCGGTCGGCGGCCTGGCCCTCGTGCCCCTGCCTGGACCGGGGTGGCTGGTGGTCTTCCTCGGACTCGCGATCCTGGGCACCGAGTTCGCCTGGGCCGCACGCGTCGCGGGCTGGCTGAAGCGCATGCTCGCCCGCTTCTGGGCGTGGTGGCAGGCGCGCCGCGCCGCCAGGGCGGCGTCCTGACCGAGCCTCGGCCAGGACGCCGCACGACCTAGCCGGCCGCGCCCTGGACCCAGGCCTCGACCTCCGCGACGGTGCGCGGGATGCCGATCGAGAGGTTCTCCGCACCCTCGGCGGTGACGACGATGTCGTCCTCGATGCGCACGCCGATGCCCCGGAACTCGGCCGGCACGGTGAGGTCGTCGGCCTGGAAGTAGAGGCCGGGCTCGATCGTGAAGACCATGCCCTCCTGCAGCTCGCCGTCCATGTACATCTCGCGACGCGCCTGCGCGCAGTCGTGCACGTCGAGCCCGAGGTGGTGGCTCGTGCCGTGCACCATGTAGCGGCGGTGGAACTGGTTCTCGGGTTGCAGGGACTCCTCGGCCGAGACCGGGAGGAAGCCCCACGCGGCGGTCTTGCGGGCGATCACGGCCATGGCGGCGGCGTGCACCTCGCGGAAGATCGCGCCCGGGCGCACGACGGCGAATGCGGCATCCGCGGCCTCGAGCACGGCTTCGTAGACCTGGCGCTGCACGTCGGAGAAGGTGCCGTTCACCGGGAAGGTGCGCGTGATGTCGGCCGTGTAGTAGCTGTCCATCTCGACGCCGGCGTCGAGCAGCACGAGGTCGCCGGGCACGACGGGGCCGTCGTTGCGGGTCCAGTGCAGGATGGTCGCGTGCGGACCCGCCGCGGCGATGGAGCCATAGCCCACGTCGTTGCCGTCGAGGCGGGCGCGCGTGGCGAAGACGCCCTCGATGACGCGTTCGCCGCGCACCTCCGAGGTGATGCGGGGGAGCTCCTGGAACACCTCGGTGAAGCCGCGCTTCGTCGCGTCGACGGCGGCGCGCATCTCGCCGAGCTCGAACTCGTCCTTCACGAGGCGGAGCTCGGAGAGCACGCGGGCCAGCTCGGCGTCGGGCGCGTGCTCGCCGCCGACCTCGAGCGAGAACGGCGCGTCGGACGCGTTGGTCGACAGGGCCTCCTCGGCGGCGAAGCGGATGCGGGCGTGGTCGACGCGCTCCGTGATCGCGGCGTCGGCCTCGCGCAGGACGACGGTCGCGGTGTCGACCGCGTCGATCACGCGGTCGAACTCGTCGAGGCCGCGAGTGTCGATCGCGAGGTCGGCGGACACGTGCGCGAGCGAGGGTCGCGGACCGATCCAGAACTCGCCGATCGCCGGGTTGGCGTAGAACTCCTCGGAATCCCGGCCGGCGCGCTCGCGGAAGTACACCGTCGCGATGTGGCCCTCGCCGCCTTCGGGCTCGAACACCAGCACGGCACCCGGCTCCGAGTCTGAGCCCCAACCGGTCAGGTGGGCGAACGCGGTGTGCGCGCGGAAGGGATAGTCGGTGTCGTTGGCGCGCTGCTTCATGTCGCCGGCGGGGATCACGAGCCGGACGCCGGGGAAGGCCGCCGACACGGCGCTGCGGCGACGTGCCGCGAAGGCCGCCTGCGCGCGCGCGGCCGGGAGGGTCTCGTCGCGGGCGGCCCAGCCGCTGCTGATGAAGTCCTTGAATCCCTCGGAGCCGGGTGTGGTCGAACGGTTCGCGTCGCGGCCCGTCTCGTCGGCGGTCGCCGCTGCCGGGGTCTCGGTCGTTGAGGTGTCGCTGGAGTCCATGGCTCCATTCTCGCACCGCGGCACGCAAGACCGAACTGCGCCGGGACGCCCGGGCGGCTCGGCCAGGGACGCGGAGTCCGCGCCCGGGTCAGGCGGCCGGCGAGAGGGTCGAGACGACCGGGCGATGGTCGCTTCCGGCGGCGTCCATCTCGCCGATCACGCGGAACGCGTCGACGTTCCAGCCGGGCGTCGCCATCACGTGGTCGATGGGGCTGCCGAGCACCTCCGGCAGGTCGGTCGGCCAGGTGCCGAGCCCGCCCGAACCTGCCTCGACCGCGGCATCCCGGCAGTTGCCGAGATCGCCGCCGTTCGTGCCGCGACCCGAGAAGTGGTCGACCGTGGCGTTGAAGTCGCCGGCCATGATCACGTTCTCGCCCGAGCACTGCTCGGCGAGCCAGTCGAGGTCGCTGCGCCAGTTGCGCAGCTCCCAGCGGATCGGGGCCACCGCGTGCACCGCGACGATGCGTGGACCCGTGCCGGAGACGGGATCGGCCACGACGGAGGGCAGCGTGTTCGTGTTTCCGGGCGGACCGGGGACCTCGGGCGAGGTGACCGTGTAGTCGCCGAGGTCGGGCGAGATTAGGATCGTCGTCGACCGCGCCTTCGCCACGTCGTCGTAGGCCGCCGTGTGCACCCACATCGGGCTGCCTCCCTCGCGCATCGCGATGGCGATCTCCTCGCCGAGCGGCTCGGTCGTCTCCGGCAGCACGACGACGTCGGCCCCCTCCTCGATGGCGAGACCCGCGATCGTCGCGGCATCCGGAACCTCGCCGAGCGTGTTCCAGGACAGCACCGTCAGCGATCCGGATGCCGCGTCGGCGGCGGCATCCGAGGACCCGAAGCCCCTCGCGGTGAGCACGGCCGCGTTGCCGACGGCGAAGAGCGCCATGATCGTCGCGAGGGCGAAGGCGACGAGCCGGAGCGGGCGCGCGAAGGCGGCCAGCAGCACGAGCACCGCCACCACGACCCCGGCGACGGCCGCGACGCCGCGCAGGGCGACGACGTGGGCGAACACCCATTGGTTCTGCAGGCCGACGGCCTGGGGCCAGAGCATGAGGGCGGCGAGGATCGCCGCGGCGACGACGAGGGTCCAGCCGAGGATGCGGGGGAGCATCCCCCCAAGCTAGGGGACGAGCCTGTGGCGGGGCCGCATGCCGGCGGCGAACCCGCCTGCGGTGCACCCGAAGCGCGGTGTCGTGCATCGCCGCGGGTTGCCGCGCCCTAGCATGGAGGGATGGCTTCGTCGACGGCACCCGCGATCGGTGAGGCCGACCTGCACGTGCACTCGACGGTGTCCGACGGCACCGGAAGCCCGGCGCACCTGCTCGTCGAAGCCGCCGAGGCGGGCCTGTCGGCGATCGCGCTGACCGACCACGACTCGACCGCCGGCTGGGCCGAGGCCGCCGTGGCTGTGCCCGAGACCGGGGTCGCGCTCATCCCCGGCATGGAGCTCTCCACGCGCGAGCAGTACACGAGCGTGCACGTGCTGGCCTACCTCATCGACCCGTTCGACGAGGAACTGCTCGCCGAGACCACCCGCATCCGCGAGTCGCGGCTGACCCGCGCCGAGCAGATCGTGCAGCGCATCGCCCGCGACTACCCCCTCACCTGGGACGACGTGCTCGCCCAGACGGCCGAGGGGGCGACGGTGGGCAGGCCGCACATCGCCGACGCGCTCGTCGCCCGCGGCCACGTGTCGACCCGTTCCGCGGCGTTCGCCGGGATCCTGCACCCGCGCCACGGGTACGCGCGCCCGCACTACGCGCCCGATCCGCTGACGGGCGTGCGGCTCATCCGCGCGGCCGGCGGAGTGCCGGTGCTCGCCCACCCCGGCGCGCGCGGAGCCGAGCACGTCGTGCCGCGCGAGCGGCTGCGCCAACTCGTCGACGCCGGGCTCTTCGGACTCGAGATCGACCACCCCGAGAACGATCCCGGCTCCAAGCCGCGCCTGCATGCCCTCGCTCGGGAGTTCGGGCTCGCCGTCACCGGTTCCAGCGACTACCACGGAACGGGCAAGCCCAATCGGCTCGGCCAGGAGCGCACCCCGGCCGACATCGTGGCGCGCATCGTCGGCGAGGCGACCGGCTTCGAGCCCGTCCTGCCCTGACCTTCCGGTCGCACGTGACCGGCCCCGGCGGGCGTCTCGGACGCTCATCGCCCCAGGACGACGAAGAGCGGATGCCGCGTGGCATCCGCTCTCGTCTCGTGCTCCGGTCAGACCTGGGGCGCCGCGCTTCCCGCCGAGCCGGCGGGCCGGGGGCCGCGACGACGACGGCGACGACGGGGCGCGTCGTTGCCGTCGTGGTGCTCGCTGCCACCGCCGTCATGCGTGCCCGTGCCGGGCTCCCGCGTCGCGGTCGTCGCGGTGTCACCGGCGGACTGGGCGGATGCGGCGGACTCGACGGAGGTCGAGCTGGACGCGGCGGGCGTCGAGGCCTCGCCCTCGCTGCGACCGCCGCGCGTGCGCTGGCGTGATCGCGAGCTGCGCGGTGCGCGGGCCGACTCGCCCTCGCCACGAGCCTCGCTGCGGCCGGCGGTGCTCGACCGGCTCGGCGCGGCGGCCGGAGCGGCGGGCTTCAGGCGGCCCTTGGTGCCGGCGGGGATGTCGAGGTCCGTGAACAGGTGCGGGCTCGACGAGTAGGTCTCGACCGGCTCGGGCTGCCCGAACTCGAGCGCGCGGTTGATGAGGGCCCACTTGTGCAGGTCGTCCCAGTCGACGAAGGTGACCGCGATGCCGGTCTTGCCCGCGCGGCCGGTGCGGCCGGCACGGTGCAGGTACGCCTTGTCGTCGTCGGGGATGGTGTGGTTGATCACGTGGGTGACGTCGTCGACGTCGATGCCGCGAGCCGCGACATCCGTGGCGATGAGGATGTCCTTCTTGCCGGCCTTGAACGCGGCCATCGCGCGCTCGCGCTGGTCCTGGTTCAGGTCGCCGTGCACCGCCGCCGCGTTGAAGCCGCGATCGTTGAGCTCCTCGACGAGCTTTGCGGCGGCACGCTTGGTGCGCGTGAAGATGACCGTCTTGCCCCGGCCCTCGGCCTGCAGGATCCGCGAGATGACCTCGTCCTTGTCGAGCGAGTGCGCGCGGTAGACGAGGTGCTTGATGTTCGCCTGCGTGAGGCCCTCGTCGGGGTCGGTCGCTCGGATGTGGATGGGCTTGGACATGAACCGGCGTGCGAGCGCGACGATCGGACCCGGCATGGTCGCCGAGAAGAGCATCGTGTGGCGGTTGGCCGGGGTCTGCGCGAAGAGCTTCTCGATGTCGGCGAGGAAGCCGAGGTCGAGCATCTTGTCGGCCTCGTCGAGCACCATCTCCTGCACGTTCTTCAACGAGAGCAGCCGCTGCGAGGCCAGGTCGAGGAGACGACCGGGGGTGCCCACGACGATCTGCGCGCCGGCCTTGATCTGCTCGATCTGGCCCTCGTACGCCTTGCCGCCGTAGATCGAGACGACCTTGGTGGGGCGGTTCGAGGTCGCGAGTTCGAGGTCCTCGGTGACCTGCACGCACAGCTCGCGCGTCGGCACGACGACGAGCACCTTGACGCCGGGCTCGGGGTCGTCGCCGATGCGCTGGATGATCGGGAGCCCGAAGCCGAAGGTCTTGCCGGTGCCGGTCTTCGCCTGGCCGATGATGTCCTGCCCGGACAGGGCGAGGGGGATCGTCTGCTCCTGGATGGGGAAGGCATCGAAGATGCCCTTGGTTGCGAGCGCGTCGACGATGTCGGACGCGACGCCGAGTTCTGCGAAAGTAGTCAAGAATCTGCCTGTCGGTATAGCGGTAGTGATGCGCCCTGCTTCTCCTCGAGGCGCAACGGCTGCGGGTCCGATGCCCGCATGCGAGGCCCAGCTTATCCGAGAGTGGCTGAACGCCTCGGATAGGCTGTGTGCGTGGTGTCCTGGATCAGTCGACGCGTGCCGCGTCCCGAAGCGCCGCGCCTCCGACCGCGCGTCGCGCCGACCGAGCTGACGAAGGTCGACTTCACCGAGCTGATTCCCGAGCCGGTGCCGTTCCTCGGCCAGGCGGCCTACATCCAGCTGGAGTTCTTCGAGGGTCTCTCCCGGGCGGTCGGCACCGCGCCGACGCTCGGTGCGAAGGAGGGCCTGAGCGCCGCGGCCGGCGTCGCCCTCGGCAAGCACCACGACCTCATCGCCGAACTGCGCCGCATGGACGTCGAGCCCGTCGACGTCATGGCGCCCTTCGCACCGGCGACGGCACGCCTGCATCACGCCTGGTCCGAAGGCGACTGGTACGAGCTCCTCCTCGCCATCCACGTCACGTCGGGCATGCTCGACGGCTACTTCGCCAGCCTCGCGAACGGGCTCCCGACCGACGTCGCCCGCCGCGTGCGGGGCATCCTCGACCGCGGCGGTGCCGGCCTCGTGCTCGAGGGCGAGCTGGCGGCGGCCATCGCCGCCGAGCCGGGCCTCGCCGACCGACTCGCGCTCTGGGGCCGCAGCCTCGTCGGGGACACGCTGCTCATCGCGCGTTCGGCGCTGCACGCGTCGGATGCCCGCGGACTCGACGAGAAGGTCGAGCCGATCTTCACCGAGCTCATCGCCGACCACACGCGTCGCATGGACGCGCTCGGCCTCACCGCCTGACCACGCCCTCGGTTCGCCGGCCGGAACACGAACGGACCGGCCCTCCATGCGGAGGACGCGGTCCGTTCGGGATTCTCCGCCGGGCGGCAGCGCGGTTCAGTGCACCGGCGTGGCGCGGGTGTCCGTCCCGGCCCCTGGCCGGGCCAGGCGCTCGAAGAGCGCGGCATCCGCTCGCTCGCGACGCGGACCGATGAGGTACGCGGTCGCCGCGGCGGCGAGGCCGGCCACGACGAACGAGGCGACCCAGATCCAGGTGCCGTCCCAGGCCCAGCCGAGCCAGGTCAGCGCGACCCAGACGACGGCCGCGACGCCCGCACCGATCGCCGGGACCAGCGCGACCCCGTGCGTGTTGCGCAACGGCAGCAGGTAGCGGGCCGCGATGCCGAGGATCGCCCCGCCGAGCACGACGAAGAGCAGTTCCATGTCAGGCGACGAATCCGACGCGTCGTGCCTCTTCGCCGCTGATCTCGACATAGGCGAGCGCTGCGGCCGGAACGAGGAAGACGGTGCCCTTCGAGTCGATGAACTCGAGCGACTTCGCGTCGCCCGCGAGCGCCGCCGCGACCTGGGACTTGACCTCCTCGGGCGTCTGCGCCGACTCGAAGCCGAGTTCGCGGGGGGAGTTCTGAATGCCGATCCGTACGTCCACAGTGGGGGCCTTTCTGTCCTTGCGACCACACTAGGACACGGCTCGCGGGCACCGGCGCACGTTCACTGTCGGCGGAACGGGTTAGCGTGTGGCCATGCCCAGCCCCACCGTCTCCTCGCCGCCCGAGGCGAGCGACACGGCGCACGTCGAAGCCCCGGTCGATGTCGCCTCGCACCCGCTCCACCACGCCGGGATCGCCGCGCGCGACATCGGGCACGGCCATGTCGCGGTCTTCGGCGCACCGGGGTCCGGCAAGACGACCCTCGCGGTCGAACTCGTGGCCGACCGGGTCGAACGGCTCGGCTACGGCGTCGACGAGGTGCTCGTGCTCTGCGCCACGCGGACGACGGCCACGGCGCTGCGCGATCGCATCGCCGTCCGTCTCGGAGCGACCACCCGGGGGCCGCTCGCGCGAACCGCCAACTCCATCGCGTTCCAGCTCGTGCGCGCCTACACCGGTGCACCCGTCACGCTCCTCACGGGCGGCGAGCACGACCGCATCGTCGCCGATCTCATCGAGGGCGGCATCCGCGACGGGTTCGGCCCGGCCTGGCCCGACCCGCTCACCCCCGAGGTGCGCTCGCTGCGCGGCTTCCGAAGCGAGTTGCGCGACCTGCTGATGCGCGCCGTCGAGCTCGGCATCGACGAGGTCGAGCTCGCTCGCCTCGGCGAGGCCGCAGCGCGCCCCGAATGGGTCGCCGCCGCGGCGTTCATGGCCGAGTACGCCGACGTCAAGGAGCAGGTCCGGCCCGACCAGTTCGACTCCGCCGAGCTCGGTGCGTTCGCCGCGTCGATCGTGCGGCGCAGCGCCGCCGATCCTGCGGCATCCGCAGCGCTCGGACCACTCGCCGGGCTCCGCCTGCTCGTCGTCGACGATGCCCAGGAGACCACCGAGGCCGCCGCGGCGCTGATCGCCGCGTTCGCCGCCTGCGACGTGCAGGTCGTCGCGATCGGCGATCCCGACGTCGCGAGCAACGGGTTCCGCGGAGGGCGGCCCGAACTCCTCGGCTCGTTGTCCTCCGTGCTCGACGGCGCGCCGGTGCAGCGCATCGACCTGCCGCTCGTGCATCGCGGGCGCCCCGGCATCGCCGAGATGCTCACCGGCGTGCGTTCGCACATCGGCACGGCCCTCGGCGGCAGCCATCGTGCGGCCGCCCTCGCCCGGTCGCACGACGTCGACGCGCTCGCGCCCCTGCTCGGCATCGAGGCGCCCTCGAGCGCGTCGCAGTCGCTCGCGATCGCCTCCCTCCTCCGCGAACGCCACCTGCTCGACGGGGTGCCGTGGTCGCAGATGGCCGTCGTGCTTCGATCCGGTGCGGATGTCCCGGCCGTCGAACGTGCGCTCGCACTGGCCGACGTGCCGACCGCGGGCGTCGCGACGGGCCTCGCCCTCCGGGACGCCCCCGCGGCCGCCGCACTGCTCACGGCCTGCTCGGTCGTGCTCGGCCGCGAGCCGCTCACGGCAGACCTCGCCGTGACGCTGCTCACCGGGCCCCTCGGCCGGCTCGACGGCGTGGGCCTCAGGCGGCTGCGCCTCGCACTCCGGCACGAGGAGCTCGCCGCGGGCGGCGATCGCACCGGCGACGAACTGCTCGTCGACGCGCTCGGCGCGCCCGGCGGGTTCGCCACGATCGACGCGGCTCCCGGCCGCCGCGCGGCCAAGCTCGCCGCCGTGCTCGAGGCGGCGAAGGGCATCGCGACGGCCGGCGGCAGCATCGAGGAGGTGCTCTGGTCGCTCTGGGAGGGCAGCGCGCTCGCCGCGGAGTGGAGCAGGCAGGCCGGTGGCACCGGCGTGCTCGCCGACGAGGCCGACCGGCAGCTCGATGCCGCGGTCGCGCTGTTCGCCGCCGCGACCCGGTTCGTCGAGCGCGAACCCGATGCGCCCGCGACGCGCTTCGTCGACGAGGTGCTCGCGAGCGAGCTCCCCGAGGACTCCCTCGCGCCGCGCCGCACCGCCGAGACCGTGCTCGTCACCACGCCGCAGTCGCTCGTCGGCCGGGAGTTCGACGTGGTCGTCATCGCGGGCCTCCAGGATGCGGTGTGGCCGAACCTGCGCCCACGCGGGACCCTCCTGCACTCCGCCCTGCTCGCGAGGGTTGCGCAGGCGCAGCGCGCCGGTGCTCCGTTGCCGGGAGTCGACTCACCGGCGGAGGCGCGGGCCGGCGTTCGCGATGACGAGCTGCGCATGTTCGTGCTCGCGGCGTCGCGGGCGCGCCGACAGGTCGTGCTCGCCTGCACGGCCAACGACGACGAGCAGCCGTCGGTGCTCATGGGGTACGCCCGCGAGCGGGTGCGGCAGCGCCGACGCCCGTTGCACCTCCGGCAGCTGGTCGGCGTGCTGCGCCGCGACGCGGTCGCGGGAGACGCCGAGTCCGCGGCCGCCCTCGCCCTGCTCGCCGAGGAGGGCGTCGCCGGAGCCGGACCGGCTGAATGGTACGGGCTCGCCGAGCCCACGACGCAGGCGCCGCTCGTCGACCTCGACGGCGACCCCGAGGCGACCGTCGCCGTCTCCCCGTCGCAGATCGATCGCGTGGAGGAGTCGCCGCTCGGCTGGTTCGTCGACCACGTCGCGTCGCCGCCGTCGGGCGTGGCCGCGTCGATCGGCACGATCGTGCACGCGGTCGTCGAGGAGGTCGGGGGGCGCGAGGACGGCGACACGAGCCTGGACGCCATCTGGGCCGCCGTCGAGACGCGGCTGAAGGGCGTGCGCTTCGAGGCCGGCTGGGTCGCCGAACGCGAACGCCGCGGAGCCAGACGCATGGCCGAAGGGGCCGCGGAGTACCTGACCTCGTTCGGCGACGACGAGAAGGTGCTGCTCGGCGCCGAGGGCCGCTTCACGATCACGGTCGACCGCGTGCGCATCACCGGCACGATCGACCGCATCGAGGCCTCGGCCGACGGCACGACGGTCATCGTCGACCTGAAGACCGGGCGGACGCCGCCGACCTATGCCCAGACCGCCGAGCATCCTCAACTGGCCGCCTACCAACTGGCGGCCAGGCAGGGCGCGATCGAGTCGGCCGGCACCCTCGGCGGCGCCAAGCTGGTCTACGTCGCCACCCCGTCGCGTGGGCTCGCGTACACCGAGCGCGCGCAGCAGCCGTTCGACGACGATGCCGAGGAGTCCTTCCGCGAACGCCTCGCCGACGTGGGCCGGGTCATGGCCGGTGCCACGTTCGAGGGCCCCGCCGAACTCGGGCACCGGTCCCGGTTCGGGTCCTGGCAGTACCGCGTGCACCTCGTGCCGGCGGTCTCGGCATGAGCGGCCGCGACGCCGCGATCAGCGCTGCGGAGATCGCCACCCGACTCGGGCTCCACCTGCCGACGCCCGAGCAGCAGGCGGTCATCGAAGCCGATCCGCACGGGGCCAGCATCGTGGTCGCGGGGGCCGGGAGCGGCAAGACCGAGACGATGGCGAACCGCGTCGTCTGGCTGCTGGCCAACGGACACGTGGGCGTCGCCGACGTGCTCGGGCTCACCTTCACCCGCAAGGCCGCGGGCGAACTCGCCGAGCGCGTCCGTGAACGGGTCGCGCAACTCGTCGCCGAGGGCATCGCCGACCTCGAGATCGATCCCCTCGAGTCCGCGACGGTCAGCACCTACCACGCGTTCGCCAGCGCGATCTACCGAGAGCACGCCATGCGCATCGGCCGCGAGCCGGACGCGACCGTGCTCGGCGAGGCATCGGCATGGCTGCTCGCCCGCTCCGTCGTGAGCGGTTCAGCCGACCCGAGGCTCATCGAGCTCGACGCATCCCTCGACAAGGTCACGGGCGCGACCCTCTCGCTCAGCCGCGCCCTCGCCGAGAACGTGGCCGACAGCCGCGACGTGCGCGCCTTCACGCGTGATTTCCTCGGCATGCGGGGACTGCCCATCGACGCACCGCGCAAGCGCACGGACTTCGAATCGTTCGTCGGCGCCCTGGGCGTGGTCGACGCCCTGCCGCCACTGCTCGACCTCGCCGACGCCTACGCCGCAGCGAAGCGCGAACGCGGCTACGTCGAGTTCTCCGACCAGGTCGCGCTCGCCCTGCAGATCTGCAGCGAGCACCCCGAGGTCGTCGCCGAGCACCGCGAGCGCTCCCGCACCGTGCTGCTCGACGAGTACCAGGACACGAGCGTCGTGCAGACGCGGCTGCTCGCCACGCTGTTCGACGGGCACCCGGTCATGGCGGTGGGCGACCCCGACCAGTCGATCTACGGATGGCGCGGGGCGAGCGCGGCGAACCTCGCCAGGTTCGACCGCGACTTCGGACGGGGTCGTGCCGCGGTCTACCACCTCTCGACGAGCTGGCGGAATCCCCGCATCGTGCTCGATGCGGCGAACACGCTCATCGCCCCGCTCGACGCCGGCATCCCGAAGGCACCGCTCGCGCCGTCGCCGTTCGCCGCGACCGGACGCCTCGAGATCGACTGGTCCGAGACCATCGAGGGCGAGGCCGACCGGGTCGCGGCCTGGTTCGCCGCGCACCTCGTCCGCGGTGCCGGCGCGAAGAGCGGCGCGCTGCTCTGCCGCACGTTCTCGAACGTCGAGGTGTTCACCACCGCTCTCCGCGCGCACGGCGTTCCCGTGCACGTGCTCGGACTCGCCGGGCTGCTCGACCAGCCGGTGATCGCCGACCTCGTCTGCACGCTGCGGGTGCTGCACGATCCCACCGCCGGCTCGGAGCTCGTGCGCGTGCTCGGCGGCGCCCGCTGGCGTGTCGGTCCGGCCGACCTCGCGGGGCTGCGGGCGGTCGCGGCCTGGCTCGTCGACCGCGACCTCTCGCGTCGACGCCTCGACGACTCAGTTCGCCGCGAGCTCCGCGCCTCCGTGGCTGCGGAGGAGTCGCCGTCCATCGTCGACGCGCTCGACTTCGTGCTCACGGCACCCGACGACCATCGGGCGCTCGCGGGCATCAGCGAGACCGGGTTGGGTCGCATGCGCCGCGCCGGAGCACAGTTGCAGTCGCTGCGGCGCCGGGCCGGGCTCGGCCTCGTCGACTTCGTGCACCTGGTGCAGCAGGAGCTGCTCCTCGACATCGAGGCCACCGCCAATGCGGACCAGCCGCTCGGGCGCCCGAGCCTCGAGGCGTTCGACGAGCTGCTCGCTGCGTTCGCAGAGGACTCCGAGCACCCCACCCTCGGCGCCTTCCTCGGCTGGCTCACCGAGGCCGAGCAGCGGGACCGGCTGTCGCCGCGGCAGGACGAGCCCGAACCGGGGGCCGTCCAGGTACTCTCCATCCACGGGTCGAAGGGCCTCGAATGGGATGCCGTGGCCGTTCCGCGCATGGTCGAGGACGAGATCCCCTCGAAGCCTCGCTCGTCGAAAGGCTGGCTCGCCTTCGGCGAACTGCCCGACGAGTTCAAGGGCGACTGCGACGAGCTGCCCGAGCTCGGCTGGCGCGGCGTCCAGAGCCAGCGCGAGTTCGACGAGGCCGTGAAGGCCTTCGCCGAGGAGAACCGCGACGGCCATGCCGAGGAGGAGCGTCGGCTCGCCTACGTGGCCATCACGCGCACGCGCTCGGACCTCCTGCTGAGCGGATCGTGGTGGTCGACGCAGAAAACGCCACGGGCGCCGAGTCCGTTCCTGCGGGAGCTCGCCGTCGCGGGGGTCATCGATCCGGGGAGGCTTCCGACCCGACCCGAGTCCGATGAGAACCCGCGCTCGGGTGCCGTCGTCCGAGCGGTGTGGCCACTCGATCCCCTCGGCTTCCGACGCGACGGCGTGCACCGCGCGGCCGAAGCGGTCCGCGAGGCCGCACGGCGACCCAGCGGATCCGGAATCGGCCCGCAGCTCTCGTCCGAGCTCACGTTGCTCATCGAGGAGCGTCGTCGTCGACAGGAAGGTCCCGGCTCGACGCCGATCCCGTCGCGCATCCCGGCGTCCCGGTTCAAGGACTACCTCGACGATCCCGAGGCCGTGGCGGCGCAGTTGCGGCGACCGATGCCGCAACGGCCCTACCGGGCGACCCGGCTCGGAACCCTCTTCCACGACTGGGTGGAGCACCGCTCGACGGGGGAGTCCGCTGCCGCGGGCATCGACGACGGGCTCTTCGCCCTCGACGGCACCTTCGGCGACGACGGCGACGAGCTGTTCGTCACGGCAGACGGCGTCGGGCTCCTCGAATCCGCGGACGACGACGTCGCGGAGGCCACTCTCGGGAGCTCCGACGAGAGCACCGGTGGCGCCTTGCCCGCGTCAGACGCGGGCTCGGCCTCGGCCGGTGACGCGCGACGCTCGACGCGCACGCTGGCCGACCGAGAGCGCCTCCGGGCGCTCAGGGCGACGTTCGAGGCATCCGAGTGGGGCGACCGCAAGCCGATCGCAGTCGAGATCGAACTGCACCTTCCGATCGACGAGCACGTCTTCGTCTGCAAGCTGGACGCGGTGTACGACGTGCCCGCCGACGGGGAGCTCGCTGCCCGCGGCATCCGATACCAGGTGGTCGACTGGAAGACGGGTCGGGCGCCGCGCAATGCACGCGACCTCGAGCTGAAGCAGACCCAGCTCGCGTTGTACCGACTCGCCTACGCCGCATGGTCGGGCGTGCCGGTCGAGCAGATCGATGCGGTGTTCTACTTCGTCGAGGACGACCGGACCATCCGTCCGACCGAGCTCTACGACGAGGCGGCGTTGCGGCGGGCCTGGGCCTCTGCGGTCAGCTGATCGAGGGTGGCTCGATCCAGCGGGGCGGTGGCATTCGGGTCGGCCGGTGCCCGGTGCGGGTCCGTCTTGGGGTGCGGTTCGTCCGTCGAACGCGTCGCGGGCGCCGCGTCGCCCCAATCGCTGAGGTCGAGGGGAATCGGCGCCGTCGCGTCGGGCTGGTAGGCGCGTCGCTCGCCGGCCTCGTCGCGCTCGAGGTCGGAGAAGTCGTAGCTGTCGGTGAGCAGCGCCGACGAATGCTCGCGCGGGGATGCCGCGGACGCCGGGCGCGGCGTCTCGTCGAGCAGTCGCTCCACGCCGCCGACCGTCAGGATGGGGCCGGTCTCGGGCGAGAGCGCTTCGCTCGTGTGCTCATGCACGCTGGAGACCAGGCCGTCGAGCATCGCGACGGCATCGGCGATGATCGAGTCGTCGTGCCGGTCGAAGCCGTGCAGCAGCCATCGCGCGAGCTCGAGTTCGCCGTAGAGCAGCGCGCGTTGGGGGAGCAGCGCGTCGGCCGCGCCACCGCGTCCGACGATGTACGCCTCGAGGGCGCGCTCGGCGGAGTCGCCCCTCGACGTGAGCAGCCAGTGCAGGTCGAGGGCGGGATCGCCGACCGCGACCGCGGACCAGCCGATGACGGCGAGCACGCGCTCACCGTCGACCAGGAACGAATCGGCCGTGAGCGCGCCGTTGACGACCGCCGGCCGGAAACGCCAGAGCGCGGCATCATCGGTGGCCTCTTCCCATCGGCGCAGAAGTGCCGCCGGCAGGTGGCCGGTGTCCGATGCGCGGCCGATGAGCTCCACGACCGCATCGCGCGACTCGTCGGCGGTCTCGCGGTGCAGGCCCGCGTCTCCGATGAAGCCCGTGGGCAGTGAGTGGATCGCGGCGATCGCACCGCCGACCGATTCGGCGAGCCGGTCGTGGGCGGTCAGCTCGTCGCCGGACACCACGTGCCCGTCGAGGAACTCGGTGACGACCGCGCGGGTGCCGTCGATCGGGGCCTGGCCGGCGAAGACCGGCACCGCGAACGGCAGCCTCGACCGTACGCCGGCGGTCATCGCGCCAAGGGCGACGAGGTCGGCCGACTGCTCCGTCTCGGCCGCCTGCGATCGGGGAACGCGGATCAGCAGCCGCCTGCCGTCAGTGGCGCGAAGTTCGGCGGCGTCGAACCCGCCGGAAGAGCGTCGCGTGTGGGCACGGGCCGCCGCGACCTCGAGGCCCGGGATCGCCGCCGTGGCCAACGCGGCTAGAGTGAATGTGGGTCTGGCCATGGCCAACAGCTTAAGCAGGTGATTCGGTCGCCGGGGCGAGCGCCACGCCTTGCCGCCGACTCCGCCCCGACGCGAGAGAGGCCTGATGTGAGCGAATCGACTTCACCGCCACTGGCGCGCGCGCTGCTCGAGCGAGACGGCGCGTCCCGCACGCTCGCGGATCGTGCCGCGCAGTTCGACGCCGATCCGACATCGCTCGTGCTGCTGCTGCGCGGGACCAAGGCGCTGCTCTCCGAGCGTGTGGAGGACGTCGCCCCTGCGCTCGACCTCCGCTCGCCCATCGAGGTCCGCGCCGTCCTCGGCGGTGCGGAGCGCGTGACCCTCCGCTGCTACCTGGGGCGACTCGTCACGGGTGTCGACGAGGCCCCCGGACACGCCTCCGTCGAAGATCGGCACGCGGCATCCGACCTCGATCCCGGTTCGCTCCCGGCCTCGGCCGCACCGCCCGTCGAGGTGTGGGTGCTCGACGACGAGGCGGCCGATGCGATCGAGCCCGAGCCCGCCCGGTGGATCGGGCTCCGCCAGGCGGCGACCCAGCTCGAGGTGTACGAGGCGGGGCTGCTCGCGCAGGCCGTCGCGATCGCGAACTGGCACGCGGCGTCGCGGTTCTGCCCGCGCTGCGGGGGACCCACCGAGCTCGCCGAGGCGGGGTGGTCACGTCGGTGCACGGTCGACGGCGGCTCGATCTTCCCGCGCACCGACCCGGCCGTGATCGTGCTGGTGACGGATGCGGAGGATCGCGTGCTGCTCGGCTCGAACGCGATGTGGGAGTCGAACCGATTCTCCCTGCTCGCCGGGTACGTCGAGCCTGGCGAATCGCTCGAGCACGCGGTCGTGCGCGAGATCGGCGAGGAGGCCGGACTCCCGGTCGGCGACGTGCAGTACGCAGGTTCGCAGCCCTGGCCGTTCCCCGCGAGCCTCATGCTCGGCTTCACCGCACGCGCCGTCGCGACGGCGCCGTCGCCGAAGGTCACGCCCGACGGCGTCGAGATCCTCGAGCTCCGGTGGTTCACCCGCGAGGAGTTGGCCGCGGCCCTTCCCGAGATCGGCTTCCCGGGCCGTACCTCGATCGCCGGTTGGCTGCTCGAGCGCTGGTTCGGCGCGCCGATCGAATCGTCGCCGCGCGGGTGGGGCGCATGACCGGCACGTCCGATCCGCTCCTGGCCGACCTCGACGACGAGCAGCGCATCGCGGCGGAGGCACTGCTCGGCCCGGTCTGCATCCTCGCCGGCGCCGGCACGGGCAAGACGCGGGCGATCACGCACCGCATCGCCTACGGGGTCTCCACGGGCACGTACGATCCGGCCCGCATCATGGCGCTGACGTTCACCGCCCGCGCGGCCGCGGAACTCCGTGAACGCCTGCGGGCGCTGGGCGCCGGCGGAGTGCCGGTTCGCACCTTCCACGCGGCGGCGCTCGCCCAGCTCAACCACTTCTGGCCGCTCGTGGTCGGCGGCTCGGCGCCCCGCGTGCTCGAGTACAAGGGGCGGATGCTGGGAGCGGCCGCCGAGTCCATCCGGCTCCGCGTCGACCAAGCGACCCTGAGGGATGTCGCGGCCGAGATCGAGTGGCGCAAGGTGACGCTCATGACGCCCGAGGCCTCCGAGACGCGGCTGGCGGTGCGCGGTGCACCCGGCTCCCTGACGCCCGAGCAGTTCCGCGACCTGCTGGCGGCCTACGAACGGCTGAAGGACGAGCGCCGTCAGCTCGACTTCGAGGACGTGCTGCTCGCCACGGCGGGCATGATCGAAGCCGAGGCCTCGGTGGCGATGCAGGTGCACGAGAGCTATCGCCACTTCGTCGTCGACGAGTACCAGGACGTCTCGCCGGCGCAGCAGCACCTGCTCGACCTCTGGCTCGGAGATCGCCGGGAGCTCTGCGTGGTCGGCGACGCGAGCCAGACGATCTACTCGTTCGCCGGGGCGACCCCCGAGTACCTGCTCGACTTCGACCGCCGGTTCCAGGACGCGACCGTCGTGCGGCTCGAACGCAACTACCGATCGACGGAGCCGATCGTCGACGCGGCGAACCGGTTGATGCGCGGACGCGCCGGGGCGTTGCAGTTGCGGTCGATGGCCGATGCGGCGAGCACGGCGGATGCCGCGGCGGCGGCCGATCCCGTGATCGCGACGGATGCGGCGGCTGCCCGGCCCGCTGCGGCCCGGCGCTCGTCGGTGGAACCGGCCGTGACGTCGTACGCCGACGAGCTGGCCGAGGCGCGGGGAGTCGCGACGCTGGTCCGGGCACGTATCGATGCCGGCATCCGGCCGGAGTCCATCGCCATCCTCATGCGCGTCAACTCGCAGTCGGCGATGCTCGAGCATGCGCTCGACGAGGTCGGCGTGGCCTCCCGGATCCGCGGTGCCGTGCGCTTCTTCGACCAGCCCGAGGTCCGGCAGGCGGTGCAGGCGCTGCGTGCGGCTGCCCTCACGATCGCGAACGAACCGCTGTTCAAGTCGGTGAGCGACGTGCTGCGCTCGCTCGGCTGGTCGGCGCAGGCGCCGGACGGCCCCGGTGCGGTGCGGGCCCGCTGGGAATCCCTGAACGCACTGGCACGGCTCGTCGACGACTCGCCGCCCGGCACCACGTTCCGGGCGTTCGCCGACGACCTGCGGGCGCGTGCGGAGGCCCATCACGAGCCGACGGTCGCTGCCGTCACGCTCGCCACGTTGCACTCCGCGAAGGGACTCGAGTGGGACGAGGTGCACATCGTGGGCCTCACGGAGGGCATGCTGCCGATCGCCTACGCGAAGACCCTCGAGGCGATCGACGAGGAACGGCGGCTCTTCTACGTCGGCGTCACGCGGGCACGGCGGCGGTTGTCGTTGAGCTGGGCCCGGGTCGGCGGCCAGCATCGGTCAGAGCGTGCGGAATCGCGATTCCTCCAGGAGCTCGGCACCCGCACTGCGGGTGCTCCTCGTGCCGCCGGTGCTGCACGGCGCTCGGAGACCGCGCGAAGCTGATCGAGGCCGCGGTGAGGCTCGACCCGCCTTGACGGAGGTGGTCGTCGACTGCGGCGGCCGCAGCGGATGCGGCATCGAACCGCACGCGGGCCGGGTCCTCGGGCACGGGTCGCCCGGCGAGCTGTGCGGCGATCACCGGCCACGCGGCATCCGCATCGCGCCTCGCGAGGTCCAGGCACCGGATGCAGGGTCCGGAGCCCGGCTCGACGAGCGGTCCGACCCTGACCCCGGCGTCGTCGGCGAGCACCACCAGGTGCGGGATGTCGCGCCGCATCCACGGGAGGTGCCGTCCCGGCGGGATCGCCCAGCCGGCGACGATCACGACCAGCGCCGGGTCGCCCTGGCACGCGTCGAGCGGGCCGGCGTCGTACCCGAGGGCGAGGAGGTGCGCGGCGATGAGCTCGGCGAGCGGACCCTCTCCGTCGACGGCGACCACGAGCCGGCCAGCAGGGTCGGGGAGGCGGGTCGTGGCATCCGACGGCCCCTCGGGTGTCACGCAGGCCGGGGCGAGCCGGGCGACGAACTCGCGCACCTGCTCGGGAGAGCCGTCGAGCCCCGAGCCGATCGTGATGAGCGTCGCGAGGCCGGCACCGTGGCGAAGGGCCTGCAGCAGGCCGGTCTCGAGCGCGCCGGGTCGCTCGATCACGGCGCGCGGCGACGCGGCGCCGACCTGGACGGTGTCGGGCGAGCGCCAGACGACGGGCAGCGCTGGGTCGAGTCGAGGCGTCATGCCGCGAGCATGCCTGATCCGGCGCGCCCGCCATGCCGCCTCTCCACAGGCGGGGGAGCACCGCGGACCATGCGGGCGGGATCGGCTCAGGCGAAGGCCGGCGCGCGGCAGCCGCCCACCAGCGTCAGGCGGGCGGCGGCTCCGGCGACAGCATCAGGCGGCTCAGGCGACAGCGTCAGGCGGGCGGCGGGCTCGGCCGATCGCCGCCGTCGGGCTCCTCGCCGGCGTCGTCGCCCGAACCGGGCTCGCTGCCGTCCTCGCCCGGGGCGGCGGGCGTCTCTCCGCGCAGGAGCTGCTCGAGCGCCTGGTCGAAGTCGTCGTCGGCCTCGGAGGTCTCGGACTCGGTGCCGGTGAGCCGCGCGATGAGCGAGGACGGGTCGTCGAGGTCTTCGGCCGTCGGGAGGATGTCGGGATGCGCCCAGAGGGCATCGCGCTGCTCGATGCCGACCGCGTCGCCGACGGCGCGCCACAGCGCGGTGGCCTCGCGCAGCCGGCGGGGGCGCAACTCCAGCCCGACGAGCGTCGCGAATGCGGATTCGGCGGGGCCGCCCGTCGCACGGCGCCGGCGGATGGTCTCGGCGATCGCGTCGGACTTCGGCAGGCGGGAGGTCGCGTCGGCCGTGGCCTGGTCGACCCAGCCCTCGATGAGCGCGAGCATCGTCTCGAGCCGGGCGAGCGCGGCCTCCTGCGCCTCGCTCCTCGGACTGATGAGCGCGCCGGACTCGACCGCCTGGCGCAGCTCATCGGTGTTCGAGGGGTCGAAGCCCTCGGCGAGGGTCGCGAGCCGCTCGGTGTCGATCTCGATGCCGCGGGCGTAGGCGGTGATCGCGCTGATCAGGTTCAGGCGCAACCACCGGGCGTGCCGGAACAGGCGGGCGTGCGCGAGCTCGCGGACCGCGAGGTAGAGCTCGACCTCGGTCGAGGGGATGTCAAGGTCGGCGCCGAACTCCGCGATGTTCTGCGGGACGAGCGCCGCCCTGCCGTCGGACTGCAGCGGGATGCCGACGTCGCCGCCGGAGACGACCTCGCTCGCGAGCTGGCCGACCACCTGCCCGAGCTGCATGGCGAACATCGCGCCGCCGATGCCGCGCATGAGCTTGCTCGCGCCGTCGATCATCGACTGCATCTCTTCGGGCGCCTGCTCCCGCATGACCCTTGTCAGGGCATCGGAGATGCTGAGGGCGACGGGCTCGGCGAGCTGGGTCCACACGGGCATGGTGGCGGCCACCCACCCGCGACGGGTGAGCAACTCGGGGGAGTCGGGCAGCCTCGAGAAGTCCACCGCCTCGTCGAGCCAGAGCGAGGCCACCTGCAGGGCCTGATCGAGCCGGGTGCGCTCCTCATCGGTGATCTGCACCTGCGCGGATGCCGCTCGCTGCTCGCCCTGGCGGAGCGCGACGTTCCAGTCGATGCCGTCGCCCGCCTGGTTCATCGCCTGCTGCAGCTGACCGAACAGTGCGGCCATGCTCGCGGGATCGTTGGGCAGCCCGGCCGCACCCGCCAGCTGCGCCGGGTCGATGTCGCCGGCTCCGGAGAGCAGGTTGCGGAGCATCTCGCGGAACTCCTCTTCGGGGTTCGTCTCGCCGGGCTCGTCGTTCCCATCGGCCACGTGAGCCACCTCCTGTCAAGTTCCCTCCAACCGTAGCGCCGCGCCCGGGACGCGAGGCTGGGAAATGCCTTAAGCTGGCGGTTCCCGGTGTCCGCCCGTCGCGAACACCGGGGCATCCGGAACCATGCGGTGGCTCGAACCGCTCGGAAGGACACCCATGGCCCTGTTCGACGACGATCGATCGCCGATGCCCGAATCGCTCGGGCCCGATGCGGGGTCGCCGCGACGTGGAGCGGCACGGCCGCTCCGGGAGCGCATCGGCTGGTGGGCCGCAGTGACGGCGACGATCATCGGCCTCGTGTTCGTGTTCGTCCCGTCGCCGTACGTCATCGAGCGACCGGGGCCCGTCTACGACACCCTCGGCACGGCCGAGCACGAGGGCGAGGAGATCCCGCTCATCGAGATCCCCGATGAGGAGACCTTCCCGACCGACGGCGAACTCAACCTCCTGACCGTCTCGGTCGTCGGCCGGCCCGGATCCACGCCGACGTGGTTCGAGGTGCTCGGTGCGTGGTTCGACCGGCAGCAATCGGTCGTGCCGATGGAGGCGATCTTCCCGCCCGGCCTCAGCAACGAGGACCGCGACGCCCAGAACACGGCCGCCATGGTCGACTCGCAGCAGGACGCGATCGCGGCCGCACTGGTCGAGCTCGGCTACGAGTTCCCGCGAGAGGTCACCGTCTCCGGCATCCTCGAGGACGGCCCGGCGAACGGCCTCCTCGAGGACGACGACGTGATCGAGGCGGTGAACGGCACCGAGGTCTTCTCGATCGACGAGTTGCGCGCCGCCGTGCAGGAGAACGGCACGGAGTCGCCGGCGCGGCTCGACGTCCTCCGGGACGGCACCACGACCGCGATCGAGGTCACGCCGACCGACTCCGGCGGCACCGCGGTGCTCGGCATCGGCGTGCGCATGGTCTACGAGTTCCCGATCGACGTCGAGCTCCAGCTCGACGACGTCGGAGGCCCGAGCGCCGGCATGATGTTCGCGCTCGGCATCGTCGACAAGCTGACGCCGGGCGCGATGACCGGCGGCGAGGTCGTCGCCGGCACCGGCACGATCGACTCCGCCGGGGTCGTCGGGCCGATCGGCGGCATCCGCCAGAAGCTGTGGGGAGCGAAGGATGCCGGTGCCACCGTGTTCCTCGCACCGGAGTCGAACTGCGACGAGGTCACGGGCCACGTCCCCGACGGCCTCGACGTCTTCGCGGTCAGCGACCTCGACCAGGCGCGCGAGATCGTCGAGGCGACCGGCGAGGGCGCGGACACCGCGAGCTTCGCCACCTGCCCGGCCTCCTGACGCCTTCCACCTCGTTCCGGGCAGATGCTCGGGTTCGCGACCATAGGATGGAATCTCGATCCGTCCCGACCGAACAACAAGAGGCCGAGAGTGACAGCACAGACGCAAGAACCGAGGACATCGCGCCGTCGAGCGCCCATCGCCCTGACGATCGGGGTGTTGGCAGTGCTCGTGATCGCGTTCTTCGTGTTCGTCGGGCTCTACGCAGACGTGCTCTGGTACGACCAGCTGGGCTTCCTCGAGGTGCTCACCACGCAGTGGGTGGCCCGATCGGTCCTGTTCGTCATCGGCTTCGTCGCCATGGCGCTGCCGGTCTGGGCCTCGATCCAGATCGCGTACCGCACGCGACCGGTCTACGCGAAGCTCAACTCGCAGCTCGACCGCTACCAGGAGGTCTTCGAGCCCCTGCGACGGCTCGCGATGTACGGCATCCCCGTGGTGCTCGGCATCTTCGCCGGCGTCTCGACGTCGAGCCGCTGGGACCTGACGCTCACGTGGTTGAACCGCACCCCGTTCGGCTCGACCGACCCGCAGTTCGGCTTCGACCTCGGCTTCTACGTGTTCGAGCTGCCCTTCTACCGGTCGATCATCGGCTTCGCGTCGGCGGTCGTGCTCCTCTCGCTGCTGCTCGTGGCCGCGACCAATTACCTCTACGGCGCGATCCGCGTCAGCGGCCGCGAGGTCGTCATCTCCAAGTCGGCTCGCGTGCAGATCGCGATCACGGCCGGCCTCTACCTGCTGCTGCAGGGCGTCAGCATCTGGTTCGACCAGTACGCCACGGTCAGCGAGACCGGCTCGCTCATCACGGGTGCGGCCTACACCGACGTGAACGCGGTGATCCCCGGCCGCCAGATCCTCGCGGTCGCGGCGATCGGCGTCGCCGTGCTGTTCGTGGTGACGGCGATCATCGGCCGGTGGCGACTGCCGCTCGTCGGCGTGGCCCTCCTCGTGGTCTCGAGCCTGCTCATCGGCACGCTCTACCCGTGGGTCGTGCAGCGCTTCCAGGTCGACCCGAGCCCCCGAACCCTCGAGGCCCCGTTCATCCAACGCAATATCGACCTCACGCGAGACGCGTACGGCGTGGCCGACATCGAGGAGATCCCGTTCGAGGCGAAGACCAACGCCGAGCCGGGTGCGCTCCGCTCCGACGCCGAGACGACCGCGAACATCCGCCTCATGGACCCGCTCGTCATCAGTCCCGCGTTCCAGCAGCTCGAGCAGTTCCGGCAGTACTACCAGTTCCCCGATCGCCTCGACGTCGACCGCTACCAGATCGACGGACAGACCCAGGACACCGTCGTCGCCGTGCGCGACCTCAAGCTCTCGGGCCTCGGCGACGCCGAGACCTGGTACAACTCGCACATCGTCTACACCCACGGGTACGGCCTCGTGGCCGCGGCCGGAAACCAGCGCTCAGCCGGCGGACAGCCCTTGTTCGTGCAGTCGGGAATCCCGTCCTCCGGTGACCTCGGCGAGTTCGAGCCGCGCGTCTACTTCGGCGAGAACTCGCCCGACTACTCGATCGTGGGCGCACCGGAGGGCACCAAGCCCGTCGAGCTCGACTACCCCGCGGGCGGCGACAACGACGAGCAGACCCAGACGACGTTCGAGGGCGACGGCGGGCCGAAGCTCGACAACGTCTTCACGAAGCTGGCCTACGCGCTGAAGTTCCAGTCGGAGCAGATCTTCCTCTCCGACGCCGTGAACACGACGTCGCAGATCCTCTACGACCGCGACCCGATCGAGCGCGTCCGGAAGGTCGCACCGTACCTGACGCCCGACTCGGACGCCTATCCGTCGGTCGTCGACGGCAAGCTCGTCTGGATCGTCGACGCCTACACGCTGACCGACCAGTACCCGTACTCCAACAAGGTGAGCATGAGCGAGGCGATCGCCGACAGCGAGAGCCTGCCGACGACGCTGCCGTTCGACGAGGTCAACTACATCCGCAACTCCGTCAAGGCGACGGTCGACGCGTACGACGGCTCGGTCACGCTCTACGCGTGGGACACCGAGGACCCCATCCTGAAGACCTGGCAGAAGGTCTTCCCGTCGACGATCGAGCCGCTGAGCAAGATGTCGGGCGAGCTGATGAGCCACGTCCGGTACCCGGCCGACCTCTTCAAGATGCAGCGCGCGGTGCTCGGGCGCTATCACGTGACCGACGCGAGTGCGTTCTACTCGCGGGAGGATGCGTGGACGACGCCCAAGGAGCCCACGGAGCCGGCGAACACCACGCTCCTGCAGCCGCCCTACTACCTGACCATGCAGATGCCCGGCCAGGACGTGCCGTCGTACTCGCTCTACTCGACGTTCATCCCCGAGGCGAGCGGTGACCAGAGCCGCAACGTGCTGCGCGGTTACCTCGCGGTCGACGCCGACGCCGGCAACACCGACGGCGAACGCGCTGACGGCTACGGCAAGCTCCGGCTGCTGACCCTGCCCGAGGACGACAACGTGCCCGGTCCCGGTCAGGTCCAGGCCACGTTCAACTCGGACCCGACCGTGTCGCAGTCGTTGAACCTGCTGAAGCAGGGCCAGTCCGACGTGATCAACGGCAACCTGCTCACGGTTCCCGTCGGCGGTGGCCTGCTGTACGTGCAGCCGGTCTACGTCAAGTCCACGGGCAACACGAGCTACCCGCTGCTGCAGAAGGTGCTCGTGGCATTCGGTGACGAGATCGCCTTCCAGGACACCCTCGACCTCGCACTCGACGTGCTCTTCGGCGGGGACTCCGGAGCGGATGCCGGCGACCAGGCGGTCGATCCGAATGCGACGCCCGAGACGCCCGCCGAGGGCGAAGGCGAAGGCGACGAATCGACCACGCCGCCGAGCGATGAGGTGCAGTCTCTGCTGAACCAGGCGCAGGCGCAGATCAAGGCGAAGCAGGCCGCGCTCTCCGAGGGCGACTGGGTGGCCTATGGCGCAGCGGACGCGCAGCTCGCCGAGATCATCGCGAAGCTGCTCCAGGTCACTGCGGGCGAATAGCTGCGCTCCGACAGACACCGATGGCCGGCAGGGAGACCTGCCGGCCATCGACGCGTGCGGGGAGGTGTCAGCCGAGCGGACCCTCCGGAGCCGAGCGGAGCGCGTCACCGAGGGAGTTCCCGAGCTCGTTGCGGTAGTCGCCCGACAGATCCCACCACATCGCGCCGCCGTAGCCCTCCTGTGCGAGCCACTGCGCCTTCGCGGTGACCGAGGCCGGGTCGTCGAGGCTCCACCAGTCCCCGGTCGCTGCGTCGTACCGCCACGATGCGCCGACGGCCGGGTCGAAGTAGCCGGTGCCGACCGAACGGATCTCGTAGTACGGCTTGGTGCCGATCGACGCCGTGGCGGCCTGCCACGCATCATCGCCGACCGTGACGCCCGTCCAGCCCTGCCCGTAGGCCGCGAGCCCCGCGTTCAGCTGTTCGGGTGCGGCGCCCGCGTTCAGGTACATCCCCACGGCGCCGTCGAGGCCGAGGCCCCAGTTCTCGGTTCCGTCGGGGTGCAGGTTGCCCTGGTGCCCGGTCCTGTTCGGAACCCAGCCGCCGTGGAAGTCGTACCCCTGCACGTTGAGGAAGTCGACGGTCGCGAAGAGGCGCGGATCGAGCCATCCGCCCTGTCCGGCGTTCCAGCCGCCCGCCGGGGCGAACGCGGTGAGCAGGTAGTCCTCATCGACCTCCTCGCCGTACGCATCGAGTTGGGTGCGGAACTCCTCCATGAGGGCGAGGAAGTTCTCCTTGTCGACGGCGGGGTCGGGGCTCGTGCTCGGCACCTCGCCGCCGGTGACGGGCCACTCCCAGTCGATGTCGATGCCGTCGAAGATGCCCGCCGCGACGCCCTTGCCGCCCTGCTTCCCGACGACGGGCAGGTTGCCCTCGAGGTAGAGGTCGATGCAGCTCGCCACGAGCTTCGACCGGCTCTCCGGGGTCGCGGCGGCGGCGTAGAAGTTGTCGGACCAGGTCCAGCCGCCGAGCGAGATGAGGATCTTCGTGTCGGGGCTCTTCTCCTTGAGCTTGCGCAACTGATTGAAGTTGCCCGCGATCCGCTGGTTCTTCGAGTCCTTCTTGCCGTCCACCGAATCGGCGGCGGAGACGAGCCGCAGGTAGTCGTTCTGCGCGTCGCCCTCGCCCGGGACGTCGGTGATCTCGCAGGTCAGGTTCGACGTGACGTTGCCGAAGGCGTAGTTGATGTGCGTGATGTCCGAGATCGCACCCGTGTTCAGGAGGTCCTCGACCTGGTAGTCGCGCGTCACGGGGGTGTCGGCCATGAGGTATCCGACCGACCGATAGCCGTTGATCTCCTCAGGGCCGGCCGAGCGGCCGTGCGCGTGGTGGTCGTGCTTGCCGTGGCCGCCTCCTCGGTGGTCGCCGTGGGCGGCGGCGGGGGAGACGGCGGATGCCGCGACGAGCGCGGTTGCGGCGGCGGCGATGGCCGCGGCTCTCAGCAGATGGCGTTCAGGCATGGGAATCCTCATCGATGGTGTGGCCCGCACGAGCACGCCGCGCGTGCGGTTCCGGTGAAGCTACCAACGGAACGACGAGTTCGAAAGGACTCCTAACAAATACTGCGGGAACCGCAAACAATCCAGCGTCGGGGTGGAGGTCGTCGATAGTCGATCCCGTTGCTCGTGCACATGTTGCAACGCGCTCGAATGCCCGCTCGGGCTCGATTTGTGCGGCCGCGAAGCTCGTGCTAGATTCATCTCTTGTGCCGCGGGGTGGAGCAGTTCGGTAGCTCGCTGGGCTCATAACCCAGAGGTCGTAGGTTCAAATCCTGCCCCCGCAACCAAGAAGGCCCGGTCAGAAGAAATTCTGACCGGGCCTTTTGTTCGCCCGTGGGTGGATTCGCCGGACCCGGCCTTCACTCGCCGCGACCGGGCATCCTCAGATCGGCGGGATCCACGTCCACATCGCCCGCGTCGTCCGGTCCACCGGTGCCCGGCACCGCCCGGACGTGGTCGAGGTCGAGGTCGTCGTCGATGCCCTCGGGCAGTGGGTCCGCCTGCTTGGCGGCGGTCTCGGCCTCGCTGCCCGGGCTCTCGCTCACATCCTTGCGGGTCTGCTCGCGGTCGCTGAGCGGCTCGGGCGTACCGCCTCCGCGCTCGGGGTTCGGTGGTGATGCGGTCTCGTCTGCTGCAGCCATGTCGAGAACCGTAGGATCGGGACGCGATCGCGACCACCCCCTTGACGCGTGATGCCCCGGTCTGCGCGGTGAGGTGGTCCGAACCCGGTCGGGGGACGCGTATACTGGAACACGCGCACGGACGTGGTGATCGAGATCGTGAGATCCGGTCGGGATGATCCGGCGAAGGCCCTTCACGGGGTCAGTGGCGCGGGGTGGAGCAGTTCGGTAGCTCGCTGGGCTCATAACCCAGAGGTCGTAGGTTCAAATCCTGCCCCCGCAACCGAGAGGCGAGAGGCCGGCACCGGAGAGATCCGGGCCGGCCTCTCGGTCGTTCGCCCGGCCCGTCAGGTGGCAGGTGCACGGGTGCGCCGTGTGCCGCACCCAGCCCGGCCGGGCCCGGCTCAGGCGGAGCCTCCCGGCGGGTTCGGCATCGCACTGGTCGTGCGGGCGCCGGCGTGCATCGGGAGCAGCATCGCGAACGTCGTGCCCCGACCCTCGACACTGGACACCGTCATGGTGCCGTGGTGAGCGGAGACGATCGCCTTCGTGATGCTGAGACCGAGGCCCACGCCCTGGACGGCCTGCCGGATGGCCGTCGACGAACGGAAGAACCGCGTGAACAGGCGCTCGACCTCGCCGGCCGGGATGCCCATTCCGGTGTCGGTGACCGCGATCCGGGCGTAGCCGTCCACCATCTCGAGCGACACCGAGACGGTTCCGTCCGGCTTCGTGAACTTCAGGGCATTCGAGATCAGGTTGTCGCACGCCTGTGCGAGCCGAGTCGCATCCCCCGGGATCTCCATGGAATCCAGGGCGTTATCGGCCCGGAGCTCGATGCCGCCGCGCGTCGCCGCCGGACGCGCCGACTCGACGGATGCGAGCACCACGTGCACCAGGTCCACCTCGCGGATGTCGAGCGGGAAGGTGCCCGACTCCACCTGGGCCGTCAGGAGGAGATCCCCCACGAGGGCGAGGAGGCGGTGCGCGTTCCGTTCCGCGATGGCGAGGTAGGAGAATTGCTCTGCCGTGAGCGGGTGCTGCTCGTCGTCGCGGATCAGCTCGAGATACCCGAGGACCGAGGTCAGCGGAGTCCGAAGCTCGTGGGAGATCATGCCGACGAACTCGTCCTTCAGGCGATTCACCTCGTGGAGCCCGGTCACGTCCGTGCCGATGAAGATGTACCCGACGTGATCTCCGGACTCGTCCAGCCGAGGCGAGGCCGAGAGCTGCACCGGGATGCGTTCGCCGGCCGCGTCGACGAAGGTCCACTCGGAGTTGTCGCCGTATGCCGCACGGGCGGCCTCGACGAGGTGCATGAAGCTCTCACGATCGGTGATCGGATCGACGCCGGGCATGAAGTTGCGCGCTCGCTCGCGGAGTTCGTCGCCGGCGAGGAACTGGGTCAGGTACCGCTGCTCGACGCCGTCCTCGAATGGAACGCCGAGCATTCGATCCGCGCCCGGCCCGGCCGTGAGAATGAGGCCCGTGCGATCCGTGACGATCACGGCCTCCGCCTTGACGGCTTGCCAGATGCTGAGATTGAAGGCCTCGGACGCACGGAGCTGCGCCTGGCTCGACTCGAGTTCCGCCCGTCTCGCCTCAGCGTCGGCGAGCAGCCCCTCCCGCTCAGCCAGCAGCGCTTCGGCGTTCGCCAGCTGCACCCTGCCCAGGTGCGAGAGCTCGTTGATGATGCCGGCCGCGACGAGGTACACCAGCGGCGCGAAGAAGCCCCGCATGAGTTGGCCGTCGCCGAGGACCTGATGTCCGGTCAGGAAGGGCAGTTGCAGCGCCACGCACACGGCGGCTGCCGAGAGCACGATGTGGGATCGCCCCTCCTCCGAGGCGATCCAGACGAAGGGGAGGATGATGAGCGACCCGAAGATGGATGCGAACCCGCCCGTGCCGAGCCGGAACAGGCCGATCGCGAGGATCGAGAGCACGGGGATGACGATGGCCCACTCGTGGTCGAACCGGCGCCAGGGGAAGGTGAAGGCGAAGGCTGTGACGGTGACCAGGATCGCGACCCCCGACCATGCCGCCCACTGGACGGTGATGGCGACGCCTGGTACGACGAGTGTCGTCACGACGGCGAGCACGAGGCCGATGGCCGTCGGCACCTGCTTGAAGCCCGGCGACAGGGAGTCGCTGGAGAGCCGGGCGAGCCATCCGGGCTGCGTCACAGGAAGAACACCTGCCGGACGACGACGAGGGCGACCACGACGACGATCGCGAGCAATGCCTGGGGGATGAGGCGCCGTTCCGAGCGCCGGTTCTCCTCGATCTCGCGTCGCAGGGTCCGCTCCCCGAGGTCGGTCATCCCAGCACCCTGCCCGTCTTCTCGGTCTTGTCCCACACCATGGCGGCGCCGCGCGCCTCCTTGACGTACGAGTCGAAGGTGATCGCACACAGGATCGGCCCGTAGCCGATCAGATAGACGAGCAGGGGGCACAGCCAGCGACCCGGTCGAGTCGAGTCGAGGTGCTTGGCACCCCAGGCGGCGAGCATCGAGAGGGAGACCCAGCTGTAGACGAAGAGCGTCCAGGCGACGAGTGCCTCGTCCGTGAACTGCAGGCCGAAGAGCGCCGGGATGCGCTCTTCGATGAGCCCGGGGAAGAACGCCGTGATCATGACGACGATCGAGATCGCGCCGGGGAAGAGGATCGCCTCACGCCAGCTCGAGCGGCCCGTGGCCGGATCGAGTTGCGCCGCGAGCAGCATCGTGTAGACGTACGTGCACGCGGCCACGATCCAGAGCGCGCGGAACACCGTGAGCGCCAATTGCGAGTCGAGGAGGAAGAGCCCGATGAGGCCGATCGAGGACGCGATCATCAAGCAGGGCAGCAGGAAGACGCTGAACCAGAACAGGCCGAACGAGATCGACCCGAGCCGGTGCTCACGGGACGGGCGGAACCAGACCTTCCGGTATCGCGCGGTGAGCTGCACGTTGCCCCGTGCCCAGCGCAGGCGTTGCTTCCAGAGTGCGCCGATCGCGTGCGGCTCCTCAGCGAGGACCACTGCATAGGGCTCGAAGACGACCCGGCGTCCGCGGAGCTGGGTCTCGAAGGTGGTGACCGTGTCCTCCGCCAGGGAGCTCGTGTCGATCCTCCCGCCGATGTCCTCGAGGTTCGTCCTCGAATGCAGCTGGGCGCCGCCTGCCAGGCAGGCGAGCGCGCCCAGCACGTTCTGGGCGCGACGACTGCCGATCTGCGAGAGCACGTACTCGAAGGCGACGAACCTGCTGAGGTAGTTCTTGTCGCGACTTCCCTCCCGGATGTACGCCGTGACGGCGCCGACCTTCTCGTCGGCGAGGTGTCGCGTCATCCGCCGCAGGGAATCGGGCAGGTAGATGACGTCGGCGTCCATGATGAGCAGCGCATGCATCCAGTCGTCCTGCAGGACATGGCGGATGCCGTGGTTCAGCGTGTGCGCCTTGCCTTCGCCGCCGACCTCGCGACGGAGATGGAAGACGGCGCCCGGATACTCACGCGCCTTCGCCTGGACGACCTGGGGCGTGTCATCCGTCGATGCGTCGTCGACCACGTACACGCGGAGGGCGCCCTCGGGGTACTCGAGCGCCATGAGGCGGTCGATGGAGACGCCGATGACGGCCCCCTCGTTCCACGCCGGCACGATGATGGCCACGTTCGGAAGGTATGGCGCTGCCCTGCCGTAGTGGTTGCGCACGGCGTGCACGGGGATGAGGAGGAACTGGTACGCCATCGCGAGCACGGGGATGGCCCCGAACGCGACGAAGACCGCGAGGACCGTCACCATGACGCCGTACAGGACGCCGTCCCACTCGATCACGGCGCGCTGCCCTGCGCCGCGGCATCGAGGATGCCGACCACGTCGCGGTAGCGGCCGACGTGGGTCGACACGTGCGCGTCGGTCGAGGCGACGAGCGTCGCGCCGGCCGCACGAACCGCACGGATCACCCGCGCCCCGGGGCACGCCCACTTCTCGTTGACCTCGACGAACGTGCGAGTCTCCGCGGCGGCATCCGCCCAGCCTTCCAGGAGCGCGTCGGAGATCGAGTCCTCCGAGAGTCCGATCTTCGGCAGGATCGAGAACGGATGCGCGAGCTGTCCGCCCGGATGCCGCCGCATGGCGCCCACCATCGCCGTCACGAGGATCTCGACGGCCTCCGCCTCGCCGAGGCCGCCCGTGAGTTCGCTCCGCGTGCGCTCCGGCGTCCACGGCCCGTCGGGCCCGGGGAACTGGTGATCGGCGATGACGATGCCCTCGATGCCGCCCGGGCCGATCACCAGGTCGGGCGGGAGATCCAGGCGCCCGGTGGCGTCGAGGATCTTCGCCTCGACCCCGGTGTGCACGACCAGCCCGTCGGGAACGGGTTCGGCAGCGACGGCGGCGAGGAAGTCCGGGACCCAGGTCGTACTCACACGGACGTGATCGATGAGGCGCAGGTGGGTGAGTCCGCGTTGCTGCGCAGCCCGGATGTTCGCGCCGATCGTGCTCTCCGCGTCGTCGGAGAATTGCGAGTGCACGTGCCAGTCGCCGCTCAGCTCGGGGTGTCGTCCATCGGTCATGGTGAGACGATCACCTCGTCCACCGGCAGGAAGAGGTCCTCGAGGAAGCGCACGTTGGCGATCTCCTCGAAGGGCACGTGACGCGGGATCTCCCGGCCGAGCGCGACATCGACGGCGAGGGAGGGCATGTCCACTCCCGCGGCGATCGTGAGCGGCATCGCCCCCGAGAACCGCGGGTTGATCTCGAGCAGGGCCGGAACGCCGTCGGCGCTGTAGCGAAGCTGCACGTTCGCGACACCGGTGATGCCCGCGGCGCGCGCGCACGCGGCCGCGGTCTCCTCGAGCTCAGCACGGTGCACGGTCCGCCCCGCAACCGCGACACCCGAATCGACCCGGGCACGCAGGCGCGGCACGGCCGCGACGACGTGCCCGTCGGCCGCGACGATGACGTCCACCGAGAACTCCTCGCCGGGCAGATGCTCCTGGATGATCTGCGCCTCGTCCGGCGGACTCGCCTCGAGCTCCGGGCGACTGGACACGAGGCGGACCCCGCGGGAGCCGGCGCCGCTTCGCGGCTTCACGATGACGGGGAATGCCCAGTCGTGCGCCTGTCCCGCCTCCGTCAGCAGTTCGGTGTGCGGGACGCGGACGTGGGGCGCGCAGGCCTGTACGAGCCGCCACTTGTCGAGCGCGGTATCGAGCGCGGCCTGCGACGGGGCCGCGAGCACCGCTCCGAGCTCCGCTCTCCGGGCTGCCAGGGGCGGCAGCTCGGCATCGACCGTCGAGACGACGACGTCGATCTCGTCCCGGTCGCAGAGCGCGATGACGGACTCGACGAACTCGGGAGCGTTCCCGGCGGGCAGGATGCGCCGTCGCATCGATGGGACGAGGTAGAGCCCGCTCGCCCAGCCGTCCATGTCGGCTGCGTAGACGACGAGATCCTCGCGACGCAGCAGCGAACGGATGACGGCCACGCCGGCCGGACCGCCCGCGCCGGTGACGAGGACCGTTCGCCTGCTCACAGTTCCTCGCCCACCTGGGTGATCCTGCTCCGCGAACGCGTGCCATCGAGGGGCGCGCCGATGCCCGCGCTGTCGCGCACGATCTCGAGCGGTTCGCAGTGCTCGCCCCTGCCGAATCGCGACCAGTAGCGGGTGCCCGCGAGCACGAAGTCCGGTTCCAGGTAGCTGCGGATGCCGCTCTGCGACGCGAAGCACCGCAGCAGGGCGAGCTTCGTCTCGAGTTGTCCGTCGATCGGCACGAAGCGGCTCGGGCGGAACTCCACGGTCGACGACGGGCTCTGGTAGCACGCGACCGTCGGAACGGAACGCGTGGCGACCAGCGATGCCTCATGCACCGCCCGGTGGTCCTGGTGGCGGTCGTTCCGGCTGTGCGTGTAGATGATCGAGGGCTTCACCTCGGCGACGACGCGTTCGATGATCGCGACCGTCGGGTCTGCATTCGGGATGCGAGTGTCCTCCAGGTCCTCGAGGAAGAGCCGTGCGCCGACGAGCTCGGCCGCCGCGAGCGACTCGTCCTGCCGGTCGTCGGCCTCGCCGCCCCTGGCGCCGCGGGAGAGCGTGAGGATCACGATCGGGTCCCCGACTGCGGCATGTGCGGCCAGGATTCCGCCGACACCGAGCTCGACGTCGTCGGGGTGGGCTCCGATGGCGAGGATCGTGCGCTGCCGGCGCTGCGCTGCGGCTGCCCGAGCACGGGCTCCGAGGCGCGTGACGGCGGCGACGAGGTCGGCCGACGACACCGGCTTGGTCAGGAACTCGTCGGCACGATCGCGCAGTGCACGGACGGCGTAGTCGACCGATGCGTGCGCGGTCATGACGATGACCGGCAGGTCGGGGTCGCGACGATGGGTCTCCTCGAGGATGTCGAGGCCGCTCGACCCGGGAAGCTCGACATCCGTGATCACGACGTCGGGGGCGAATTCGGCGACGACCTCGGCGACGCCGTCCGCGCTGGCCAGCACGAGGACCTGGCACGCCGCCCGTTTCTCGAGCACGGTGCGCGTGTAGAGCGCGACGTCGGCGTCATCCTCGATGACGAGCACGCGGAGGGCACCCTCGAGCACAGCACATCACCCCCCCGTGCCCCACTCTATTGAGGAGAGCGACGGTGGCGGGAGATCTTTTTCGCGGTGCTGCCTACGCGCACCAGTCCGAAGACCCGCCGGGCTGGGTCAGCACCAGCTCGCCGGTGGCGATGTCGATCACGCTCGTCAGGCGATCCCGGGACGAGGGTGCCTCGGGATAGCCGTCGGGGAGTGCATCCACGGCGGCGGTCTCCACGGCGACGAGGTGTCCATTGGGCGCGACGCAGGATCGGAGCATCCGGCTGTCGGGTCCCGTCGAGTAGCGCACCTGCGTGCCGACGTCGTCGACGAGCGCGAGGAGGGACTCCGCCGCCGCGTCTCCGCTGCCGTCCGTGCCGGCGAGCAGCACGGTGAGCAGGTGTGCGCCGTCGGCATCGAGCTGCGTCACGGAGCTCGGATGCGCATGGTCGGGCAGGTCGGCGATGGGCAGGTCGTTGGGCCGCTCGGTACCGCTGCGGAGGTCGACGACTCGACCGCGGTCGGGGTCGGCCACGATGAGTTCCTGGGTTCCCGGCAGGAAGCCGCGGAGCTGGGTGGCCGAGCCGAGCGGTCTCGGCGGAACCAGTCCGAAGGCGTCGACGACGGAGAGCGCGCCGTCGAGGTCCTGGACCACCATCGAGGTCGTGCCCGGCACGAACCGCCAGTCGGCGACTCGCATCGGCGACCCGTCCAGGCCGACGACCGGCTCCGGTTCTGCCGGCTGCCCCGACACGTCGAGGGTGAACAGCGTGTCGGAGAACGCCGGCGCGGCGCCGCTCGGTCGCGCCAGCCCCTGATGCAGGTAGGCGATGAGCGGATGCGTCGTCGAGCCGCTGATCGCGTGCACCTCGCCGGGCTCGACGAGGCCCATCGTCTGGGTCTGCTCGCCCAGCCCGGCGATGCGGAGCGTGTTCGAACCGTCGTCCTCGATCGCGACGGCGACCACCGCATCGCCCGCCTGCGCGAACGACTGCAGCCTGGGCGCCTCGATGACGGCCTCGGGGGTGCGCTCGGCCGATCCGGATCGGAGGATGGCGTCGGGCAGCCCGTCGGGGCTGCGCCGGACGAGGGTGAGGATTGCGGCATCCGCGGTCCTGAAGCCGTGCTCGACGGTGACCGCGGTGGGCTGCGCGGAGCCGACCACGCCGTCGATCGCGACGTGGAACTCGGTGTCGTAGGGGAGCGGTTCGGTGAACTCGACGACGAGCGCATCGCCCTCGACCGAGAGCTCGGCCGGGACTTCGGGCTCGACGCGGAGGACGCCGTCGACCCGGGCGATCGCCTGGTTGAGCTCGAGCTCGACGCGGCCGTCGGCGAGCCTGGTCACGCGTTGGACGTCGACGGATGCCTCGGCGAGCCGCGGACCCTGCACGAAGCCGGCGACGCCGAGCGCCGTCGCCGCGACCGCGAGCGCGCCGATCGTGCCGAGGAGGCGGCGGCGGAACCGGTGCCCCTCGGCCGCGACGGGGGCTCCGACGGCCGGATCAGAAGACATACGGCTGCTCCGGCTGTGACGTGGGCTCGACCGACTGCGGCACCAGGACGGCCCCCTCGCCGCCGGCGGGGTCGCCTCCGAACGCGCCGGTCGCGATCACCCAGTCGTCCACGGCGAAACGCTCGCGCCAGCCGGGGAGATGCACGGTGATCCCGATGGGCTGCGCGTCGACCGCGCAGCAGGTCACGGTGAATCGTGCGATGGTGAACGCGTCGTCGGGGTCGCCGGGTGCCGGTGCGATGAAGCCGGTGAGCTCCACCTCCTGGCCGGAGAACGCGGAGGGGCTCTCGCTCTGGCGCAGGAGCAGCGCCCAGTCCTTGATCGTGAAGCTGCCGAGGTCCGCGCCCGCGAGACTCGGGGCATCGCCCGCGAGGTCGGCCGTCGTCCGGTCGATGTCCCGGTCCACCGCCGTCTGCGCGGTGAGGGCCGCGGGCGGGAGCACGAGCAGCGCGAGGACGGCGCCCACGACGATGGTGCCGCTCACGACCGCGCCGGTCGCGCCGAGACGCCGTCGCCGGGCGGTCAGGCGTGTCCTGTGCGGATGCGCGGCGGCATCCGCCGACGGGTCGTGGTTGGCGTGCTCGTCGTGGCCGGACCCGTGCTCGTGGTCCTCCGCGTCGCGATCGGGGGCGAGCGCGAGGGCGACCAGCGCCAGGAGCCCGCCGATGACGGACATGATCGCGGTGAAGACGAAGTAGCGCGGGTGGATGTACAGGGCCAGCTGCCCCGTGAGGGTGAGCCAGAGCGTCGCGACCACGCCGACGAGGGTGAGGGCGATGCCCTTCCAGCGTTGGATGAGCCTAGGCCACAAGGTTGACCCCCAACCCGATCGCGGCGCTCGCGAGCGCCACGATCGCCGTGAGTTGCACGAGCGTGCGCGCGGTGAACGTGGTGCGGAGCAGGGCGAGCATCTTCACGTCGATCATCGGCCCGAACACGAGGAACGCGACGATCGCACCGGGCATGAATGTCGACCCGAACGAGAGCACGAAGAAGGCGTCGACGTTCGAGCAGATCGAGATGACGAACGCCAGGAGCATGAGGGCGAAGACCGAGAGCACCGGGTTCTGCCCGAGCGTCACGAGCACGTCGCGCGACACGGCGACCTGGATCAGTCCCGCGATCGCCGAGCCGACGAAGAGGGCCGGCAGCATCTCCCCGGTCTCCTCGAGGAACATGCGGGCGGCGGTGCGCGGCTTCGATGAGGCATCCGCCGTCGCATCGTGCGCGCACGACGCAGCGAACCCGCGCGTCAGCAACGACATCGGGTCGGGATGCCGGCTGTAGACCCAGCCCACGAGGTTCGCGATGACGAAGCCGCCGGCGATGCGGGCGACGAGGATGCCGTCGTCCCAGCCGAAGGCCTGGTAGGTCGTGATGATCGTGACGGGGTTCAGGATCGGCGCGGCGAGCAGGAAGGTCATCGACTCGCCGACGGAGAGCCCTCGCTTGATGAGCCCGCGGGCAAGCGGGACATTGCCGCATTCGCACACCGGCAGCAGCACGCCAAGCAGCGAGACGACGACGCGCCTGAGCGCGGGGCTCCGCGGCATCCGCCGGACCAGGAAGTCCTCTGGCAGGAAGAGTTGCACCGCGATCGAGAGCAGGATGCCGAGGAACACGAACGGCAGGCTCTCGATGACCACGCTCACCGAGAGGGTCACGAAGTCCTGGACGCGATCGGACAGTCCGGCGCCGAGCTCTGGCGGCGCGAAGAGGCGGATCGAGACGAGCGCCAGCAGGGCTGCGATGCCGAGACCGAGGCCCGTCGCCCGGACGCGGGTGCGTGGGCGGTGATCGAGCGTGCGAGACATCCGGACCAGCCTACGTCGGATGGTGGGCCGAGCCGGTGCGGCCCACCGCTGGGCGCGGCGCCGTCACGGCAGCCGGATCACGGCGTCGAACCGGTCGAGCTCGTCGAGCGCGTGCGTGACCACCACGACCCCGGTGCCGCCGGAGACGGCCGTCTGGATCGCCGCGTTCACGGCCGACCTGGACTCGTCGTCGAGGGCGTTCATCGGTTCGTCGAGCAGGAGGAGACGGGCTCGCCGGGCGAGGCCCTGCGCGAGCAGCGCTCGTTGACGCTGGCCGCCCGAGAGTGCTGCGACTGGTCGACGGCGGAGGTCGGCGATGCCGACGGCCTCGAGGCTCGCGGAGACGATCGCGCGGTCGTCGCGGCCCAGGCGCCGGAGCGCGCCCGTCCGTCGCCAGCGCCCCATCGCGGCCAGTTCCCCGACCGTGACGGGCAGACGCGTGGAGATCGCGCTGCGCTGCGGGACGAGTGCGACCTCACCGGGGAAGGCCAGTTCTACTCGCCCCGCCCGTGGTCGATGCAGCCCGGCGATCGTCTCGAGGAGGGTCGACTTGCCGGCGCCGTTCGGGCCGACGACGACCGTGACCGCGCCCGCGCGAACGCTGAGCGAGACGTCGCGGAGCACCGGGTGGCCGTCGAGGTCGACATCGAGGCGGATGGCGCGAGCGAGGGGAGTGGTGGCGTGCACCCGCGTCACTGTAGCAAATGATTATCATTCTCAATTAATGCTACGGTCCTCCGTGTGACCCTCCTGATGGACCCCTTCACCTCCGCCTTCATGCTTCGTGCGCTCGCCGCCGGCGTGCTCGTCGCCGTGCTCTGCGCCGTCGTCGGCACCTGGGTGGTGGCCCGCGGTATGGCGTTCCTCGGGGAGGCGATGGCCCACGGCGTGCTGCCGGGCGTCGCGTTGGCGACGCTCGTCGGAGCGCCGGTGCTCCTCGGCGCCGCGGTGAGCGCCGCGGTGATGTCCGTCGGCGTGAGCGTCGTACAGCACCGGTGGCGACTCTCGGCCGACACGAGCATCGGCCTGCTGTTCGTGGCCAGCCTCGCGCTCGGGGTCGTGATCATCTCCGGTTCGGGGACCTTCGCGACGGATGCCACGGCGATCCTCTTCGGCGACATCCTGGCGGTTCGCCCCGACCAGGTGGTGGCCCTCGCCGCCGCGACGCTCGTGACCGTCGGCCTGGCGACCGCCTTCCATCGACCCTTCGTCGCGCTCGCCGTCGACCCGCGCCAGGCCCGGCTCCTCGGGCTTCGGCCGAAGCTCGCGCAGGCCATGCTCGTCGGGCTCATCGCAATCGCCGTCGTGTCCGCGTACCAGGCGGTCGGCTCCCTCCTCGTCCTCGGCATGCTCCTCGGCCCCGTCGTGGCTGCGAACCGGTGGACCGTGCGCCTGCCGACGACGATGGCGCTCGGAGCGTGCATCGGGGCGATCGCGGTGTGGGTCGGGCTGCTGGTCTCCTGGCACGCCGGCACGGCCGCCGGCGCCACGGTCGCGCTCGCCGCCGTCGCGAGCGTGCCCGCCTCGGCCGCGATTCGCGAACTGGTGCGGCGCTCGCGCTCGCGTGACCGTACGGGCTCGCGCACCGGCCTTCCCTCCGGTCGAGGAACGACTTCTCTGCATCGACGTCGCACCTCCACCGCGGTCGTGACCGCGATGGTCCTGGCCGTCGCGGGCTGCGCCGGTCCGTCGGGCCTTCCGACCGGCTCAGGGGCGGATGCCGCTGGGTTCGAGGAAGACGGCCACGGGCGCGTCGAGGGGGCGCAGGAGCTCGCGGAGGCCCAGGCGCACCTGCTCACGGTCGACGAACAGGGTTCCGTCGCCCACCTGGACCTGCTCGACGCTTCGATCGAGGAACTGGGCGCACTCGTCGGCGTCGAGTCACTGGCCAGCGAGGGTCGGTACGCCTACGCGGTGCGGCCCGCGGCCGACGCCGTGACGGTCATCGACAGCGGCGTGTGGACCTGGAGCCACGTCGATCACTTCCACTACTACCGTGCCGACCCGAGGAAGCTGGGCGAGATCGCGGGACAGGGCGGAGCCACGGTGTCAGCCAGCGATGCGGGCATGGGAGCCTTCTTCGCCGCCTCCGGCGAAGCGGTGCTCATCCTCTCGGAGACCCTCGGACACGGCTCCCTGGACGAGGCGTTCCGCGTGCAGGTCGCGCCGCACGACGGCCTCATCGTGCCAGTGGGAACGCGCGCCGTCGTGACCGAGCCCGGCGCCGACGGCGTGGCCGATCGCGTCCGCGCGCTCGCGGCGGACGGCAGCCCGGGCGCCGCAACCGCCTGCCCGGCCGCCAAGGGCACGATCACCACGGTGGTCGGCGTCGTGATCGGATGTCGCGACGGGGCCGTGCTGGCGAACGCTGGCGAGGACGGCACGATCGCCTTCGAGCGGATTCCGTACCCGGACGACGTCGAAGCGCCCCGCGCGGAGCAGTTCGATGCCCGCGAGTCGCGCCCGACCGTGGCCGCGCTCGCCGGCGGCACGGGGGCCACGAGCATCTGGCTGCTCGACACCCGAGCTCGGGCATGGCGCCTCATCGAGGCCGGCGAACCGCTCGCGCGGGTCACCGCCGTGGACGACGCCGACGGACATGTGCTGGCCCTCACCATGAGCGGCCGCGTGCTCGTGCTCGACGGCGCGACCGGCGGACGCCTGGCCTCGACCGAACCGCTCCTCGCGGCCACCGTCGCCGATCAGGCCCGTCTCGCGGGCGTCGAGCTCATCGCCGACCAGCATCGTGCCTACCTCAACGGCGTCGCCGAGCGGCGACTGTTCGAGATCGACTTCGCCGATGGCGCTCGCGTCGCGCGCACGTTCGAGACGGCGGCCGAACCGCGATTCCTGCTGGAGACGGGCCGATGACCGCGACCGCGCGGATGCTCGCGGCGGCCCTCGTGCTCGCGGCGCCGGCGATGTGCCTCACCGCCTGCACGTCGGAGTCCTCCGACCGCCCGCTCGTGGTGGCGACCACCAACATCCTGGGAGACGTGGTCTCCGAACTGGCCGACGGTGAGTTCGAGGTGCTGACGCTCATGCCGTCGAACGCGGATCCCCACTCGTTCGAGATCTCGGCGCAGACGGCCGCCCGCCTCCGCGAGGCGGAGCTGATCGTCGCGAACGGCTTGGGCCTCGAGGAGGGCCTCGCCGCGCAGGTGGAGGCGGCGGCCGCCGACGGGGTGCCGGTGCTCTTCGCCGGGGACCACGTGGAAGCGCTCGAGTACGGGGGAGACGGTGCGGCCGCGTCGCTCGATCCGCATTTCTGGACGGACCCCGCCCGCATGGTCGATGTCGTCTCGGTGGTCAGCGACGAGCTCCTGCGAGTCGACGCCGTCGAGTCGACCGCGATCACGGCGAACTCGAATGCCTACCTGGCCGAGCTCGCGGAGCTCGACGCCGAGATGGTCGCGGCCTTCGAGGCGATCCCGGCCGCCCGACGCGCGCTGGTCACGAACCACCACGTCTTCGGGTACCTCGCGCAGCGTTTCGACTTCCGCATCATCGGCGCCGTGGTTCCGAGCGGCACGACGCTCGCCGCCCCCAGCGCGAGCGACCTGCGCGACCTCGTCTCGGCGATCGACGCCGCCGCGGTGCCGACGATCTTCGCCGATTCGTCGCAGCCCGACCGGCTCGCCCAGGTGCTCGCGGAGGAGGCCGACCGCGAGGTGGCGGTCGTCGAGCTCTACACCGAGTCGCTCACCGACGCCGACGGCGACGCCCCCACCTACCTCGACCTGATGCGCGTCAACACCGACCGCATCTCCGACGGGCTCTCACACGAGCGCCCACAACCACCCCAGAGATGAGAGGGAGCCCATGAAGCCCTTGACCCGATCCATCGTCCGAGACCCCCGCCGCGTCGCGCCACGTGTCGTGCTCGGCCTCGGCCTCGTCGCAGGCCTCGCGCTGTCGGGCTGCGCTGCGACCCCGGCGCCGGGAGCCGGAGCCGAGGCATCCGCCGGCCAGCCCGCGGCGTCGCCCCGCGTCGCGGTCGCCTACGAGGGCGGCGTGCTCGTGCTCGACGGCACGACGCTCGAGGTCCTCGCCGAGTTCGAGACCGAGGAGTTCACGCGGCTGAACGCCGCCGGTGACGGCAGGCACCTGTTCCTCACCACCTCGGAGGGCTTCCAGCTCCTCGATGCCGGGACCTGGACGGATGCGGCGGGCGACGCCCGCTCGGCTGACCCTGAGGTGACGGCCGCCGTCGTGCCGGCCGCGGCCGCGGGTCACGTCGTGCGGCACGCCGATCGCACCGTCCTCTACGACGATGCCACGAGCGACACGACGATCTTCGAGACCGCGGACTTCCTCGGCGCCGACGGCGCGCTGCCCGAGGCCGAGGTCGTGCCCGGAACCGAGGCCCACCACGGCGTGTCGGTCGTGCTGGAGGACGGCACGCTGGTGACGACCGTGGGCGACGCCGACGGTCGGACCGGCATCCGGGCACTCGACGACCATGGCCACGAGGTCGCGGCGAGCGACCAGTGCCCCGGCGTGCACGGCGAGGGCGCCGTCGAGGGGGAGGTCGTCGTGTTCGGCTGCGAGAACGGCGTGCTGCTCTACGACGAGGGCGAGGTGGTCAAGCTCGACGCGCCCGACGAGTTCGGCCGTACCGGCAATGCGTACGTCTCCGCGACGAGCCCGATCATGGTGGGCGACTACAAGAGCGATCCCGACGCCGAGGGGTACCTCCTCCGGGACGTCATCCTGGTCGACACGCAGGCGCGAACCCTCGAGGTCGTGAACCTCCCGGAGGGGGTCGAGTACACCTGGCGCGGTGTGGCGCGCGGCCCGGAGGACGACGCCTTCATCCTCGCGTCGGACGGATCGATCCACGTGCTCGACCCGATCACCGGCGACCTCACCGCCTCCTGGCCGGTCATCGAGGCATGGGAGAGCCCGGCCGAATGGCAGGAGCCGCACCCCGGGATCGTGGTCGACGGCGACGGCGACGTCGCCTACGTGACGGAGCCCGCCGCGAACTCGATCCACGCCGTCGACCTGAACACGGGCGAGGTGCTCGAGAGCGCGGAGCTGGAGGTCACCCCGAACGAGTTCGCCGTGGCGACGGGGGAGTCGACGCACTAGACAGCCTGCCGAACGACATCACTCGGGGCGCACCTCCTCGCCAGGCGGTGGGGAGGCGCGCCCCTCCGCGCATCCGATCCTGCAATGCCCCCGAATCCGGGTCAGGCCCAGACATGCTCGACCGCCCAGCCACCATCGACGCGGACGATGTCGACCGTGAGCAGCTCGTCGGCCTCGGAGCAGGCGCGGATGCGCCATCCGAGGTGCCGCGTCGGCGGATGCGTCAGGGCGGCAGGCAGGAGCTCGGACTCCCGGGTGAGGGGGATCGGGGTGTCGACAGGGTGCCAGCGCTCGTCGCGGAACACGAGCCTGACCGGCACGCCGTCGTGCTCCCAGATGGTCGCCGCCTCAAGGGTCATGGTCATGTCGCGCCTCTCGTTCGAACGTCTGTTCGAACAGTAGACCGTGAACCTCCGACACGCCCACCGCGCATGCGACGCGACATCCGGCGTTCATGCATCCGTCGCCGTCCCGTCCCTTGTCGGAGCAGGCGGGCCGGAGGATCATATGTGCCCATGAGCGAACCGGACACGCGCAGGGCCCTCGAAGCGGATGCGATCGAGCACGTCGTCACCGAGCTGACGGCGCGGTATCCGTCGGTCGACGCCACCAGGGTGCGCGGCATCGTCGAGGACGAGGCGCGGCGCCTCGTCGGGAACCCCGTGCGCGACTACGTGCCCTCCCTCGTCGCGCATGCCGCCGACGAGCGCCTCCGGCAGGAGGGGGAGCCGATCCACGCCGGCGCGGGTGACCCGGGCGGACCGGTGCTTGCGTCCGAAGACGACCTCGACCCGCTCGAGGTCGAGCGTCGTGAACGCGAGCAGCACGCCGGCTTCCTGTTCGGAGATCTCGGCGGCGGGTCGGTCTGACGCACCCGCTCGACCTGACGCACCCGCTCCGTCTGACGAGCGCGAACGGTCAGCCGGCGGTCACCCGTCGGTGGGCTCGCCCTTCGCCGGGCGTTCGGTCGCAGCCGCCGGCGCCGTTCCGGACGGTGCCTCGGTCCCGGGCGCCCGTGCCGTCTTGGGCCGTGGCTTCCCGGGCGTCTTCGGGCGAGGCTTCGCGGGCGACTTCGCCCTTGGCTTCGCCGGCGTCGCGGCACCCGACTCGGCCCCGCCTTCCGTCGGCGACGCGATGGTGATGACCTCGTCGGCCAGGTCCTCCTTCATCGCGGCCTCGGCGATGCGCAGCTGCTCGGGCGTGAGGCGAAGCCGTTCCGCCTTGGAGGGACGGATGGCGGGCACGTCGCCTACGATGGGCACCGGCGTGCGGTACCAGCGGAAGCCGTAGCGCGCCCACAGGCCGATCATGGTCGTGAGGCGGTTGCGCGAGCCGAGCAGGCTGCCGATGTGCACGAACAGCCACGCCGCCCACGCGGGGTAGGCGGTCAGGCCGAAGGTGCGACGGAACCCGGGGACCTTCTTCAGGAACTTCAGCGCGTGCAGGACGGGCAGGTTCGCGAGCCCCGGGATCTCGCCGACGGCCGACCGGCGGCCGACGATGGCGAGCTGGCCCTTGTCGTAGTACTCGAAGGGCTCGGTCGCCTCGCCCGCGATGAGGCGGAGGATCTGCCGGCCGACGTGGGCGCCGCCCTGGATCGCGGGTTGCGCGAGCTGTGGGAGGTCCTGAGGTGCGATCGCGACGTCACCTGCGGCGAAAACGCCGGGCAGGCCGATCACCTGCAGGTCCTCGCCGACCCGGATGCGGTCGTGCTCGTCGAGGGGCAGGCTCCAGTAGCGCACCTCCTCGTGCGGCGCGACACCCGTGGCCCAGACCGTCATGTCCGACGGGATGACCGTGCCGTCGGTCAGCACGACGGACTCGGGGCGGACTTCGGCCACGCCGGTGCCGAGCCGGAGCTCGACGTCGCGGTGCTCGAGCTGCTGTTTCGCATACCGGCGCAGGCGCGGGATGAAGGGCTTCAGCAGTTCTTCGCCACGCTGCACGATCGTGATGCGGAAGGCGTCGCCGTCGAGTTCGGGGTAGGCGGGGCGGAGCCCCTGGTCGCGGAGCTCGGCCAGGGCGCCGGCCATCTCGACGCCGGTGGGGCCGCCGCCGACCACGATGATGTGGAGCCCGTCGGTGCGGTCGCTCTGCTGGGTGATGCGCTCGAGCCTCGTGAAGAGCGTGTCGCGGATGCGGATGGCCTGCGATCGCGAGTACACCGCGAACGCGTGCTCCTTGGCGCCGGGCGTGCCGAAGTACGTCGTGGTCACGCCGTTCGCGAGCACGAGGTAGTCGTAGCCGATGCTCTGGCCGTCGAGCATGCGGATGCTGCGCGCATCGGGATCGATCTCCATGAGGTGCTCGTGCACGATCTCGAGGTTGCGCTGCCGGATGCGCAGGCTCCGCAGGAAGTGGGTCACGTCGCCGGGGTTGAGCCCGCCCGTGGCGACCTGGTAGAGCAGGGGCTGGAAGGTGTTGTAGACCCGGCGGTCGATGAGGGTCACCCGCACGGGCGCCTTCGCGAGGGCCTTGGCCGCGTACACGCCGGCGAAGCCGCCGCCCACGATCACGACGTGGGGGAGTTCACGGCCGGCGGCAGAGGTGTTCGTCACGGGTACCACGCTACCGAGTCGCGATGCCTTCAGCGGTCTGGGCCCGGGCCGGGACCTTCGCCCTCGCCCAGCGTGCCGGGGTACCGGGGCCGTCCCAGACCTGGACGACGCCCCAGGCGACGGCCGTGATCGGCACGGCGAGCACGGCGCCGAGCACGCCGCCGAGCGCGGCGCCGACGGTCAGGGCGACGAGGACGACGAAGGCGTGCAGCTTCATGGTGCGTCCCATGAGCACCGGCTGCAGGAAGTTGCCCTCGAGCTGGTTCACGACGACGACCACGCCGACGACGAAGAGCGCGTTGACCCAGTCGTTCGCCACGAGGGCGACGAGGGCGGCGAGGATGCCGGCGATGGTCGCCCCCACGATCGGGATGAACGCGAGCACGAAGACCAGCACGGCGAGCGGGATCGCGAGCGGCACCTGCAGGATCACGAGGCCGATGTAGATGCCGAGCGCGTCCACGAGTGCGACGGCGGCCGTGCCGCGCACGTACGAGCCCAGCACCGAGACCGTCTTCTCGCCGACCCGCCGGCCTCGCGCGTAGTTCTCGCCCCGGAACGGTCGGAGCAGGAACTCCCACATCTGCGGCCCGTCCTTCAGGAAGAAGAACAGGATGGTCACGAGCAGCACGAAGCCCGTGATGAAGTTCGCCACCGCGCCCACACCGGCGATCGCACCCGATCCGAACTGGGAGCTGGTCAGGAAGTCGGTCGCCTGGGCGATCCACTCGTCGAGCTGGTCGCTCGACGGGAAGAACGGCAGGTCCTGCGCCCAGACCGCCGCCTTCTGGAAGCCCTCCTGCGCCTGGGCCGCCAGTTCGTCCCACTGGTCGCGCACGGCCCAGACGATGAGCCAGCCAAGCGCCCCGAGCAGCGCGACGGTCGTGAGCAGCATGATCAGGGTCGCGAGCAGCGGCGGGACCCCGCGTCCGCGCATCCAGCGCATCACCGGCGCGAAGGCACTCGCGAAGATGAGGGCGAGCACGAGCGGGATCGTGACGAGCGTCAGCGACTGGATGACGAAGATGACGCCCGCCGCGATCGCCACGACGATGATCGCCTGGATGGACCGGATCGCGAGCCGGCCGAACCCGTCGGCCCAGAGGCTCCATGGCGCGCGATCGGCCTTCAGGCCCACCGATGGCTCCTGGAAGCGGATGACGCGGGGCTGCCTGGGTGCGAAGAGTGCCATGCCATGACGCTACGGGTCTTCGCGGTGCGATTCGAACGGGTTGACACGGTCCTCGGCATCCGCATGACGGGTCGACACCGTCAGCTCGACAGGATCACGAGCTCCCGGGTCGCGCGCGTCATCGCGACGTACCGATCGACGGAGCCCTCGATGCCGTCCCCGAGGTCATCGGGGTCGATGAGCACCACCAGGTCGAACTCGAGTCCCTTGGCGAGCTCGGGCGTCAGCCACCGCACGCGAGGAGAACCCGGTGCCCGGCCGGACTCAGGCACCGACGCGGTGAGCGTCGCGCTGTCGCGCGCGGTGATCACGCACGCGACGCCCTCGTCGTGCTCGGCGAGCCACTGGGCGAGCACCGCTCCCAGCTCGCCCGACGACCCGCGGCGCACGGGCAGCCCGCTGCGTCGCACCGAGGTGGGCACGTTCGCGTCGGGCAGCGCGGCCCTGATGACCGGCTCCGCCTCGGCCATGACCTCCTCCGGCGTGCGGTAGTTGATGCTGAGCGACGCGAGGTGCACGTCGCCGAAGCCGACGCGCTCGAGCCGCTCCTGCCACGACTCGGCGAACCCGTGCCGCGCCTGCGCCCGGTCGCCGATGATCGTGAAGCTCCGGGACGGGCACCGGAGCAGCAGCATCCGCCACTCGGCATCCGTCAGTTCCTGCGCCTCGTCGACGACGATGTGGGCGAACGGGCCCGCGAGCACCTCGGGGTCGCTCCTGGTCGGCGCCGCCTGCTCGAGCAGCGTGTGCTGCACGTCCTCGCCCCGGAGCATGGTCATGAGCCCCTCGCCGTCGTCGAGCACCTCGGCATCGATGAGGTTGTCGATGACGGCGGCCATCTGCTCCCGCTCGTCGGCCGCGACGGCCTCGCGACGGCACTGCCTGGCGGATGCCGCCGGGTCGCCGATCCGCTGCCGGGCCGCGTCGAGCAGTGGGAGGTCGGCGACCGTCCAGGCGCGCGCGTCCTCGCGCTGGAGCGCGTCGACCTCGGCGGCGGAGAGCCAGGGCGCGCACGCGTGCAGGTAGGCGGGCACCGACCACAGGTCGCCCACGACGCCGGTCGGCTCGAGCAGCGGCCAGGCGCGGTCGAAGGCCGTGCGCAGCGCGGGGTCCTGCTGCAGCGAGCGTCGCAGCGCCTCGTCGGGGACGTCGACCTCGTCGTGGTTGTCGATGAGGATCGCGATGAGCTCGTCCCACACCCGCCCGCGGGCCTCGTTGTGCGTGGCGCCCGGCTCGGCGGCGTCGAACGCCTCGGCCCAGTCGCTCGGATCGAGCCGGACATCCGCCCACTCGGTCTCGACGGTCATGGCCTTGGCGGGTGGCCGCTCGTAGTGGCGCACCGCGGCCTCGATCGCGCCCACCAGCCGCGCGGACCCCTTGAGGACGGCCACGTGCGCGTCGGGCTCCTCCGCCGCGGCAGCCCCCTCCGGCACCAGGTCGCGCAGCGTGCAGGTCTGCACGCCGTCCTCGCCCAGGCTCGGCAGCACATCGGCGACGTAGTCGAGGTAGGGCTGGTGCGGTCCCACGAAGAGCACGCCGCCACGCCGGTGTCCGAGGCGCGGGTCGGAGTAGAGCAGGTACGCCGTGCGATGCAGCGCGACGACGGTCTTGCCGGTGCCGGGGCCGCCGTCCACGACGAGGGCGCCGCGCGAGCCGGCCCGGATGATGGCGTTCTGGTCGGCCTGGATGGTGCCGAGCACGTCGCGCATGCGAGGGGAGCGGGTCCCGCCCAGGCTCGCGATGAAGGCGGACTGGTCGTCGAGTGCCGCGTGGCCCTCGAGCCCTTCCGCCGTGAACACCTCGTCCCAGTAGTCGGTGATGCGCTCGTTCGTCCACCGGTAGCGGCGCCGGCTCGCGAGTCCCATCGGGTCGCCGTGCGTCGCCGCGAAGAACCGCTCGGCGGCCGGCGAACGCCAGTCCAGGAGCAGCCGTCGCCCGGCCTCGTCGGTGAGGCCCGTGCGGCCGATGTAGACCGGATCGGCGCCGTCCTCCGCGATGATGCGGCCGAGGCAGAGGTCGATGCCGAAGCGGCGGAGGGTGCGCAGCCGGGCCGTGAGGCGATGGATCTCCAGGTCACGGTCCAGCGCCTGCTGGCCGTGACCGCCGCGCTGCCGGCGAACGTCGTCGAGGCGCTCGGACGCCTCCGCGGTCGCTTCGCGGAGGCTCGTGGCGATCGCCGTGAACTGCGCCTCATCGGCGTCGATCAGGTGGGGGGCGCGCTTGGCGGCGAGGCGATCGGGCAGGTCGAAAGCTGTGTTGGTCAGGAGTTCTCCTCGGTCGGAATGCGGTCGGCCGCCCATTCTGCATCACCCCTGGGGCCTTGCCGCAAGGCCCCCTCCCTGCGTTAAACTGGCCATGGCAGGAAGATCGGGTCGTGTCAGGGCCCGCCCGGAGGCGGCGTCGAGCGCCGCATCGGTACGCTCCGGTCATGGAGCGCTCGGGCATCCGCCGATCCGACCCGCATCGATCCGCCGACACGCATGCGACGGTTGGCACTGCCTTCGGAATCCCGACGGCGCTACCCGACCTGGGCGCGGCACGTGCGCTGGTCACCGGCGCCAGCGGCGGCATCGGTCTCGAGATCGCCCGCGCGCTCGCCGCCGCCGGCGCGGAGGTGATCATGCCCGTGCGCGATCGCGAGAAGGCGGCGCGCGCCGAGGCGGAGATCCGCCGTACTGCGCCCCGCGCCCGCCTCGTGCTCACGGACCTCGACCTCGCGAGCCTCGACTCCGTCCGCGCGCTCGCCGCGCGGCTCGTGGAGGACGGCCGTCCCATCGACCACCTGGTGCTGAACGCGGGCATCGTGCTGCTCGGCGACCCCGTGCGGCACGTGGGCGCCGACGGCTACGAACGGCACTTCCAGACGAACTTCCTCGGTCATGCGGTGCTCGTGCTCGGCATCCTCCGACTCCTCGCCTCGCCGTCGGGGACGCGGGTCGCGGTGCAGACCAGCCTCGCGGCGGCGTTCGCGCATGTGCAGCTGCCCGGTGACGTCGAGCGAGGCGGGTACCGGCCCCTGCGCGCGTACGGCTCGTCGAAGCTCGCCCTCGGCCTGTTCGGCATGGAACTCGGCCGCCGCGCCGGCGGTGACGGCGTGCGCGTCGCGCTGTGCCACCCCGGCATCGCCCCCGACACGGGGATCGCCGCCGACCTCCGCGCCACCGCCTCGCCGTCGGCCGGGCGCATGAGCCGCCGCCTCGGCAACACGCCCGCGCAGGCCGCGGGACCCGCGTTGGTCGCCACCACGGCGGACGTGGCGGACGGCAGGTTCGTCGCCCCGGCCGGCACGTTCCAGCTCTCCGGGACGCCCGTGGCGTCGCGGCTGTTCCGGCGCCTCCGCGACCCCGCGGCATCCGCTCGGGTCTGGGAGTTCGCCGAGCGCGTGGCATCGACGGGCTGAGCGATCGCGATCCACCTGCCGCGGCAGTCGCTGGCTAGCATGGGCACATGTCGGTGCCGGCGAACCGTGTCCAGCTCGAGGCATCCGCCGTGCGCGGATTCCACCGTTTCGACGAGGCCGTCGAGTCCATCCCGGAGGGCGAGCGCGAAGCGCCGTTCCCTCGGGCGGGCCGCGATCGCGACATCCGGGACCTCATCGACCACCTCCATGCGTGGCACGTCCTGCTGCTGGGCTGGCTCGACGAGGAGCGGGCCGGCGAGCCCGTCGCCTACCCCGCCGAGGGGTACACCTGGGCGGCGCTCGACGAGCTCAACGTCGCCCTTCGCGACCGGTACCGGGGGCTGGCGCTCGCCGAGGCGCGCGAACGGCTCCGCGGGAGCCACGTCACCGTGCTCGCCAGGGTCGACGCGCTCACCGATGAGCAGCTCTTCGATCCGACGGCCCACGAGTGGCTCGGGGGGCCGCTCGCCGAGCCCGTCCACGAGTGCCTCGGCGGTCACTACGCGTGGGCGCTCGAGACGCTCGACGCCGCACGTGCGTAGCATCGCAGCATGAGCCACGACGCATCGGATGCCGCGGGCGCCCCGGCCGAGTCCGCGTTCGGCGTCGCCGTCGCGCAGTTCGCGCCGGGTGACGACCTCGCCGCCAACCTCGCCGAGATCACCCGCCTGGCCGAGCTCGCCGTCGCCCGCGGGGCCGGCATCGTCGTGTTCCCCGAGTACTCCAGCCACTTCACCCCGACGGCGGATGCCGCGTGGGTCACCGCGTCCGAGCCGGTCGACGGCGTGTTCACGCGCGCGCTCGCCGAGCTCTCCGACCGGCTCGGCGCCCACCTCGTGGCGGGCATGATCGAGCGGGTCGAGGGCGAGGATCGCGTCTCCAACACCGTCGTCGCCGTGGCGCCGTCGGAGGGGGTCGTCGCCGTCTACCGCAAGCTGCACCTCTACGACGCGTTCGGCCAGCTCGAATCCGAGTGGGTCGCCCCCGGGGCTGTGGAGGACCCGGAGACGTTCGAGGCCGGCGGACTCACGTTCGGGTTGCAGACCTGCTACGACGCCCGCTTCCCCGAGGTGACCCGACGCATCGTCGACTCGGGCGCCGACGTGGTCTGCATGCCCGCCGAGTGGGTGCGCGGCCCGCTGAAGGAGGCGCACTGGCGGGTGCTCACGACGGCGCGAGCCCTCGAGAACACCGTCTACGTCGCCGCGGCCGACCACGCCCCGCCGGTCGGCGCCGGAAACAGCATGATCGTCGACCCGATGGGCGTCGAGCTCGCGACCATCGGCGAGACGACGGATGTCGCGGTCGCCTGGGTCTCCGCGGAGCGCATCGCCTCGGTGCGCCGGGTCAATCCCGCGCTGCGGCTGCGCCGGTTCGGCGTCGTCCCACGCTGACGGCGCGCCCGCAACGAGGGCCGGTCGGGCGAGGGCCGGTCGGGCGAGGGCCGGTCGGGCGCGGGCGGGTCCGGCGTGCCGGGTCAGCTCCGCCCGCCGAGCATCGCGAGCCGCGCTGACGCCTCCTGCAGCACGTCGAGGCGCTTGCAGAACGCGAATCGTACGAGGCTCCGGGTCGCGGCCCGGCGGTCGGGGTGCACGAAGGCCGAGACGGGCACGCCGACGACGCCCGCCAGGTGGGGGAGGCGGCGGCAGAACTCCGCGGCATCGTCGAAGCCGAGCGGCGCGGCATCCGCGACGATGAAGTACCCGGCGGACGGGATCGAGATCTCGAAGCCCGCCGCCGTGAGTCCCGCCGCGAGCACGTCGCGCTTGGTCGCGAGGGCGGCCGCGGCATCCGCGAACACGGCATCCGGCAGGTCGAGGCCGAGGGCGATCGCCGGCTGGAACGGCGCCCCGTTGACGTAGGTGAGGTACTGCTTGACCGCGAGGATGGCCGTCACGAGGGGTGCCGGGGCGACGAGCCAGCCGACCTTCCACCCGGTCGTGCTGAAGGTCTTGCCGCCCGAGGAGATGGTCACGGTGCGCTCTCGTGCGCCGGGCAGCGTCGCGATCGGCGTGTGCCGGCCCTCGAACACGAGGTGCTCGTAGACCTCGTCGGTCACGATCACCGCGTCGTGCCGTTCGGCCAGGCGCACGAGGTGCGCGAGGGTCCGGGCGTCGAAGACGGCGCCGGTCGGGTTGTGCGGCGTGTTCACGATGATGAGCCGGGTGCGGGGGCCCACGACCCGCTCGAGGTCGTCGGGGTCGGGACGCCAGTCGGGGAAGGCGAGGGGCACGGTGCGGTGCACGCCGCCCGCCCGGGCGATGAGCGCCGCGTAGGCGTCGTACGAGGGCTCGAAGGTGACCACCTCGTCGCCGTCGTCGACGAGCGCGAGGATCGTGGCCGCGAGTGCCTCGGTCGCGCCGGCCGTCACCAGGACCTCGGATGCCGCGTCGACCTCGATGCCGTACCAGCGCCGCTGGTGACGGGCGATCGCCTCGCGGAGGACCGGCATGCCCATGCCCGGCGGGTACTGGTTGACGCCCTCGGCGATGGCGGCGCGGGCGGCGTCGAGCACCTCGATCGGGCCGTCCTCGTCGGGGAAGCCCTGTCCGAGGTTGATCGCGCCGCTCGCCGTCGCGAGCGCGCTCATCTCGGCGAAGATCGTGCTCGCGATGGACCCGTCGGCGGCGAGCAGGCCGGCGCCGGCCGCGGTGCGCTGCCAGGGCCGCAGGCGTGGTTCGAGGTCGGAATCGGTCACGTCTCACACCGTACGTCAGGGTGCGGCCACTACGCTTGCGACCGGCGTTCCTGCGCGGTGTCGAGGCACTCGGTGCCTTCACCGCCAGGGGATAGCAGGATCACAGACTCCGCATATCCGCCGCACAGGTTGCGGCGGGAAGCTGGGTTCGCCTTGGAAGGAGCACACCATGACCGACAGCACCGACGGACCCACGCAGCCCCAGGACGAGCAGGTCGACACGACCGCCGCGACCACAGCTTCGGAGACCGCGCCCACGACCGGCGCCGCTCCCACCACGACGCCCGCAGCGATGACTCCCGCGGCCGAGCCAGCCGGCACCGACGCCGCGGCTCCCGCCGCAGCGCCCGCGGCCCCCGAGGTCGCACCGGCCACGACGCCCGCCACGCCCGCCGCCCCGGCTCCCGCGCCCGTGCAGGCCACGGGCACCGTCTACACGCCCGGCCAGGAGCCGCAGCCCTACGCCGCGGCATCCGCCCCCGTCCGTGCCGCGCAGCCGACGCCCACCGCGCCGACCGCACCCATCGCGCCGTCGGCGCCCGCGGCCCAGCCGCAGCCCGGCCAGGT
>NZ_WBIR01000013.1 GCF_009749395.1 Agromyces salentinus
CCCCCGGGGGGGGGGGGGGCCCCCGGCCCCCCCCCCGGGGGGGGGCCCCCCCGCCGCGGCGCCTACGCGATGTTCGCGTTGTCCCTGAAGACGTTGTCGGGGTCGACCCGGCGCTTGATCTCGCGCAGGCGCTCGAGCGTGGCGGGCGGATACGCCGCCGCGACGTACTCGGGCCCCTGCCCGGTCTCGAAGCTCAAGTAGGCGCCCGACATGTGCGGCGCCATGAGCTCGTTCCAGCGCTCGCTCGTGCGGTGGCGCGACGAGCCGATCGCCACGACGGAGAACTCCGCCTCGCGGTGGCCGTAGGCCGTGGCCTCCGCCGGCACGTCGTGCACCGCCCCGCCGACCGCGCGGATCTGGAAGAACGGGGTGGCGCCGCTCTCGAGGAAGCGCGCCGCGTCGCGTGCGAACTCGGAGGTGATGCGCCCGACGAGGCCGGAGCGCGACATCGGCTCGCCCTGGCCGGCATGCGCGGTGTCGGCGGCGTTCGAGATGACCGCCTCGTAGGTCGTGAGGCGCACCTCCTGGCCGACGAGCGGCGCGACCTCGGCGAGCGGCTGCAGCCGGGCGAGGATCGTGTCGGGGTCATCCGAGTCGATCACGGCCATGACCTGCGCGATCTGCGGCTGGCCCGGCCGAGGGGCCCCCATGAGCAGGAAGCTCGTGAGGTCGCGCGGCGCGTCGACGACCCAGTCGCCCCAAGCCTGCAGGAAGCCGGCGGTGTCGCTCGCGTCGAACGCGAGCTGCGCGAATCCCACCTCGCCGACCTCGTCGACCTCGAACTCGAACGCGGTGACGATGCCGATGTTGGCGCCGGCGCCGCGCGCGGCCCAGAAGAGGTCCGGATGCTCCGCGGCATCCGCTCGCACGATGCTCCCGTCGGCGAGCACGAGTTCGACGGCGCGAACGTGGTCGATCGTGAGGCCGTGCTCGCGCACGAGCCAGCCGATGCCGCCCGCGGTGGCGAGCCCGCCCACGCCCACTCCGCCGTAGTCGCCCGAGCTCAGCGCCCAGCCGTGCGGGGCGAGGAAGGCGGCGACGTCCATCCAGCGCGCACCGGCCTCGACGCGCACGAGCCGGCGCTCGGCGTCGAGCACCTCGAGGTCCCGCATGCCGGACAGGTCGATGACGATGCCGCCGTCGTTCGTCGAGCGCCCGCTGATGCCGTGGCCGCCGCTGCGGACGCCGAGCGGCACGTCGGGGTTGCGGCGCGCGAACGCGAGGGCGTCCGCGACCTCGGCGGCCGTGGTCGGCTGCAGCACGAGCCCGGGCGAGCCGCCGCGCATGTACGTCGACCTCACCCGCGAGTAGCCGGCGTCGCCCGGCTCGATCGCCTTCGCCACGAGCGAGGCGGGCACGGCGTCGTAATCGATGCCGTCGCGGCGCTTGGCGCGCACGGTCGAGCTGCGAACCTGACCTGCACCCGCGCGCAGAGCCGTGGGCGAGGCATCCGCCGCCCCCTCGGTGGTGGACGCGAGCTCGGCCGCGACCGCCGCGCGCAGGGCGGGCGCGACCTCCTCGGCGAAGTGCACGATCGTGTTCGGGTCGTCGCTCGCGAGGATGAAGGTGCCGATGCCGTCCTCGAGCACGAGCGGCAGCATCTGCTCGACCCACTGCTCGGCCGGCCCGTCGAACTGCCCGCCGCCACGGCCGCTCGTGAAGCGGCCGCCGAGGTTCACGAGCCGGCGGATCTCCCGGGGGTCGCGGCCCGCGGCGATCGCCGCGTCATCGATGGTCCGGTTGCCCCTGGCGAGGTCGCCCGGCTGCAGGTAGCCGAGCGAGGGCAGCCAGCCGTCGCCCTTGCGGCCGATGAGCCGCAGCATGCGCGGCTTCAGGGCGCCGATCCAGATCGGGATGTTGTGCGCGGGCGCCGGGCCTCGCTTCGCGCCGTCGACGCGGTGGTAGGTCCCGTCGACGAGGAACCGGCCGCGCTCGTCGACGTCCCACGTGCCGCGGATCACGTCGATCGCCTCGGAGAGGGCGTCGACGGCCTGGCCTGCGGTCAGGTGCGGCCCGCCCATGGCCCTGATCGGGTCCCAGAACCCGCCGGCGCCGAGCGCGAGGTCGAAGCGCCCGCCCGAGAGCAGGTCGAGGCTCGCGGCGGCCCGGGCCAGCACGGCCGGCGGCCGCAGCGGCACGTTCGTGACGTTGGCCGCGACGTGGATGCGCTCGGTACGGGCGGCGACCCAGGTCAGGAGCGTCTGGGTGTCGTGGAACGCCGGCTGGTACGGGTGGTCCTGGAAGGTGACGAGGTCGTAGCCGGATGCCTCTGACAGCTCGGCCAACCGCACGGCCGCCTGCGGCGGGTCGTTCCGCGGGGTGATGAAGGTGCCGAACCGCAGGTCGTGGCCGTAGTGCATGGTGCTCCCATCTCGTGACGCACCTCGACTCTGCCGCATCCGGGCGACCAACCCCGAACCGCTGGTAAGCTGCTTACCTATGGTTAGTGAATCCCCAAGTGATCGAGCGGATGCCGCGGCATCCGTTCGCCCCGTGCGTGACGAGCTCGCCGAGCACCGCACCCGACTGCAGGAACTCGGGCACATCGACGAGGCGGCATGCCGACGCTTCCAGCACTCGGTGGAGTTCGCCGGGCGCAAGTGGAACGCCGCGATCCTCCTCGCGGGCGTGCGCGGCGCCCGACGCTTCAGCGAGTACCGCGCGGCGGTCGACGGCATCTCCGATCGGCTCCTTGCCGCACGCCTCAAGGAGCTCGAGGACGAGGGCGTGATCGAGCGGCACGTGCGCGCCACGACGCCCGTGACCATCTCCTACACGCCGAGCACCTCCGGCCTGCAGCTCATCGAGGTGCTGCAGCCGCTCGTCGAGTGGGAGGTGGAGCACTCGGCGGCACGCGCCGCGGCTCCGGCTCGCGACGACGCACGCGACGCGAGCTGACGCCGCCAGCGGCGTTCTCCCAGCGAGCTGCGGTCGGATGGAAGCCCCCCACCCAGTTCGAGAGAGGCCCCCGCGTGAGCGCGACCCCGCCCGTTCCCCCGAAGATCAAGCAGGCCGCGCGTCTCAAGCAGGAACGAGCGGAGGAACGCGCCAGGAAGCTCGAGGAGCACCGCAGGCGGGAAGCCCGCGCGAAGCGCAACCGCCGCATCGGCATCTGGTCCGCTGCGATCGGCGGCGCCGTCGTCATCGCCCTGCTCATCACCGCCGTCGTCCTGACCCCGCAGCCGCCGAGCTACTCGGCCGGTGGGAGCGGCGATGCCATCGAAGGCGTGGAGACGTTCGAGAACGTCTCCGAGCACGTCCAGGGAGCCGTGGACTACGAGCAGACCCCGCCGGCCGGCGGCCCGCACGACCCGGCATGGCTGAACTGCGGCGTGTACTCCCAGCCGGTGCCCGACGAGAACGCCGTTCACTCCCTCGAGCACGGCGCGCTCTGGATCACCTACGACCCCTCGCTGTCCGAATCGGAGGTCTCGGAGCTCCGCACGAAGCTCCCCTCGACCTACGTGGTCCTCTCACCGTTCGAGGGCCTCCCCTCACCGATCGTCCTGAGCGGATGGAACAGGCAGCTCTCCGTCGAGGACGTGGCCGATCCGCGCATCGAGTCGTTCATCGAGGAGTACTGGCAGAGCGGCGACGTGCCGGAGCCCGGCGCTCCGTGCACGGGCGCCGTGGACGGTCAGGGCAAGGTCGGATGACCCGGAAGGACGGCGCCATCGGGCGGGTGTCGGTGCTCGTCGCGGCATCCGTCGCCCTCGTGGTCGTCGCCCTCGTCGCGTTCTCGATCGGACGCCTGAGCACGCTGGCCGACCCCACCCCGACCGACACCGGCGCCGAAGCCGGGTTCTCACGGGACATGCAGGTGCATCACCTCCAGGGCGCCGAGCTCGCGATGATCGTCCGCGACGAGACGGACGACCCCGACATCCGCCTGCTCGCGTACGACATCGCGCAGACCCAGTCGCAGCAGGCGGGGCAGCTGTACGGGTGGCTTCGAGCGTGGGAGCTCCCACAGGCGGCATCCGAGCCGTCGATGACCTGGATGACCAGGTCGCCGGCCGCGGGCGCGGTCCACGACGGACATGGCGAGGAGGGTCACGGGCCCGGCCGGCCGATGCCGGGCCTCGCGACCCCGGAGCAGATCGAGGAGCTGCGGGCCGCGAGCGGCGTCGAGGCCGAACGGATCTTCCTCGAGCTCATGATCGCGCATCACCGCGGCGCGATCGAGATGGCCGACGCGGTCCTGGAACGCTCGAGCGACCCGCTCGTGACGCCCTTCGCCAGGGCCGTCGTGAAGAGTCAGGACGCGGAGATCGCCCTCATGGAGGACCTGCTCGCCGAGCGCGGTTGAGCGGCGCACGTCGAGGTGGCAGCCTCGGTGATCGATCGCGACGACGGCGAACGAGCCGACCCCCGTGCTGCGACCGACACTCGGTCACGCAGGGTCGGAGCGGCTCGAGGCGGCGACGTACTTGTGGAGCAGCCGGGCGAACTCCACCCGTTCGCGGTCGTCCCAATCCCTGGTGATGTACTCGAAGGCCCGGCGCTGCTGGTGCCGCGAAGTCGCGAGCACCTCGCGCCCGCGCGACGTGAGACGCAGCGTGACGCTGCGCCCGTCGGTCTGCGAGGCCACGCGTTCGACCAGTCCGTCGCCGACGCACGACGCGGCGAGACGGCTGACCGCAGTCCGCTCCATTCCCATGGCGGCGGCCACCGCGTTGACGCCCAGCTGCCCGTCCGACTCCTCGACGATCGCCAGGAGGAGATCGCGGCGGACGTCCGTTCGAGCCACCGGCGCGTCGATCGGCACGCTGCTCGTGCGTCTCCGCAGTCGCGAGAACGCCGTCCCGATGGACTCGAGCAGTTCGTCGTCGCCGGGATCGGACGCCGCGGCGCGGTCGTGACTCGTCATGACACCTCCTAAGTGTGTGCATTCTGCACATAGGTGCTAGACTACACGTAAATGGGCTCGCCGTCTGGTCGTGCTCTCGTGCATGGAGTGGGAAGAAGTCGTATGCGTACTGCAATTGTGGCCGGTCGGGTCTTCGACGGCACCAGGAGCCTCGGCCCGAAGACGGTCGTCATCGCCGACGGGCTCATCGAGTCCATCGGTGACGACACGCCCGCGGGTGCAGACGTCGTCGAAGCACCGGGAGCGACGCTCCTGCCCGGCCTCATCGACGCGCACGTGCACACCGACACCGCGGGGCTCCGCATGGCGTTGCAGTTCGGCGTGACCACGGAGCTCGAGATGCAGGGCGCGAACACCGCCCGCGACCGCGCGCACATCGCCGAGGACGACACCCTGGCCGACGTCCGTTCCGCCGGTTTCGGCCTCACCCCTCCCGGAGGACACCCGGAGGAGCTGTTCCCCAAGGACTTCGACCCCCAGCGCGGCGGAGGCCGCGGCGGTCCCGGCGGGCGCCCCGGCGGTCCCGGCGGGCGCCCCGGCGGTCCCGGCCGGCGCCCCGGCGCGCCGGAACGGGTCGACCCGATCGTGCGCGCGAAGGTGACGACGCCGGAGGAGGCCGTCGAGGTCGTCGGCCGGCTCGCTCGCGCCGGCTCCGACTACATCAAGTTCATGGTCGACGACGGCAGCGTGGAGGGGCACCCCGGCCTTCCCATGCTCGACCAGGCGACGCTGGACGCCGGCGTGGCCGAAGCCCACCGACTCGGCATGCTGACCGTGGCGCACGCGCTCACCATCGAGGCCACGCAGATGAGCATCCGGGCGGGCATCGACGGCCTGGCGCACCTGTTCATGGACCGCCCGCACACGCCGGAGATCATCGACGCCATCGCGCAGTCGGGCGCATTCGTCGTCGCCTGCGTGGTGCTCGACGCCTCGATGATGGGCATCACCGGCTCGGCACTCGCGGACGACCCGCGAGTGGCCGGCAAGCTCACCCCGGAATGGGACTCGACGCTGCGCAGCAGCTTCAACCACTACCCGCAGGGCCGGCTCGAGGACGTCCTGGCCACCGTTCGCGCGCTCGAGGCGGCCGGAGTCGACCTCCTCATCGGCACGGACGTGTCCCAGCCGCTGCCCTTCCTCGGCGGCCTCGCGCACGGTGCGAGCGTGCACCAGGAACTGCAGTACTTCGTCGATGCCGGGCTGGCGCCCACGACCGCGCTCAGCGCCGCCACGGCGGTGACGGCTCGTCGCTTCGGCCTCGCCGATCGCGGCACGATCGCCGTGGGCCGGCGCGCCGACCTGCTCCTCGTCGACGGCGACCCGACCACGACGATCGGCGACACGCTGAACGTGCGCGACGTCTGGCGTCGCGGCGTGCGTCAGTCCGCGGCCTGAGCCGGGGCCCAGCGGCTCGTGCCCGCGAGCCGCTGGGCGAGCCACGCCGCCTGTCGCGGCCAGTGCGCGCCCGCGCCGCCCTCGTGCTCGTTGAACGCGTACTCCACGATCTCGGCCTCGGCCCCCGTCGCTCTCGCGTCGGCTCCAGTTTCCGCGCGGGCGGCGGACGCCCAGCGGTTCCGCGCCGCGTACACGGTCGACGGCGGGCAGACGGGATCCATGAGCGCCACCGAGAACAGCGCCGGCGCACTCGCGCGCGCCGCGAAGTTCACCCCGTCGAAGTAGGCGAGCGTCTCGAACACCCGGCCCGCGGCATCCCGGTGCACCGAGAGGTAGCGCACGACCTCCTGGTACGGGTCGCGGTCGGTCAGGCCGACGGCACGCTCGAAGTGGCAGAGGAAGGGCACGTCGGGCATCGCGCCGACGAGCCCGTCACTCAGTCCCGCCGCGGCGATCGCGATGCCGCCGCCCTGGCTGCTTCCGCAGACGCTCACGCGGTCGGCGTCGACCTGCGGGAGTGAGCGGACCGCATCGACGGCGAGCACCGCATCGGTGTACACGCGCCGGTAGAAGTACGTCGCCGGATCCTCGATTCCGCGGGTCATGAAGCCCGCGACCGACGGGCCGGTGCCGTGCGGATCGGCCGTCACGCCGCCGGTGCCCCAGCCGCTCCCCTGGCCGCGGGTGTCCATGAAGAAGTGCGCGTAGCCGGCGCTCGCCCACGCGAGGCGCTCGTGCGGCAGGCCGCGTCCGCCGTTGTACCCGTTGAACTCGACGACCGTCGGCAGTGCGCCCGAGGCGCCCACCGGCACGATGAACCAGCCTCCGATCGGGTCGCCGCCGAACCCGCTGAAGCGCACGTCGTAGACCTCGACGGTCGCGAGCCCGGCGTCGATCCGGGTGAGCGTGGGCGCCTGGGCGAGCGCGCGCGACTCGGCGATCGTCGACCGCCAGAACTCGTCGAAGTCCGCCGGTTCGGCCACGTCGGGCCGATACGTGCGCAGGTCGGTGGGAGCGAGGTCGAAGCGGGGCATCTGCGTCCTTCTCGATCGGATGCCGCGGCAGGGCCGCCGACGGCGACGCCAGCGTAGCCGACGGAGTGGTGCAGTCAGATCGCCCGGTGGTCGACGAACGGCATGCGCGGCCCGCGCTTGGGCTTGCCCTGGACCCCCGTCGTGCCGAGGAGGCGCACGACCCGCTGACGATGCCCGGCCCAGGGCGTCATCGCCTCGAGCATCTCGTCGTCGGTCATGTCGCGACCCCAGAGGGCATGGCCGACGTAGTTCGAGAGGTGGTAGTCGCCGACCGACAGGGCATCGGCGTCTCCGAGGGCGCGCTGCGCGACCTCGGCGACGGTCCACGCGCCGACGCCGGGCATGACCTGCAGCCGCGCCGCGGCGTCGGCCGGGCTCATGCCGCCCGCCTCCTCGAGGCGGACCGCATGACGGGCCGCCGTCACGATCGTGCGCGACCGCCGAGGGTCGACGCCCGCGCGGTGCCACTCCCACGAGGGCACGAGCGCCCACTGCTCGGGGGTCGGCTGCACCTTCAGCCGACGTGCAACGCCGCCCACGGCCGGAAGCGCCGGGCCGGGCGCCTCCTCGCCGAAGCGGTGCACGAGCCACCGCCATGACTCGTGCGCCTGCAGCGTGATGACCTTCTGCTCGAGGATCGCGGGCACGAGCGCCTCGAACACGCGGCCGGTCCGCAGCATCCGCAGTCCGGGATTCCGCCGGTGCGCCTCGTCGAGGAGGGCGATGCGCGGCACGAAGGCAGCGGGGTCGTCGCCGTCGCCGAGCACGGCAGGAGCCTCGTCGACCGCGTCCCGGCCGCCCGGCCCCCACGCGTCGGCCCTGAGCTCGTCGCGGGAGACCTGCACGTACCGCACCGTCGCGACGCCCGTGCGAGTACGCGTCGTGCGCCACACCGCGCCGTCGACGGTGCGCCGGAAGGTGGGGTCGCCGGGTCCGCGCCGCAGGGGGCCGATCGTCTGCTGGAGGTCGGTCGGATGCCGCGGGCGCCACGTGCGGGAATGCTCGGCGATCACGCACCCAGTGTGACCCCGCCCGCTGACAGTCGCCAGAGCGGATGTCGGCGGACGGGTGCAGACTGGACGCATGTGCGGACGCTTCGCGAATGACGCCAAGGTCGACGAGCTGATCCAGGAATTCGTGGCCGAGGGCGGCGACTTCCGCGACTGGCGGCCCCAGTACTCGATCGCGCCGACCGAGGTGATCCCCATCGTCCGCGAGCGCGCCAACCGCGAGACCGGCGAGGTCACGCGCATGCTCGACGCCGCCGCGTGGAACTTCCACCCCTCCTTCATGAAGGAGTCGAAGCGCCCGCAGTTCAACACCCGCATCGAGACGGTGGCCACCAACGGGCTCTGGAAGGGCGCCTTCGCCTCGTCGCGGTGCCTCGTTCCCATGCGGGGCTACTACGAGTGGACGGGCGAGCCCGGCAAGAAGCGGGCCTGGTTCCTGCACGGCGACCGCCCGCTGCTGGCCGCCGCCGGCATCTACACGGCGCGCAAGGTCGACGACGAGTGGCAGGTCTCGACGTCGATCATCACCCGTGAGGCGGCGGATGCCTCGGGCGAGGTGCACGACCGCATGCCGGTCTTCCTCGAGGCCGACTTCTGGGACGAGTACCTCGACCCGGCCAAGCTCGACGAGGCCGGCAAGCAGCATATGGTCGAGCAGCTCGCGCGCGAGTCCGACAAGGTGTCCTCGACGATCTCGGTCTACGAGGTCGACCGCCGGGTCAACAACTCCCGCGCGATCGACCCGGCCGACGAGACCCTGCTCGACCCGATCGACTAGGCGGGCCCGGGCGGCAGCGCCGCCCGCCCCGTCGGACTCACCAGCGGTTGCGCACCTCTTCGGCCCAGCCCTCGAGCCCGTCGAACGCGATGCGGCGCCCGTCGACCTCGACCCAGCCCGAGAACCGGCCGAAGCACTGGTGGCCGTGCGTGCTGATGAGCAGCAACTCGGTGTCGTTCACCCGGTCCCAGAACGGCTCGAAGGCGACATCGAGGCTCGACCCGTGGATGCGCCACGGCCGCATGAAGTCGCTCGTGTCGTAGTCCCACGCGAGCTCCTCGCCGAGCTTGTGCAGGCGCCCGTCGACGATGACGCCGTTCTCCGTCGACCCGGTGCCGACCGTCCACCGGCCGCCGAACTGGAGCTGCACCGAGTGCTCCCCCGCGCGTCCGGATGCCGCCGCCCAGTTCCACGTGAGGCTGTACGGCCACCGGCCGCGGCCGTGGTCGAGCGCCGCCCACGCGGCATCCGCCCGAAGCTCGACGACCTCGTCGCCGAGCCGCACGCGCCCGTGGGCGGGCCGGCCCAGGTCCTTGACCGTGTACTGGAACAGCGAGTTCGACCACGGCACCACGACCGAAAGCGACTCGTGCCCCTCGACCCGGTCGACGGTGATGTCGAGGTCCACGCCGTCGGATGTCGCGCGCAGGCGCGTGGCATCCGGAGTCTCGTCGATATCGATCGACAGGTTCCTCGCCCGCGCCCGCGTCGAGCCCTCGCCGAGCGAGGCCGGCAGCGACGCGCCCCTGGCCAATGGCACCGTCGCCTCGCGGTTCACGATGGTGCCCGTGCGCCGGTCGTAGGCGAGGATCGCGTGCACGGCGGCGTAGTCGAGCGATGAGACGGTGAGGGCGAAGACATGGGTGGGCGTCATGATCGCCCAGTACTCCCACCGCTTGTTCCGACCCCAGGCGACGCGTCCGCGGCCGATGCCGGCCGTGTCGTGCATCGGCGTGCGGCTCCAGCCCACCGCGTCGGGGTTCAGCCGCCCGTCTGGGCCGCACAGGGCGACGGGTGCGGTGATCTCGCGCTCGGTCATCTTCGTCCATTCGCTCTCGGCGTGGCCCGCGGCGGACGGGCGACGGCTCCGGCGGGAATCGGGCGACACGCGCGCCGGGCTCTCCATGACGGTAGCGGCATCCGCATGCCACGATGACCCTATGGATCGTTCAGCACTGGTCGACTACGTCCGCGAACGCGGCGATGCCGTCGTCAGCACCGTCGGACCCGACGGCGCACCGCAATCGGCCTACCTGAGCATCACGGCGACCGATTCGGGCGAACTCGTCTTCAACGCCCGCGGCGGGTCGCGCAAGATCGCCAATCTCAGGCGCGACCCGCGCATCGCGATCGTCGTCGGCGGCATCGACAAGACGACGGTGCAGGCGCAGGGCCGGGCCGACGTGCTCGAGCCGGGCAGCGCCGACGCGGCTCCGTACGCCGAGGCGTACGGCCGGGCGTTCCCGTGGTTCGCCGAGTCGCTCGCGAAGTCCGAGTACGAGCTCGTGCGCGTCCAGCTGGACTGGGCGCGCTTCGGCGACTACCGCAGCGGGCCGCCCGTCTCGGTCGAGGTGGAGCTCTCGTGAGCGACGGCGCCGGAGCCCCCGGCACGCCAGGCGCCGCGGCCACCACCGGACCGGCCGACCCCGCTGCCGGCCCGAGCGTCCGCAAGCTCGCCACCCTCGCCATCCCGGCGATCGCGATCGGCATCGGCTCGGCCCTGAGCCTGCACCTGCTGAACTGGCTGGCCGAGCAGCTCCAGGACTTCCTCTGGACCACCCTGCCCGGCACGTTCGGTGCGAGCGAGGCGACGCCGTGGTGGATCTTCACCGTGCTGACCGTCACCGGCATGGCCGTCGGGTTGATCGTGTGGCTCGTGCCAGGGCACGCCGGCCCCGACTCGGCGACGACCGAGCTCTCGGGCCCGTTCCCGGAGCTCAAGGCCCTGCCCTCGATCGCGCTCGTCGTGGTGCTCGGGCTCGCGGGCGGCGTCAGCCTCGGACCCGAGAACCCCATCATCGCGATCAACGCGACCCTCTCGATCGTGCTGCTGGCCCGGTTCGCGAAGGTGCCGCAGCAGCAGATCGCCGCCCTGGCGATCGCCGGCACGATCGGGGCGCTCTTCGGAACCCCGGTGGCCGCAGCGCTCGTGTTCACCGGCATGGTGGGCGCGATGAAGTCGGGCGGCTCGCTGTGGGACCGCCTGTTCCTGCCGCTGGCGGCTGCGGGCGCCGGCGCCGCGACCATGGACCTCATCGGGGGCCAGAAGATCGCGTTCACGCTCGAGCCGATGGGAACGCTCGAGCCGATCTACCTGCTGACCGGTCTGGTGGTCGCGGCGGTCTCCGCACTCCTCGGCATCGCCGCGGCGTGGGTGTTCCCGTTCGTGCACCGCGCCTTCCACGCGTTGCCGAATCCGTTCATCGCCATCACGCTCGGCGGCATGGTGCTGGGCGTCCTCGGCGTGCTCGGCGGGCCGATCACCCTCTTCAAGGGACTCGACCAGGCCGGGCAGCTCCTGTCGGACCCCGACGGCTACACGCCCCTCCAGCTCGCCGCCTTCGCCGGAATCAAGGTGGTCGCGCTCCTCATCGCGGCGAGCGCGGGCTTCCGAGGCGGCCGCATCTTCCCGGTCGTGTTCGTCGGCACCGCGATCGGCCTGCTCGGCTACGCCGTGCTCCCCGAGCTGCCCATCTCGCTCGCGGTGGCGTGCGGCGCCATGGGCATCACGCTCGTGGCCACGCGTGACGGCTGGATCTCGATCTTCATCGGTGTCGCCCTCGGCGGGGACATTGCGGTGATCGCCCCGCTCTGCATCATCATCCTGCCGATCTGGCTCATGGTCACGAAGGCGCCCGAGCTCGTCATCTCGCCATCGAACGGCGAAGCGCCCGTCAGCGAGCGGTCGCGCTGGCGCCAGTGGCGGCTCCGCAACCGCAGGCCGCGCGGGTAGCCCGCGGCATCCGGGGATCTCACCGGCACCCGGGGACGCCGGCCGGCGAGGACCGGGCAGTCGGGGCTATGACCCGGGCGTGGACTCGTCGACGCTGAGACCGAGGATGCGCAGCTCCTCCTGCGACTTGTGCGCGAGCTTCCGGCCGAGCAGGGGGCGGCGGTCGGCGTGGATGTGGAGGCCGGCGGGCTCCTTCGAGAGCGGTTCCTCCCACCCGCGGTACAGGGCGAGGATGCGGAAGGTGAACCCGACGGCGAAGGCGATCAGCACGGTCGCCCAGTACGGGAGCCCGGTCATCTCGTCGAGGAGGATCCAGACCAGGCCGGTTCCGGCCGCGGTGGCCACGAACCACTCGCTGCGCACGAACTGCTTGGGCGGCACGCCGCTGACCACGTCGATCAGGAACCGGCCCGCCGTGCTCGCGATGACGGCCATCGCCAGCGCGCCGAGGATCGGGTAACCGGCCTCGGTCGCCTTCTGCGCACCGATGATCGCGTACCACGGCAGCGAGAACGAGGTCATGAACTGGAAGAGTCCCTCGCGGAAGAACTGGCCCTTCGCGTAGGCGATGAAGTAGCCGACCACGCCGGCGAGCACGCAGAGGGTGATGTACGCCGGGTTCATGAACGCCGACGGGGCGACATCGAGGATCACGTCGCGACTCACCCCGCCGCCGATGCCGCCGAGCAGCGCCATGAGGATGATGCCCACGAACGTGAAGTTTCGGAAGTGGTCGGGTCGCCGCGCGAGGATGCCGCCGTTGAGGGCATTGGTCGTCGCCGCGATGAGATCGACGAGCGTCGCCGCGCCGAGGAACGTCCACGTGCCGAACGTGAGATCGATGGGATGCATGGCCCGGACCCTTCAGCTGTGTCAGTCTCGGTGCGCTGCGGGAACGGGCCCGGCCGCATGATCGCGACCGGGCCCGTTCCATGCCACGCCTACTCGCGCGAGAGCATCGCCGCGGCCTCGAGCTCGAGGTCGCGGTACTGCTCGCCGCTCACGTCCACGGCGACGCCCAGCAGCTTGCCGCCCGTGAACGGGAACGGGTTGCGGTACTGGCTGCTCACCGGGTCGGCGCTGTCGAACCCGACGCAGAGGCCGTCGCCGCAGAGCGTGAACTTGCCGATCTGCGCCCGCATCGGTCCCTCGGCCACCACGGCGTCGTCGACGTAGAGCTTCGCCGTGCCGATGGACTCCCCGTGCTCCCCCGCCGACTCCCGGATGAACTCGAACCCGAGGGTATGCGGCCCGGGCGTGAGCTCCTCCGACGTGAACGTCTGCTCGGGCGGGATGCCCAGGAAGTTGTAGACGTAGGTGAGCTTGCGGTCCTTGATGAACAGCGAATGACCGCCGAAGCGGGAACCGTGGGCGAAGATCACGCCCTCCGCATCGGCATCGATCACCACGTCGGCGATGATCTTGTACGACCGGCCCCGAACGTTGACCGCCACGCTCTCGGGAATGGCGGCCGCACCCGGGTAGTACACGTAGCGGTCGCGCAGCGGCTCGGCCTGCGGCCGTTGGATCGACGTCAACGCGACCGGACCGCGGTCGTCGAGCGGCAGCACGTCGTTCGCCTCCGCCTCCTCGAACCAGGCGTCGATGAGTTCCTTGAGCTTCTCGGGATGCTCCACCGCGAGGTTCTTGGACTCCGAGCGGTCTTCGGCGACGTGGTAGAGCTCCCACTCGTCCTGGTCGAAGTGGCCGCGGTCGCTGATCGGCGCGTGGATGGCCGCGGCCTTCCACCCGTCCTTCCAGATGCCGCGCGTGCCGAGCATCTCGTAGTACTGCTGCGTCTTCGTGGTCGGCGCCTCGGGGGCCGCCTCGAAGGTGTAGCGCATCGAGACGCCGTTCAGCGGGAGCTGCTTCACGCCGCGGTAGACGTCGGGCATCTCGAGGCCCACGGCATCGAGGACCGTCGCGACGATGTCGGTCGAGTGGTGGTACTGATGCCGGATCTCGCCCTTCGCCTCGAAGCCCTTCGGCCAGTGGATCACCATCGGGTCGCACGTGCCGCCCGAGAACTGCGCATACCGCTTGAACATCTGGAACGGCGTCGAGAACGCAGCGGCCCATCCGGTCGGGTAGTGGTTGTAGGTGTCGGGCGAACCGAGCCGGTCGAGCATCGCGAGGTTCTCGGCGAGGTCGTCGGGGTACCCGTTGAAGAACTTGTTCTCGTTGACCGACCCGTTGGGCGAGCCCTCCCCCGATGCGCCGTTGTCGGCGCAGTAGAAGATCAGGGTGTTGTCGAGCTGGCCGGTCTCCTCGAGGTAGTCGATGATGCGGCCGACCTGGGCGTCGGTGTACTCGCTGAAGCCGGCGTACACCTCCGCGAAGCGGGCGAAGAGTCGCTTCTCGTCGTCGTTGAGCTCGGCCCAGGGGCGCACGAAGTCTGCGGGGCTCGCGGCATCCTCGGGCATCGGGTTCAGCGGCGTGAGCGCCGTGCCCTCGGGCATGATGCCCTTCTCGATCATGCGACCGAGCACCCACTCGCGGTAGGCCTCGTAGCCGTCGTCGAACGCGCCCTTGTACTTGGCGATGTACTCCTCGGGCGCGTGGTGCGGAGCGTGGTTGGCACCCGGGCAGAACCACAGGTACCAGGGCTTCGACGGGTTCGACGCCTGCTGGTTGTGCAGCATGTGCAGCGCCTGGTCGGCGAGGTCCTTGGACAGGTGGTAGCCGTCCTCGGGCGAGTAGGGCTGGTCGATGAAGTGGTTGTCCTCGACGAGGTCGGGGTACCAGTTGTTCGTCTCGCCGCCGAGGAACCCGTAGAACCGGTCGAAGCCGAGCTGCACCGGCCACATCGAGCGGCTGCCGCCCGGGGCGTTGTCCTCCTCGGGGACGTTGTGGTCCTTGCCGACCCAGAAGGTCGAGAATCCGTTGTCCTGGAGGACGTGGCTGATCGTCGCGCACTCCTCCGGCAGGCGTCCGGCGGCTCCCGGGAAGCCGTCGGTGGCCTCCATGATCGTCGCGGCCCGGTTCAGGTGATGGTTGCGTCCCGTGAGGAACGTCGACCGGGTCGGCGAGCACAGCGCGGTCGTGTGCCATTGCGTGTAGGTCAGGCCGTTCTGGGCGAGCCGGTCCATCGTCGGCATGTTGATGCGCCCTCCGTAGGGCGACCAGGCGGCCATGCCGGTGTCGTCGTAGAGCACGATGAGAACGTTCGGAGCTCCCTCGGGCGCCCGCTTCAGCTCGTAGGGCTTCCAGTCGGGAACGGAGTCCCGAACGTCCAGACTGATCTTGCCCGCGAACTTCGCGCGTTCCTCCGTCATCAGCACACCCCTCTGTTCTGTGGGGGCACCCACCGCCCCCTCGCTCAACCTAGCCCCGTTGCCTCGCGAGCGGGAGGGGCAATCAGCGACTGCTCAGTGAACGTTCCGTCACCCGGCGGGCGAAGGCCATTGCCCGTTCGAACAGGGCGTCGAGGTCCACGACGGTCGCGGATCCGGGGGCGACGACGAAACGGTGACCGGCCCCGTCGATGAGGTCGAACTGCACCTCGCCGCCGGCCCGTCGCAGCTCGGCCGCGAGGAGGGCGCCCTGCGCGGGCGGCACCGAGGTGTCGGCCGTGCCGTGGGCGATCAGGAACGGCGGCAGCGTCAGGCCGGCGGCGACGGCCGGTGCGACCTGCCGGGCGGCGGATGCCGCGACCGCGGCGTCCGTGCGCCCGGCGATCGTGCCGCCGAGCCAGCGCCCCTCGGCGCACTCGGGGTCGTCGAGGCGGCCGAGGTCGACGCCGAGGGCGGGGATGTCGGTCGGGCCGTACCAGTCGATGACGCCGCGGATGGTGGCATCCGCCCGGCCGGAGCGCGGCGAGAGGCCGACGAGGGCGGCGAGCGCCGCGCCGGCCGACTCGCCCCAGAGCACGACCCGGTCGGGATCGAGCCCGAGGCCCGGGCCCTCGGACGCCACCCAGCGCACGGCGGCGGCGACGTCCTCGACCTGGGCCGGGAAGACCGCCTCGTCGCTCAGCCGGTACTCGACGGAGGCCACGGCGAACCCGGCCTCGGCCATGCGCTCGAAAGTCCGCTCGACGTCGGGCCCGAACTCGTGGCGGGTGCCGGTGCGCCATCCGCCGCCATGGACGAAGACGATGACGGGCAGGGGCGCCGCCGGGGCGTCGGGCACGGCCGCGGGCAGGTGCAGGTCGAGCCGCAGCGGGCGGCCTCCGGCCTCGGCGAAGACGAGTTCACGCACGCCACGATCCTGCCACCGCCCGCCGCGGACGCATATGGTCGCTTCAACGCGGCCGAAGCGACCATATGCGTCCGAGCTGATGCGTCGGGGCCGGCGCAGAGAACTCGAGGCACAGCAACCCGCCTGGAGACGACGTCGGCCCCGCGACATCCGAGCGGATGCCGCGGGGCCGACGCGTCGCGAACGCGAGCGCTACAGGCTGAGCCCGTGCCCGAACCGGAAGAGCGGGTCCTCCGTGTCGAAGGGCACGTCTTCACGGCTCGCCTCGACGGCGGCCATGCTCGACGGCAGGTCGAAGGGCAGCTTGCCGAGCGGCGGTCGCCGCCGATGAGGCGGCCCGTCTCGCCGCGGCGTGGGACGGCCTGCAGCTCATCTCGGTCTACCTCCCGGGGAGGTTCGACCTCCCGGCGGTCCTCGAGGCGCACCTCGACCGGCTTCGCGGGCGCGCGCCGGCGGCCTCGCTGGTCCCGGCATCGGTCGGCCCCCCGCTCTTCCCCGTGGGCACGCCCGACGACGTCGGCTACGCGCCGGGGCGCGCGCGTCGGCTGCAGATCATCACCGACGCCTCGACCCTGTTCGCGAGCCTCGCCGCCCACCTCGCGTCGCTCAGGCGCTGACCGCCAACCGCTCGGCGAGCCAGGCGCGGGCGCGGCCGAAGAGCCCCTGCGCGAGCTCGGACTGCGAGCCCCAGACCTCGAAGCCGTGGGGCGCGGCGGGAACCACCTCACTCGTCACGTCGACGCCGGCGGCTCGCAGCCGCTCGGCGTAGGCCGCGTCCTCCGCACCGAAGAGCTCGACGTCGGTCCAGTAGGTCCACACGGGCGGCAGGCCGGAGAGGTCCGTGCGGCGTGCCGGGGCCGCGTACGGAGGCACGTCTGCGGCGCCCGGTTCGGTGCCGAGGTACGAGCGCCATCCGACGAGGTTCGACCGGTTGTTCCAGACGAGGTGGGTGCGCGCGTCGAGGTCGCGGTTCGCGGCGGTGCGATCGTCGAGCATCGGGCAGAACAGCAACTGGGCGGCTGGCTTCGCGCCCTCATCGTGGAGCCGCTGCACGAGCGCCGCCGCCAGTCCGCCGCCCGCGCTCGCCCCGCCGATCGCGATGCGAGCTGGATCGACGCCGAGCTCCGCGGCCCCGTCGCCCACCCAGGTCCATGCGGCGTGCGCGTCGTCGAGAGCTGCGGGGTACGGATGCCGCGGGGCGAGCCGGTAGTCGACCGAGATCACGATCGCACCGGTGTCCCGCGCGGTCTCGCCGCAGAAGCGGTCGTCGCCCGCGGCGGAGCCGAGCACGAGCCCGCCGCCGTGGATCCAGATGAGCGCCGACCCGTTCGGCTGCGCCGGCGTGAAGATGCGCAGGCCCGCGTGGCCCGCCTTGGCCTTGCGCCGCTCGACGCCGTCGACGTTCGCCCCGGGCGCGAGCTTCGAGGCGCGGCCCATCAGCCCGAGCACGAACGCATTCTCGAGGTTGAGCGGGGGCACCTTGCCCAGCGGCTCGTGCAGGGTCGGGTCGATCTCGGTCAGCGCCATGGGCGTGGTCGAATCGGTCATCGTGCTCCTCGGGCTCGGTCGGTCGGCGGGGGGTCGGACCGGCGATGAGCACATGCTAGATCGAGTGGGGGCACATGCATATGCATGCGCCGACACGCCGATCCTCACGAATTCCGGAAACGACCGCTGACCGGCGGCTCGAGCGGTGCAGAAGCCTCGAACGAGGGCGAATTGTTGCGTCAGGTTTGACGCGGTGAAATTAGGTAAGGCTATGCTAACCCCCGGCCTATCGACCGACTGGGGAGCCGAAGACATGCATCTGCTGACACGTTCGACCGTCACCGACTACACCGAACACCTCGACCGGGCCACCGGCCTCGTCGCCTCGCGCGTGGCCTCCGTCCGGCAGCCGTTCTCCGGTGCGAGCAGGGCAGAGCTGCAGCGCCTCGTCGACGCGGTCGACCTCGAGTCGGCGGGCGTGGGCACCGCAGAGGCCCTTCGCGAGGTCGACGGGCTCTTCCTCGAGCACGCCGTCTGGTTCCACGAGCCGTCGTACGCCGCGCACCTGAACTGCCCGGTCGCGCTGCCGGCGGTCGCCGCCGAAGCGATCCTCGCCGCGGTGAACCCGTCCGTCGACACGTACGACCAGTCGACGGTGGGCACGCTCATGGAGCGGCGCCTCGTCGAGTGGACCTCGCAGCGCATCGGCTTCGCGGCAGGCGACGGCGTGTTCACCTCCGGCGGCACGCAGTCGAACCTGCACGCACTGCTCCTCGCCCGCGAGTGGGCCCTCGCGGAGCACGGCGGGTCGCGGGCCGAGGTGCTCCCCCGCTTCAACATCCTCGCGACGGCGTCGAGTCACTTCAGCGTCGAGAAGTCGGCGCTCATCCTCGGCCTCGGCGACGACGCCGTCGTCGACGTCCCCGACGACGGCGAGGGGCGCATGGATGCCGCGGCGCTGGCCGCCTCCCTCGCCGCGATCCGCGCGGCGGGCCGCATCCCGATGGCCGTGGTCGCGACCGCCGGCACGACCGACCGCGGCGTGATCGACCCCGTCGACGCGATCGCCGAGCAGTGCGAGGCGCACGGCGTCTGGCTCCACGTCGACGCCGCGTACGGCTGCGGCCTGCTCGTCTCCCCTCGCCACCGCGGGCTCATCCGGGGCATCGAACGGGCTCGCTCGGTGACGGTCGACTTCCACAAGAGCTTCTTCCAGCCCGTCTCCTCGAGCGCGATCGTCGTGCGGAAGCCCCGCGACCTCGCGGCCGCGGCCTGGCATGCCGACTACCTCAACCCGGTCGAGAACGAGGAGCCGAACCAGGTCGACAAGTCGCTGCAGACCACCCGGCGCTTCGATGCCCTGAAGCTGTGGACGACGCTGCGGGCGATCGGCGCCGACGGCCTCGGCGAGATGTTCGACACGATCATCGAGCTCGCCGTGCAGGTCGGCGACGAGATCGACGCGGACCCCGAACTCGAACTCGTCGGCCGCTCGCAGCTCAGCACGGTGCTGTTCCGGGTCCGTCCGGCCGGCGTCGACGTGGCCACGCAGGACGCCCTCGTCGCGCAGGTACGGCGCGTGCTGTTCGAGTCGGGCCGCGCGCTCGTCGCGAAGACGGTCATCGACGGGCGCCCCTGCCTGAAGCTGACGCTCCTGAACCCCACGACCTCGGCGGGCGACATCCGCCGGGTCCTCGAGCTCGTGAAGGATGCCGCGGCCGCCCTCGTCGAGCTGCAGGACGTGGAGGTCGTGGCATGAGCGCGACCCGACCCGCCCGCGTGCACGACGTCGTCGGCATCGGCATCGGCCCGTTCAACCTCGGTCTCGCCTGCCTCGTCGAGCCGCTCGCCCTGGACGCCGTCTTCCTGGACCGCGTCGAGGGGTTCGCCTGGCACCACGGCATGATGCTCGACGGCGCGACGATCCAGGTGCCGTTCATGGCCGACCTCGTGACCATGGCCGACCCGACCTCGCCGTTCTCGTTCCTCAACTGGCTGAAGCAGAGCGGGCGCCTGTACCCCTTCTACATCCGCGAGAGCTTCTACCCCCTGCGCGCCGAGTACGACGCGTACTGCCGCTGGGCGAGCGAGCAGCTGCCGTCGCTGCGGTGGGGCCGCGACGTCATCTCGGTCGAGCACGACGAGGCGAGCGACACGTACACGGTGAGCGCCCTCGACCTGGCGACCGGCGACCTCGAGACGTACACGGCACGGCACGTCGTGCTCGGTGTCGGCACGACTCCGACGATCCCTGCGGCGCTGCGCGACCTGCCGGGGCTCGTCGTGCACAGCTCCGACTACCTGCCGAACCGCGACCGCCTGCGCGCGACCGGCTCGATCACCGTCGTCGGCAGCGGGCAGTCCGCGGCCGAGGTCTACCGCGACCTCCTCGGCGGCGCGCGCGACGGCGGCTACGACGTCGACTGGATCACGCGATCGCCGCGGTTCTTCCCGATGGAGTACACGAAGCTCACGCTCGAGATGACCTCGCCCGAGTACACAGACCACTTCCACGGCCTGCCCCTGCCGCTTCGCCAGCGGCTCGGCCGCGAGCAGCGCAGCCTCTACAAGGGCATCTCGGCCGACCTGATCGACGAGATCTACGACGCCCTCTACGAGCTCAGCGCCTCCGGACCGGTGCCGTCGACCCTGCTCACCGACACCGAGCTGACGGATGCCGCGTGGGACGGAAGCCGGTTCCGCCTCCGCCTCCGGCACGCGCAGCTCGACGCCGAGCACGAGCGCGAGACCGAGGCGATCGTCCTCGCGACCGGGTACTCGGCGCAGGTCCCGGCGTTCCTCGACCCGATCCGCTCCCGGCTCGACTGGGACGACCTCGGTCGCCTCGACGTCGCCCGCGACTACAGCATCGACGGCGGCCGCGGCCGCGTCTTCGTGCAGAACGGCGAGGAGCACACGCACGGGCTCACCGCGCCCGACCTCGGCTTCGGCGCGTGGCGCAACGCGCAGATCATCGCGAAGGTCTGCGGGCACGAGATCTACCCGCTCGAGCGGCGCATCGCGTTCCAGGAGTTCGGGGTGCCCGCGAGCGCCGCAGGGCGAGCGGATGCCACGACGTCGGGGTCTCGATACGGCGCTGGCGCGCCTACTCGACCACCGGGGGCGGGCGCTGGCGCGCCTACTCGACCACCGGGGGCGGGCGCTGGCGCGCCTACTCGACCACCGGGGGCGGGCGCCGGGGCGCCTACTCGACCACCGGGGGCGGATGCCGTGCTCGCGCAGGAGGTGCTGCGATGAGCGCGGTCGCCGACTACGAGATCGAGCTCCGCCCGGCCGACGCGCGCCTCGACGCGCCCGTCGTGCAGCGGTGGCTGTCGCATCCGAAATCCGCCTTCTGGGGCATGCAGGACCTCGGCGTCGAGGAGGTGGCCGACTACCTCGCGGAGGTCGTGACGCATCCGCACCAGGACTCCTGGATCGGCACGGTCGACGGCGAACCGGCGTTCCTCGCGGAGACCTACGACCCGGCGGCCGTGCTGCTCGTCGGCATCCATGACGCCCGCGCGGGCGACCTCGGCATGCACGTGCTCGTCGCTCCCGCGGACGGCCACGCCAGGCACGGGCTCACCGACGCGGTGTTCGCCGCCGTCATGCGCTGGTGCTTCGAACACCTCGGCGCCGAGCGCGTCGTCGTCGAGCCCGACGTGCGCAACGACCGCATCGCGGCCAAGAACGCCCGGGCCGGCTTCCGGGTGCTCGGCGAGGTCGACGTACCCGAGGGCGAGCACGTCAAGCGCGCGAACCTCTCCGTGTGCACGCGCGCCGACTTCGCGGCATCCGCCCTCGGCACCCTTCCCGACTTCGCACGACTCGGAGCACGCGCATGACCCGCACGAACCCCGCCGTCCACCTCACGCCCGCCGCGATGGAGGTCGCCCAGCGGCACCTCGTCGCCAAGGCGATCGCCGAGTTCACGCATGAGCGGCTGCTCGCACCCGAGCCCTTCGGCGGTCGAGGAGGCGCCCCGGCGCCCACCCCCGGCGGTCGAGTCGGCGCGCCCGCCCTCACTCCCGGCGGTCGAGTAGGCGCCCCGGCGCCGTATCGAGACCCCGCCTCCGCTCGCTCCTGGCGCCTCGCGCTCGACGGCGGCCGGGTCGAGTACCGCTTCGACGCCGACCGGTTCGCGCTCGAGCACTGGGTGCTCGACGAGCCGACGCTCGAGCGGTTCGTCGACGGCACGCCGACCCCGCTCGACGCGCAGGCGTTCATCATCGAGTTGCAGCCGCTGCTCGAGATCCCCGACGCGCTGCTCGCCACCTACCTCGAGGAGATCGCCTCGACCCTCGCCTCCAGCGCGTTCAAGCTCGTGCAGGGCGGGCCGACCGCCGCCGAGCTCGCGCGCGCCGACTTCCAGACGATCGAGGCCTCGATGACCGAGGGGCACCCGGGCTTCGTCGCGAACAACGGCCGGATCGGCTTCGGCGTCTCCGAGTACTCGGCGTTCGCGCCGGAGGCCGGGCGGCCGTTCCAGCTCGTCTGGCTCGCAGCCCGCCGCGAGTTCACGCACTTCGCACTGGGCGAGGGGCTCGAGGCGCGCGCCTTCCTCCGCGATCAGCTGGGCCGGGCGCAACTCGACGCGTTCGAGGCGCGCCTGGTCGGAGCCGGCCTGGACCCGGCCGACTACCTCTTCCTCCCGGTGCATCCTTGGCAGTGGGAGCACCGGGTCGCGATCACGTTCGCGCCCGACCTCGCGAAGCAGAACCTCGTCTTCCTCGGCGAGGGCGAGGACCGCTACCTCGCCCAGCAGTCGCTGCGCACGATGTTCAACGCCGACGACTGGAGCCGCGACTACGTCAAGACGGCGCTCGCGATCCAGAACATGGGCTTCCTCCGCGGCCTCTCCCCCGCGTACATGCGCGTCACGCCGGCGATCAACGACTGGGTCGCCGAGCTCGTCGGCGCCGACGAGACCCTCGCCGACGCCGGGTTCCGCGTCCTGCGCGAGCACGCGTCGATCGGCTACACCGGCGACGCCTACCACCGCACGCAGACGGTCTCGCCGCATCGCAAGATGCTCGCCGCGCTCTGGCGCGAGAGCCCCGTGCCGAAGCTCGCGCCGACCCAGCGCCTCAGCACGATGGCGGCGCTCCTGCACCGGGACGCCGCAGGCGACTCGGTCGCGAGCGCGCTCGTCGCGGCATCCGGACTGCCTGCCGCCGAATGGGTGCGCGCGTACCTGCACGCGTACCTCCGCCCGATCGTGCACTGCCTGCGCGCCTACGACCTCGCGTTCATGCCGCACGGCGAGAACCTGATCCTCGTGCTCGAGGACGCCGCCCCGGTCGGGGTCTTCATGAAGGACATCGGCGAGGAGGTCGCGCTGCTGTCCGCGGATGCCGGGCGCTCGGTGCCCGAGGACGTGCGACGCATCATCGCCGACGTCGATGACGCCGAGAAGGCCCTGGCCGTCTTCACCGACGTGTTCGACGGCGTGCTCCGGCACCTCGCGGGGATCCTGCACGTGGACGGCACGCTGCACGAGGACGAGTTCTGGGCGCTCGTCGCCGAGTGCGTCGACGAGCACGAGGCGCAGCATCCGCAGCTCGCATCCGGCATCGACCTGCGCGCCGAGGCCTTCGCGCACTCGTGCCTGAACCGCCTCCAGCTGCGCAACACGCTCCAGATGGTCGACCTGACGAACCAGTCCGAGTCGCTCATCTACGCCGGCGAGATGCCGAATCCGATCGCGCGGTCGCGCCGGTTCGAGCGGGTGCCGGCGTCGGATGCCGCAGCGGTCGCTCCCTCGACGGCGAGCGCGTGACGGCGCGATGACGCGAGGGCTACGGTGAAGGCGTGATCCGGCGGCCGGTGCTCGCCCGCGACGATCGCGGCATCCCGCACGTTCGCGGCCGCGACGTGTTCGAACTCGCGGCCGCGCAGGGCGAGGTCACGGCGCACGATCGCGGATGGCAGGTCGAGGTCGACCGGCGGCGGGCCGAGGGCACGCTGGCAGCGCTCATCGGCGCGGCCGGACTCGAGTGGGACGTGTTCGCCCGGCGCGCGCGCCTCGACGACACCGCGCGTCGGGCGTTCGCAGCGCTCGGCGACGAGGATCGGGACTTCGTGCTGGCCTACGTCGGCGGCGTGCGGCGCGGCATGCGCGAGGTCGGCGGGCAGGCCATGGAGTTCGGCGAGCTCGACGACCTCTTCGGCGACCCGGCCCCGCTCGACGACTGGCCCGACCACGCGCCGCTCGGCATCCTGCACGTGGCGCATGCGCTGTTCTCGTCCTTCCCGAACCTGCTCTGGGCGGAGCACGTCGCCCGGACCCTCGGCGAGGCGTGGGTCGACGTGCTGACGGGCGGCGACGACGTCGAACCCGCATCGGGCAGCAACGCGTGGGCGCTGCATGGCTCGCGGACCGCGTCGGGCCTCCCGATCCTCGCGGGCGACCCGCACCGCATCTTCGAGCTGCCGGGCGTCTACCAGCAGGTCGGGCTGGCGTGCGACGAGTTCGACGTGATCGGCCTCGCCTTCCCGGGCGTGCCGGGCGTCGCCCACTTCGGCCACACGGGCCACGCGGCCTGGGGCATCACGAACGCGGTGGCGCACTCGGTCGACGTGTTCCGCGAGCGGCTGCGGCGAGTCGGGGCCGCCGCCGGCGCCCGCGGGCGCATCGAGGCACTCGGCCCTGAGGGCTGGCGCGAGACCTCCGTCGAGGTCTCGACGATCGAGGTGCGCGGGGGCGAGCCCATCGAGGTCGAGGCCATCGAGACCGAGCGCGGCACCGTCGTCACCGACCTCGTGCGGCGGCCCGACGGCGACTTCGACGCCTGGAGCGTGCGGATGCCGGCGCGAGCCGGATCCGACCTCGGATTCGCCGCGCTACTGCCGCTGCTGCGAGCCCGAACGGCCGACGACGTCGTCGCCGCCCTCGGGCGCTGGGTCGATCCCGTCAATCGGGTGCTGGCCGCCGACCGCGACGGCGAGGTCCGCTCCGCGACGGTCGGCCGGGCGCCCGACCGCAGCCGCAGCGAACGCCGCCTGCCCCTGGATGCGGCCCGCGCACGTCCCGTCGCGGACCGGCGGATGCCGCCCGCCGCCGCCGTGCGCACCCTGGCCGTCGACGCGAACGAGCGCCCCGACCGCGAGGAGATCGATCTCGGCCTGGCGTACGCGCCCCCGCACCGGGCGCGTCGTATCCGGGCCCTCCTCGATGAGGCGCCACCGGCGAGCCTGACGACCGACGACCTCGCGCCGATCTGGGGCGACGCCCTCGTCGGCGGACTGGAGGGCTGGCTGGCGCTGCTCCCCGCGGACGCGGACCTCGCCGGCCCCGGGCCCGACCGCCCCGCTCCCGAGGCGCTGCGGGTGTGCGACGAGCTCCTCGCGTGGGACGGCGTCATGCGTGCCGAATCCTCCGCTGCGGCTCGCTTCGCCGCATTCCGCGAGGGACTCGTCGCGGCCGTCGCAGCCCTGCCCGAACTCGCGCCGCTGCACGGGCCGCACGGATTCGGGGCGATCTACGACCCGTGGATGGGCGCCCGCGGGCGCATCGCCGCCGCACTCCCCGGGCTCCTCGACGCGCCGGCGCTCCTGCCCCTGCGCGACGGGCTCGTGCTCGCGGCCCTGCGTGCGGCCGCGGCCGAGCCGGACGAGGCTTGGGGGGACGAGCACCGGATGCTGCCGCTGCACGTGTTCGTCGACATTCCGGGCACGGCGGATCCGGGTCGGGGCCTCGGCGTCGCCCTCTCGGGCGACGGCGAGTCCGTGCGCTGCACGGGTTCGACGCCGGGCGTCACCCGACGCAGCTGGCGGGGCTCGGTCGCCCGCTGGGCATGGGACCTCGGCGAGCGCGACCGCAGCCGCTGGGGCGTGCCGTTCGGCGCCTCCGGCGATCCCGCATCACCGCACTTCGCCGACCAGCTCGACGACTGGGTCGCCGCCGACCCGCCCCGCGCCTCTCCCCCGGCGGCCGAGGTACGCGGCGCACCCTCGGCGGTCGAGGTACCCGGCGCACCCCCGGCGGTCGAGTAGCGAAGCGTACCGAGACCCCGCCCCGCGTCTCTTCCCCGGCGGTCGAGTAGCGAAGCGTATCGAGACCCCGACTCCCCCGACTCCCCCGAAAGGCACCTCATGACCGCAGCATCCGACGCACCCTCGCGCCCGGCATCCGACCGTCTCGCCACCGGTCGCCCCGGCGAGCTCGTCCACACCGCACTCGACCCGGCGCTCGGCACGATCGAGGTGTTCGTGCTCGACCCCGACGCCGACCTCGACGTGATCCACGGCTGGGTGACGCGGCCGCGCGCGCGGTTCTGGGGCCTCGGCGAGCTGTCCCGCCAGGAGCTGCGCGAGCTGTACGCCTACGTCGACTCGCTCGACACCCACCACGCGTTCCTGGTGGTTCGCGACGGCACCCCGGTCGTGCTGCTGCAGACCTACGAGCCCGAACACGACCCGGTCGGCGACTGCTACGACGTGCAGCCCGGAGACGTCGGGCTGCACCTGTTCATCGGCGACCGGGGCGCACCCGTCGCGGGCTTCACGACGCGCATCGCGCGGGTGCTCGGCGACTTCCTCTTCGCCTCACCGGGCGCCGAGCGACTGGTGATCGAGCCCGACGTGCAGAACGACGGCGCGGTCGACCGCATGCGCCTCATGGGCTTCACGCCCGGACCGGTCATCGAGCTGCCGACGAAGCAGGGCCAGCTCGCCTTCATGTCGCGCGAGCGCTGGACGGCACTGCGGGCCTGAGCGCCGCGCCGCCCGCCCCACCCCGACTCGGCGAGCGGTACGAGCAGCGGAACGAGCGGATGCCGCGAGCCGGCCGCCGACGAACGGGCAGCGCTCGCCCGCGGCATCCGCTCGCCCGGCTACGAACTCGACGCGACCGACTCGAGCTGCGCGAGCACCTGGTCGATCGTGAACGACGCGGGCTTCTGCCGCGCCGGGAACTCCTTCAGCGAGCCGACCATGCGCGCGACGTAGCTCTGCGCCGGGATGAACAGGAAGACCCGCTCCAGCATCCAGTCGTAGTAGGTGTTCGACGTGATGTCGGCGCGTTCGAACGGATCGGTGCGCAGGTTGAAGAGCTTGGGCGCGCGCAGCACCACCCAGGGGTCGAGCCACACCGCGAGCGTGCCCTGCGTGCGCTGCTCGAGGAACACGATCTTCCAGTTGTCGAAGCGCAGGGCGGTCAGGTCGCCCTCGTCGGACACGTAGAAGAAGTGCCGGCGCGGACTGGCGTCGGTCGCCCCCGTCAGGTAGTCGAGCTGGTTGTGCCCGTCGAGGTGCACCTTGTACTCGATGCCGTTCAGCTCGGCGCCCTCCCTCAGCCGGTCGGCGACGTCCGCGTCGCCCGCCGCGGCGAGGAGCGTGACGAACCAGTCATTGTGGCTCACGATGCCGTTGAGGGTCGTGCCCGCAGGGATGTGTCCGGGCCACCGAACCATCGCGGGCACCCGGTAGGCACCCTCCCAGTTCGAGTTCTTCTCGTTGCGGAACGGCGTCATGCCCGCGTCGGGCCAGCTGTTCATGTGCGGGCCGTTGTCGGTGGAGTACATGACGATCGTGTTCTCGGCGAGGCCGAGCTCGTCGAGCAGGTCGAGCAGGCTGCCGACGACATCGTCGTGGTCGAGCATCGTGTCGTGGTAGTTCGACTGCCAGCGCCCGGCCCGGCCCTTGCTCTCCTCCTTCGTGTGCGTGCGGAAGTGCATGTGGGTCGAGTTGAACCACACGAAGAAGGGGGCGTCCTCCTCGGCCTTGGCCCTGATGAAGTCGGATGCCGCGTCCCGGAACTCCTCGTCGCAGGTCTCCATGCGCTTCTTCGTGAGCGGGCCGGTGTCCTCGATGCGCTGCGTGCCGTCGGCGTTCGCCCAGGAGTGGATGACCCCGCGCGGGCGGAACTTCTCGCTGAAGCCAGGGAACTCCTCGTCGGTCGGGTAGTCGGGGTGCTCCGGCTCCTCCTCGGCGTTGAGGTGGTAGAGGTTGCCGAAGAACTCGTCGAAGCCGTGGGCGGTCGGCAGGTGCTCGTCGCGGTCGCCGAGGTGGTTCTTGCCGAACTGGCCGGTCGCGTAGCCCTGCGCCTTCAGCGCGGTCGCGATGGTCGGGTCCTCGGGCTGGAGGCCGAGCTTCGCGCCCGGCATGCCGACCTTCGTGAGGCCGGTGCGATAGGGGTTCTGTCCGGTGATGAACGCGGCTCGCCCGGCCGTGCAGCTCTGCTCGCCGTAGTAGTCGGTGAACTTCACGCCCTCGTCCGCGATGCGGTCGATGTTCGGCGTGCGATATCCCATCAAGCCGTCCGTGTAGGTGCTGAGGTTGGAGATGCCGATGTCGTCTCCCCAGATGATCAGGATGTTCGGCTTGTCTGACATGGATGCCCCTCCGTCGGTGTCGGGCGACCACGGCGCCACCCCAGGCCCATACAAGCATCCGCGCGACCGGCCGGGCCATGGGCGACGGCGGATCCCCAGTGAACGCCCGGCCGCGGGCCCTCGGCCGGCGGCTACGGTGGAACCCGTGACCGACGACATGGTGCTCATCGCTGGGGGAACGTTCCGCATGGGCAGTGACGAGTTCTACCCCGACGAGCGCCCGGTGCACGAGCGCACCGTGGCCGCCTTCCACCTCGACCGGTACCAGGTCACGAACGCGGAGTACGCCCGGTTCGTCGACGACACCGGCTACGTCACGGTCGCCGAACGCGAGCTCGACCCCAAGGCGTTCCCCGGGGCCGACCCTGCCGACCTTGTGCCCGGCGCGATGGTCTTCACGCCCACCGACGGCCCCGTCGATCTCCGCGACTGGCGCAACTGGTGGCGCTGGCAGCCGGGCGCCCACTGGCGTCGGCCGTTCGGACCTGACTCCGGCATCGACGAGCGGATGCGGCATCCGGTCGTGCACATCGCCTTCGAGGATGCCACGGCGTATGCGGCCTGGGCCGGCAAGCGGCTCCCCACCGAGGCCGAGCACGAGTACGCGGCCCGCGGCGGGCTCGACGGGGCCCGGTTCGCGTGGGGCGACGAGCCATATCCGGGCGGCGTGCCGCAGGCGAACTCCTGGATCGGCCATTTCCCGTACGACAACCAGGGTTGGGGCGATGCAGCGCCCGTCGGGTCGTACCCGGCGAACGGCTACGGCCTGTTCGACATGATCGGCAACACGTGGGAGTGGACGAGCGACTTCTACACGCCCAGGCACGTGCGCCTCTCGGACTCCCCCGTCGACCCCGGCAAGCGCGAGAACCTGCTCGCCATGGCGAGCGCGCAGGAGGGGTTCGCCGACATCCCGCATCGGGTGCTCAAGGGCGGTTCGCACCTCTGCTCGCCCGAGTACTGCCTGCGCTTCCGCCCCGCGGCCCGGTCGCCGCAGGCCGAGGACACGGGCATGTCGCACATCGGCTTCCGCTGCGCCCGCGACGCCTGAGGCATCCGGCACTCCACTCGCTGGAGGCGCGGGCGCGTCCGGCCGCCTGCGGCTCAGAGCACCGGTCGCCCGAGCCGGCTCGAGATCGCGGTGCCCGCGAGCACGCCCAGTGAGATGCCGACGATCGTCGACACCGTGGTGACGAGCGAGTCCGATCCCGAGGCGTCCCCGCCCAGCACGGATGCCACGCCGACGAGCCCGAGCGCACCGGGAACGAGGAGCCAGAAGGCCGGCATGAAGCTCACGAGCGCGGCCGGGCCCGATGGCCGGCGCGCGACGAGCACGGTCACTGGCGTCGCGACGAGCGCACCGATCAGCGCGGAGAGCACCCCGCCGAAGAACACCGCGCCGAGCACCTGCGCGCCGTACGCCACGTAGAGCACCAGCAGGATCCAGCCGAACGACGACCACGGCGCGCACTGGTACACGACGATGCCGACCCCGAACATCGCCACCGCGATCCAGGGGGCGACGATGCCGAGCGTCGTCGCGGAGGTCGAGACCTCGAGCGACGGGATGCCGACGAGGGCGCCCGCCGCCACGATGCCGACCGCGAGGAGCACGAGCTGCATGGCGCCCGCGGCGAGGCGCCCCGCGCCAGACAGCATCTGGCCGGTCGCGAGCTCGATGGATCCGACGGTGAGGAGGGCGCCAGGCAGGAGCACCACGAGCGGCGCGATGAGGGCCGGCAGCACGCCCGAGTCGAGGCCGAGGCGCAGCCCCAGCAGCACGACGAGCGCCACCCCGAACGAGATGCCGACCGTGAGCAGCGCCCGATACCGGCCCGACAGGCGTTCGCCCGCGAGCAGCACGGCCCCCACGCCGGCGCCGAGCAGCGCCGCGTACACGACGCCCGTCCACGAGGCGCCGAGGAGCACCGAGAGCCCGGCGCTGAGCAGCACGTACGCCGCACCGCGCTGCACCCGCGAGTACGGCGGCGGCATCGTCCGCATCCGGGCGATGCGGCTGCGGATCTCCGCCGGATCGGCCGACCCCGCCCGTGCGTCGTCGACGATGCGCTGCAGCTCGTCGACCTGGTGGAGCAGGAGGGCGCGTTCGCCGCTCGAGACGGCGCCCGTGCTCGTCACGCCCTCGCCCCGCGCCGAGACGAGCAGGGCGGTCGGGAAGACGATGATCTCCGTGCCGTCCACGCCGTTGGCGCGAGCGACGTCCTCGAGCGCCTGACGCACGGTCGCGACCGAGTAGCCGGCATCCGTCATCGCCTCGCCGATGTCCTCCATCGCGGCCTGCGTCGCCGCGGTCTCGGGTGCATCCGCCGTGGGGGTCGCGGTGGTGGCGACCGCACCGACCGACGTGGCTCCCGTGAGGATGAGGGCGCTGTCGCTGCGTGCCGGCTCCCGCCGTCGCGCGACCACGAGGATGCCCGCCGCGACCAGGAGCACGGCGGCCGCGATGACCCACGAGAGCACGGATGTCGCGGGGTCGGCAGCAGCGGGCGGAACGGCGGGCACCTGCGTGGGCGCCGGCGCTTCGCTGGGCGTGGGCGTCGGGGTCGGGGTCGGTTCGGCCGTCGGGGTCGGTTCCTCGGTCGCCGGCGACTCGGTCGGCTCGGCCGTCTCGGGGTCGGGCGACTCGGTGGGCTCGGGTGCCACGGTCGGTTCGGGGTCGGGCTCGGGCGTCGGGGTCGGGTCGGGATCTGGATCTGGATCGGTCGTCGGGTCCGGGGACTCGGGCGCGAGCGATTCGAGGGGCGTCGGCGTCGGATCCTCCGGCGCGGCGACCGTGCTCGCCGCTGTCCCGGCAGGGGCGGGCGCCGCCAGCGCCGCGGTCGGAGCGCTCAGCAGGGCGGATGCCGCGAGCGCGGCGCCGAACGCGGTGGCGGCCACGACCCGGGTGAATCCACCGAGCACGGCTCGCGCGCCGGAGCACGGCCGGCCTGCGGCATCCGCTCGCCGTTGCTCGTCCTGCGGCGTTGCGCCTGCATCCCCCACGTCGCCCCCGATCGGCCGCGCACCCCCGTGCACGACCCGCCTCCAGCGTAGGGCCGTACTCCGGCGACGGCCCGAGTCATCCCACCGACTCCTGACCGCCACGCGCGCGACGCGCACCGGGTCGGCTAGCCGAGACCCGGGACGGCGTCCTCGATGAACGGGCGCAGCAGTCTCGTGTACTCGACGTTGAGGTGGTCTCCGTCGAAGTACGCGGGCACGCCGCCGATCACCCCGTAGCAGCTGCCCTCGTCGCAGAAGTACGGCGTCGGATCGAATGCGATGACGCCGGGGTCTGCGCTCGACCGTGCTGCCAGCAGCATGGGATCCGGGGGCTGGGCGACGTCTCGGCCGACGGCGCACCGAAGCGGGTCCGACGCATTCAGCAGCACGCAATCCCGGTCCCGAACCGCCGCATTGAAGGGAGGATCACCGAGCACGACCACCGTCGCGCCCGCGGCCGTCCACCGGCTCCAGTACGCGGTCAGGCCTTCCGCGTACTGGATCTCGGCGGGTCGGCCGGTGCCGTCGTCGACGAGCTGCTTCCTGGTGAACGATGACGTGAAGACGTATGCGGGTCGTTCCCGTTCGATGTGCGCCGCCGCCGTCTCGCCCCACCGCATGCAGCGCTCGTTCTTGGCGTCGGACTTGTCCCTGCCGTACCCGGCGAATGCGACCTCGGCGGGCGGGCACCCGCCCAGGAAGCTGATGGTCAACCGCCAACCGTGCTCGCGGGCCATGTCGAACAACGCCCATTGCCACTGCTGTGCATGGGAGTCTCCGATGAGCCAGACGTCGGTCGCCGCGGCAGAACCGTCGGAGTAGTCGCAGACGCGAGTCGTCCGCTCATCTCCCGCTTCGAGCAGCGGAAGCAGGTCTCCGCACGCGTCGGGCGTCTGGTAGTAGGCGTTCCGCTCGCCCATCGCGACGACCTTCGCCGGGACGGCGAACGGGCTCTCGCACTGCGCGGCATCGGAGACCGCATTCGGTCCCTCGCAGGATTCCGCGGTCGGCGGGTCGGTCGGCACGGTGCGAGACCGCTCGTCCATCGCGTACCCCCACGCGATGCCACCGGACAGCACCGCGATGGCGGCCATGCCCGCCACCATCGCGCCGAACGTGCGTCGGGCCGAGGAACGCGCCCAGGTCCATCGCTGACCGGGGCTCTCGACGAATCGCCTGGTGAGCCAGGCGAGCACGAGCGTGGCGAGCAGGACACCGACCTTGTCGAGCGTGGTCATGGGCCGGAGGAGCACGAACGGCAGGATGACGATGAGGGGCCAGTGCCACAGGTACACCGAATACGAGACGTCGCCCAGCCATTGGACGGGCCTGAGCGAGGACACGCGCTCGTGGATCAACCGAGCTGCCGCACCACCGGCCGCGATGACGAGGAGCGTGCCGAGGACGGGCACGAGCGCCGCAACCCCGGGGAAGGGAGTCAGCTGGTCGAACAGGAGGGCCGACGCGAGGATGAGCGCGAATCCGAGAAGGGACGCGATCTCGGCGATGGCACGCGGGAGGCGCAGGCGGTGGGCTGCGAGTGCGAGGAGGGCTCCGGCCGCGAATTCCCACGCGCGCGTGAAGGTGACGAAGTACGCCTGGGCCGGTGACGACCAGGTCATCCAGATGCCGGCGACGAGCGAGATGACGCCGATGCCGGCGAGCGTCAAGGCGACGGCGGCTCGTCGTCGAGTGGGTGACGCCGTGCGTGCGGCCATCCAGGCGAGCATCATCGCGAGCGGCCAGATCAGGTAGAACTGCTCCTCCACCGAGAGCGACCAGTAGTGCTGAGCCACCGTCGCGGCGTCATTCTGTGCGGAGTAGTCGACGGAGAGCGCGGAGAGGACCCAGTTCTCGACGTAGAACGCACTCGCGGCGATCTCCGTCGCCGCCCGCGGCCACGAGATCATCGGCACCCACAGCATGGTCGCGATCGCGCCGAATGCGAGGACGAGGAGCGCGGCGGGAAGGAGCCGCCGCGCACGGCGAGCGTAGAACGCGCCGAGGCGGACCCTGCCGGTCGCGAACAGCTCGCGACCGAGGTGCGACGTGATGAGGAAGCCGGAGATCACGAAGAAGACGTCGACGCCCACGTAGCCGCCCGTGACCCGCAATGGCCAGAGGTGATTGAGGAGGACGAGCGAGACCGCGACCGCCCTCAACGCCTGGATGTCGGGTCGGAATGCGCGGGGCGCTGCCGGAGAGATCGACCCGGCCGAGGGTGCATCTCGAGCGGGGGTGAGGGAAGCCGTCATCGGGTGGGCCTTCGACGTGCTGTACGGACCCTGCGGAGCATCATCCATGCGGAGGCGCGCGATGCCCTGCCCTTGAAATTCCTCACCGCCCAAGTATCACGGCTGGCCGAGGCCGGATCGTGCACCGCGCACGACCATCGCGCACCATGGCGTCCCGGCACGGCGCTCCTCACCCCACGCGCGCCCGGCATGGCGGAAGGACCGGGTGGCGGTTCCCGGATGGCGGTTCCCGGATGGCGGTTCCCGGGTGGCGGTTGCCGGGTGGCGGTTGCCGGGTCGAGGAATGGCGGACCTCCCGATGGCGAGCTATTCTTCGAACACATGTTCGAAGAAGGGAGTGGTCGCGATGTTCCTCAGAGGTGATGTGGAACCCGTCGCCGTGTGGCTCGATCCTTCCGGCCTGCCGAATCGCCTCGTCTACCGCGGCACCCGATACCGCGTGATCGACACTCCGACGAAGCTCGGGATCGAGCCGGAGTGGCCGAGCGGCATCTCCCACCCCCCAGCCGACGTGACCCTGGCGCCCGGCTGGCGCGCCACGGGCCGAGCCGAGGATCAGGAACTCACGGTGCTGGTCTTCGACCTCCGTCTCACCCCGACCGGCTGGGTCGCCGAGCGGGTCTTCGAGTAGCCAGAATCCGGCCGAGCCCCACCGCCGACGCCCCTGGACTCCCGTGGTACGCGCAGAACCCCGATGGCATCCGATCCTCGCCACGGTCGAAGGCCCCCTCGGGACGTGGCGGATGATCGACTCGACGGGCCGAGAGTACGGGCTGGTACGACTCGTCCGACTCGACGGCCAGCCCCGCTACCGCGCCGAGCTGGCCGGCGAGCTCCTCGGGTACGGCGCGACCCTGCGGAGCTCGTGCGAGCGCGTCCACGCGGAGTTCGTGCGTGCGCACGGCCCCGGTCGCGAGGCCGGGCGCTACCCCGACTTCCGAGCGGGATCGGCGGTCACGCACGGCTGACGCCTGGCGAGTCGACCGCGTCAGTACCGGTCCATGACGATCGATCCGAGCACGGAATAGAGCTCTTCGATGTCCTCGGGTGAGGATTCCGGCCGGAACGACGCGTCGATGACGATTGGTCCATGGTCGACATCGACCATGTAGATGATGTCCGTCTGACCCGCGACGTGGTTGTCGTTCGGGCGATCACCTGGGCTGGCGCCCGGCCACGCCACATAGACGCCGTCGTCGCAGGAGGCGGGGTCGAGATCCGCAGGTACGGTCAGCTCAAGTCGGAGCGCGATGGTTCCACCGGCCTCAGAGGGATCGTCGACGATCAGCGAACGTGGTTCGGTAGCCGCGCGGCCGTCCTGCGCCGAAAGCCCGATCCGTGGATAGCCCAAGAGGATGAGTCCGCCGCCACCGTCGTGGGTGTGGACGGCGAGGTCGATCGGACTCAGGTTCGCGGTACGCCGACATGGGTCCGAATAGACGCCGGGGGGCGTCCAGAAGCTGATCGCGACCTCGCCGGCTCGGCCGAGCTTCTTGCCGATGTAGACGCCACCGGTCTCCCACCCGGGTGGAATCGTGTACTCGACGGTGCGGAAAGCCGACGCGTCCTGGTTCATGTTCTTCAGGACGTGTGTCGTGCCGTCTTCCACGGGCAGTGGTTCTGCGCCATCGAAGGCTGGAACGAGGAACGGCGCTTCGGTTGCGGTGGGCACGGACGGTCCTGGGAGTTCCGTGCCGCTCGGCGACGCGAATGGAACGAACGGCTCTGCGAGTCGCGTCGCCGTCGGTGCGGCGGACTCAGCCGTCACTGTGCAAGCCGCGAGGCATACCGCGGTGAACGGGATCGCTCCCAGAACTGCGGCGATCCGCGGGGTTCCCCGTACGCCGGCGCGGCGGTGCCTGGGTGCGCCCATGGTCGCATTGTCCACCTCCGGGAGAAACCCTGCAAGGACATCGTGTGCCGTCAGATGTGTGCCAGGGTCGTCGCATCCGCGAAGGGTCGCCGCGCATCGCGCGCCTAGCCTCGCGAAGGCCGTCCCTCACAGCCGCGCCTCACGCGAGCAGTCCCGCCGAACCCATCACGCGGTCCGGTGCGATCCGGATGACGACGCGCTTCGGATTGACGCGGGGCTGTCGGTAGCGCTTCGCGTAGAGCGCGACCGCGTGCGCCACCGCGGCGGGATCGCGTTCGATGACCGCATCACCCGCGATGCTGAGCCACTGCGGGCCGGACACCTGCGCCACGGTCGCCCGTGGATCGCGCTCGACATTGCGCACCTTCTGGGTGCCATCGCTCGTGATGATGCGCACGACGCCTTCGTCGACCGTGTAGCCGACCGCGACGACGTGGATGGCGCCGTCGGGGCCGATCGTCGAGAGGGTCGCGAGGTGGGAGTCCGAGGCGAATCGACGCCCGTCGTCGGTGAGGGAGTCGATCGAGGTCATCGCTCAATCCTGCCCTGCGGTGCGGGCGGGCACGACCACCGAAGAGTGCCGGGCGGCCGGCCGGCCGCAGTTCTCGCGCGCGGTCGCCGGCGATCGCTAGCATGCCGTCATGCGTGCGGCGATCGGGTGGCCTCGGATCCTCGCGTGGCGGATGCGGCGACAGTTCCTCGTCGATGCGGATGCCTCCGCTGTCGAGGACGTCGTGCACCGGCTCGTCGCGGTTCCGTCGTGGTCGGGTGACGCCGAGCTCGCGATCGGGACGCGCATGAGGCATCCGCGACTGGGATCGGTGGCGGCCGCGTTCGCAGCGGGCAGGCTCGTCAAGACCTTCGCGTTCCGCGGTTCGATGAACTACTTCGTACCCGAGGATGCTGGGACTTACCTCGCCCTCCGGGCGGTCGGGCGCCAGTGGGAGCTGAAGAGCTGGCGCGAGTTCTACCGCCTCGAAGCCGCCGACTGGCCGTTGCTCCGCGCGGCCGTGCGTGATGCGCTCTCATCCGGTCCGCTCAGCCAGGGCGAACTGGCCGAGGCGGTCGTACGCGACGCTCGGTACTCGCATCTCGCCGCGGCGTTCACCGACAGGTCGTGCACCTTCCTCAAGCCGTTCGCGTGGCAGGGCGACCTCTGCGTCGGCCCTGCGCGCGACGGAGCGCTCATGCTGCAATCGCCGACGGTCGCATCAGGCTGGTCGGGCATTCCGGATGTCGAGGATGCCGGGCCGCAGGCTGTGCGCGCGTACCTGTCGGCCTACGGGCCCGCGTCTGCCGATCACCTGCAGTACTGGCTCGGCGCCGGCCTCAGCGCCGGCCGCAGGCGCATCGCCGGCTGGATCGCGCGGATGCTGGGGAACGAGATCGTGACGATCGAGGTCGACGGTGATGAACTGCTCTGTCGCGCCGGCGATCTCGACGACCTGGCATCCGGACCGGAACCGGAACCGGGCGCCGTGCACCTGCTGCCGGGACTCGACCCCTGGGTGCTCGGTGCGGGCACGGCCGACGCGCACATCGTCCCGCCCGACCGGCGTGGAGCGATCTCCCGCGGCGCGAACCCGGTGACGCTCGACGGCCGCGTCGTCGCACCTGGACGATCCCCGATGATCGGCTCAGCGTGGCGGCATTCGGCGAAGCGCTCCCGCGCAACCTGCTCGAGGCCGCACTCGGCAGGCTCTCCGGAGTACTCGGTCGCGACGTCGACATCGACCTCGATGACCGGTGACGTCGTTCACCCGCAGATGCCCGCGGATGGATCCACGGTTCGAGGCTGAACATCGCACGACGTAATGCCGTCCTCCGGCGGAGCCCGACCACGACGAACGCGCGCCGCTGGGAACAGAAACGGCGCTGCATCCGCTTGTCATACGCGAAGCAACGCCGTTTCCCGAATCAGTTCGGCTCGTTCGCCGAACGGTTTCTCATCTGTGTGCGCGAGGGGGGACTTGAACCCCCACACCCTTGCGAGTACTGGCACCTGAAGCCAGCGCGTCTGCCAATTCCGCCACTCGCGCAACTGTGGTCGCACCGAAGTGCGTCCAGCCACGAGAGCCTAACATCTTGCGCAGGCAAAGGCCATTCGAGGCCGCGGATGCCGCGACTCGGCCGAAATGGCCCTGCCGAACACCCGACCGGCGGACCCTTCCACCTCAGCGAATCCTCCGAACCCGGTCTCGGCCTCGCGCTGCCCACCACCGCGGGAATAGCATCGAACGGCGGGTCCCACTGCCGAGACCGGCACGACGAAAGGACCGCCGTGACCTCGCCCGAGAACCAAGACGCCATGCTGCCCACGCCCGAAGACCGCACCCCCGAGAACGCCCAGACCGAGAACCCCAAGACCAGCGCCGCCGTCGACGCATCGACCGCCGGCAGCACCCCTGCCGACGCGCGGAGCCTCTCCCCCGACGACGCCGACCTCAGCGGCATCCGGGGCTGGCTCTTCGACCTCGACGGCGTGCTCACGCCCACGGCGATGGTGCACATGCACGCCTGGTCGCGGCTGTTCACGCCGTACCTCGAGCAGCACGGCGCGGAGCCGTACACCGAGTCCGACTACTTCGCATACATCGACGGCAAGCCGCGCTACGACGGGGTTCGCAGCCTGCTCGAGAGCCGCGGCATCAGCATCCCCGAGGGCGACGTGACGGATGCGCCCGACGACGACACCGTCCACGGACTCGGCAACCGCAAGAACGAGGCCTTCAACCAGACCCTCGCCGAGGAGGGCGTCGAGGCCTACCCGGCGAGCGTCGCGTTCCTCGACGCGGTCATCGCGAGCGGATGCCGCGTGGCCGTCGTCTCGAGCTCGAAGAACGCCGAGCCGGTACTGGCCGCCGCGGGCATCGACGACCGGTTCGAGGTCATCGTCGACGGTCTCGTGGCGGCACGGGACGGCATCCGCGGCAAGCCGGCCCCCGACACCTTCGAGCATGCCGCCGAGCTGCTCGGCCTCCCGACGACCGCGTGCGCCGTGGTCGAGGACGCCGAGTCGGGCGTGCGGGCGGGAGCCGAGGGCGACTTCGGACTCGTGGTCGGGGTCGACCGCGGCGTCGGGCGCGACGCGCTGCGAGAGCTCGGCGCCGACGTGATCGTCGACGAGCTCGACGAACTGCTCCCGGCCGTCCATCGCGCGGCCGCCGCGACCGACGGCGACGCGAGCGCCGCGAACGACCGCACCACCGCGTCCCCCACCCCCGAACCCGAACCCCGAGAGGACCACGCATGAGGTTCGCCGACACCGACCCCCTCGACCGCAACCGGTTCCCCGTCGACGAGTGGGCACTCATCGAGACCGACTTCGACGTGACCGACATGGGGCGCACCGAGACGCTCTTCGCCGTCGGCAACGGGTACCTGGGCCTGCGGGGCAACGTCGAGGAGGGCCGTGACGGCCACCTGCACGGCACGTTCGTGAACGGCTTCCACGAGACCTGGCCGATCCGTCACGCGGAAGAGGCCTTCGGCTTCGCCCGCGTCGGCCAGACCATCGTGAACGCGCCGGATGCCAAGATCCTCCGCCTCTACGTGGACGACGAGCCGCTCGTGCTCGCCACCGCGGAACTGCTCGACTACGAGCGCCGGCTCGACTTCCGGCAGGGCGCCCTCTCGCGCTCGATCGAATGGCGGACCCCCTCGGGCAAGCGCGTGCGCATCACGAGCCGCCGCATGGTCTCCTTCACCGACCGGCACCTGGTCGTGCTCGACTACGAGGTCGAGATGCTGGACTCGGATGCCGCGGTCTCGATCTCCAGCCAGATCCTGAACCGTCAGGACGGTCGCGACGAGTACCGCTCGGGCGTGCAGGAGGATCCGGGCGCGTTCGACCCGCGCAAGGCCGACATGTTCACCGACCGCGTGCTCCAGCCGCGGGTGCGGCGCGCCGAGGGCGACCGCTACATGCTGGGCTACCAGTGCACGAACTCGGGCATGACGATCGCCGTCGGCGTCGAGCACGAGATCTCGACCGACAACCGGTTCACCGAGGACGGCTCGATCGGCGACGACCTCGCCAAGCACCTGTACCGGGTGCACGCCGAACAGGGCAAGCCGATCCGGATCACGAAGTTCGTGAGCTACCACACGGCGCGCACGGTGCCCACGCGCGAGCTCGTCGACCGCTGCGACCGCACGCTCGACCGCGGCCTCGAGGTCGGCGTGGCCGAGCTGTTCAGCCAACAGCGATCCTGGCTCGACGACTTCTGGGCCCGGTCCGACGTCGAGATCGACGGTCGGCCCGAGATGCAGCAGGCCGTGCGCTGGAACCTCTTCCAGCTCGCGCAGGCCACGGCCCGCACCGACGGCGACGGCGTCGCCGCGAAGGGCGTCTCGGGCTCCGGCTACGGCGGCCACTACTTCTGGGACAGCGAGATCTACGTGCTGCCCTACCTCAGCTACACGGCGCCGAACGTCGCGCGCAACGTGCTGCGGTTCCGTCAGCGGATGCTGGACTCGGCCCGGGCCCGCGCGCTCGAGCTGAACCAGCGCGGGGCGCTCTTCCCCTGGCGCACGATCAACGGCCTCGAGTCCTCGGCGTACTACGCCGCGGGTACCGCGCAGTACCACATCGACGCCGACATCTCCTATGCGCTCTGCCAGTACGTCGCCGCCACCGGCGACACCGACTTCCTGGGGCGCGGGGCGATCGACATCCTCGTCGAGACGGCCCGGATGTGGGAGGACCTCGGCTTCTGGCGTTCGGGCGGCACCGCGGACTCCGTGTTCCACATCCACGGCGTCACCGGGCCCGACGAGTACACGACGGTCGTGAACGACAACCTCTACACGAACGTCATGGCGCGGGCCAACCTCGCGGCCGCGGCATCCGCCGTCGACGGCATCCAGCTGAACGACCCGATCGCGTACCACAAGCTCGTCGCGCGGCTCGGGGTGACCCCGTCGGAGGTGGGCGAATGGCGCCGCGCCGCCGCCCACATGCACATCCCGTTCGACGAGCAGCTCGGCGTGCACCCGCAGGACTCGGCCTTCCTCGAGAAGGAGCTGTGGGACCTGGAGAACACGCCCGAGAGCCGGCGTCCGCTGCTCCTGCACTACCACCCGCTCGTCATCTACCGCTTCCAGGTGCTGAAGCAGGCCGACGTCGTGCTCGCGCTGTACCTGCAGGGCGATCGATTCACCGACGCCGAGAAGCTCGCCGACTTCGAGTACTACGACCCGCTGACCACGGGCGACTCGACGCTGTCGGCCGTTGTGCAGTCGATCATCGCGGCCGAGGTCGGCTACCACGAGCTCGCGATGCGGTACTTCCGTTCCGCGCTGTACGTCGACCTCGCCGACCTGCACCACAACGCGGCCGACGGCGTGCACGTCGCCTCGACGGGCGGCGTGTGGGGCGCCCTCGTCATGGGCTTCGCCGGGTTCCGCGACCACTTGGGCCGGTTCACGTTCGACCCTCGACTCCCCGACGACTGGACGAGGATCTCGTTCCGGCTGGCGCTGCGGGGCAGCACCGTGCGCGTCACGGTCGAGCCGGAGGCGATCTCCTTCCACGTCGAGTCGGGCGACGGCGTGGAGGTGTCGGTCCGCGACGAGAAGATCTCGCTCCGTGCCGGTGCTGAGGTCTCGGTACCGCTCGCCGACCAGGGCCCGCGCCTGCACGGCGCACCGCGAATGAAGGATGTCGCCGGCTCGCGCCGCGCCGACGGCACGCTGCTGACGGCCTCGATCCCCACGCTGTCGATCGACCTCGACATCGAGGATTCCGCCATTCCGATCGACTGAGGATCGGTGTTCCCAGTCGATCGGGCTAGCATGTCAGCAATCTACGGAACCGGATCGGGAGACCTGTGGGCCTACTGGACAACTTCGAGAAAGGTCTCGAGCGCGCCGTCAACGGCGCCTTCGCGAAGACCTTTCGCTCGGGGCTGCAGCCCGTCGAGATCACCGCGGCACTGAAGCGCGAGATCGACACGAAGGCCGCGGTCGTCTCGCGCGACCGCGTGCTCGTGCCGAACCAGTTCCGGGTGCGCATGTCGCCGGCCGACCACGCGCGGATGTCGGGCCTCGGCCCTGCCCTGACCGACGAACTCGTCGACCTCGTGCAGAAGCACGCCGCGAGCCAGCGCTTCCAGTTCGCCGGGGGCATCACCATCGACCTCGCCGCCGACGAGACCCTCGCCGAGGGCCTGGTCCAGGTCGACTCCCGCAACGTCAAGGGCCAGGTCGCCTGGACCCCCGTGCTCGACATCGGCGGCACGCGGCATCCGATCATCAAGGGCCGCACCGTCATCGGGCGCGGCAGCGAAGCGGATGTCACGATCGACGACTCCGGCGCATCGCGGCGTCACGCCGAGGTGCAGTGGGACGGCTCGCGCGCGCGCGTGCGCGACCTGGGTTCCACGAACGGCACCCAACTGAACGGCGTCCGCATCAACGAGGCGATCCTCGAGCCCGACGGGGTCATCACCATCGGCCGCTCGCGTATCGTGTTCCGAGTGCTCGCCCAAGCCGCGTCCCCAGCGCCCCGCGCCGATCCGGCGACCGAACGACATGACGTCGGCGGATTCTGGGGGCCGGCCGAATGAGTGAACTCACCCTGCTGGTCCTGCAACTCGGTTTCCTCCTCCTGCTCTGGGTGTTCATCTTCGCGATCGTCTACGCGCTTCGCAGCGACCTCTTCGGCCAGCGCGTGCGCAAGCTCCAGACGGATGGCACCGGCGCGACCCCGCCGGGCGGATTCGCCGCCGCTCCGGTCAAGGCCGCGGCAGCAGCAGGCGGAGCGGGAGCGGCCGGAGCGGCCGGAGCCGCGGCATCCGGGTCGTCCGACTCCCCCTCGAAGCTCGTGATCACGAGCGGCCAGAAGGCGGGAACCGAGTTCCCGCTCGGGCGCGACGAGATCACCATCGGCCGGTCGAGCGACTCGGCGATCATCATCCGCGACGACTACACGTCGACCCACCACGCCCGCATGATGCTGTGGAACGGCCGCTGGATGATCCAGGATCTCGACTCCACGAACGGCACCTTCCTCGACGGTGCGCGGGTCACCGCCCCCGTCCCCATTCCCCTCGGAGCGACCATCAAGGTCGGAGCGACGACGTTCGAGCTGCGGCGGTAGGCCATGGTGTCGGTCAAGGCGAGCGCCGCGGTCTCGCATGTCGGGCGCATCCGCTCGAACAACCAGGACTCCGGCTACGCCGGACGCCGGTTGTTCCTGGTCGCCGACGGCATGGGCGGCCACGCCGGAGGTGACGTCGCCAGCGCGATCGTCACCCAGCGGGTCGCCGAGGCCGACGACGACTACGCCTCCGCGCCCGAGGCGTCGGCCGCCCTCGAGGGTGCGCTCATCGCGGCGAACCGCCGGCTCGCCGAGACGGTCTCGGATCACTCCGAGCTCACCGGCATGGGCACGACGGCAAGCGCGATCCTGCTCCACGACGGTCGCGTCGTCATCGCCCACATCGGCGACTCCCGCATCTACCTCCTGCGCTCGGGCGAGCTGAGCCAGATCTCCACCGATCACACCTTCGTGCAGCGACTCGTCGACGCGGGCCGCATCACCGCCGAGGAGGCGATGGTGCACCCCCGTCGCTCCGTGCTCATGCGCGTGCTCGGCGACGTCGAGGCCTCCCCCGAGATCGACACGATGGTGCTCGACACGCGCCCGGGCGACCGTTGGCTGATCTGCTCCGACGGCCTCTCCGGAGTGGTCTCGTTCGACGACATCCTCGAGCAGTTGTCGGCCGATGCGGGCGCCAAGCAGGTCGCCGACCGCCTCGTGAAGGCCTCCCTCGACGGCGGCGCCCCCGACAACGTCACGGTCGTCGTCCTCGACATCGGGGACCCGCCCGCACCGGCGACCCCGCCGCTCGTCGTCGGCTCCGCCGCGGCGCCGCTCGCGTTCGGGGCGGCTCCCGAGCCGGTGCGCGCCCGCGCCATCCGCCTCGCGCCGTTCCGGCCGCACCCCGTGCAGGAGACGCACTTCGAGCCCGACTCGGCCGACTACTTCGACGAGATCATCGAGGAGGACGCCCGCAGGCGCCGGCGCAGGCGCTGGGTGTGGGGCTTCTGGATCTTCGCCATGGCCGCGGCGATCGTGGCCGCCGTGGCTCTCGGCTACCAGTGGACGCAGACCAGGTACTACGTGGGCGAGTCCAACGGCCGGGTCGCCATCTACCAGGGCATCCAGCAGGACCTCGGCCCGATCTCGCTGCACGAGCTGTACCGCGAGACGACCATCGACGTGGCGGACCTGCGCCCCTACGACCAGCAGCGCGTCGAGAAGACCATCAGCGCGGGTTCGCTCGCGGACGCGACCCAGATCGTGGCCAGATTGGAGGAGTCCCTTGAGTGACACCGACGCCACCGGCCGAATCAGCACGTCCTCGCCGGTGACCCCGCCCGCACCCACCGCGACCCCACCCGACGGCATGCGCCGCATCCGGATGCCGCAGCGCCTGCGGAACCTCGAGTTCTGGCTGCTGCTCATGGCGTGCTTCATCAACGCGAGCGCGATCGTGCTCGTGCAGCTCGGCGCGCTCGGCCGCATCGACACGCAGCTCGTGCTGCTCGGTGCCGGCCTCTCGGTGCTCGTGTTCGGCCTGCACATCGTCATGCGGTTCGTCGCACGCGACGCCGACCCCTTCCTCCTGCCCATCGCGACCGTGCTGAACGGGCTCGGCATCGCCCAGATCTACCGCATCGACATCGCATTCGGCGATTCCGGGTGGGAGAGCGCGTCCGTACGGCAGATCGCCTGGAGTGCGATCGCGATCATCGCCGCGATCGGCACGATGCTCCTCATCCGGAACCACCGGGTGCTGTTCAGGTACACGTACCTCTCGGGCCTCATCGCGATCGTCCTGCTGCTCCTGCCGCTCGTTCCCGGCCTGGGCCAGGAGATCAACGGCGCCCGCGTGTGGATCAGCTTCGGCTCGTTCGCGACGTTCCAGCCCGGTGAGATCGCGAAGATCGCGCTGGCCGTGTTCTTCGCGGGGTACCTCGTGCGCAATCGCGACTCGCTGTCGATGGTGGGCACCAAATTCCTCGGCATGCGGTTCCCGCGGGCTCGCGACCTCGGCCCGCTCCTCATCGTCTGGGCCCTGTCGATGGCGGTCATCGTGTTCCAGCGCGACCTCGGCACCGCCCTGCTCTACTTCGGCCTCTTCCTCGTCATGCTGTACGTCGCGACCAGTCGCCTCTCCTGGGTCGTGCTCGGGCTCTCGCTGTTCCTCGCCGGCGCCCTCATCGCGAGCCAGACGCTCGACTACGTGCACGCGCGGTTCGAGAACTGGCTCGTGCCGTTCAGCGACGCCCGGTACGACGCCGACCCCGGAGGCAGCTACCAACTCGTGCAGGGCCTCTTCGGGCTCGCCAACGGCGGCCTCATCGGCACGGGCTGGGGCCGTGGAAGCCCCGACATCACGCCGGTCCCGCAGAGCGACTACATCATCGCCAGCCTCGGCGAGGAGCTCGGCCTCGCCGGACTCTTCGCGATCTTCGCCCTGTACGTCCTGCTCGTCGCACGCGGCTTCCGCATCGGCTTCGCCGGCCAGGACGACTTCGGCAAGCTGCTCGGCGTCGGCCTCGCCTTCGTCGTGGCGCTGCAGGTCTTCATCGTCGTCGGCGGCGTCACGAGGGTGATCCCGCTCACGGGCCTGACGACGCCGTTCCTCGCGGCGGGCGGTTCCTCGCTCATCGCGAACTGGATCATCGTGGCCCTCCTGCTCCGATTGTCCGATACCGTCCGCAACCATCCGAGGCTGGTGATCGACGGATGAATCGAGAACTCAAGCGCGTCAGCATCGTCGCGCTGCTCATGTTCGCCGCCCTGTTCGTGTCGACGACGATCATCCAGTACTTCTCGGCCGAGTCGCTCGCAGCAGATCCACGCAACTCGCGCACGCTGTACGCGAGCTACTCGGTCGAGCGCGGACCGATCCTCGTCGACGGAACCCCGGTCGCCCTCTCGCAGCCGTCCGACGACGACTACAAGTTCCTCCGGGTCTATCCGAACGGTCCGCTCTACGCGGCGGTGACGGGGTACATCCCCGTCAACGGCGAGGCGACCGGCCTCGAGAGCTCGCTCAACGACTACCTGAGCGGGCAGGCGTCCTCGCAGTTCTTCGACAAGATCAACCGGCTGATCTCCGGCCAGGACCCGATGGGCGCCTCGGTGGACATCGCCATCGACCCGGTCGCACAGCAGGCCGCCTGGGACGCCCTCGGCGACTACCAGGGCGCCGTCGTCGTCACCGAACCGGCGACCGGTCGCATCCTCGCGATGGTCACCAAGCCGACGTTCGATCCGAACACCCTCGTCTCCCACAACACCGAAGAGGTCCAGGTGACCTACGAGGGGCTGCTCGCAGATCCCGGCAAGCCGCTCTTCAACCGCGCGACGGGCGGCGACATGAACCCTCCCGGATCGGTGTTCAAGCTCGTCGTGACCGCGGCCGCCCTCGAGTCGGGGCGGTACACCCCCGAGAGCACGTTCCCGAACCCCGGGACGCTCACCCTGCCGGGCACCGACTCCGTCGTCATCAACTCGGGCGGCGGCACCTGCGGCGACGGCAGCACCGTCACGCTCGCCACCGCGCTCCGCCTCTCGTGCAACATCCCCTTCGCGGAGCTCGGCATGGAACTCGGCGACGACGCGATCCGCGAGCAGGCGGAGAAGTTCGGCTTCAACCACGAGTTCGAGATCCCCACCGCGACCGAGCCCAGCGTGTACCCCCGCGGACTCGACGAGCCGCAGACCGCCCTGTCGGCGTTCGGGCAGTACACGGTTCGCGCGACGCCGCTCCAGATGGCCGTGGTATCGGCCGCGATCGCCAACGGCGGCATCGTCATGAACCCGAACCTGGTCGACGGCATCACCGCCCCCGACTTCGCTCCGTTGCAGGAATTCGAGCCCTCGGAATTCGGCCGCGCGATCAGCGAGGACACGGCGAGGACGATGACGGAGATGATGACCAACGGCGTCGAAGACGGGGCCGCGAGTAATGCAAGAATAGACGGCGTCAGCGTGGCCGGTAAGACGGGTACAGCGGAGAACGGCGAGGACGATCCTTACACCTTGTGGTTCACCGGTTTTGCCCCCGCCGACAACCCTCAGTATGCGATCACGGTACTCGTGGAGGATGGCGGGGGACTGGGTCAGGAGGGGTACGGCAATCTCATAGCCGCACCCATCGCAAAGCAGGTACTAGAGGCGGTGCTGAACAAATGAGACCGAGCGCAGGGCTCACCTTCGGGGGGCGCTACGAACTGCAATCCCGCATCGCGATCGGCGGGATGGGCGAGGTGTGGCAGGCCACAGACCTCGTCATCGGCCGACAGGTCGCCATCAAGATCCTGAAGGACGAGTACCTCGGCGACCCGGGCTTCCTCGAGCGCTTCCGCGCCGAGGCCCGCCACGCCGCACTCGTGAACCACGAGGGCATCGCCAACGTCTTCGACTACGGCGAGGAGGAGGGCAGCGCGTACCTCGTCATGGAACTCGTTCCCGGCGAAGCGCTCTCCACCATCCTCGAGCGTGAGCACGTCCTGTCGACCGACAAGGTCCTCGACATCGTCGCGCAGACGGCGAACGCGCTGCAGGCCGCGCACGCCGCCGGCCTGGTGCACCGCGACATCAAGCCGGGCAACCTGCTCATCACGCCCGATGGGCGGGTGAAGATCACCGACTTCGGCATCGCCCGCATCGCCGACCAGGTCCCGCTGACGGCGACCGGTCAGGTCATGGGCACGGTGCAGTACCTCTCGCCCGAGCAGGCGTCCGGCCACCCCGCGTCGCCGACCACCGACATCTATTCGCTCGGCATCGTCGCCTACGAGGCGCTGGCCGGCCGCCGGCCGTTCACCGGCGAGTCCCAGGTCGCGATCGCGATGGCGCAGATCAACGAGACGCCGCCCGACCTCCCGGTGACGGTCTCCGAGCCGGTTCGCAACCTCGTCTACGCGTGCATCGCCAAGAACCCCGCCGAACGCCCGCAGACGGCCGCGCATCTCGCGCGCGCCGCGACGGCGCTCCGCCGTGGCGACGTGCAGGCGGCATCCGTCGCCGTGCCCGCCGTGCTCGGCGCCGCCGGTGGCGCGACCGCCGCGACCATGCTCATGCCGCAGGCCGGTGCGACCGCGGCGACCACCGTCCTCGCCACGGGTGCAGCGGTCGACGAGGAGGAGGGCGAGCCCGAGGAGGAGAAGAAGCGCAGCCCGTGGATGTGGCCGCTCATCGTCCTCATCGCCATCCTCGCCATCGTCCTCATCGGCACCATCATCGCCCTCGCGATGAACGGCGGCGGTGACGGCAAGGAGACGCCGAGCAGCAGCACCGCCACGACGCGGAGCACGCCGCCCAGCACCCCGCCCAGCTCGGCACCGCCGACCTCCGAGGCGCCCACCACCGCGCAGATCAACCCCGACGAGTTCATCGGCCTGTCGGCTGACGACGCACGCGCCAAGCTGAGCGAGCTGGGCATGGCGGCCAACGGCGTCGAGGGAAAGCCCGCCGCCGACCCGTCGGGAACGGGCATCGTCTACGAGGTCAACCCGACCGGACCCGTGCCGATCGGGTCCGAGGTGACGATCACGTACTACGCGGCTCCCGAGACCCCGGCAACCCCCGGCGCTCCCACCGTCACGCCGAGCACGGTCGCGCCCGGTGGCGCACTCGAGGTCACGTGGCCCGCCGCGACCTGCCCGGCCGGCCAGACGCTCTCCGGCTACCAGGTGAACGTCAGCGGTCCGGCGGCGGCCGCTCCGCCGCTCGGCGCCGGCGCGACGAACGTGTCGATCCCGGTCAACGCCGACGCGGCCGGCGGCGAGACGGTCTCCGTCTCGTACCTCTACTTCTGCGGTCCGCTGAGTTCCGGAACCTCCCCCGAGTCGTCCGCAACGGTCGAGGCAGCGCCCGAGCCCGATCCCGAGCCCGATCCCGGCGCCGAACCGAAGCCCGAGACCGACTGATCCGTCGGCGTCCCGTGAGGCGGGTCACCGACACCGCCACGCCGACCGACAGAACGATGATGAATCGAGAAGGGAGCTGACCACGCATGAGTGACGAGGGGCGGATGCTCGCCGAGCGCTATCGCGTCGGTCAACTCATCGGGCGCGGCGGCATGTCCGACGTGCACGTCGGGCAGGACACGCGCCTCGGGCGACAGGTCGCGATCAAGCTGCTGAAGCCGCAGCTCGCGACCGACCCCGCGTTCCGCATGCGCTTCCGACAGGAGGCGCAGTCGGCGGCGCGGATGGCCCATCCCACGATCGTGCGGGTGTTCGATGCCGGCGAAGAGACCGTGACCGACGCGTCCGGCCACGAGGTCCAGCTGCCCTTCATCGTCATGGAGTTCGTCGAGGGCCGCCTGCTCAAGGACATCATCCACGACGGCCCGCTCGAACCGGCGGCGGCCGTGCGCGTCATCGACGGCGTGCTGACCGCACTCGAGTACTCGCACCGTGCCGGTGTCGTGCACCGCGACATCAAGCCCGGCAACATCATGATCACCACCACCGGTCAGGTGAAGGTGATGGACTTCGGCATCGCCCGAGCCGTCTCGGACTCCTCGACGACGGTGGCGCAGACCACTGCGATCCTCGGGACCGCGTCGTACTTCTCGCCCGAGCAGGCGAAGGGCGAGACGGTCGACGCGCGCACCGACCTCTACTCCACGGGCGTCGTGCTGTTCGAGATGCTCACGGGTCGGCCGCCCTTCCGGGGCGACACGCCTGTCGCCGTCGCCTACCAGCACGTCAGCGAACGGCCGGTCAAGCCGAGCGTCATCAACCCACGGGTCTCCCCGGCACTCGACGCCGTCGTGATGCACGCCCTCGCGAAGGCCCGCGAGAGCCGCTACCAGACCGCCGCCGAGTTCCGGGCCGACATCGACACCGCGGCATCCGGTCGCGTCCCGGTGCATCAGCGTTCCGACGAGTCCGCTGCGTTCTTCGGCACGACGCCCACCGGGTCGCTGTCGACGTCGGAGCTCGCACTGCGCCAGTTGACCGAAGACGAGACGATGGCGCGCACGCAGCGCCGCCCACCGGCGATCTGGATCTGGTCCGGCATCATCGGCGTCGTCGTCATCGTGATCGCCGTCATGTACTGGGCCTTCAACCTGCAGCCCACGGCCGAGGTCCCCTCGAACGCGCGTGAGGTGCCCGTGCTGACGGACCTGACCTACGAAGAGGCGGTCGACCAACTGCAGGAGCTCGGCCTCCCCGCATCGAAGGTCGACGAGACGAACGACGACGTCGAAGCGGGCAAGGTCACCCGCAGCGATCCGCCGGCGGGCGAGATCGTCGATGTCAGCACGCCCATCACGGTGTTCGTGTCGACGGGCAAGGAGGCGATCGCCGTTCCCGACGTTCGCAACAAGTCACTCGCCGATGCCAAGGCCGACCTCGAGGCCGCCGGGCTGAAGCCCGGAACCGAGACCCGCGAGACGTCGCCGACCGTCGCCGCCGACGTGGTGCTCGGCACGACGCCGGAGGCCAGCAGTTCCGTCGAACTCGGGTCGACCGTGAACTTCACCATCTCCAACGGCTCGGTCACGCTTCCCGACGTCACCCAGCAGACCCTCGAGGCCGCCTCCTCGGTCCTCTCGGCCGAGAATCTGCAGCTCACGCCGGTGCCCAAGCCCGATCCCGGCTGCCCGGCCCAGCCCGGCTCTCCGATCACGCGGCAGTCCCTGCCTCCCGGTGACGTGCCCCAGGGCTCCGAGGTCGAACTGACGTACTGCGCGGGCTAGCCGCGACCGTCGACGATCCTCTGCGCGGTGCCTGCGGCTGCCCTGACCGCCCGGAGGTCAGGCGCCGGACGCGCGAAGCAACGGATTGAGCCCGGCGGCGCGTTCCGGCGCCTCGGCCAGTCCCGCGACGGCGAGCCAGTTGCCGAGCATCCGGTAGCCGCCCTCGGTGAGGACCGACTCGGGGTGGAACTGCACGCCGAAGATCGGCGCCTGCTCATGACGCAGGCCCATGATGACGCCGCCCTGCGTTCGGCTGGTGACGATCAGCTCGGGCGGGACCGTGCCGTCGACGACGGCGAGCGAGTGATAGCGAGTGGCGGTGAACGGCTGGGGGACCCCCACGTAGAACCCGCTGTCGTCGTGGGTGATGCTCGACGTCTTGCCGTGCATGAGCTCTTCGGCGTTGGTCACGACGGCACCGAACGCCTCGGCGATGGCCTGGTGCCCGAGGCAGACGCCGAGCAGGGGCATCCCGGACGCGTGGGCCGCACGCACCGCGGGGATGGACACTCCCGCGTCGGACGGCTTGCCGGGACCCGGCGAGACGAGCACCGCGTCGAACTCGGCGAGGCGTTCGGCGATGTCGGCGACCGGAATCGCGTCGTTGCGGACGACCTCGGTCTCTGCGCCGAGTTCCTGGAGGTAGCCGTTCAGCGTGTAGACGAAGCTGTCGTAGTTGTCGATGACGAGGATTCGGGTCATTGGTCCACCGTGACGTCGATCGGGTTGACGATGCCGTCGACCCAGGGGAACACCCACGTGAAGAGGGCGTAGACGGCTGCCGCGATGAGGATCAGCAGCAGGATGAGGCGCAGCCAGATCGGGCCGGGCAGCACGCGCCAGAGCGCTCCGTACATGGCTCAGTCCTCCCAGCCTGCGACGATGTCCGCGATCTCCTCGGGCGGGCCGGCCGAGGCCGGTCGCCACGAGTCGAGCACGCCGTACGCGACGAGGCGCTCGGCCGTCGAGTAGAGCGGGTTGCAGGTCGTCAGCGTGATGATGCGGTCGGTCGGCTGCGCCTCCGGCTGGTGCGGCACCGCCGCGAGCACGTCGACCGTGTCGGGCGTGACGTACTCGAAGTCGCGGAATCGGTACGTGTACCAGCCGTCCCGCGTCTGGATGTAGATGGGGTCGCCGAGCTGGAACTGCTCGATCTCGTGCATGCCGCCGCCGTAGGCGCTCCGGTGCGCGGCGATCGCGAAGTTGCCGACCTGGCCGGGCATCTGCGTGCCCGGGTAGTGACCGACGCCGGTCTCGAAGCTGTTCAGCACGTCGAGGCCGTAGCCCTCGGCGATCTGCCGTACCGAGTCGTGCGTTCCCGGGGCATCGAACCTCGGCACGTACATGACCGCGAAGCTCTCGCCGTTCGGGTACTCGGCGGGACCGACCACCGGGTCACCGTAGTCCTCAGGCGCCGGAGCGGGCGTGTCGCTCTGCTCGGCGCGGGCCTGCTCTGCCCACTCCGCGCTCTGGGCGGAGGCCGCGCTCGACTGCTGGCTCGCCATGATGGCGTCGTTCCACCAGAGCTGCCACCCGAGGAACAACAGGATCAGGACACCGGCGGTCAGCAGCAGCTCGCCCAGCACGCCAACGACGCTGACGCGATGACGGGGCCTGCGGTTCGCGGAGGCCTCGCGCGCGCGTGCGCGAGGACGCCCTTCGGGCTGCGGATCCGACATGGGCTCGATTCTATTCGCCACTGGGGCGCTCTCGGCTGTGAGTCCCGCTCGCTCTCGGCTAGAATCGCCCGCATGGCACGAACGAAATCCCCCAAGCCCGCGAGCGCGGAGCCGGCGAGCGGCGAAGAAGCCCCCAATCCCGTCTGGTTCAAGCCCGTGATGTTCGGCTTCATGCTGCTCGGTCTCGCATGGATCATCGTGTTCTACGTGAGCCAGGGCAAGCTGCCCGTCGCAGAGCTCGGCTCCTGGAACATCCTGATCGGTTTCGGCATCGCCTTCATCGGCTTCCTCATGACCACCCGCTGGCGCTGAGCCGGCTCACACGACACCCCAGAAGACGAGCGGATGCGGCATCCGCTCGTCTTCGTCATGTCCGGGCCGGTTCGACGGGGCATCGGCACCGGTGCATCGAACCCACGCGGTGGATCAAACCCACGCGGTCTGCAATTACACGCGTGTAACTCTCTCCCCAGTTGTGGAGGAGCCTGTGGATAACTACAGTGCGCGGAGCTTCGCGTCGACGACGACGGTGGCGATCACCAGGAGCACGACCACCAGCGCGATGAGCAGTGCGATCTGCAGGCCCCGCCGTGCGCGGCTGCGGGTCTCGAGGTAGATGAGGCCGACGAGCGCTCCGCCGACGAGACCGCCGAGGTGCGCCTCCCAGGAGATGTTCGCCCCGGGCAGGAACCCGATGCCGAGGTTGATCGCGAGCAGGATGTAGAGCTGCGTGAGGTTGCCGCCCAGGCGGCGCTGGATGACCACGAACGCGCCCATGAGGCCGAAGATCGCACCCGATGCACCGAGCACCCAGCCGAGCGGATCCGCGAGCAGCACCACGCCGACCGCGCCCGCAAGCCCGCTGATCAGGTAGAGCGCCAGGAAGCGCCCCCGCCCGAGCATCGGCTCGAGCAATTGGCCGAAGAGCCAGAGGGTGTACATGTTCAGCAGGAGGTGGAGGATCGATCCGTGCAGCAGCACGCTCGTGAGCGCCCGCCACGGCTCGTAACTGTCGAGCGACATCGCCAGGGGCGTGAACGCGAACTGCTGAGCGATCAGCGGCCCGAGCAGCCATTGCAGCGCGTAGACGACCACTGATATTCCGATGATGGAATACGTGACGACCGGCGCACCACGGCCCGCGGCGGCACCCATGCGGGCGAAGAACGCGGGCTTGGTCCGTGGGGCCGAGGCACGCTGGTCGCGCATGCACTCGGGACAGACCACGCCGACGGGCGCCGGTGTCTGGCATTCGCCGCACACCGTGCGCCCGCAGCGCTGGCAGAGCACGAAGCTCTGGCGGTCGGGATGCCGGTAGCAGAAGTTCGCGCGCTGCGCGCCGGCATCGCTCACCGGTGGATCAGACCTGCTCGACGGTGATGCTCTCGATCACCACGTCGTCGAGGGGACGGTCGCGGCCGTCGGTCGGAACGGAGGCCAGCTTGTCGACGATGGCCTGGCTCTCGGCATCCGTCACCTTGCCGAAGATCGAGTGCTTGCCCTGCAGCCAGGTGGTGGGGCCGACGGTGATGAAGAACTGGGAGCCGTTGGTGCCGCGGCCGCCCTGGATGCCGGCGTTCGCCATGGCGAGCACGTACGGCTCGGTGAAGTCGAGTTCGGGGTTGATCTCGTCGTCGAACTGGTAGCCCGGTCCGCCGATGCCCTGACCGAGCGGGTCGCCGCCCTGGATCATGAAGCCCGGGATGATGCGGTGGAAGACGACGCCGTCGTACAGCGGATCGTTCGACTTCGCGCCGGTGGCCGGGTGGGTCCACTCGATCTCGCCGGTGGCGAGGCCCACGAAGTTCTTCACCGTCTTCGGTGCGTGGTGGCCGTAGAGGTCGACCTTGATGGGTCCGAGGCTGGTGTTGAGCGTCGCGACTGCAGTGTGAATCGGCATTCCCATATTCTGTCACGCAGTGATTCGTCAAGGGGAATGCCGGTTTCCGACTCCCACCCCGCTTCCAGCTCATTCGATGGCAAGATGGAGTGATTCGCTGCACATCGATGGAGGGTCGAGATGAGCCTGTCACGCAAGCGCAAGAAAGAACTGAAGCGGCTGCGCAGTAGTGCCGAAGATCTGTGGGGGAACCAGCAGCAGGTACTCGATCGCGCAAACGCGGTGGCCCGCGAGGCGAGCCGCCAGCTGGGCGCGCTCACCCAGGAGGAGGTGGTGCCGCGTGTTCGCAGCAGCTACCAGACCTACGTGCGGCCGGGCCTGAGCCAGGCCAAGGAGTACGCGTCCGTCGCCGGCGACACCGTGGAACGAGCCGTCGGCAGCGCCCTCGGCTCCGTCCTCTCGATCGGGGACATCGCCAATGACACCCGCGTTCGTCGCGCGGTGCAGCGCATTGCGCCGTCCGCTCTCCCGCCGGCCAAGAAGAGCGGGCCCGGGTTCGGCGGATCGCTCGCCATCGTCGCGGGCGTGGTCGTCGCCGCCGGCATCGCATACGCCGTCTGGCAGACCTTCCGTGCCGACGACGAACTCTGGGTCGCCGACGACGAGCCGGCACCCGCGACGGGCTCCTCCCCCGCACTCTGACGCACGTTCGACGACAGCGCCGGCAGCCTCATCTGCCGGTCGTCGGCGAAGCACGACGCGACGAAGGCCCCGCTCGAGAGAGCGGGGCCTTCGTCGTGCACCCGGCCGGAATCTCAGGGCAGGCACTGAATTCGGGCCCGAATCACGATCCGTGCTTGCGCACCCTGTGAAAATGCCGCTAAGTTGTTCACTCGGTGGAAGTCACCGAAACACGAGAGGAGTTGAGTCCCATGAACACGCAGATCACCGACTATCGGCACATCGGATTCCTCCTCGTGCCCGCGGCCTGCTGAGCCGCTTCGACGGCGCCCGCCTCATGGGCGGACGTCTCCCCGCCTGACGAGGCCGTACTCGAGGTGAACACCTCGCCGTCTCGCACCGCGATCGACTGAGCGACGCGGTCCGACGCCTCCGAACCACCGGTCCTCGACCGGATTCCTGCGATCATCGCGCCGCGCTCGCTTCCGGCCGCGGCCCGCGCCACCCCTCCTCGTACAGCGCTGCATGCCGCCCGTCACGGTGCGTCGACTGCGCGAGACACGAGGACGGCCACCACCATCGAACCTCCGTCCAGCGGCACCCGTCGCGGGACATCCTCACCATCGAACGAAGGAATGATCGTGAACTCCACGACCCTCTCGGCCGCTCATCCCAACCTCGGGCGAACCGATCTGTACCACCCCCGCTCGCTGGCGCTCGAAGACCGCGTCGCACGACGCATCGGCCTGGCGCTGCTCACCTGGAGCCGGCGTCGTGAGGCGCTGCGCTCCCCCGAGACCGTGCTGCTTCATCGTCACACCGAGCACGCGGCATCCGAGGCCCGTCGTGATCTGCAGCTGCAGCTCTCCACGCTCGGAAGCCCGCTCGCCTGATGAACGCGATCGGGCGCTTCGAGGATGCCGCGGGGCTAGGCGAACGGCGGAACGCCGTCAGCCGGCTCCGCGGCATCCAACCGCAGCCCGATGTCCAGCAGGCTCACCCGATGCAACCCGTCGACCTCGTCGAGCGGCACCCAGCGGGCCTCGTCGCTCGAACCGCCGACCTCGTTGCGAAGCCCTCCCCCTGTCACGTGGGCTCGGTAGATCACGCGCATCGCATACAGCGGCGCTGATCCCGTCAAGCGCTTCGCGGCCGGCACGATCATGGTGTCGATGCCGAGCAGACGGTCGACGGATGCCTCGTGCCCGGTCTCCTCGAAGATCTCCCGGATCACCGCCTCGGCCGGATGCTCCGACCCCTCGATGCCGCCGCCAGGGAGCGTCCATCCCGAGCGCCCGTGCTCGTTCCAGTGCGACAGCAGGATCTCTCCGTCACGGATGATGACCCCGTACGCGGCGATGCGAATGTCCATCCGGACACTGTAGCCCGTGAGCGGTGAACAGAAGCGGACTCGCAGGCGCCTGCGATGCGGGAGCCGGCTGAAGATGAAAACCGTGGAGCCTAGGAGATTCGAACTCCTGACATCCTGCTTGCAAAGCAGGCGCTCTACCAACTGAGCTAAGGCCCCGATTCGGATGCCTGTGGCACCCGGGGTGTGGAGTTGTGGAGTGGGGATACGAGGACTTGAACCTCGGACCTCTTCGTTATCAGCGAAGCGCTCTAACCGCCTGAGCTATATCCCCGAATTTCGGCCGAAGGAAAGACTACCTGAAGGTCTGGCAATATCCGAATCGAGCCGAAACGTGCGGATCAGTTGTTGGTGAACCCGACCAGGATGCCGCCCGTGATCTTGACGCTGAGGTTGTACAGCACCGCGAGGATGGCTCCGAGCGCGGTGGTGACCACGAGGTTCAGCAGCGCCGCGACGATGGCGAAGCCCATGACGTTGCCCAGCGAGAGCACCGACGTCAGGTCGGTTCCGGCGCCGGCGACGTCCTGCACGAGCGAGTTCAGGTTCTCGAAGATGCCGGTCGAGCTCAGCACCGTGTGCACCAGGAACGTGACGACGATACCGACGACGGCGAGGGCCACGGCGACCAGGAAGGACAGCTTCACCGCCGACCAGAAGTCGATGTAGACCAGGCGCAGTCGTACCTGCTTCTGGGCGGGTCGACGGTTCGACTTGCGTGCGAGCTTCTCGGCGACGCTACTCATAGACGGTTACTCCTCTCCCGTGACATCGGCCGCATCGGTCTCTGCAGCCTCCTCCACGAGATTCCGTTCGGAATTCTTCGCGATCGCGATGATGCGGTCGTCGACGGCGAACTTCGCGAAGACGACGCCCATCGTATCCCTGCCCTTGGCGGGTACCTCGGCGACGTCAGAGCGTACCACCTTGCCGCTGGCAAGGACCACGAGGACCTCGTCGCCGTCGGCGACGATCAGTGCGCCCGCGAGGTCGCCCCGATCATCGGAGAGCTTGGCGACCTTGATGCCGATTCCGCCGCGGTTCTGGAGGCGGTACTGCGCGACATCCGTGCGCTTGGCATAGCCGCCCTCGGTGACGACGAACACGTACGGTCCGTCATCGACGGGCGCCTCGGACTCGAGCACGGACTCGTCGAGCTCGACCGAGGCCGGGACGACGGATGCCTCGAGCAGCGAGTCGCCGTCGCGGAAGGACATGCCCTTCACGCCCGACGTCGAACGACCCATCGGCCGGATGGCCTCGTCGGTCGCCTTGAAGCGGAGCGACATGCCCTTGCGGGACACGAGGAGGATCTCGTCCTTCTCATCGGCCAGCATCGCGGAGACGAGCTCGTCGCCCTCCCGGAGGTTGATCGCGATGACGCCGCGGGAGCGGTTCGTGTCGTAGGTCGTGAGCTCGGTCTTCTTCACCAGGCCGTCGCGTGTGGCGAGCACGAGGTACTGCGCCACCGCGTAGTCGCGGATGTCGAGGATCTCGGCGACCTGCTCGTCGGGCTGGAGCTCGAGCAGGTTGGCGAGATGCTGGCCCTTGGCGTCGCGACCGCCCTCCTGCAGCTCGTAGGTCTTCGCCCGGTAGACGCGACCCATGTTCGTGAAGAACAGCAGCCAGTGATGGGTGGTCGTCACGAAGAAGTGCTCGACCACGTCGTCAGCGCGGAGCTGCGCACCCTTGACGCCCTTGCCCCCGCGGTGCTGGGAGCGGTAGTTGTCACTTCGGGTGCGCTTGACGTACCCGCCTCGGGTGACGGTGACGACCATCTCCTCTTCGGGGATCAGGTCCTCGACCGACATGTCGCCGTCGTAGCCCGGCATGATCTGGGTGCGCCGGTCGTCGCCGTACTTGTCGACGATCTCGCCGAGCTCTTCGGCGACGATGGCACGCTGCCGCTCGGGCGAGGCGATGATCTCGCGGTAGTCGGCGATCAGCGTCTCGAGTTCGGTCGCCTCGTCGATGATCTTCTGGCGCTCGAGCGCGGCGAGACGACGGAGCTGCATCTCGAGGATGGCACGCGCCTGCAGCTCGTCGATGTCGAGCAGGTCGATGAGCCCGTCGCGCGCGGCTTCGACCGTCGGGGAACGACGGATCAGCGCGATGACCTCGTCGAGGGCGTCGAGCGCCTTGAGGTAGCCGCGCAGGATGTGCATGCGCGCCTCGGCCTCACGGAGGAGGAACTGCGTGCGCCGGACGATGACCTCGATCTGGTGATCGACCCAGTGCGCGATGAACCCGTCGATCGAGAGCGTGCGGGGCACGCCGTCGACGATCGCGAGCATGTTCGCGCCGAAGTTCTCCTGGAGCTGCGTGTGCTTGTACAGGTTGTTCAGCACGACCTTCGCCACCGCGTCGCGCTTGAGCACGAGCACGAGTCGCTGGCCGGTGCGGCCCGACGTCTCGTCACGGATGTCGGCGATGCCGTTGAGCTTGCCGTCCTTGACCATGTCGGCGATCTTGATCGCCAGGTTGTCGGGGTTGACCTGGTAGGGCAGTTCGGTGACGACCAGGCAGGTGCGACCCTGCAGTTCCTCCACGGAGACGACGGCGCGCATCGTGATCGACCCGCGGCCGGTCCGGTAGGCGTCGTTGATGCCCTTCACGCCGAGGATCTGGGCACCGGTCGGGAAGTCCGGCCCCTTGATGCGCTGGATCAACGCCTCCTGCAGCTCCTCGCGCGAGGCCTCGGGGTTCTCGAGGTACCACTGCGCCCCGGATGCCACCTCGCGGAGGTTGTGCGGCGGGATGTTCGTCGCCATGCCGACTGCGATGCCGACGGAGCCGTTGACCAGGAGATTCGGGAACCTCGCCGGCAGGATGGACGGCTCACGCGTGCGACCGTCGTAGTTGTCCTGGAAGTCGACGGTCTCCTTCTCGATGTCGCGCACCATCTCGAGCGCGAGCGGAGCCATCTTCGTCTCGGTGTACCGGGGGGCGGCGGCGCCGTCGTTGCCCGGGGAGCCGAAGTTGCCCTGGCCGAGCGCGAGCGGATAGCGGAGGCTCCAGGGCTGCACCAGGCGGACGAGCGCGTCGTAGATCGCCGTGTCGCCGTGCGGGTGGAACTGGCCCATCACGTCGCCGACGACGCGGGCGCACTTCGAGAACGCCTTGTCGGGCCGGTAGCCGCCGTCGTACATCGCGTAGATGACGCGGCGGTGCACGGGCTTCAGGCCGTCGCGCACGTCGGGCAGGGCTCGGCCGACGATCACGCTCATCGCGTAGTCGAGGTAGGAGCGCTGCATCTCGAGCTGCAGGTCGACCTGGTCGATGCGCCCGTGGATGCCGTGGCCGCCGTTGGTCTCGTCGCCGGCGGCGCCGGGCTCGATCACGTCAGATGTCAAGGAAACGCACGTCCTTCGCGTTCTTCTGGATGAAGTTCCGGCGGCTCTCGACATCTTCGCCCATCAGGGTCGAGAAGATCTCGTCGGCGGCGGCCGCGTCGTCCATGGTGACCTGCAGGAGGGTGCGGGTCTCGGGGTTCATCGTGGTCTCCCACAGCTCCTGGTGGTTCATCTCACCGAGGCCCTTGTACCGCTGCACGCCGTTGTCCTTCGGGATGCGCCATCCCCTGGCCTGGCCTTCGACGAGCAGCGCGTCGCGCTCCTTGTCGGAGTAGACGTACTCGTGGTCGGCATTCGTCCACTTCAGGCGGTACAGCGGCGGCTGGGCGAGGTACACGTAGCCGAACTCGATGAGCGGGCGCATGTACCGGAACAGCAGGGTGAGCAGCAGCGTCGTGATGTGCTGGCCGTCGACGTCGGCGTCGGCCATCAGCACGATCTTGTGGTACCTGGCCTTGTCGGTGTTGAAGTCCTCGCCGATGCCCGCGCCGAAGGCCGTGATCATCGCCTGCACCTCGGCATTGGCCAGGGCTCGGTCGAGGCGGGCCTTCTCGACGTTCAGGATCTTGCCGCGGAGCGGGAGGATCGCCTGCGTCTCGGGGTTGCGGCCCTGGACGGCCGAACCGCCGGCCGAGTCGCCCTCGACGATGAAGATCTCGGAGACGGACGGGTCCTTCGACGAGCAGTCCTTGAGCTTGCCCGGCATGCCGCCGGACTCGAGCAGGCCCTTGCGGCGGGTCGCCTCGCGCGCCTTGCGCGCGGCGAGCCGCGCGGTGGCGGCCTGGATGGCCTTGCGGATGATCTCGCGCGCCTGCGTCGGGTTGCGCTCGAACCAGTCACCGAGCTGATCGGCGGTGACCTTCTGCACGAACGACTTCGCCTCGGTGTTGCCGAGCTTCGTCTTCGTCTGGCCCTCGAACTGCGGTTCGCCGAGCTTCACGGAGATCACCGCGGTCAGGCCCTCGCGAACGTCGTCGCCGGAGAGGTTGTCGTCCTTCTCCTTGATGATGTTCTTCTCGCGCGCGTAGCGGTTGACGAGGGTGGTCAGCGCAGCGCGGAACCCCTCTTCGTGCGTTCCGCCCTCGTGCGTGTTGATCGTGTTCGCGTAGGTGTGCACGGACTCGGAGTAGGAGGTGGTCCACTGCATCGCGACCTCGAGCGCGATCTTGCGCTCGGGGTCCTCGGATTCGAACGAGATGATCTCCTCGTTCACGACGTCGTTCTTCTTCGACCGATTGAGGTACTCGACGTAGTCGACGAGGCCTCGCTCGTAGAGGAAGGTGTCGGTGCGCGGACCCGCGGTGTCGGCCTCGTGCTCGGCCGTGTCCTCGAGGGGAACCTCGTCGTGCCCGGCACGGAGATCGGTCAGGCGGATGCGCAGGCCCTTGTTCAGGAAGGCGTACTGCTGGAACCGGGTGCGGAGCGTCTCGTAGTCGTACTCGACGGTCTCGAAGATGTCGGGGTTCGGCCAGAAGGTGATCGTCGTGCCGGTCTCGTCGCTGACCTCGTCCTGCGACAGCGGCGCGTCGGGCACGCCGATGCTGTAGGACTGGCGCCAGGCATGGCCCTCGCGCTTGACCTCGACGTCGAGGCGGGTCGAGAGCGCGTTGACGACCGACGACCCCACGCCGTGCAGGCCGCCGGAGACGGCGTAACCGCCGCCGCCGAACTTGCCGCCGGCGTGCAGCACCGTCAGGACCACCTCGACGGTCGAGCGACCCTCCGTCTTGTGGATTCCGACCGGGATGCCGCGGCCGTTGTCGATGACGCGCACGCCGCCGTCGGGAAGGATCGTCACGTCGATGCTGTCGGCGTAGCCCGCGAGCGCCTCGTCGACCGAGTTGTCGACGATCTCGTAGACGAGGTGATGGAGGCCGCGCGGGCCTGTGGAGCCGATGTACATGCCCGGCCGCTTGCGGACCGCTTCGAGGCCCTCGAGAACCTGGATCTCGTCCGCGCCGTATTCGGGCGCGCGCTCGGCCTTCGTGGGTTCCGCTGTCATGGGTGAATCGGGCTCCAAACCGTCGTTCAAGCGACTCTCGATCCTATCAAACCGGGGCGTGCGAACCACCGGGAAGCGCCGATCTGAGGCGATGTCGAACGTCGGGTGACCGAATTTGCCGTCTCAGCCGTAGGTATCGCGTGGGCCACGCCCTGGAATCGATCTGGGACCCCTTTTCCAGGTGGGGGCATCCGGCCCCTGAAAACGGATGGACTCGACCCCGGCGTCTGGGTACCGGTCGAGGATCCTCGTGACGAGGTCGGCCCGGAGCAACCGGAGCTGGGTGGCCCACGCCGTCGACTCGCAGCGCACCTGCAGCACGCCGTGCTCGATGGTCACGGGTTCGGAGTGCGCCGCGATCTCGTCGCCGGCGATCGACGGCCAGGATGAGAGCAGTTCGTGCTGCGAGAGCGGGGCCGCCCACCCGAGCTGCGTGGTGAGGCCGTCGATCGCGGCGCCCAGCGGCTTCGGATCACGGCCGGGGGTGAACGGCTCCCCGCCGGGACGCTCACGTGCCCGCCGCCGCGCCCGTGCGGCACTCGTGGCGCGCGGCTGGCCGCCGAACACCTCGCGGAAGTGCTGGTAGACCCTCAGGGACTCGGACTCGTCTGGCTGCTCAGGCATCGGCGTCCCCGTCGTCGGCCGACTCGTCGAGCACCTGGCCCGCGTTGATGCGGACGACCCGGGCCACGAGACGTTCGGGCACGTCCTCGAGCACCGCGGCGGTGACGAGCACCTGCTCGTACCCGCCGATGGCGGAGGCGAGGCGCTCGCGACGAGCCCGGTCGAGTTCGGCGAAGACGTCGTCGAGGATGAGCACCGGATCGCCGGTGGAGGAATCGCGGCGGAGGAGCTCGGCCGAGGCCAGCCGCAGTGCGAGCGCGAAGGACCAGGACTCGCCGTGGCTGGCGTACCCCTTCGCCGGGAGCCCGTTGAGCATCAGCAGCACGTCGTCGCGGTGCGGTCCGACGAGGGTCACCCCACGTTCGAGCTCTTTCGGCCGCAGTACGCGAAGCGCCTCGGCGAAGCGGATCGCGGTGGTCGATGCGCCCGCCGACCCGCCAGGTGCTGCGCCGTCTGCTCCCTCGCCCGCACCGGTTGCCTCGTCACCCGACGCCGCGTCGACGGCATCGGCATCGGGGTCGGCGCCGTCGATGGAGAGCATCGGACGCAGGGCGGGCGCGTGGTCGGCGTCGACGATCGAGGAGTATGCCGACGCGAGCGGGCCCGCGAGCTCATCGATGAGCGCCACCCGCCGGTCGATGATCTCGGATCCCAGTTGGACCAGGCGCTCGTCCCAGATGTCGAGCGTGGTGAGCTTCTCGGCGGCGAGCCCTCGAGCACGTGCGCTCTTCAGCAGCGTGTTGCGCTGGCGGAGCACGCGGTCGTAGTCCGACATGACCCCGGCGAGGCGGGGGGTGCGCTGCACCAGGAGTTCGTCGAGCAGCCGGCGACGCACCGATGGCTCGCCCCGGACGATGGCGAGGTCCTCGGGTGCGAACAGCACGCAGTGCGCATACCGCGGGAGCTCGCGCGTCTTGACCGGAGCACGATTCAGTTGGGCGCGATTCGCACCCGTCCGGTTCAGCTGGAGTTCGACGAGCAGTTCGCGCTCGGCGTGCGCGAGCAGCGCTCGCACGATCGCGGCTTCGGCTCCGGCCCTGATGAGCGCCTGATCCGACGACACGCGATGCGAGCCGAGGGTCGCGAGATAGCCGATCGACTCGACGAGATTGGTCTTGCCCTGCCCGTTGCGCCCGACCAGGACCGTCGTGCCCGGGCCGAGCGTCAACTCGGCGCGGGCGTAATTGCGGTAGTCGGTCAACGAGAGCCGAACGACGTGCACTCCGGCTCCCTTCGCGTCGACCAGGTCAACGCTACCCGCGCCCGCCGACAGTCCGGTCGTGACATCCGCCCGGTCTTCAGGCCCTGCGAACGGCTCAGCGAAGCAGCAGGTTCGGCTGCAGCAGGTACCGGTAGGTGTCGGCGCCGGCCTGCTCGCGCGAGGTCTGGCTCGTGATGAGGACCGGCCCGGGCTTGTTGGGGTTCTCGGTCTTGGTGAACGAGATGCGCACGAACTCCGAGTTCACGGCGCCGAGGCCGTCGAGGAGGAACTGCGGCTTCAGCGACACGACCGTGTCGTCTCCGGTGAGGATCGCGTCGATCGTCTCCTGGGCTTGGGCCTGCTCGCTGCCGATCGCCTCGAGGGTCAGCCCGTCGGCGGAGAAGGTGAATCGAAGTGCAGCCTCGCGCTCGAGCACGAGGGCCACGCGTCGGGTCGCCTCGATGAGTTCGGCGGTGTTCATGACCGCGTAGTTCTCGACGGTCTCGGGGAAGAGCCGGCGGACGGGTGGGAAGTTGCCCTTGATCAGCAGGCTCGTGACGGTCTTCCGGTCTGCGCTGAACGCGATGAGCTCGCGATCGTCGCGACTCGTGATAGCGACCGAGATCGTGCCCGAGTGCCCGAACGTCTTGCCGACCTCCTGGAGCGTGCGGGCCGGAACCAGCGCTGTCACCGTGTCATCGGAATCGGAGGCGACCGTGCCGCCGTCCCATTCGATCTCCCGGACGGCGACGCGGTAGCGATCGGTGGCGACGAGGCCGAGGCTGTTCTGCCTGACCTCGAGCTGTACGCCGGTGATGACGGGCGTGACGTCGTCGCGCGATGCGGCGACGGCGACCTGTGCCACCGCCGAGGCGAACTCCTCTGCCGGGACGACGCCGGACTGCTCGCCGATCTCGGGGATCGACGGGTACTCCTCGACCGGCATGGACAGCAGCGTGAAGCTCGCGGATCCGCAACTGACCGAGATGCGCGACTCCTCGGTCGCGATGCGGACGGGTGCGTTCGGCAGGCGGCCGGCGATCTCGGCGAGGAGGCGGCCCGAGACGAGCACGGTGCCCGTCTCCTCGACGTCGGCCTGGATCTCGGTCTGGGAGGAGACCTCGTAGTCGAAGGAGGACAGCACGAGTCCGTTTTCGTTCGCCTGGATGAGCACCCCGGAGAGGATCGGGAGCGTCGTGCGCTGGGGCAAAAGCTTCACGGCGAACGACACGGCTTCGCTGAAGACGTCGCGGTTGACCTGGAACTTCACGGTTCTCCCGTCATGGAGGTGCTGAGGATGGCTCCCATGCTATCCGCAGGGTGACGGGCGATGCGGTGCGGATTCCTCCGGTGCGGCGGGACATCCGCTCCCCGACCCTCGATGTTGTCGGGCCCTCTGGGATTAACAAGTTCTCTTAACGGTGTTAACCGTTGTGGAAACTGTGGATGGTGTGAAGAGATCCCCGGAATGGTGCCGATCCGAGGCCCTCGCATCTGTGCACGGTGTGTGGATTCCCGTCGACCATGGTGCGGCGAGTTCTGCACGGTGTCTGCAGTTCTCCACAGGCAGACCCCAAAGGTGCACAGTGTTCAGGCGGTTGCTCGTTAACAATCCACAAGCTGTCCACAGGTGTGGGTTTCGGTGCCGGATGCCTCGAATCCGCGTTTTTCGGGCGCGTTCGACGGACCCGACCGATGGCCGAGGGCGCCGGCGCGGCATCCGATCAGCGGTATCGGTTCGTCTGCCGGATGCGCGCGGTCAGCTCCGTGACCTGGTTGTAGATGGACCGGCGCTCCTTCATGAGCTCCGAGATCTTCTTGTTCGCGTACATCACGGTGGTGTGGTCGCGGTTGCCGAAGAGCTGGCCGATCTTGGGCAGGGAGAGGCTGGTCAGCTCGCGGCAGAGGTACATCGCGATCTGCCGGGCGGTCGCGACGGCCTGCGATCGGCTCGACCCGTAGAGGTCGTCGACCGTGAGCTTGAAGTAGTCGGCCGTGACGGTGATGATGTCGACCGGCGCGACGACGTTGTCCGTGTCATCCGTGATGAGGTCCTTCAGCACCGTCTGCACCAGGGGCATGTCGACGGGCGCGCGGTTCAGGCTCGCGAACGCGGTCACCCGGATGAGCGTGCCCTCGAGCTCGCGGATGTTGCTCGAGACCTTCGTGGCCATGTACTCGAGGATCTCGTCGGGCACCTGCAGGCGTTCGGACTGCGCCTTCTTGCGGAGGATCGCGATGCGCGTCTCGAGGTCGGGAGCCTGGACATCGGTGATGAGTCCCCATTCGAAGCGGCTCCGCATCCGGTCCTCGAACCCGGTGAGGTGCTTCGGCGGGACGTCGCTCGTGATGACGACCTGCTTGTTGTGGTCGTGCAGGGTGTTGAAGGTGTGGAAGAACGCCTCCTGCGTCTCCGCCTTGCCCTGCAGGAACTGGATGTCGTCGATCAGCAGGATGTCGATGTTGCGATAGCGCTGCTGGAAGAGCGAGCCCCGGTTGTTCGCGATCGAGTTGATGAAGTCGTTCGTGAACTCCTCGGAGGAGACGTACCGGACGCGGATGCCGGGATACATCGTCATCGCGTAGTGGCCGATCGCGTGCAGGAGGTGCGTCTTGCCCAGGCCCGAGTCGCCATAGATGAACAGCGGGTTGTAGGCCTTCGCCGGTGCCTCCGCCACGGCGACCGCTGCCGCGTGGGAGAACCGGTTCGACTGCCCGATGACGAAGCTGTCGAAGCTGTACTTCGGGTTCAGCCGGGTGTCGCCCGGGCGGTCGGGACTCGTGTTCTCGAACACCGACTGGGGCGAGGCGGGGAGGTCGACGCGGTCGACCGCGCTCGGGAGCGGCTGCGAGGTGAAGGCGTCCGAGTCGGACGGCCGCGACTCCTCCAGCTCGGGGTTCACGACGACGTAGAAGGAGGTCACGGGGGTCGGTGCCTCGATCGCGCTCATCGCGGAGAGCAGGGACACGCGCATGCGCTGGTTCAGCATGCTGCCCGTGAAGTCGTTCGGCACCTCGAGGTAGAACGTCCCCGCGGCGATGCCCTTCGGCTCGACGAGGTTCAGGAACCCCTGCAGCATCGGCGTGATCGTCTCGTCGTCCGAGAGTCGTTCGAGGACCGTGGCCCATGTATCGGTGATGGGCTGTTCGGTCATCATTCCCCGCAATCTCGGTGCTCTCGTCTGCCACTCGTCGATCCCCCGAACGACGGAGCAAGCGGCACGAGATGAAGTATTCACAGTGTTATCCACCGGCTGTGGGCAGATTCCGGGCGAACCGCGAGATTCCGCGCCCGAGGTTGGGGATAACTGGTCTCAAACGGTAGCGAAAGTCGGGCCTGTGGACAAATGCCGCTCGCGGGATCCTTCCGACTCGGCGTGTCTTTCCACAGGGTTTCCCGAGGAACGGGAGATACTCTCTCTTTTGCGCTACGTCGGCTCGATCGCCTCCTGGTTTGACGACAGGTCCTCGAGGCCGTAGTTTTAATCAGTTGACCCTCGCCCGTTTGGGCGCCCAGTTTTCCCGTCACCGCATGAATCGGCCTGGCCGACATTCGCGTGAGGCGCGGAGATCCGAAAGCCGGAGAAGAAGAATGAGCAAGCGTACGTTCCAGCCGAACAACCGTCGTCGTGCCAAGAAGCACGGCTTCCGCCTTCGCATGCGCACCCGCGCCGGCCGTGCCATCCTTTCGGCACGCCGCGGCAAGGGTCGCACCGAACTCTCCGCATAGTCGTTCGGTGCTCGCCAAGGCGAATCGCATCACGAGTGCTGACGACTACCGGGTCGTCGTGCGCCGTGGTGCGAAAGTGGCGACGCCGCACACGGTCTGTTACGTGCGGTCTCGCGAATCCGCAGGCGATGCACGATTCGGTTTCATCGTTTCCAAGAAGGTCGGGTCGGCGGTTCGTCGCAATCGAATCCGCCGCCGCCTGAAGGCCGTGACCCATGAGGTCGTGCTCGCCGGCGCTGCGGATGTCGACGTCGTGGTCCGCGCCCTCCCCGGAGCAGCGGATGCTGCGTGGCCCGAGCTTCGTGACGAGGTGCTGCGGGCGCTCGCCCGACGCGGCGTGACGACCCCATCGCCGACCTCGCCGTCAGCGGAATCCACTCTCCACTCCGAGGTGGGATCACATGCGTGACGCCCTCCTGTTCGTCGGGCTGCTGCCACGGAATCTCGGAGTCCTCCTGATCCGCGGGTATCGCGCCGCGATCTCCCCGCTGTACGGCGACGTCTGCCGCTACTATCCCTCCTGCTCCGCGTACGGACTCGGCTCCGTCCAGCAGCGAGGTCTCCTCCTGGGCAGCGGGCTCACCGCATGGCGCATCCTTCGATGCAATCCGTGGTCGGCCGGCGGCATCGATGATGTTCGCGCCGCCAAGCACGACCGGTACGCGGTCACTCCGTTCGGATGGGTCATCCCCCGCTCATGGGCGGCCTCTCCTGCCGGCGCCAGCCGGACCCTCGACAGCCACGCCCACGCGTCGCATGACGGATGCGATGCGGCATCCGACATCTCCGTGCCGGCGATCGCCTCAGCCCCCACCATGTCCCGAAAGGACTGATCCGCCGCAATGGATATCATCAGCCTGGTCCTCTGGCCCATCAAATGGGTCATCGAGCTGATCCTCGTCGCGTTCCACTCCCTGTGGACGTTCACCGGCCTCGATCCTGACGCCGGCATCACCTGGGTCCTCTCGATCGTGGGCCTCGTCATCGTGGTCCGCGCCGCGCTCATCCCGATCTTCGTTCGGCAGATCAAGAGTCAGCGGCGCATGCTCGAGGTCGCCCCGCAGCTCAAGAAGATCCAGGAGAAGTACAAGGGCAAGAAGGACCAGTTCTCCCGCGAAGCGATGTCGCGCGAGACCATGGAGCTCTACAAGAAGACGGGCACCAACCCGCTCTCGTCGTGCCTCCCCCTGCTCCTGCAGATGCCGATCTTCTTCGGCCTGTTCTCGGTGCTCAACGATGCCCAGCACGACAAGGCCGGCGTCGGCGTCTTCACGCAGGACCTCGCCAACTCGTTCGCGAACTCCGAGATCCTCGGTGCCCCGCTGAAGGGCACGTTCATCGGCGCGATGAACGGCGAGTACCCCTGGCAGGTCATGGTCATCGCAGCGACGATGATCATCCTGATGACGGCATCGCAGTTCATCACGCAGCTGCAGATCGTCTCGAAGAACATGTCGCCCGAGACCAAGGCGAGCCCGATGTTCCGTCAGCAGCGCATCATGTTGTACCTGCTCCCCCTCGTGTTCGCCTTCTCGGGTGTCGCCTTCCCCATCGGCGTCATGTTCTACTGGCTCGTCTCGAACTTCTGGACGATGGGTCAGCAGTTCCTGGTCATCCGCAACATGCCGACCCCGGGCAGCGAGGCCGCCAAGGCTCGCGAGGAGCGGCTCGCCAAGAAGGGCAAGCTCGTCATCGAGGAAAAGGACGCCGGGACCACGACCGTGGTCGTGGAAGAGAAGAAGACGACGCAGCGCCAGCAGCCGGTCGGCAAGAACCGCGCGAAGAAGCAGGGTGGAAAGTGACCATGACCGACGTTCAGAACCTGAATGAGGAGCGCTCCGTCTCGCAGCTCGAGGAGGAGGGCGACATCGCCGCCGACTACATCGAGGAACTGCTCGACATCTGCGACCTCGATGGCGACATCGACATCGATGCGCGCAACGGTCGCGCCTACGTCTCGGTCAATGCCGGCGAGGGTGCGAACCTGAACCTCCTCTCGAAGCCCGACACCGTGAACGCACTCCAGGAGTTGGCGCGCCTCGCGGTGCAGACGAAGACCGGTGCCTTCTCACGGTTGATCCTCGACATCGGCGGATCCCGCGATGCCCGTCGCGACGAACTGGCGGGTCTCGTCGAGCGCGCGGTTGAGCGCATTGAGGGTGGGGCCTCGGAAGCATCGCTCCCCCCGATGTCGTCCTATGAGCGCAAGCTCGTGCACGACCTGGTGGGCGAGCGAGGCTTCCACTCGGCTTCGCGCGGCGAGGGCGCTGATCGCCACACGGTGATCACGCGCTCCGCGTGATGTTTCACGTGAAACGATGAGCGACGAACTCGAGGCTGAGCCGGCCGTCGCGTCGGCCGTGTTCGGTGATCGCATCGAGGTCGGCCGCGCCTTCACCTCCGCTTTGGCGCGTCACGGCGAGGAACTCGGCCTGATCGGACCGCTGGAGCTCCCCCGCCTGTGGACTCGGCACATCGTGAACTCGGGCCTGGTCGCAGGACTGCTCCGCCCTGGGTCCGTGGCCGACGTCGGATCGGGGGCGGGCCTGCCCGGTCTCGTCCTCGCGATCATTCGTCCCGATGTCTCCTTCACGCTCATCGAACCCATGGAGCGACGGGTCGACTGGCTCGAGCGCCAGGTCCGTGAGCTCGATCTGAAGAACGTCGTCGTCGAACGTGCCCGAGCCGAGGACTCCTCGCACAAGCGGCAGTTCGACCAGGTCACGGCTCGTGCAGTGAGCGCGCTCCGGACCCTCATCCCCGTCACCGCTCCCCTGCTGAAGCCGGGCGGCGAGTTGGTGCTCTTGAAGGGCGCCGGCGTGGACGGCGAGATCGGCGCCGCTCAGAAGGTCTTCCGCAAGTACCTCGTGTCGGATCCGGAGGTCGTCGTTCTCGGTGAAGATCTCGGCACTGAGGTCACGCGCGTCTTCCGGGCGACGGTCGACGCGCGCTGAACCGGCGCGCGGCTCCGTGCGCGTCAGGTCGAATTCGCCCCTCGCAGACGCCGGATTCGGCGTCCGCCGACCGACCCGGCCGGCCTGTAGCAGGTGCACTTGGGACAGCTGGCTCCTCGGGCGGATGCTGGCCGGCCTCGGCGTGCGGCTGCGGAGCGTTGCCCATCCCGAACGGTGAGGGTGGACCACCGCCGTTCGCTGGGGATGCTGGTTCCGGAATCCCGCTTGGCTCGCTGAAGAGCGGACGCTCATCCGTATGGTCGTGCGAGTGCCGACCGCACCTGTGCGGGCGGCACCAAGTGTCCGGTCTCCCGACGCGGTGGCTGGGTACGCGGTGCGGAGATCACTCCGGGCGGCGCATGTTTCACGTGAAACAAGGAAGCGGCTCGCGGGCCTAGCCCTCATTGAAGAGGGGTGAAGTTCCGAACCCCTGGCGGCATGTGCAGCGATCTTTGCGTCCTAGGAGTTTCCAGCCCCGAGTCCCGAGCGCGGAGCGCCGAGCGCCGAGTACCAGGCAGGGTGCCAGCGGAGACCGAGCGCCTTTGGCCGAGCGCCATTGGCTGAACGCCTTCGGCCGAACGCCTAATGCCGCTCGCCTTGCCGCTCATCGCTCATCGCTCATCGCGAGCCGAGCACGGAGCGCCGAGCACCACGCCGGCCACCAGCGGGAGACCGAACGCCCTGCGCCGATCGCCGTGTGCCGAGCATCGAGCATCGAGCGTCACGAGCCGAGCGGCGAGCGCCGAGCGCCGAGCGCAGAGCGCAGAGCATGCGGGAGGGCAGCGACATGGGCGTTGAGCGCAGAGCGCCGAGCACGCGGCAGGGCAGCACCACGAGCGCCGAGCGCTATCTAGCGTAGAGCGCCGGGTCTTTGCTGCCGTGATCTGGCGGCCTGACACCTTCGCGGGCCGAAAGCCGAGAGGCATCAAGACCGGGGCAGGTTCGGGTCTGCATTCCGAATGCCGTCGCTGGGTCGGTGCCCGGAGCGGCATCAGCGGCGCTTCATCGTGATCGCGCGATCGCGGTCCGAACCGGGTGAGCGTCTCGCAACGCTCTCTTCTTTGCTTCGTTTCCTTCTCCTCCCCCTCCCCCCTCCTTCTTCTTCACCCGTTTCCTCCTCCCTGCTTCTCGCTGTCCTTTACCTTTGGTTCCCTCTTCGCAGTTCGTTGCCGTCGGATCCGGAAACTCGTGCTTGCCCCTCCCTTGTTCTTCGTTCGAAGAGGTTTCCGCGTTTGCTGGGTATGGCCACAGGCCCGGGTATTTGGCGGCGGTCCAGCGAGTGCCGCATCGTCGACATCCGTGCTTCCGTGGGCGGCGAGCCAAGGGCGGCGCCCAGGAATATGCATCGATGGTGCAAGATTCCGATCGAAGCCCCGATCGGCCCGGGCTTGCTGATCCCGTGTCGCAGTGCGGGCTGGGCGAGTTGGAGGTTGCGCCGGGCTGTTTCCTGATGACCACCGTGGGCTCGTCGGGTCGACCTCCGCGCTCTGTCGCGAGGCCACATCACCTGCACCATCTCGGGTGACGGCGACTCGGATCGGGCGTGCCAGCACCTGCGCCCGGCTTCAATCGCGATGCCGGCTCTCACCGGCCAGGCGGCTTGAGTGCGAGTCCACTGGCCACAATGGCAGCGTGTGAGCCGACCGAGCGCGACGGGTGGTCGATATTCGGATGCCCCTCCTGGCCACGGCTGTGCGACCGACCTCGATCCGTGATGTCTGCTTCGGAGCGTGAGCACGGGCGCCGAACCTCTCCCGCGATGGGAACCAGTGCGCCCTAACGCAGCTGTTTCCGCACTGGCGTGTTCGAAGCGCTGACGCCCGCTGGACCGAAACCAGCGCTGGAACGGCAGCGACCGGCGCAGTGGAGATGAGAGGGTAGCCCCGCAGAGGGCGATCGAGGCCGTGCTGCAAGAGGGGACTGAGGGCCCGCGACCGCGCGAATCCTTGCTCATTCAGCCCGGGTCGGATCCAGCATCGATTTCATTGATCCCCCGCAGTCGGGATGACGCTTCCGAACGGCGAGTCGTGGTCGGCACGCATGCGTGCCGGTGCGGTCCCATGGCCGTTCACCAGCGTTGTACACGTGACCTTCCCGTCCTTGCGAATCACGTGGATGTTTCACGTGAAACACCGGCGTCGAGCGCGTCCAAGCTCCAGTCGACCCGGCTGGGCCGCTTCACTCTCGCGCGTCGTCACGCAACTCCGTCCGCATGGGTCGGTGGTGGCGGTTAGGCTTGGGTGTCCAGTGGAGTTCGGTCGACTGCACTGACTGGTGGCACCCGATCGTGGGGAATGACGGATCAGGTTTGGAGAATTCGGCATGGCACAGGGCGGAGGTCGCGGATGGTTTCATCGTCGTCGATCACAGCCCGAACCACCGGCCACTCCCCCAACTCCTGACGTGAAGTCTGAAGAGACCTCGCCGCTCCCGACACCTGCCGAAACGGCGAGTCCGGCCGCTCCAGAGTTCACGGCCGCGGAGCTGCGTCCAGCCTCCATTGTTCGCCATCCTGATGTGCACGGTGATGCCCGGGCATGGTCCACCCCCGGTGACGCTGATCGATCTGCACGCGGCGCGGAGCCTCCTGCTGCCACCCCGGTCACTGGTGCGGTTCCGGATGGAATCAGCGCTGCGGTCGGTGCGAGCCCCCATGTCGCTCCCCCGAGCACGGAAGAGCGAGGCGTGGATGATCCTCGTCAGTCCACGGTGAAGAGCTACGACTGGGACGCCGCGACGGCCGCGGCGCTGAGCGACGAGGATGGTCCGGCCGTACCGGCCCGGGCTGCACACTCGCTCGCTCAGCCCGATCGCCTCCTCGAAGACATCATCCGTGAGATCGTCGGCGACGCCGCTGCGGATACGGTGAGCTCCCTGCAGACCGCCCGCGCGACGACCCCATCTTCCATCCCAGAGGCGACACGGGCGTACGATCTCAACTCGCAGCCGACGGGTGAGACCGTTTCCGGACGCGAGCAGACGGTTCCCGATGTTTCCGATGTCCCGCTCCCTTCAGCACTCATGGGCACTGACGCAGGATTTGCCGACGCGGCAGAAGTGCCGACGGAGGAAGGCGATGCAGACCCGCACGGCGTTTCACGTGAAACGGCTCACCACGCCCCGTCGGAAACCAGCACCATCCGCGAGGAGCCGGACGCTCCCAAGGATCCCGATGAGCATCCGAACCCGCCCATAGTCGAGGCCCCCTTGGCACCACACGTCGCCGTTTCCGATCGCGACCACGACGATCCCGGCGGCGATCCGCCGGTCTTGGCCCACGACGTCGTGACGACTCCGGTCGTCGATGCGCCGAGCGCTCTCCCGGTGAGCACTGTCATCGAGGCACTTCCGGCGTCCGATGCACATCGAGCGTCGCCTGAACTCGACCCTGGCGCGGCGAAGCCTGCGCTCGTACCCCCCGTTTCACGTGAAACGGAGCCCGAATACGGAGGAACTCCCCTGGCCGACCAAATTGCCGACGAGACTCGTCGACGCATCGCACTCGAGACCGCGGTCCTCCCGTTGCCCGCACAGACGCGCGTGTTCACGATCTCCAATCAGAAGGGCGGAGTGGGCAAGACCACGACCGCCGTGAATCTGGCAGCGGCGCTGGCACGATCCGGCGCCCATGTGCTCGTGGTGGATCTCGACCCGCAGGGCAACGCGTCAACCGCGCTCGGCGTCGATCACCGCTCCGACCAGCAGAGTGTCTACGAAGTGCTTGTCGCAGACCTGGAACTTGCGGCTGTCGTCCGACCTTCGACAGAGCACGAACGGCTCGATTGCGTGCCCGCCACGATCCACCTCGCCGGAGCTGAGATCGAACTCGTCTCGCTCGTCGCTCGCGAACAGCGGCTCCGCCGCGCCATCGACAAGCATCTCGCCTCGATGGACCGACCGTACGACTACGTCTTCATCGACTGCCCGCCGTCCCTCGGGCTCCTCACCATCAATGCATTCGTGGCGGCACGAGAGGTGCTGATCCCGATCCAGTGCGAGTACTACGCGCTGGAGGGACTCTCCCAGCTCCTGAGCAATATCGAGTTGATCGAGAAGCACCTGAATTCCGAGCTCCGACTCTCGACCATCCTCTTGACGATGTACGACTCCCGCACCAACCTGGCGCAGCAGGTGGCGCAAGAGGTACGCGATCACTTCCCGGTGGAGACGCTCGAGACGATCATCCCCCGATCGGTTCGGGTATCCGAAGCGCCGAGTTACGGCCAGAGCGTCATCAGCTACGACTACTCGTCGTCCGGTTCGCTGTCATATCGTGAGGCCGCGGCGGAGATTGCACAGCGAGCCGCTTCGGCGGCACGGAAGGAAGCGAACTGATGGCTACGAAGCGCACAGGACTGGGTCGAGGTATCGGTGCACTCATTCCGCAAGGCGAGGACGCCGCCCGCGCGACTCGACCGGTGGACGTGTTCTTCCCGGACTCCGAGGCCGGCCAGTCGGCGTCAGTCGCAGTGGTCGAGGCAGCGGCTGATGCCGCAGAGTCGAGTGGGCTCGTCTCCGTGCCCGGCGCTCGTCTCGCACGATTGAATCCCGATGACATCGTGCCGAATGCGGTGCAGCCGCGGCATGTCTTCGATCCGGAGGACCTCGCCGAACTCGTCCACAGCGTGCGCGAGTTCGGAGTCCTCCAACCCATCGTCGTTCGTCCCCACCCAGACCAGGCCGGCAAGTTCGAACTCGTCATGGGTGAGCGACGCCTTCGCGCCACGAAGGAAGCGGGTCTCGACTCCATCCCGGCGGTCATCAAGGACACCGCCAACGAGGACATGCTGCGCGACGCGCTGCTCGAGAATCTCCACCGTTCACAGTTGAACGCCCTCGAGGAAGCCTCCGCGTATCAGCAACTTCTCGCCGATTTCGGAATCACGCAGGAGGAACTCGCCGCGCGGATCGGGCGGTCACGCCCGCAGATCTCCAACACGCTGCGGCTGCTGAAGCTCCCCGAGTCGGTTCAGGTTCGGGTGGCCGCCGGAGTCTTGAGCGCAGGTCACGCCCGAGCGATCCTCGCAACGGGCGGTGACAGCGAGCAGATGCAGCGCTTCGCGGACAAGATCGTCAACGAGGAACTCTCCGTTCGTGCGGCGGAGGCTGCAGCCACCTCCGCCGCACCGGGTACTTCAAGTCGAGCGAAGCCATCGGCCGGCAAGCGGCAGGATTTCCTCGATGATCTCGCCGGGCGCCTCGGAGACCGGCTGAACACGCGGGTGAACATCAAGCTCGGTGCGCGAAAAGGCCAGATCAGCATAGATTTCGCGACCGTTCAGGACCTTCGGCGGATCCTCACGGATCTTGGCGAAGAACTCGAAGGCGTCTGACGCGACTTCCTGCTCAGGATCGTTCCTGACGAAGCGAAATACGACGGAAATCGCCCTCGGTCGTCGCCACTGATCGGACGATCCCTCGCCGGAGCCAACCCGGCGAGGGATCGGATCAGTGAACGGTCGCGTGGTTCGACCTCGCGACGGCTGCAGCGACGAGGCCGGAGTAGACCTCCGCCGCGGTCGTTCCCGAGGCCTCGATGGCGAGGGGCAGAAGCGAAGTCTCAGTCAAGCCCGGGATGACGTTCGCCTCCAGGAACCACGGAGTACCCGCGGCATCCACGATGAAGTCGACGCGGGAGAGCTCGCGCAGCCCGAGCGCCGTGTGTGCGTTCACCGCTGCCGCCGCGACCGTTTCGATGACCGCGGGCTCGAGTCGCGACGGCGCGTAGAAGGTCGTCTCCCCCGCGTTGTACCGAGCCTGGAAACTGTAGATGCCATTGGAGGGTTCGATCTCCACGGGCGTCAGCGCGACCGGGCCGTCGCCGGCGTCGATGACGCCGACGGCGATCTCGGTGCCGACGATGCGTCGTTCGACCACGACGACGTCCGCGTAGGTGAATGCCTCGACCATGGCTCGGGGCAGGTCGTTCGAGTCGGTGACGATCGAGACTCCCTGAGCCGAGCCGCCCATCGCCGGCTTCACGACGAGGTCGTCGGGGAGGGAGTCGCGCACGACACGGAGCACCCCTGAGGCTCCCAGTTCGCGGAACGCCTCGTGCGAGAGCACGATCGACTCCGGAACCGATGCCCCGGTCGCGGCGATGAGTGAACTCGCGATGGGCTTGGACCAGGCTCGTCGAGCTGCCGCGGCGCTCGAGCCGACTGTCGGGATGCCGAGCGCCGTGAGCAGGCCGATGAGCGAGCCGTCTTCGCCGCTGGAACCATGCAGGGCGGGGAACACCGCGTCGGGTCGTTCGTTCGCGAGGAACGGCAGGAGGCCGGCATCGGGATCGCGAAGGACGACCCGGTGTCCGGCCGCGGCCAGGGCATCGGCGACGCGTCGTCCCGATCGAAGCGACACGTCTCGCTCATGGGAGATGCCACCCGCGAGCACGACGACGTGAAGACCGTTGGAATCGCTCATGATCAGGGGTTCTCCACTACTTCAGGTCGGTCGGGGGTGCCGGTTCGATGCCGGGCTTGATGGGCAGCTGAAGCGGTCCGGTGCCCGCGAAGGTGTCGAGCAGGTCGAGCTCGCCGTTCACGACCGTCGCAAGCCGTCGGATGCCGACCCGAATGGCGTCGGGCGTCGGATAGCAGAACGACAGGCGCATGGCATGGCGCCCGCGTCCATCGGCGAAGAACGCGGTGCCCGGCGTATAGGCGACGAGCTCCTTGACGGCCCTCGGCAGCATCTGCTTGGAGTCGAGGACGTCGGGCATCGTCACCCAGACATAGAAACCGCCGTTGGGGTTGGTCCAACTGAGTTGCGGAAGGTACTCCCCCAGAGCCTCGATCATCGCGTCCTTGCGTTCGCGGTAGACCCCTCGGAAGGTGTCGATCTGTCCGCGCCAGTCGGTACTGGACAGGTACTCGGAGACGACGAGTTGGCTGAACGAGCTCGGCGAGAGGATGGCGGCCTCGGCGGCGAGGATGAGCTTCTCGCGGATGGCATGCGGGGCGAGTGCCCAGCCCACGCGGAACCCGGGTGCCAACGTCTTGGAGAACGACCCCAGGTAGATGACGCCTTCCGGGTCGAGTGACCGCAGGGCGTTCGGGGCGGGCTCGTCGAAGTGGAGCAGGCCGTACGGGTTGTCCTCGAGGACGAGGATCTCGTTCGCGCGGCAGATCTCGAGGATCTCGGGTCGGCGTTCGGCCGAGAGCGTGACGCCGGCCGGGTTGTGGAAGTTCGGGATCGTGTAGAGGAACTTGATGCGCCGGCTCTGGCCGCGAAGGTGGGCGATCGTCTGGCGCAGTGCCTCGGGGATGAGACCGTGCTCGTCCATGGCCACATGGACGACGCTCGCCTGGTAGGAGCGGAAGACGCCGAGCGCACCGACGTAGCTCGGAGACTCCGCGAGGATCACGTCACCGGGATCGATGAACAGCTTGGCGACGAGATCGAGCGCCTGCTGCGAGCCGGTCGACGTCACGACGTTGTCGACGGACCCCTGGATGCCCTCGAGCGCCATCACGTCGAGGATGTGCTCGCGCAGCGCGGGAATGCCCTGACCAGAGCCGTATTGCAGAGCGGTGGGGCCCTCGGTGCGCATGACCCGGTCCATCGACGACAGGATGAGGTCCTGCGGCAGGGCGGACACGTACGGCATGCCGCCGGCGAGCGAGACGACCTCGGGTCGCGAGGCGACGGCGAACAGGGCGCGAACCTCGGAGGCGGCCAGGCCGGCGGCTCGCTCGGCGTAGTTCGCGTACCACGGGTCGAGGTTGTTGCCGGTCCGCTGGGGGACGCCGTCAGAGGTCACGAGTGCTGATTCCGATCTGTTCTGGGTTGTTCAATGCTAGTTGCCGCCCGGAGGATGACTCGCCATGCGTCGTGGTCGCCGGCCATGCGACGAGGTCGCGGTGCATCCCCGGTCGTCGAGCGCTGCGCGCGGCATCCGCTCGGGTGTTCGCCTGCCCGAATGCGAAAGACCCGCCCGGCGTGTGCCGGGCGGGTCTCGAGCGTGACGAGGCGGCCGACTACGAGATGTAGGCGGCGAGGTCGGCCTCGAGGGCGGGCTTCGGCTTGGCGCCGATGACGGTCTTGACGACCTCGCCCTTCTCGAAGACCTTGAACGCCGGGATGGCGGTGATCTGGTACTTCATCGCGAGCTGCGGGTTCTCGTCGACGTTGAGCTTGACGATGTCGAGCTTGTCGGCGTGCTCGCTGGCGATCTGGTCGAGGATCGGGCTGACCGCGCGACACGGCCCGCACCACTCGGCCCAGAAGTCGACGAGGACGGCCTTCTCGTTGTTCAGGACCTCCTGCTCGAAGGTGGCCTCGGTCACGGCACGTGCAGTCATGGGTGTCTCCTCAGTGTGAATCGTGAAGCGGATGCCGCGGTGCGGCCGGCGTTCAGCGAGCTCGAACGAGCCCGTCGATGGCGACGCCCTCATCGATGGCCTCGGCCTCGATCTCGGCGGCCTCGGGCGATGCGGTGTCCTCGAGCGCGGCGAGGTAGTGCTCCGCATCGAGCGCTGCGACCGTGCCGGAGCCGGCGGCGGTCACGGCCTGACGGTAGAACGGGTCGATCACGTCGCCCGCGGCGAACACGCCCGCCACTGACGTGCGCGACGAGCGTCCCTCGACATGGATGGTGCCCTCGCGCGTGAGCTCGAGCTTGCCGTGCACGAGGTGGGTGCGCGGGTCGTTGCCGATCGCGACGAACAGGCCGTCGAGGTCGAGACCGCGCTCCTCACCGGTGACGGTGTCGCGGAGCGTGACGCCAGTGACGGCGGTCGTGCCGTGGATCGCAGCGACCTCGGAGTTCCAGATGAACTCGATCTTCTCGTTGTCGATCGCGCGCTGCTGCATGATCTTCGACGCCTTGAGGGTGTCGCGACGGTGCACGACGTAGACCTTGTCGGCGAAGCGCGTGAGGAAGGTCGCCTCCTCCATCGCCGAGTCGCCGCCGCCGATGACGGCGATCGTCTTCTGGCGGAAGAAGAAGCCGTCGCAGGTCGCGCACCAGGAGAGGCCATGTCCGGAGAGGACCTCCTCCTCGGGCAGGCCGAGCTTGCGGTATGCCGAGCCCGTTGCATAGATGAGCGCGGATGCCTCGTGGGTCTCGCCGTTGCCGAGCGTGACGCGCTTGACGGGGCCCTCGAGGTCGAGCGACACGACGTCGTCGTAGACGACCTCGGTGCCGAAGCGCTCGGCCTGGGCCTGCATCTTGCCCATCAGGTCGGGGCCCATGATGCCCTCGGGGAATCCGGGGAAGTTCTCGACCTCGGTCGTGTTCATCAGCTCGCCGCCGATCTCGACGGAACTCGCGATGAGCAGGGGCTTCAGCTCCGCGCGGGCAGCGTAGATCGCTGCGGTGAAGCCCGCAGGACCAGAGCCGATGATGATGATGTCGCGCAAGGAGGCTCCTGTCGTCGGTCGGTGGTTCGTGGCATCCGGATCGGTGGATCGGATCGGAGGCAACGACATGGTCAACACAGTCTAGGCGTCGCGTATTCCGGCGCCGTCGGCCCGCTCGGTATGTGACGGATGCCGCGCCGTGGTCGAGTCGTGGAGCGCGGCGGCCGCCGGTTCAACGGCGACGCAACCGGGCGATGAGCGGAGCCGCGAAGCCGTGCAGCTCGGGCGAGCGGAGGAGCCAGAGCCCGCCGAAGTACAGCCCGGACATCACGATGCCGATGACCACCATGGTCACCATCGCACCGGCGACGCTCGAGATGGCGAAGCCTCCCTCGGTCAGTCCGCCGAAGGCGATGAGGAGCACGATGCCCACGCCGACGGGCAGCACGAGGCAGAGCAGCGAACGGCTCAGCGTGCCGAGGATCCGGCGCCCGTCGATGCTTCCGAGGCGGCGACGGAGCAACGCGGTCGCGAGCACGAACTGCGCGGTCACGGCGACGGATGTCGCGAGGGCGACGCCCACGCCGATGAGGTCGAGCGGCAGCAGGAGGGCGCTGAGTGCTCCGATGGCGAACACGATGACTTGGAAGAGCGTGAAGAAGAACGGGGTCCGCGTGTCGTTCAGGGCATAGAAGGTGCGCTGGACCACGAACAGGAGGCTGAACGCGACCAGCCCGACCGAGAAGGCGATGATGACGTTGCCGATGGTCGAGGCGCCGTCGAGGCCCCGATTGAAGACCGCGCCGAACGGGTAGGCGACCACCATCAGGCCGACGGCGGCGAGCATCATGATCATCAGGACACCGCGGATCGCGCCCGACAGGTCGGAGCGGACCTCGTCGAGTCGGTCGGTTGCGGCGTGCTCGCTCATACGCGTGAAGTACGCGGTCGCGATGGACACGGTGATGACCGAGTGCGGCAGCATGAAGACCAGCCAGGCCGTGTCCACGGCGGCGACGGAGGCGCCGTTGCCCGAGGCGACGACGAGGACCTGCGACTGCACGATCCCGGCCCCGGTCGTGAGCAGCAGCATCCCGAAGGTCCAGCCGGCGAGCTTGCCGGCCGCCCGCAGTCCGACGCCCCGCCAGGCGAAGTCGGGACGGTAGCGCAGGCCCACGCGCCGCCAGAACCAGAACAGCACGACCGCCTGCGCCATGATGCCGAGGGTCGCGGTGCCGGCCAGGAGGGCGATCATGCCGGGCGTCCAGTCACCCACCTGGCGGAGGCCGTCGGGGTCGAATCCGAAGATCGCCCCGAATGCGACGAGGCCCGCGATGGCGACGACATTGTTCAGCACCGGCACCCAGGTGAACGGACCGAAGCTGCGTCGCGCGTTGAGCACCTCACCGAGGAGCGTGTACATGCCGTAGAAGAAGATCTGGGGCAGGCACCACCACGCGAACGCGATGGCGAGCGGCAGGATCTCGGCGTTGGAACCGGCATACAGCGCGGTGAGCAGCGGCGCCGCCGCGGTCGCCACGATGGTCGCGGCGCCGAGGATGACGAAGGCCAGGGTCAGGAGCTTGTTGATGTACGCGCTGCCGCCGTCGGCGTGGGCCGAGGCCCGAACGATCTGCGGGACCAGGACAGCGCTCAGGACTCCGCCAGCGACGATCACGTAGACCGTGTTGGGCAGGCCGTTGGCAACGGCGAACGCGTCGGCGCCCGACCCGACCACGCCGATCGTCGCGGCAAGCACCGCCACCTTCGCGAATCCGAGCAGACGCGAGACCAGCGTCCCCGAGGCGAGGAAGAGGCTCGCGCGACCGATGCGGTCGTCGTCAGCCATCGCGCCGCCCGTCGGGTCGGGCGTCGGTGTCGCCGCGGGCGTCCTCGATGTCACGGGTTTCCTCTGCGTCATGGCGCTCCTCGGTGCCGGGAGCGGTCTCGGCGTCGGGCTCGACGTCGGCGTCGGGCGCGGTCTCGGTGCCGGCCACGTCGGTCTCAGCCGCTGCGGCAGTCTCGGCGGCGCGCTGGCGACGACGACGACGGATGTTGCGCCAGATGCCGATGCCGAAGACGACGATCAGGATGCCCCCGAGCACGGCGGCGCCGATGCCCTCCCAGTCGGCCTGGACGTCCGCCTGGATGACGACGGTCGACCCCACCGCGACCCCGGTGAGCGAGGTCAACGAGACCATGAGGAGCACCTCGCCGTTGCCGACACCGGCCGCGACCGGGACGCTCACGGTGTTCCGCGATTCCGGCTCGACCGTCACTTGCACGGGTTCGTCGACGACCAACCGGCCGTTCGAGGGTGCGACGTCGACCTCGACGGTGACGGCGTACGCGGACGTGTTCTGCACGGTGATGGGGATGCCGGTCGAGCTCGCGACGACGAGCACGCTGCTGCTCGGCACGACGGAGACCGAGTCGACCAGCGCGCGCTGCGCGGTGAGCCACTCGGTCGATGCGGCCGACCATTCGGGGGTGGTCGCGAGCCATCCGACGTCGAGGAGGGCGAGGAGGTCGCGCCGGGTCGGACCGGTGAGGTCGGCGGGCTCGGCGAGCAGGGACGAGAACGAGGCGACGTCGGACTCGGCGGACACCATCGCCTGGGCGAGGCTGCGACGACCCTCCCCCTCGATCGAGTCGACGAGCGAGCGCGGAGTGGGGGGCGCGCCGATGGCCTGGGCGAGGCCCGTGGGCGTCACGAACTGCGAACCGGCGAGCTCGACGAGCAGTTCGCCGACGCGTTCGGGGTCCTCGCCGGCACTTCGGGAGAACGTGGCGAGCAAGGGGATCGTCGAGTCCTGGGCGCCGTCGAGGGTGGCACGGGCCAGGACCTCGCTCGCGGCATCCCGCCATTCGAGGTCGCTCGTGGCCGCCGCCGCATCGCGGACCGCGGAGGTCAGGTCCTGGTCGGAGACGATGGCCGTGCCGCCGTCGACCAGGGCGGAGGTGCGAGCGCCGGGGAGGTCCTCGACGTTGGCCGAGTCGAGGATCGAGGTCGTCATCCCTGCGGCGTTGAAGAACGAGATGTCGCCGGGCGCGACGGTGGTGTCGCCGGGCCAGGCGATGTCGGTGCGCGTGTACGACCAAGCCAGCAGTTCGGCAGTGTCGGGCACGGTGGAGACGGGAGCGGTGGGGGTGGGCGTCGGCGACTCGCTGGGGGTGGGCGCGGTCTCGGCCGGGGCCTCGGTCGCCTCCGGCTGCCCGACACCCAGGTCGCCCTGGTCGCCTGCTGCCGGATCCTGCACGAAGTCGTCGGGGTCGAGCACGTCCGCGAAGCTCTCGGGCACGAGCGGAGCGCTCAGGCCGATCTGGGACTGCAGGGCGAGGTCGGCGTCGGCGTAGGCCAGCGGGAAGGTCTCGTTGGGCACGTCGGCGAGGCGCTGGAGCCACTCGAGCGCCTCGGGGGGCGCCGCGCTGCCAAGCGACCTGATGGAGGCGATGACGCGGGGATCGATCCCGATCGCGACCTCGCGGCCGGCCAGCGCATCGAGTTGGGTGCTGAGCGTGCCGTCGGGCGCGGTCCATGCGGCGAGCTCGTCGATGCCGATGAGACCCGTGGTCGCGGTCGGAACCGTCAGCGGAGCCACGAGCGCGATCGGCGCGGCGCCGGCGGCCGTCGAGGCCGTGTTCGCGAGTGCGGAGGTCTGGGTGGCGACCACGACATCGCCCACGCGGAGTTCCGCACCGAGCCCGATGACCGGAGAGCCCGCGACATCCGCGAACGCCTCGGCCGGAACGGTGAAGGCGACCTGTGCGATCGCGCCGGTCGCCAGGCCACGCGTCGGCGACTCGCCCAGCGCGACCGGCTCGGTCGAGAATCCCGACGTCGCGCCCGCGAGCCAGGCGTCGAGGTCGCCGGATGCCTCGATCGGCGAGCCGGCGCGGACGAGACGGAGCCTGCCCTCCTCGAGGAAGGAACCGCTGAGGTTCTCGAGCTCGACGGAGACCGCGACGGCGCTGCCGGCGGCCCCGGGGGTGAACGTCGTCGAGATGGTGGGGGCGATGCTGATGTCGACGCCCTCCTCCACCTTCTGCTGGGCCGTCGACATGGACGCGGACGCGGCGGCATCCGTCGAGTCGGTGACGGCGTCGCTCCGCGTGGCCGATGATGCGGCGCCGACGAGCACGTCGCGGATGCCGGTCACGGGGTCGATGCCGCCGGCCTGCGCGGCGAGCGGCGCCACGACCGCGGCGGCGACGCCGAACGCGGAGACCGCGATGACGGAGCGGCGAACCCAGCGGCGGCGCGGGCGCCCTGCTGCGCCGACTGCCGACGTCGACGAGGTCTCGTCGTGCGCGCCCGAAGCGCCGGTGGATCCGAATCGCCTGCGGGCACGACGACGCCCAGCGTTCGAGTCGGCCACCATGCTCGCGATTCTACGGCGTGAGCCCGTGGCGCCGGTGCGGCGATGCACAGGTTCGGCTCCGCACCGTGCCGTGCGCGGCACCCGAATAGCATTGACGGCATGCAGAGTGTCGCCGAGGCCCTCGCCCGCCTGGGCGAACTGGCCGCTTCGCCGACCGTCTCGAAGCTCGCGGCGGCCTTCGAGCGGGCCGGATTCGAGCTCGCCCTCGTCGGCGGGCCCGTGCGCGACGCCTTCCTCGGCCGGGCGGTCAACGACCTCGACTTCACGACGGATGCCACGCCCGACGAGATCCTCACCGTCGTGAAGCCGATCTCCGAGGCCCACTGGGACATCGGGCGGGCCTTCGGCACGATCGGCGCGAAGGTCGCCGGCGAGACGGTCGAGATCACCACGTACCGGGCCGATGCCTACGACGGCGACTCGCGCAAGCCCGACGTCGTGTTCGGCTCGAGCCTCGACGACGACCTCGGACGGCGCGACTTCACGGTCAACGCCCTCGCGCTCCGACTCCCGAAGCTCGAACTCGTCGATCCCTCCGGCGGGGTCGAGGACCTGCTCGCGAAGACGCTCCGCACGCCGTCGGCGCCCGAGATCTCCTTCGGCGACGACCCGCTGCGGATGCTCCGCGCAGCCCGCTTCTCGGCGCAGCTCGGGTTCGAGGTCGAGGACGGCACGCGTGCGGCGATGACCGAGCTCGCCGACCAGATCGACCGCATCTCCGCGGAGCGCGTGCGCGATGAGCTGTCGAAACTCCTCCTGACCGCGGCGCCGACCGGCGGCATCCGCCTGCTCGTGGAATCGGGACTCGCCGAGCGCGTGATCCCCGAGATCCCCGCGCTCCGGCTCGAGGTCGACGAGCACCACCACCACAAGGACGTGTACGAGCACTCGCTCACGGTGCTCGAGCAGGCCATCGACTACGAGGTCGCTCGGGGCAACCTCGACTCCCCCGACCTCGTGGTCCGCCTGGCGGCGCTGATGCACGACATCGGCAAGCCGGCGACCCGCCGCCTCGAGAAGGGCGGCGTGGTCTCGTTCCACCACCACGACGTGGTCGGCGCGAAGCTCGCCCGGAAGCGGCTGCGCGCCCTGCGCTTCGACAACGACACGATCGCCGCCGTCACGCGCCTCATCGAGCTGCACCTGCGCTTCTTCGGGTATGCGGATGCCGCGTGGACCGACTCCGCGGTGCGCCGCTACGTGCGCGACGCGGGCGACCAGCTCGAGCGGCTGCACATCCTCACCAGAGCGGATGTCACGACCCGCAACCGCCGCAAGGCCGACCGCCTCGGCTTCGCGTACGACGACCTCGAGGAGCGCATCGCCGTGCTCGCCGAGGAGGAGGAGCTCGCGGCCGTGCGGCCGGAACTCGACGGCGCCGACATCATGCGCCTGCTCGACCTGAAGCCGGGACCGATCGTGGGCGAGGCTTACCGCTACCTCCTCGAGGTGCGCCTCGACGAGGGACCCATCGGACCGGATGCCGCGGAGCAGCGCCTGCGCGCCTGGTGGGACGCGCGCGACGCCGACGCCTGAGCCCGCGTCGCCGCCCGCCGCCGGGCGGGGCTGACCGCACGAATGGCGCCTGCACGCGGCATCCGCTAGACTGTCAAGGTTGCCCGTGCGCCTCGAATGTGAGGCCTCCTCGGGTGGCGTATGCACAACCCTCCTGCTGCAGAGATCCTGTAGCCGTTTGAGTCCGAAGGAGGTGGGTTAGTCATGCACCAGTACGAGCTGATGGTTATCCTCGATCCAGAGATCGATGAGCGCACCGTTGCTCCCAGCCTTGACAAGTTCCTCAACGTCATCCGAAACGATGGCGGCACGGTCGACAAGGTCGACATCTGGGGACGTCGTCGTCTGGCCTACGAGATCAACAAGAAGAACGAGGGCATCTACGCCGTCGTCGACTTCACCGCCGAGTCCAAGACCACCGACGAGCTCGACCGCCAGCTGAACCTCAGCGAGGCCGTCATGCGCACGAAGGTGCTCCGCGCGGAAGAGGCGATCGCACAGGTCGCCGCTCACGCGAAGGCTCAGGAAGAGAAGGCCGCCAAGAAGGCTGCCGCTTCGGCCAAGAAGGACGCCTAGTCCCCATGGCAGGCGAGACCATCATCACTGTGGTGGGCAACCTCACGGCAGATCCCGAGCTGCGCTACACGCAGGGCGGACTGGCGGTTGCCAACTTCACCATCGCTTCCACTCCCCGGACGTTCGATCGTCAGGCCAACGAGTGGAAGGACGGCGAAGCGCTGTTCCTGCGTGCGAGCTGCTGGCGTGAATTCGCCGAGCACGTCGCGGGTTCACTCACCAAGGGTTCCCGGGTCATCGCTACCGGACGTCTCAAGCAGCGTTCCTACGAGACGAAGGAAGGCGAGAAGCGCACCTCCATGGAGCTGGAGATCGACGAGATCGGTCCCTCGCTCCGGTACGCGACGGCTTCCATCACGCGTGCGCAGTCCAACCGCGGTGCGGTCGGCGGCGGCGGCAACTCCTTCGGGGGCGGCGGCCAGCAGTCCGACGACGCGTGGGCTCCCAGCGCTCCCGCAGCCCAGTCGGGCGGCGGCGGCGACGTCTGGAACACGCCCGGAACGAACTACGGCGACGAGACGCCCTTCTAGGCCCCAGGGCCGGTGAACGGATGCCGCCAGCCGGGGCATCCGCTCGCACATCGTTTTCAACAGACAGGAAATCCAATGGCTGGAAAGAGCAGCGGCGACCGCCGCAAGCCGAGCCGCGGGAAGGGCGCGAAGAACGCCGCCCCGGCGAAGTCGATCAAGGTCGGCATCATCGACTACAAGGACGTTGCGACCCTTCGCAAGTTCATCTCCGAGCGTGGAAAGATCCGCGCCCGCCGCATCACCGGTGTCTCCGTGCAGGAGCAGCGCCTCATCGCCCGTGCCGTGAAGAACGCACGCGAGATGGCGCTCCTGCCCTACTCGGGCTCCGGCCGCTAAGGAGCACGACAATGGCAAAGGTTATTCTCACGCACGAGGTCACCGGCCTCGGCACGGCCGGCGACGTCGTCGAGGTCAAGAACGGCTACGCGCGCAACTACCTGGTTCCCCAGGGCTTCGCGACGCCGTGGACCCGCGGTGGCGAGAAGCAGGTCGAGCAGATCAAGGCCGCTCGCGCGGCTCGCGCCCTGCACTCGCTCGAGGACGCGCAGGCCCTCAAGGCCTCGCTCGAGTCCACCAAGGTCAAGCTCGCCGTCAAGGCGGGCGTCGGCGGACGCCTCTTCGGCTCCGTCAAGACCTCGGACGTCGCGGCTGCGGTCGAGGCCGCCGGCCTCGGCTCGGTCGACAAGCGCAAGGTCACCATCCCCTCGCCGATCAAGTCGGTCGGGGACCACGAGGCCATCGTGCGTCTGCACGACGAGCTCTCGGCCACGATCACCCTCCAGGTGGTCGCCGCGAAGTAATTCGCGCACGCACGACCAGCGGCGGTTCGGGCTTCGGCCCGGGCCGCCGCTTCGTATTTCCCGGCCCCGTTTTTCGTGCGTCTCATGGGCCTCGAACACAAGGAATCTTCAGTGTTTCCTGTGCTCGTTGTACACAGGTGGGGTATCGCACACCGTGGAGTTCTCAAGAACTTTTTCCACACAGGTGTGGAAACTCTAAATGCCCGATCAAGTCAGAATTCAACTCGTGTAATTCACAACAATTCCACAGATATCCACAGGCTGATTGCACATGTTCTGCGGCGTTTCGCCCAGATTCTCCCCAGAGTTATCCACAGGCTGGGTTGTGCTGTGGAGATGCCTTCCATATCGTGAAGCAGCGTCCCGCGAATCCCCGGTCATCCACCGCGGGAATCACCGTGTCGGTGGTTCCCCGCAGACTCGGTCGTGGGCGCACAACGTGCAGCCCGTGTGGCTGGAACCGGAGGTCATGGAGTTGTCGATCGCGCACATCGGGCTCGCCGAGACGACCGACGACGGAGCCCGCCGCGGTGAACGGGTTCCTCCCCACGACCTCCTCGCAGAGCAGAGCGCCCTCGGCGGCATGATGCTCTCGAAGGACGCCGTCGCCGACGTCATCGAGACCATCCGCGGCGTGGACTTCTACGTGCCCAAGCACGAGGTCGTGTTCAACGCGATCCTCACGCTCTACTCGCACGGCGAGCCGACCGACGTCATCGCCGTGACCGACGAACTGACGAAGACCGGCGAGCTGCAGCGCGCGGGTGGCGTCGAGTACCTCCACACGCTCACCGGACTCGTCCCCACCGCGGCGAACGCCGGCTTCTACGCGTCCATCGTCGCCGAGCGAGCCCTCCTCCGTCGCCTGGTCGAGGCCGGCACGCGCATCGTGCAGATGGGCTACGCCGGCGAGGGCGAGGTCGTCGACCTGGTCAACAACGCCCAGGCCGAGATCTACTCGGTGACCGGGTCCGTCGAGACCGAGGACTACGTGCCGCTCTCCGAGGCGGTCACCGTGGCGATCGACGAGATCGAGGCGGCTAAGCACACCGATGGCAAGTTCACCGGAGTGCCGACCGGCTTCGCCGATCTCGACGACCTGACGAACGGGTTCCACCCGGGCCAGATGATCATCGTCGCGGCCCGACCCGCCATGGGAAAGTCGACGCTCGCGCTCGACTTCGCTCGCGCCGCCGCGATCACCAGCGACCTGCCGGCCGTCTTCTTCAGCCTCGAGATGGGCAAGAGCGAGATCGCGATGCGCCTGCTCTCGGCCGAGGCATCCGTGCCGCTCCAGAACATGCGCAAGGGCACCGTCGACTCGCGCGACTGGACAACCATCGCTTCAACCCGAGGCCGCATCAACGATGCTCCGCTCTACATCGACGACTCCCCCAACATGACGCTCGTCGAGATCCGCGCCAAGTGTCGCCGGCTCAAGCAGCGCGTCGGCCTCAAGATGGTCGTCATCGACTACCTCCAGCTCATGACGAGCGGCAAGCGCGTCGAGAGCCGCCAGCAGGAGGTCTCGGAGTTCTCCCGTGCACTCAAGCTCCTCGCGAAGGAGTTGCAGGTACCGGTCATCGCCCTCTCGCAGCTGAACCGTGGCCCCGAGCAGCGAGCCGACAAGATGCCCGCGCTCTCCGACCTGCGCGAGTCGGGCTCGATCGAGCAGGACGCCGACATGGTGATCCTCCTGCACCGCGAGGCCGCCTACGAGCGTGACAGTCCTCGTGCCGGTGAGGCCGACCTCATCGTCGCCAAGCACCGTAACGGCCCCACCCGCACCATCACGGTCGCGTTCCACGGGCACTTCTCGCGCTTCGCCGACATGGTGCAGGTCTAGGCGGCCGTGTAGACGTACCCGTCCGGGCTTCGTCACCGGGCGGGTATCCGAAAGACCCCTTCGACGGGGCCGGCGAGATGGCCTCGGCAGTCGACGCACGCCCGCTGCGACCGGGAACCGAGTACGCGGCGCTACCCTTTCGTTGTGCAGCCGGGCGAAGAGATGACGTTCGAAGTCCAGAGTCGCTGGAAGGAAGAAGTCATCTACTGGGAGGGCTCCCGCGGCTTCGTCTTCGAGGCCGGGTGGGGTGTCCAGCCTTTCGTCCTCTACGTGCCCTCGGATAACGAGTGGGATTCCGTGACGGCCGAGTGGATGGTCGGTCGGCGGGCGCTGATCGTCAGCCGCCTCGCGGAGCGATCGGGGCACGTTCTTCGCGAGGGAGGCTACGCGGGCGGCCCAGCCGGGCGCACGCTGGTGCGCTGATCGACCCCGTTCCGCGCGCAGCGAAGAATTGAACTCATTTGCCGTCGTCGCCGTAGTCGTGCCGCACACTGGAAGCATGTGGAGGTTTCTCAAGGCGGTCAAGGATCGCGAACACCGTGTCGCGCTGTCGACGTGGGTCGGCGCGATCGCTGCTGTCGTCTACACGGTCGCACCGATCGATCTGATCCCCGAACTCGTGCTCGGCCCATTGGGATTCGTGGACGACATCGGCATGTGGACGATATTCGCTGTGCTCTTCACACGCGAACAGCGCCGGTGGCAAGCCGGCCTCGCATCGCAGTAGGCCAGGGATCGCCGAACGGGCAGTTCCACGTCGCGGGTACCCGGAGCAGGATCCATCGGTCGATGTGGCACGGACGTGTCGTCCCGTGTGGACTTCGTGCATCGATGGTGCCATCTTGAGTGCGTGGAACCGCCTCTCGCCGTCGACAGGAATGGCCAGCGTCTGATTGAGCTGCGACCGGCTGACGAGCCGACAACCGCCGAAGCGGACGGCCTGCCGTGTCCACTCTCGCTCGTCGTCCTGACGCATCAATCTCGGGTGCTCTTCGGTGTGAACCGGTGGCGGATGCAGTGGGAGCTTCCCGGCGGAATGATCGACGCAGGCGAGACACCACGGGCGGCTGCGACACGAGAGCTGCAGGAGGAAACGGGCGTGCTCGTGAACGAAGACGATTTGCGATGGGTCGGGCTGGCGGTGTTCGATCTGCTCGACCCCGCACGAAGAGAGCTGGCCGCTGTCTACGACGTGGTTGTACTCGCCCCGCCCCTCGCTCACCCCACCGAGGAACTCATCCGTGTCGGATGGATAGACCTGGGCGACGCTCCCTCCGACGCGTCGCCCCTCGATCTGGCCATCGCGCGAGGGACCACCGAGCCAGGGGCTTCGCTCGTCAGCGGTAGGTGACATGGACCCCGCGCATCGCTGTCAGGGCGCTGCGTGCGCGAGGTCGTCGAGAGCGACGACCTTGCGCGCGGGAGAGGCTGCGACGGGAATGGAGGCGAGCGCCATGATGACGGCTCCGATGATGGCGGCGGGCCAGGAGCCGGTGACGGAGACGAGTACGCCGCCGGCCAGCGCTCCCAAGGCGAGAAACCCCCAGGATGCCAGCCGGTACCCGGCATTGACCCGGCCACGGACCTCGGCCGGCACGGCGAGTTGGCGGATGCTGACGGCCTGCGAGTTGGCGACGCCGATGCCGACTCCGGACATGAGGAATGCCAGGGTCAGTGCGATCACCGCCGTTGCGGACGCCGCGCCCGCGAAAGCGATGCCGATGAGCGGTGCCGTGTTCCCGAGCAGGAGCGACCCGATCAGAGCACGACCGTATCCGAAGCGCTCGGTCAGGCGCCTGCTGGACATGCTGCCGAGAACGGCTCCGAGCCCGCCGCTCATCAGCACGATTCCGAGGATGAGCGGCCCCAACTGGTAGTCCTGAAGGACCAGGATCGTGAGGGCGATGGTGAAGATCTCGTTGCCGAAGTTCCAGACGCCGGCCTCCGCCACGAGCCCTCGCAGCACCGGATGCCTGATCAGGAGGTCGATACCCGCTCGAGCCTCACGGAACGCCGAGGCGTGTTCCGTGCGTCCCCTGGCCGTTTCCTCGGCGCGGACTGCGGTGATGAGGGATCCGGAGACGAAATAACTGAGCGCGTTCAGACCGAGCGCCAGCGGCGCCGTGATCAGTTGGACGAGCGCTCCGCCGGCGCCGGCGCCGGCGATTCCGATCGCGGACTGGGTTGCCGTGATTCTCGCGTTCGCGTCGAGGAGATTCTGTTCCTCCACGATGAGGGGCAGGAAGGCGAAGTCCGCCATCGCGTACACGACGGTGAAGGATCCGAGGAGCAGGGCCGCGACGATCAGCATCGGGATGGTCAGCCACCCCGCCACGGCGAACCAGCACACGAGTGCCAGCAACACGCCGCGCGCGAGATCGGCCGCGATCATCAGCGGGCGTCGCCGGCTCCGGTCGACGACGACGCCTGCCCACAATGTCAGCAGCAGGAATGGCACGAGCAGGGCGGCACGCACGAAAGAGAGCTCGGATGCCGATGCAGCCAGGGTCATCAGGGCCAGGACGGGGATCGCGAGTTCGCCGATCTCCCCGCCCAGGGTCGAGATCGCACCCGCGCCCCAAACGCGTCGGAACTGCGCGTTGCGCCACACGCTCGTAACCGCCGTCATGAGAATGCAGGTTAGTTTGACAACCGGCATCCCGTCAATGGTGGTTAGATGTAGCCATGTCGCGGACGGTGTATCCCAGTGCTCCCGGCGAGCTCGAGTTCGTTCGCTCGTTCGTGAACACGCTGGACGTCGAGAAGGGCACTGACCAGCTGCGTGACGGGACGTCCTGGATGGCGTGGGCGACCGAACACCAGGTGCGCGGGGCCGCTTCGGCAGCCGACCTCGCAGTCGCACGCGAGGTTCGCGAGGCCATTCGAGAGGCGATGATCGCCAACCATGATCGGTCGGGTCTCCCCGCCGGTGCGATCTCCGCTCTCGACATGATCGCCGACCGGGCGAACGTGAAGGTTCGGTTCTCCGCCACCGGTGCCCGTCTGCGCGGTTCCGGCGCAGGAATCGACGCGGCCTTCGCCAGGATCGTCACGGCGGTCGCGGAATCGATAGCCGATGACACCTGGACCCGTCTGAAAGCGTGCGTCAACGACGAATGCCAATGGGCGTTCTATGACACGTCCCGCTCACGAACAGGACAGTGGTGCTCGATGAGCATCTGCGGCAACCGCGCCAAGCAGAGCCGTTGGCGGGCAGCACGAGACGGGTCATAGCGCCCAGGCCTCAACGTCGCACGGAAACGATACAGAGTTCCCTTAATTCATAGATCGCTGTACAGTCGCTCGCATGTCGACCGCCACCGCGTCCGTGACGCACACCGCCGCACTGGCCCGGCTCGGGTACGCGCTCTCGGACGCCACCCGTGCCGGCGTCCTCCTGGCCCTCCGCGAAGCCCCGGCGTACCCATCCGATCTGGCCGATGCGCTCGGCGTCTCCCGCCAGGTCATGTCGAACCAGCTGGCCTGCCTGCGCGGATGCGGCCTCGTCGAAGCAGTGCCCGACGGACGCCGCACGTGGTACCGCCTCGCCGACCCGCACCTCGCACCCGCGCTCAACGAACTGCTCCAGGTCGTGCTGTTCGTCGACCCCGACTGCTGCGCAGGAGAGAGCTGCGCCTGCGCATGACCGTCCACACGCCGTCACTCTCCGGCGAACGCAAGCACACCCTGCAGCGCCGGATCCGCTGGATCGTCACGGCGACCATCGCGTACAACCTCATCGAAGCCGTCGTCGCGATCACCGCTGGGAGCATCGCGTCCTCATCCGCATTGATCGCGTTCGGGCTGGACTCGACCGTCGAGGTGCTCTCCGCGGCAGCGGTCGCCTGGCAATTCACGCGCCGGGACCCCGAGCGCTGGGAGCAGGGCACCCTGCGCGTCATCGCGGTCGCGTTCTTCGCCCTCGCCGCGTACGTGACTGCTTCCTCGCTAGTCGCCCTGATCCTTCAAGCCGACGTCGAGCACAGCACCCTCGGCCTGATCATCACCGCGCTCAGCGTGCTCGTGATGCCATTCCTCTCGATCGCGGAACGCCGAGCCGGCCGCGAGCTGGGATCGGCGACCGCCGTCGCGGACTCGAAACAGACCCTCATCTGCACGTATCTGTCCGCGGCCGTGCTCGTCGGCCTCGTCCTGAACAGCCTGCTCGGATGGTGGTGGGCCGACGCGATCGCCGGCCTCGTCATCGCCGGCTTCGCCGTACGCGAGGGCATCGAAGCATGGCACGGCGACGCCTGCGCCACGTCCGTCGGCATGCTCCTCGAGGACGAGCACGAGGACGAGCACGAGCACGAGGACGAGGACGAGCACGAGGACGAGCACGAGGAGCGCGGCACCACTTCCCGATAACGATCTCTCTGCGAACGCCGCGCAAAGAGGATCCGCTTGCGGGCGGGCGCGCTGTAGCTCACGGGGTGTCCTCGATCACTCGTGGGGCACTGCGATGCCGGCACTCCGCAGTCGTGCCTCGGTGAGCGCGGTCAGCCTGGCTGAGATGGGTGCCTGGTCCTCGCCGTGGTTGTTGATCAGTGAGTACTTGGCGGTGGCGTTGAGCCAGGCGCGCATGATCTCAGGGTCCCCGAGGAGGGCGGGGTTGGCGAGATAGTGATCGGCCGTGGCGGTCGCGAGCTCCTCGATGCGCGGGTCGTCGGCATCCCAGGCCTCCGCCTCCCAACTGCGTTTGGTCAGGTCGACGAACACTGGATCCTCGAGCCGGAGTTCGATCTGAGCGAGGAAGCTCTCGAAGCCGACCGGCAGCAGTGCTCGAGCCAGCACAAGTCCCTCACGCTGGCCGACCAGGTAGTCAGGGCTGAAGCCGAGGGCGCGCATCCGTTCAAGCAGAGCGCACGCCCGATCCGGCAGAAGAGCCCGGTCGCCGTCGGCGAGCCGGTGCAGCGTGTCGCGACGCGCGATCAACGCCGAGATCTGATCGGAGAGCCGCTGCTCGACGTCGACGAGAGCGGCGGTGAACTGCTTCGTGCCGGCGTCGAGCAGGGGACCGATCTCGGCCAGGGGTACCCCCGCAGTGGCCAGGGTACGAACCTGCACCAGCCGCAGCAGCTCGCTCGATCCATACCGCCGATAGCCAGAACTGTCACGGCTCGGCTCTCCGACCAGGCCGAGCCGATGGTAGTGCCGCACGGTCTTCACGGTGACCCCGGCGTAGGTCGCCGCCATCCCGATCGTCAGTCCACCGGCCATGCCCTAACGACCCGGCCGTTCAAGGGCGGCGACCTCGCGCACGACGACAGCAACAGCGCGGGAATCCTTCCGCAGGACGCTCCCGTGGTTGCTTCCCACCTTCGCGCTCACCTTCAGGTTCGGGTTTCGGGCCAGCAGCGGGTCGATGGCCTTGCGCATCTGCTCCTGCAGGTCGTCGCGGCTTCCGACGGCCTCCCCGGATGCGACGACGTAACGGACCGGCACGGTGATGCCGTCGAGGACGGGCTCGAGGGCGGCGTGCAGAAGGTGAGACTCGATGGCGAGATCCGCATGCGTCTCAGCGGAGAATCGCGCGGCCAAACCCAACGGGCGAACCAGCGGCATCAGCGGCTTCATCCGCTTGAACACCTTCCGGATCTCGTCGTGGCCGGCCTCGTCGGTCCAGCCGACCGGATACGGGCCATCGACACCGACCACACCCAAGGCGCGGGTCGGGTTCCGACTCGCCCAGTGCACACCGAGCAGGGCTCCGTACGACCAACCGACCAGCAGTGGACGCTCCACGCCCCTCGCATCGAGGACGGCGTCGATGTCGCGCATACAGGCCTCGAACGAGTAGTCGGTCGCGCGCTTGGACTTCCCACGGGCCCGTTCATCGAAAGCGATGTGTCGGTAGCCCGGCCCGAGCTCGGCGATGACGCGCTGCCAGTGCCGCGTTGAGGCATATGCGCCGTTCAAGTAGACGACAGGGATGCCCGGGCCGCCGGTGTCGGTGACGGCTAGAGCCGTGTCGTCGACCGCTACCATGCCGGTCCAGGTCGTGTCGGAATCATGGGCTGTCGTTGCGCTCGTCGTGTTCATGTCGTCAGCATTCACCGTGACCTAAGGTCAGGGTCAAGAGCCGTACTCGATTGCGCCCGTGCGCAATGGGTCCCGCCATCCGTCCTAGCTCCGTTCGCGATGCTCCAGGCGGTAGGTGCCAGGATCGGGGCACGCCTCGTGGAGCGCAGCGTCCATCTCCCGGTCGAGGAATCGCTGGTCGGCGGCAGCGCTCGGGAACCAGCCGAATTCCGGCCAGCTTTCGATCCATGCGTCACGGTCGGGTGCCGACTCGACGGTGATGCCGTTGGCTTCGAGACAGGGCGCGTAGAACGACGTGAGGTAGTCGTACACCCAGCCGAGCTCGTCGTCGTTCGGCGGAGGCGTGGTGGCCTTTGTCGAGTGGGCGGCGTTGCATGCCCAGCCGGCGATGAGGTCCGCCTCTGTCGACGCGGAGTAGTTGAGCCCCGAGTATCCAGCCGTATCAGCCGGCGTGCTCGGGACGACAGAGAGGTCGGCGTCCTCGTAGCAGGCGCCGAGCACGGCGGCTTCGTCCTCATCGGTGAGGTAGCCCTCGAACGCGACCTCCGGACGTACGGCGTCCGGGTACTGGGCGAGCACACCCTGCCATTTCAGTTCGAGCTGCGTGATCCGCTCGGCTTCGGATTGGGCCTCACTCAAGGGCTGATCCGGTGCAGGCACCGGCGCGAACTCAGGGGCAGGGATGCTCACGATCGCGTCCACCGGGTCGGATGCCGCCGCCGTCGGCTCATCGGCGCCCGCTGGGGAGGCGGTGCACCCGACGAGCAAAAGGGTGAGGAGCGCCGGGACGGCGGTCAAGAGCGAGAGTGTGCGGTGTCGCGCGGATCGGGTCACCTGCGCATTCTGCCGGAACCGGCCACCTCGACGTCAAGCGGCCAGCACCGATCGCGCTGGCTCTGATCACTGTGGCTCCTGCCATCGGTCACCGGTGGCGGCTTGACATGCCGACGGCTGGTTGGTCGGATGGAGCACGTGGCGACGACGGCGGCTTGGCTCAGTGCGATCATCGGCGTCGGCTTGCTCACCTGGTCCGTGGTCGTGGTGAGTCGCGCCAACGCGGGAGACGAGTTGCCCTACTGGACGAATGCCGCGCGGACTCCGCGCCGCTCCATGGGGCTGCGGGTTGCGGGCGTCGCCTTGGTCATACTCGGGACCGGTCTGTTGTCGCCCACGCTGAGCTACTGGGCTGTCGCAATCGTCGTCGGGGCCTTCCTCCCGGGCATCGCGCTCATGATCTGGCACAACCAGGCGGTGTCCAGGATGAGACGCCGGGACGCAGGCCGCATGCCCGCCTCTCCTCTCGCGGGCGGAACCGCGCGCGGGCCGGCTGCCTCGCGGGCCGGCGAACGGCGAGAGAGCGAGGGGAACTTCGGGGTGATGCTGGAGCCCGCACGGCGATCCGACGGAGACTGACCGCATGCCGACTCCACCGCTCGACCGGCGGCCCGTCCTCCTGAGCTACCCCTTGAGAGGGCTGTTCCGTGCACGCAACAGCCCCGCCCGGCGGGTGCCAAGCCATGGCACGGATCTTATGGGGACCACCTATGCCATCGACCTGATTCCGGTCGACTCCCGTGGGCGATCGGCGCCCTGGGGTTGGCGGGCGGTCGGAACGACTGAGCGACCCGACGCCTTCATCGGATTCGGTGCGACGGTGTTCGCACCAGGTGCAGGTGTGGTGGTCGTCGCTCACGATGGCGAGACCGACCACGAGGCGCGGAGGTCGCAGCTCGCACTCCTGCGCTACATGGCGGGACAGGCCGAGCGCATACGACGCGGCCCTGCCGCGATCGCGGGAAATCACGTGGTCATCGACCTCGGCGACGATGGACCCTTCGTTCTCATCGCCCACTTGCAGAAGGGGTCACTCGGCGTCCGCGTCGGCGAGCGCGTCCGCGATGGCGAACCGATCGGGAAATGCGGCAACTCGGGGAACAGCACCCAACCACATGTGCACGTGCAGGTCACGGACAGCATCGAATGGACAACGGCACGTGGCATCCCGATCGCGTTCAGAACCTCCGCCGGCACTGAGCTTCCCGCCGAATCGCAACTCATCGCCGTCACGGCGGAACCGGATTCTCGGTAGACGACCCGATGCGGGCGGGCCGGCCGTTCGGCCGGTGCGTCCCTTCGCTCCGCGCCGCGCTCGACCGGACCTGCAGGATCGCCCGGCCGTGTCCGATCGCCTCCGCATGCATGCCGCACGATGAACGTCCGGTCCAGTCCGCTGGGACCGGACCGGACGTCATCGCGGCAACGCTCGGTGGAGAGCCGCCGGCTCAATCGTGCGCGGTGCGCCGAGTCGTCAGACGCTGATTCGGTGACAACCCCCCGAACCATCCGTCCACCAGAAGGCTCGAGCCGTGTTGGGTCCGTAGATTCCGTCGGCGGTCACGCCGAACTTCTGCTGGGCCCGGATCAGTGCGGAGCGGGTCGCCGGCCCGAAGACGCCGTCGACGGCGAGCCCGGCACGGACCGCGCAGGCTCCGTTCAGGCCCTGCTGGAGCGCCTTGACGGCGATGGAGTTCGCGCCCTGATCGAGGCGGCACAGCTCGTTGAAGTTGGAATCGGCCGGGGTGTTCCACCAGCGGTCACCCGCTCCCCAGTTCATGATGAGCTTCGAGCAGTAACCGCCGTTGGCGGCATTCGCAGCCGGGGCGGCCACGAGGCCGAGCCCGAACAGCATGCCGACCGCGAGCATCGTCGCGGTGATCCGCTTGGCCCACCGGGACCTCGTGGCTGACGTGAATTTCGTGAACTTCATCGTTCCCCTTCTTCAGTCGAAACGCGCTCCCGGCACGATCATCGGGCCCGGCGCGGATCGGACAGCGTTGTCCGATCCGGTGCAGGGTATCGAATGGAACGACGGAGGATGCCACGTTGTCCACAGGCCGGGAAGCGGAGCGAGGGATGCTCCGTCGGCACGTGTCGGATGGGTTCGACGGTGCCCGCCGCCCGCGTGCACTCGGTCTCCCGCCCATGGTCTTGACGAGCCCTGCCGGCAGCCATACATTTAACGCACTCGTTAAATGAATGGAGCCAAGGTGAGCGGCACCGATCAGCTCAGCGCGGTGTTCTCGGCACTCGCCGACCCGACCAGGCGCGTGATCCTCGCGGGCCTGGCCGAGGGCGATGCCACCGTCACCGAGCTCACGGCTCGGCTTCCGATCTCGATGCCGGCAGTGTCGCGACATCTGAAGGTGCTCGAGGGCGCCACGCTCATCTCGCGGACGCGCTCGGGCAAGTGGCGTGCGAGCCACCTCGAAGCGGCACCGCTGCGCGAGGCAGCGGACTGGATCGAGCGCTATCGCGAGTTCTGGGACACGTCCCTCACCCGCCTCGACGCCCACCTCGCCGCCGTGCAGGCCGCCGAGCGCGCCGGCGTCACGACGGAGCACGACCTCGGGCGACCCGCCCACTCGACCACCGACCTCGAGGAACCATGATGCAGACCGACGTCCCGCAGATCGACATCTCGCGCCTGCTCGACGCGCCACGTGAGCTCGCCTACCGTGCCTTCACCGATCCCGACCACTTCGTGGCCTGGTGGGGTCCCGTCGGAAACTCGCTGCCGCGCGAGGAGATCGAGTTCGACGTGCGTCCCGGAGGCCACCAGCGATGGACGGAGGTCTCCGCGGCCGACCCCGCCATCCGCGTCCTGATCTCCGTCGAGCTGACCGATGTCGGCCACGGTGAGTTCCTCGACGGCCTCATGCACGTCGGCGGCCGACTCCCGAACGGCATCGAGCCGTTCGAGACGAGAATCCGGGTCGAGTTCCACGATGCGCCCGACGGGCGCACCCGACTGGAGATCCGCCAGTGGCTTCCAGAACCCCTGGCGCACCCCAGCGAGGAGGGCTGGCGCCAGGTGTTGGGCAAGCTCGACGCCGTGCTGAGGGGCATCCGGACCATTGCAGTCGATCAGTGAGAGAGGAAAGAGACATGGCGAAGCTGACCTACGTGACGAACGTGTCGCTCGACGGCTACATCGAGGACGAGCGCGGCGCGTTCGACTGGTTCCCGATCGGTGACGAGGTGTTCGCGTTCCACACCGAGCTCCTGAGGTCCACAGGAACCCTCCTCTACGGGCGGCGGCTGTACGAGGCGATGTCGGTCTGGGAGACCGACACCGCACTCGCCGCACAGTCCGAGCTCATGGCCGACTTCGCGAGTGCGTGGAAGGCCGCGAGCAAGGTCGTGTACTCGACGACCCTCGCCGAGGTGTCGACGGCCGACACCCGGATCGAACGCCGCTTCGGCCCCGCCGCCGTGCGCGAGCTGAAGGCCACGGCCGACAGCGACCTCACCGTGGGGGGTGCCGACCTCGCGGCTCAGGCGTTCCGGGCGGGCCTGGTCGACGAGTGCCGGCTGGTCATCCTGCCCGTCATCGTCGGCGGCGGGAAGCCGGGCCTGCCGACCGGAATCCGCGCCGATCTCGAGCTCCTCGATGAGCGTCGGTTCGAGAACGGCATCGTGGAGCTCAGGTATCGCGTCACGGGCTGACCCGCGGAGACGTCCGCGGGAGTGCGGCGCGTCTCAGTCGCGCCGCGCGTCCCATTCGACGTCGCGCAGCGCGTAGACATCCGTGTCGGCCCAGCGGCCCTTGAACCAGATGTTCTCGACGAGGTGGGCCTCCTTGCGCATTCCGAGCCGACGGCAGAGCGCGACGGATGCCGCGTTCTGCGGATCCACCTCGGCGACGATGCGATGCAGGCCGATCGTCTCGAACCCCAGCCGCAGCACCTCCATCGCCGCCTCGGTCGCGTACCCCCGACCGGAGTACCCGGGATGGAACGCCCAGCCGATCGCGGCGCAGCCGTGCTCTGCCCGCTCGAGCATGAAGTAGAGGTCGCCGATCACGCGCGCGTCCGCCCGGTGTTCGACCGCGAGCTCCAGGAAGTCGCCATCGGATGCGAGGGTGGACTGCGTCGACCACTTGGCGATCCTCGCCGCGAGGGTCTCGCGGTCTCGCGGCTCGTAGAGCAGGAACTCGCAGACGTCGGCCCGAGCCTGGTAGTCGAGGATGTCATCGAGGTCGGCTGCGCGCATGATCCGCAGCCGGAGGCGTTCGGTGAGCGTCTCCTCGAACCGGAACGGGAGACGGAAGGCAGGACGCTCGATCACGCCGCCGAGTCTAGAGGGCGTCTTGCGGCGGGCCGGGCGACGGTTGACCGCGAACCCGAGGTGCTCCAGAGTGAGACGGGTGCACTGGGCACTGGCCGTCCTCACCGTCGTCGCGTACCTGACGCTCCCGCTCGGGTCCGCGAGCTCCGTGCAGCTCCTTCCGACGATGCTGGTCGGTCTCGCCTACACGGCGATCGCGATTCTCGGCTTCAGGTTCGTGCAAACACGGTCGGTCTGGTGGGGCGCCGGCTACGTGGTCCTCCAGATGGTCCTCGGGTTCGTCGTCTTCGCGCTCGCCGACGCGGCGGTCGGCGCGGTCCTGCTCCTGGTGGTCCTCGTCGCGCAGGCGGTGCTGCTCCTGCCGCTGCCGGCCGCGATCGTCGTGGCCGTCGTGGTCCCGCTCGCGCACCTCGGCATGCCCTGGCCGCATGTCCTCCGCGAGGGCCTCAGCACGCTCGCGGTCGCGACGTTCACGGTCGTCGTGACGGAACTGCTCGTGCGGGAGCGCAACGCCAGGGCCCAGCTCGCCGAAGCCCATGAGCAGCTGCGGGGATACGCCGCCCAGGCCGAGCAGCTGGCCACGATGAAGGAACGGAACCGGCTCGCGCGTGACATCCACGACGGGGTGGGACACCACCTGACCGTCGTCCAGATGCTGCTCGAGGCCGCTCGCGCCGTCGCCCGCACGGGCGACCACGAGCGCCTCGACCCCATGCTGGCGAAGGCCCAGGCGCAATCGGGCGAGGCCCTCGCCGAGGTGCGGCGATCGGTCGGCGCGCTGCGGGAGCAGCGCCCCGCCCTGGCCGCAGCACTCCAGACCCTCGTGGCCGAATCGACCGAGGCCGGCGTGCCGACCCGGCTCGACGTGCTCGGAGAGGTGCGGAGCCTGCGCTCCGACGTCGAGGAGTCGCTCTTCCGGGCCGCCCAGGAGGGGCTCACCAACGTTCGGAAGCATGCGCGCGCCACCCGAGCCGGCGTCATCCTCGACTACCGCGGGGACGAGCGCGTCCGGCTCGAGGTGCACGACGACGGGCGAGGACTGCCCCCGCAGCACGGTGCCGGCTTCGGGCTGACGGGCCTCCGCGAGCGCACGGCGAGCCTCGGCGGCCGCATGTCGCTCGACGCGGCCGACCGTGGCGGACTCACCCTCACCGTGGAGGTGCCGGGATGACGGTCCGGGTGCTCGTGGTCGACGATCAGGCGCTCTTCCGCGAGGCGCTGACGACCCTGCTCGAGGTGCAGCCGGGCATCGAGCCCGTCGGCGAGGCGGGCGACGGCGAGCAGGCGATCCGGCGGGCCGCCGAGCTGCGGCCCGACGTCGTCCTCATGGACCTGCGGATGCCGGTGCTCGACGGAATCGCTGCGACGGCGCGTCTGCGCGTGGAGCACCCAGAGGTCCGCGTGCTCGCCCTCACGACGTTCGACGACGACGAGGACGTCTTCGCGGCGTTGCGTGCCGGTGCGGTCGGATACCTCCTCAAGGACGTGTCGTCGGCCAGGCTCGTCGAGGCGATCACCGCCGCGTCGCGTGGCGAGACCGTCCTCCAGCCGTCGGTGGCGGCGAAGGTCGTCGCACGGGTGGCGCGGATGCCGCAGCAGCCGGCGCCCGCCCACCCGCTGACCGACCGGGAGGTCGACGTGGTCCGCCTCCTCGCCGAGGGGCGCAGCAACCGGGAGATCGCCGGCGCACTGTTCCTCGCGGAGGGAACGGTGAAGAACCTCGTCACCAGCGTGCTTTCGAAGCTCGACGTGCGCGACCGCACGCAGGCGGCCCTGCGCGCCCGGGACCTCGGCCTCCTCTGACGGATCGGCGTCGCGGAGGTTCGTCGGTCACACCCGAGAGGTGACCCCGGCATGACCTCCGGCACGTGCCGGAGACCCCGCCTCCCGCGGAGGATTCCCATGTCCGACGCGAATCTCCGGGAGGAACGAGATGAACCACGAAGAGACGACCCTGCGCCGACCATCCATCATGCGGTTCGCACTGCATGGCGTCGGGATGGTGATCGCGATGGTCCTGGGCATGATGCTGCTCGCACCGATCTGGTCGTGGGCCTGGCCCGGGCTCGATGAGAACACCACCGCGCAGGCCCTGGTGATGGCCACGGACATGTCGATCGGCATGGCCGTGTGGATGCGGATCCGAGGCCACGGGCGCCGGCCCATCCTCGAGATGTGCGCCGCGATGTACCTGCCGTTCCTGGTGCTGCTCCCGTTCCACTGGGTCGGGATGCTGTCGGCCACGGGGCTCATGACCGCCGGCCACCTGCTCATGATCCCGGCGATGCTGGCCGCGATGCTGCTTCGGCGGCGCGAGTACGGGTGGTGACCGGCATGCGTGCGATCCTCGCCGTCGTCGCGCTGGTGCTCGCCGCGCTGGCACTGCCGGCCGCGGTCGGCGCGCCGGCCGTGGCGGGCGCGCTCGACCTCTACGAGCCGAGGTCGGACGGCGCCCCCGAACCGGTTGAACCCGCGGGACCGGTCGAACACGACTCGTCGAAGCCCACCGCCGCCGTCGTCGTCGGCGAGCGGGGCGCCGTCGTGTCCGACACCCTCGCACCGTACGAGATCCTCGCCCGCACCGGCGGATTCAACGTCTACACGGTGGCATCCGAGATGCAGCCCGTGCCGCTGACCGGCGGACTCGACCTGCTGCCCGACCTCACGTTCGCCGGCCTCGAGGAGCTCCTGGGAGGCTCGGCCGACGTCGTCGTGGTCCCCGCGATGCCCGATGTGGGGCAGCCCACGACGAAGCCGGTCACCGACTGGCTCGTGCGACAGGAGAACGACGGCGCCACGCTCCTGAGCGTCTGCAACGGGGCCGCGGTGCTCGCATCGGCCGGCCTCCTCGACGGGCGCGAGGCCACCGCGCACTGGCTGCGCATCGACGAGTGGGAATCCACCTACCCGGACGTGGACTGGGTGCGCGGCACCAGGTACGTCGACGACGGCGACGTCGTCAGCACCGCCGGCATCCTCTCCGGCATCGACGGGACCCTGCACGTCGTGGCTCGCACGCTCGGCGCCGACGCCGCGGCCCAGGCGGCGCGGGCGATCGAATGGCCGCACCACGACCCGGACGGCGCCTCGCCCATCGAGCAGTCGCAGCTCGAGGCATCCGATGCGGTCGTGGTGTTCAACACCGCCTTCGGATGGGACCGGCCGCGGATCGGCGTCCAGTTGACCGACGGGGTCGGCGAGGTCGAACTCGCCTCGGTGTTCGACACCTACGGGCAGTCGCTGGCCGTGGGCACGGTCGCCGTCGGTGACGGAGCGGTGCAGTCCCGCCATGGACTGACCTTCGTGCCGCGAGCGGAGACGGGCGCCGGGCTCGATCGCCTGGTGGTCCCGGGAACGACCGGACACGAGGTCGAGCCCGGCATGGTGGCGACGCACCCGCATCGAGAGCCCGGCTTCGCCTACGACGCCGTGCTGCAGGACCTCGCGAGGACGACCGACGTGGCCACCGCCCGGTGGACGGCGAAGGCCCTCGAATACCCCGTCGACGGGCTGCGGCTCGAGGGTGAGGCCTGGCCCTGGACCGAGACCGTCCGGCCGCTCGCCCTCGCACTCCTCGGCGTGGTGCTCGCGCTCGCCGGCTACGCGCTCGCTCGGCGGTGGCGCAGACGGCCGCGGAAGGCCGCCGCCGATCCGTCGGGACATCGAGAAGGGATGCCGCGATGAGCGACTGCCTCCGGCTCCGGGACGTCGAGCTCTGGTACGACGAGCAGGGATCGGGGCGTCCGGTCACCCTGCTGCACGGCAACTTCAGCGACGCACGCGACTTCGCGGGGAACCTGGACACCCTCGCGTCCTCCGCGCGGCTCCTGCTCCCCGAGCGTCGCGGACACGGCCACACCGCGGACGTCGTGGGACCCATCACGGTCGCCGACCTCGTGACCGACACGATCGAGTTCATCGAGCGGGTGGCCGGCGGTCCGTCGGCGGTCGTCGGCTACAGCACCGGCGCCTGCGTGGCGCTCTGCGTCGCGGTGCGGCGTCCCGATCTGGTCTCCGAGCTCGTGCTGATCAGCGGCGCCTTCGACACGGCCGCCTACGTCGTGCAGCCCGATCCGGACGGTCGGTGGCCGCGGCAGGTCGTCGACGCCTATGGCGACGTCTCCCCCGACGGCCGGGACCATTTTCCGGTCGTCGCACGCAAGACGGCGCTAGCCTTCCTCGAGGGCCTCCAGTTGAACGCAGGCGACGTGGCGCGCATCGCCTGCCCGACGCTCGTGATCTCCGCCGACGACGACCTGGTCCCGCTCGAGCACACCCTCGAGCTGTACCGGGCGCTCCCCGATGGGGACCTCGCGGTCGTCCCGGGATCCAGCCACCTGCTGCTGCTCGAGCATCCGGAACTCTGCACTCGGCTCGTCGGCGACTTCCTGTTCGGGCGTCGCGGCGCGCGCCTGATGCCGGTCGCCCGATGAGCGCCCCGATCCGGGTCCTCCTTGCCGACGACGAGGAGCTGATCCGGGATGCGCTCGCCGCGCTGCTGGGGTGCGAGCCGGACATCCGGGTCGTGGGCACCGCCCGAGACGGTCGCCACGCGATCGAGCTTGCACTGCTGCATCGGCCGGATGTCGCGGTCGTCGACCTGCAGATGCCGAGGGTCGACGGCGTCGGCGTCATCCTGGAGCTGGGCCGGGCCCTGCCCGCGTGTGCCGGGGTGATCCTCACCGGCCACGCCCACCCGGCCGTGCTGCGCCGGGCACTGGATTCCGGCGCGCGCGGGTTCCTGGCCAAGGGTGCTCCCGGTACCGCGCTCGCCGATGTCGTGCGGCGCGTCCATGAGGGGCAGCGCTACGTGGACCCGGTGCTCGCCGCGGACGCGCTCACCCAGCCGGCGTCCCCGCTGACCCCGCGCGAGACCGAGGTGCTCCTCGTCGCGCAGGAGGACCGGTCGGTGCGGGAGGTCTCGCGCGAGCTCTTCCTCTCGCCCGGCACGGTCCGCAACTACCTCGCCGCCGTCACCCGCAAGCTCGGAGCCGACACCCGTTCGGAGGCGTACCGGATCGCCCACGAGAACGGATGGGCGTGAAATCCGCCGGGCGTCGCGGCTCGAACGACCCTCACGACCCGGTCATGACAGGTGCACGGGTTCGACGCGCGCCGAGCGAACGGAGACTGACTGGCATGGACCAGACGACGAACCTCGAACGCAACGCGCACCACCACCACGCATCCGGCCTCGCCGCGGACGTCGGACTGCAGCTGCTCGCGCGGTGGCCCGCGGTCCTCGGCCTGCTGGGCCTGCTCACCAGCACGGCGGACGGGGCGGATGCCCACGTGACCGCGATGATCATCATCGTCGCCTCGGTGTGCTACCTCGGCGCCGCCGCCCTCGGCTCCCGCCGGGGCGGGTGGGTCATGGTGGTCGTCACCGGCGTCGCCGTCCTCCTCGCCCGCATGACCGGGCTCGACCAGACGATCGTGCTGCTCGTCCTGGGCGCGGCCGTCGCCGTGCTCGGGCTCTTCCGTTTCGGCGCCGTCGATCGTCGCGAGCTCGGCGTGCAGGCGCTCGCCTTCATCGGCTTCAGCGCGCTGGCCCTCACGGCGATGATGTCGGGTCCCGTGGTGGCCCTCTCCCTTGCCGCTGCGGCCGCGATCGGGCACGCGGTCTGGGACGTGATCCACTTCGTGCGCGACAAGGTCGTCACGCGATCGCTCACCGAGGCCTGCTTCCTCCTCGATCTCGGGCTCGGGATGGCGCTGCTCCTCGCTGCCGCGGGCGTGTCCGCGGCCTGACCGCTCGAGGGGCCACGCGAGCATCTGGACGCGGGCGCGCCGCGTGGACGAGGCTGGGGACATGGATCGCGAGACGAGGGTGACCGTTCGCCGCATGACGCCGTCGGAGTTCGACGAGTGGCAGGCCGAGCTCGCCGCGCAGTACGCGGTCGAGCAGGTCGCAGCCGGGCGGTGGCCGCGGGAGGGCGCCGAGCAGCGGGCTCGCGACGAGAACGCGCAGTTGCTGCCAGGCGGGCCGGAGACGGACCGGATGCTGGTCCTCCGCGGCGTCGACGCGGCGGGCGAGCCCGTCGGCAGGGCGTGGGTGGGGCTCGACCACCCGCGCGGCATGGCGGACGTCGCGTTCCTCTACGACATCGAGGTCATCGAGTCGATGCGGGGACGCGGGTTCGGGCGCGCCCTCCTCGAGGCGGTCGAGGATGCGACGCGGCGGGCCGGGGCATCCGCCCTGGAACTCAACGTCTTCGGGCACAACCGCACGGCCATCGCGCTGTACGGGGCATCCGGCTACGACGTCGTCACGCAGCAGATGCGGAAGGCGCTCTGAGGCCGCGGGCCCGGCGCACCCGACGCGCCCGGCGCACCCCGCGCGCATCCACCGATCGGTGGATTCCGGGATCATCCGCGGCCGGCTGATCCAACCCGCCCGGTCGATGGGCTGGGCCCCCGCTCTCGCGATGCTGGATCCATGCCAGTCATCGACGTCACCGAAGTCACCAAGCGCTACGCCGGCCGCACCGTCCTCGACGGGATCACCTTCTCGGTCGAGGAGGGCGAGATCTTCGGCATCCTCGGGCCGAACGGCACCGGAAAGACCACCACGGTCGAGATCATCGAGGGGCTGCGCGCCGCCGACTCCGGCTCGGTCCGCGTGCTCGGGCTCGACCCCATCACCGACGGCAGGCGGCTGAAGGAGTTCATCGGCGTGCAGCTCCAGCACACCGACCTGCCGGACAACCTCAAGGTCTGGGAGGCGCTCGACCTCTACGCATCGTTCTACGAGGACCCGCGCGACTGGCGTGAGCTGCTCGTCGAATGGGGCCTCGACGACCTGCGGAACGTCCGCTTCGCCAAGCTCTCGGGCGGGCAGAAGCAGCGCCTCATCATCGCCCTCGCGCTCGTCGGCAACCCGCGGGTCGCCTTCCTCGACGAGCTGACCACGGGGCTCGACCCCCAGGCCCGCCGGGCGACGTGGGAGCTCATCAAGCAGATCCGGGCGACCGGCGTGACGGTCGTGCTCGTCAGCCACTTCATGGACGAGGTCGAGGAGCTGTGCGACCGGGTCGCGGTGTTCAGCCAGGGGCGCATCGTCGCGATCGACACGCCCGCCGAGCTGATCAACGGCGTCGATGCGGAGCACTCGATGCGGTTCAGCCTGGCATCGGATGCCGCGGAGGAGATCCTCGACCTCATCCGACGCGTTCCCGGCGTCGCGTCGGTGCAGCGGAACGGCGCCGTGGTCACGGTGTCGGGCCGGAGCGACTTCGCCACGGCCGTGACGTCGGTGCTCGCGCGCGAGCACGTGGTCGTCACCGACCTGCGCATCGACAAGCGAACCCTCGACGACGCCTTCGTCGCCCTCACCGGGCGCGAGTTCGACGTCTGACCCCGAAGCATCCGACACCCGTCCTCAGGAGACCCCCATGTCCGCAACCGCGAAGCTCACCGCCGTGGAGTCGAAGCTGCTCGTGCGCGAGCCCGGCTCGCTGTTCACCGTCGTCATCCCACTGTTCGTCCTCATCGTCTTCGGCAGCTCGATCGGCCCCGACGACACGACCCTCCTCCCGATGACCATCGCCATCGCGATCGGGCTCGTCGGGCTCTACCTCATGCCCACCGCGCTCGCGACCTACCGCGAGAAGGGGATCCTCCGCAGGCTCTCGACCACGCCCGTGCGGCCCGCGAGCCTGCTCGTGGTGCAGCTCATCCTGCAGTTCGTGCTGGCGCTCGCGAGCTGCGGCGCACTGCTCGCGGTGGCCGGAACCGTGCTCGGGGCGAGGCTCCCCGCGAATGCCCTGACCTTCATCGCGGTCTTCGTGCTCGGGACGGCGTCGATGTTCGCCATCGGGCTGCTCATCGCAGCCCTCGCGCCGAGCGGTCGGGCCGCCAACGGCATCGGCGTGCTCCTCTACTTCCCGATGGCCTACCTGGCCGGGCTCATGCAGCCGGTCTCGCAGATGCCCGCTATCTTGGTGAGGATCGGGGAGTTCACCCCGCTGGGCGCCTTCCGCCAGAGCCTGCAGGACGTCTGGGAGGGAACGGCACCCGACCCCGTGCTGCTGGGGGTCATGGCCGCGTACGCGGTGGTCGTGAGTATTGCGGCAGCCAGGTTCTTCCGTTGGGAGTGAGCACGGTGGCGGTGACGACGGCGAAGCAGCTGGAGCAGCGCGAACAGCGCCTGCTCCGCGTGATGGCCGTCGCCCCGTACCTGCTCCTGGCCACCTCGGCCGCCCTCGCGATGCTCACCGGGGCCCACTCGTGGACCGACCGGCTCATCACCCTGTGGCTCGTCCTGATGGCGGCCGCGTGGATGTGGCTCATGAGCCGGCGTGCCCCTGGCGGGGTCTACGTCGCCGGGCTGCTCCTGCTCCTCGCCCTGCTCTGCGCCCGCGACGAGTGGTTCGCAGGGCTCTTCGGGTTCGTCGGCTACCTGCACTCCTGGCAGTACCTCCGCAGCGGATGGCGCTTCGTCGGGCTGACCGTCACCGCGACGATCAGCATCACGACGTTCATGGGCGGGATCCCCGATCCGACGCCGGTCGCCGTGCTCACCTACCTCTTCTTCATCGGGGCCATCGTGGCGGTCGTGGGCCTGTTCAGCAGCATCGGCGACACCACGACGGCGCACAGCGCCGAGCGCAAGCGCATGGTGGCGCAACTCGAGGAGACGATCCGCGAGAACGAGGGCCTGCATGCGCAGTTGCTCGTGCAGGCCCGCGAGGCCGGCATGCTCGACGAGCGCCAGCGCCTCGCCCGCGAGATCCACGACACCATCGCGCAGGGCCTCGCCGGCATCGTCACGCAACTGCAGGCGGCCGAGCGGGCGGCCGACGCCGGCAGCGACGAGCTGTGGCGCCGCCACCTCGGCAACGCCACGACGCTCGCCAGGGAGAGCCTCGCCGAGGCGCGCCGATCGGTGCACGACATCGGCCCGTCGCAGCTCGAGTCCGCCCGGTTGCCCGACGCGATCGCCGCCGTGGCGGCTGACTGGGGCACGATGCACGAGGTCGCCGTCGAGGTGACCACGACGGGCGACGTCCGGCCGCTGCATCCGGAGATCGAAGTGACCCTCCTGCGCATCGCACAGGAGGCGCTCGCCAATGCGGCCAAGCATGCCGGCGCCGCGCGGGTCGGCCTCACCCTGTCGTACATGGACGACGTGGTCACGCTCGACGTGCGCGACGACGGGGTGGGGTTCGACCCCGCGCAGGCGGGCGGCGGCGGGTTCGGCCTGACCTCCATGCGCCAGCGGGCCGGGCGCGTCAGCGGCACGTTCGAGATCGAGTCGGAGCGCGGCACCGGTACCGCGATCTCGGCGAGCATGCCCGCGATCCCGGCCGACTCGGCCGTGCCGGCCGTTACCGGGGTTCTCCCCGAGCCGCCTGCGCACGGCGGCGAACGCGACGAGCCAGGCCCCGCGGGTCGGGCGCGACCGGACACGACCCGCCCCTGCGACGAGGAGCACGCATGACCGAGCACGCGATCCGGGTGCTGATCGCCGACGACCACCCGATCGTCAGGGACGGGCTGCGCGGCATGTTCACCGGCGACGCCAGGTTCGAGGTCGTCGGGGAGGCCGCGGACGGTGCGGAGGCCGTCGCCCTCGCCCGGGCCCTCGAACCCGCGGTCGTGCTCATGGACCTGCGGATGCCGCGCATGGACGGCGTCACGGCCATCAAGCGCCTCGCCGAGTTGGGCCTCGCGACGCGGGTGCTCGTGCTCACCACGTACGACACCGAGAGCGAGGTGCTCCCGGCGATCGAGGCCGGCGCCACCGGGTACCTGCTGAAGGACGCGCCGGGCGACGAGCTCATGCGCGCGGTGGAGGCCGCGGCCCGCGGGGAGGCGGTGCTTTCGCCGGCCGTCGCGATGCGGTTGATGGGGCGGGTGCGCCGACCCGAGTCGCCGCTCAGCGCGCGCGAACTCGAGGTGCTCCGACTGATCGCGACCGGGGGGACCAACCGTGATGTCGCCGCGCGGCTGTTCATCAGCGAGGCGACCGTGAAGACCCACATCCTGCACATCTACACCAAGCTCGACGTCAACGACCGGGCGGCCGCGGTCGCCGTGGGGTTCCAGCGCGGACTGCTCGACTGAGCGGAGATCGTGTCGCCGTGTGACGGCTCGATGGCGAGGGAGGCGTCGCGAAGCTAGCTTGTAACCGTGGTTACAAACGTCGCCTGGCTTCTCCTGTCCTACCGCGTCCCCCGCGAGCCGTCCGCGCCGCGCATCGCGGTCTGGCGTCGCCTGAAGCGGCTCGGCGTCGCCCAACTCGGCGACGGCCTCGTCGCGCTCCCGGCCGACGCGCGCACCAAGGAGCACCTGGAGTGGATCGCGGAACTCGTCGACGAGGCAGGCGGCTCGAGTTCGCTCTGGAGAGCCGAGGTCACGGGGCGCCGTGACGAGGAGCGCATCATCGCCGACCTGGTGGCCGCGCGCGCTGCGGAGTACGAGGCGGTCATCGCCCGGGCGCATGAGGCGATCGAGCCGGAGGCCGCGCGGGTCCTGAGGTCCCTTCGCCAGGAGCTCCGGCAGATCGAGCGACGCGACCACTTCCCGCCCGAGAACCGGGAGCTCGCCCGCGCCGCCGTCCGGGAGCTCGCCGAGCGCGTCAGCGCACGCGCGACCGAGGCGGTGGTCTCGTGAGGTGGGCGACCCGTGCCGGCGTGCACATCGACCGGGCCTCCTCGGCGTGGCTGATCCGCCGGTTCATCGACGAGACCGCGGAGTTCGTCTTCGTCGCCGACCCCGCTGACGTGCCCGCCGACGCCGTGCCGTTCGACATGCGCGGCGTCGAGTTCGGCCACCACGGCGACGACTGCACGTTCGAGACCCTCCTGCGCCGGCACGACCTCGCGGATCCGGTGCTCTGGCGGATCGCGGAGATCATCCATGAGGCCGACCTCGAGGACGACCGCTACGACGCGCCCGAGGCCGCGGGCATCGACGTCGTCCTGCGCGGCCTCTCGCTGACGCAGCCCGACGAGGCGATCCTCGACCTCACCGGGCCGATCTTCGACGGCCTGTACGAGTACCACCGACGGGCGCTGCTCGGTCGAAAGGAGCCCTCGTGACCAGCACGGCCACCCGTGACGTCGTCCCGCTCCGCGACGCCACCCGCGCCTGGTTCCTCATCTCGCTGCAGACCTTCGGCGGGCCGGCAGGCCAGATCGCGGTCATGCAGCGCACGCTCGTCGACGAGCGACGCTGGATCAGCCAGCAGCGCTTCCTCTTCGCGCTCTCCTACTGCACGCTGCTCCCCGGCCCCGAGGCGCAGCAGCTCGCCACGTACGTCGGGTGGCTGCTGAACGGGACGCGCGGGGCCCTGATCGCAGGGACGCTGTTCATCCTCCCGGGCGTGGTGGCGCTCCTCGGACTCTCGGCCGTCTACGTCGCCTTCGGCGACACGGTCTGGGTGCAGGGCCTGTTCCTCGGCCTCGCGCCCGCGGTCATCGCGATCGTGCTCCAGGCCCTGCTCCGCGTCGCCGGGCGCGCCCTCCACCATCCCGCACTCATCGCGATCGCCGTGGGCGCCTTCATCGCCTTGAGCATTTTCGCCGTACCGTTCCCGCTCGTGATCGCCGCCGCGGCGCTGGCGGGCTGGGTCCTCGGCCGCGTGCGTCCCGACGTGAGTGCACCCAAGAAAATCGCGGCGAGCGATGGGCCGCCTCCGCTCATCGCGGATGACGCCCTGCACTCCGAACTCCCGTCCCGCACGCGCACCGTGTTCGTGCTCGTGTTCGGGGTCGTCATCTGGCTGCTGCCGGTCGCGCTGGCGGCGGTGTTCCTCGGCGCGCAGAGCGTGTACGTCGACCAGGGGCTGTTCTTCTCCGGGGCCGCCCTCGTCACCTTCGGCGGTGCGTACGCCGTGCTGGCGTACGTGGGCCAGCAGGCCGTGAGCGTCTACGGATGGCTGGGATCGGGCGAGATGGCCCGTGGCCTCGCGCTCGCCGAGACCACGCCGGGGCCGCTCATCATGGTCGTCCAGTTCGTGGCGTTCCTCGGCGCCTTCCGCGACCCGGGGGCGTTCGGGCCCTGGGGCGGCGCCGTCGTGGCTGCCCTGCTCGTGACATGGGTCACCTTCGTGCCGAGCTTCCTCTTCATCCTCCTCGGCGCGCCGTACGTCGAGCGCCTCCGCCAGAACCGCGGCCTGGCATCCGCGCTCGGGGGCATCACCGCCGCGGTCGTGGGCATCATCGCCGATCTCGCGCTCTTCTTCACCCTGCACACCCTCTTCACGCAGACTACGGTCGTCATCTGGGGCCCGGTGGTCGTGGAGGTCCCCGACTTCGGGACGGTCGACCTCGTCGCGCTGGCGATCACGGTGCTCGCCCTGTTCCTCGTCTTCGTGGCGAAGTGGGGCGCCCTCCGGATCCTCGGCGCCTGCGCCCTCGTCGGCATCGTCAGCCACCTCATCGTCACCGCGCTGATCGGCGGCTGATCGGCGGCGGCTGCCAGGGCGGCCACGCTGCGTACCCGTCGCCGATGCGGCGGCATCCGGAGCCTGATCCCCCGATGTGGCATGCCCCGGCCGGCCGCGCCGGCGGCTCGCGCCCGAACCATCCTGAAAAATCTGCTATTCAGTGTTGCTATCTACCGGTACTCATGCTTACTATGTACCAGTACTCAGCAACACCAAGTACCAGATGAGAGGAGGGGTTCCATGGGCAAGCAATCGACCGAGATGCTGAAGGGCACGCTCGAGGGCATCGTCCTCGCGACGCTCGCCGTTCAGCCGGCATACGGCTACGAGATCACGGCTCGACTTCGCGAGCAGGGCTTCACCGACATCGTCGAGGGCACCGTCTACGCGCTCCTGATCAGGATCGAGCAGCGCGGCCTCGTCGACGTCGAGAAGGTCCCGTCCGAGAAGGGGCCGCCGCGAAAGGTCTACTCGCTGAACGCGCAGGGCAGCGAGTACCTCGAGGAGTTCTGGAGCACCTGGAGCTTCCTCGCCGACCGCATCGAACAGCTTCACCAGAACATCGCACGCACGAACGACCAAGGAGAGAACTGATCATGGCTGCAAAGTGGTACGAGCTCATCACCGGATCGCTCGACGACAAGAAGGCGTACCGCCAGTACAAGGCCAGGGTCGCGGCCCTGCCCGAGCCCTACGGTACGGCCGCGAAGGCCTACGAGCGCTACTTCATGTACAACGGCGGCATCACCGACGGCGACCCCGCCGTGATGATCACCATGCTGAACGACTTCGCCGACCTGTGGGAGCGGGCCGCCGTCGACGGGACCCCCGTCGAGGACATCGTGGGCGACGACCCGGTCGAGTTCGCCGAGGCCTTCGCCGCGGCATACGCCGGCAAGCGATGGATCGACAAGGAGCGCAACCGCCTCACAGAGACCATCCAGAACCTCGAGGGAAAGGGCGAGCGATGAACACCGATTCCAACACCGACGCATCTCGACCGGCGATCCAGGTCAGGGGCATCGAGAAGTCCTTCAAGGACCTGCACGTGCTCCGGGGCGTCGACTTCGACGTGAAGGCGGGAAGCATCTTCGCCCTCCTCGGCTCGAACGGCGCGGGCAAGACCACCGTGGTCCGTATCCTGTCGACGCTGTTGAAGGCCGACGCGGGCACCGCGACGGTCTCCGGGTTCGATGTCGCCGCGAAGCCGAACGACGTCCGCGAGTCGATCAGCCTGACCGGGCAGTTCGCCGCGGTCGACGAGGTGCTGACCGGCCGTGAGAACCTCGTGCTCGTGGCGAAGCTGCGGCATCTGAAGAACCCGGGCGCGATCGCCGACGAGCTGCTCGCCCGCTTCTCGCTCACCGAGGCGGGCGGCCGCAGGGCGGGCACGTACTCGGGTGGCATGCGCCGCCGGCTCGACATCTCGATGAGCCTGATCGGCAACCCGCCGATCATCTTCCTCGACGAGCCGACGACCGGGCTCGACCCGCAGGCGCGCATCGAGGTGTGGCAGACGGTCAAGAAGCTGGCCGAGGGTGGCACGACCGTGCTGCTCACCACGCAGTACCTCGATGAGGCCGAGCAGCTCGCCGACCGCATCGCGATCCTGCACAAGGGCACCATCATCCAGAACGGCACCCTCGCCGAACTCAAGCAGCTCCTCCCGGCCGCCAAGGTCGAGTACGTCGAGAAGCAGCCCTCCCTCGAGGACGTCTTCCTCGCGCTCGTCGGCGAGACCGGCGAGACCGATGCCGCAGTCGAGCCCGAAACCGCAGGAAAGGAACTCCGATGACCAGCCACGTCCTCGGCGACACCCGGGTCCTCACGGGCCGGTCGCTGACCCACATCCTCCGCAGTCCCGACACGATCATCACCACCGCGGTCACCCCGATCGCGCTGATGCTCCTCTTCGTGTACGTGCTCGGCGGGGCGATCAACACCGGATCCGACGAGTCCTACATCAACTACATGCTTCCGGGCATCCTGCTGATCACGGTCGCGTCGGGCATCGCGTACACGGCCTACCGCCTGTTCCTCGACATGCAGGGCGGCATCTTCGAGCGGTTCCAGTCCATGCCGATCGCGAGGTCGAGCGTGCTGTGGGCGCACGTGCTCACGTCGCTGGTCTCGAACCTCGTGTCGGTCGCGATCGTCATCGGCGTCGCGTTCATCATGGGGTTCCGCACTGGGGCGTCGCTCGGCGCCTGGCTCGGCGTCGCCGGCATCCTGGTCCTGTTCACGCTGGCCCTGACCTGGCTCGCCGTGGTCGCAGGCCTCTCGGCGAAGACGGTCGACGGCGCGAGCGCGTTCAGCTATCCGCTGATCTTCCTCCCGTTCATCAGCTCGGCGTTCGTACCCACCGACACGATGCCCGCCCCGGTCGCCTGGTTCGCCGAGAACCAGCCGGTCACCTCCATCGTCGACACCCTGCGCGCCCTGTTCGCACAGGAGCCCGTCGGCAACGAGATCTGGATCGCCCTCGGCTGGCTCGTCGCCATCCTGGTCGGCGCCTACATCTGGTCCGTCGCGATCTACCGCCGCAAGCTCAGCTGAGTGATCGGCTTCCGCCGGGCTTCCCGGTCCGGACGACGTACCTCCAGGACGAAAGCCGTCCGCCTCCCCTCGGGGAAGCGGGCGGCTTTCGTCGTCGCCGCATCCGGTGGCGCGTCAGGAGCCCGGGGCCGGTCCCCAGACGGCGAGACCTCGAATCAGGGCGGGGCCAGCTCCGGCTGGTGCGAAGATCCCGAGCCCCTGGATCGATCGGCCCGCCAGGGGTGACATCCGGACCGGTCGTACCGCGGATGCCGCGGGCAGGCTCGCACGCAGCGGGAACCAGCCACCGGTGCAGCCCACCCGAGTGACGCCCGCATGCAGCGGGCGCGAGACGAGCCACTCGCCGCCGCCGCCGTCGCTGCCGCTGCCGCCGCCGGCGAGCACGGCGAGGCGGAGCCCCCGGCCGCGCCGGACGTCGACGGTCACCGCGCGAATCGCCCTCGCGATCGTGGGTGACAGCGAGTCGACGATCACGAGCCGGTCGCGCGCATGTGCCGAAACCCCGAGGCCGCCCTCGGTCACCACGGCCCCGGGGTGGAGACGTCGCATCCGACCGCGACTGCGAGGAGCCCGAATCGGCACCTCGGTCCAGCCCAGCTCGACGAGCGGCCACGCCGTGGCGGTTCCGGCGGCGACCAGCGGGCGGCCCGCCGGCCCGCCCGCGCGCCCGCCGTACATGTCCAGCTCGATCAGCGGTCGGCTCGCGGGCGTCCATGCCCGTGCCAGCTCGACGACCTCGTCGGCAGCCAGCGCGCGCGGCCACACCGCGAGGCGGGCGACCGCTCCCGCGAGATGGTTGCCCATTCCGCGCGACAGCCGCACGGCGCCGACGGTGAAGTCGGATGTCGGACCGCGGTTCAGGCCGGCCGTGGAGACGTAGGGGTTCTTCGAATAGGTGAGGCCGGCACCCGTCGGCGGTCCGACCTCGGTGAACCTCGGCCTCCGGTCGGCGATCCCGTCGAGGAAGGAGAGGATGCGGCATCCGTCGTAGGTGAAGCCGACCACCCGCCAGGAGCCGGGTGCGACCTTCCGCGCGCTGGCCGAGTAGTCCCGGCTGTAGGGCAGGCCGGGGCTCGCCCGGCCATCGTGCGAGACGTGCCCCGCCACCTGATCCGCGCCCCCGTAGGTGGGCAGGCTGAGGAACAGGCCGTACTGGCGGCGCGGATCGTCGTCGTCCTCCTGCCACATCCCCGCGACGAAACCGGTCGAGGTGGTGTCGCGGCGGACGAGGGCGAAGACCGAGACGGCGTCGCCGGCACGGGCCGCGTCGAGCGGACCGACACGACGCCCGTCGATGGACAGGTGCTCCGTGCGGCCGTCGAACTCGATCGCCCCGCCGGCGATGGCGTCGGGTCTCCACCTGGGTGCGCCCGAACCCAGGAGGCGGAGGCCGTGACCCGTCAGGTCGACGAGCCCGGACGGGCCGCGCCTGAGATCCCATTCGACGTGCGCGTCACCGCCGTCAGCGCGGCGGGCGGCGGCCGGGAGAACGCCCGTGCCGCCGCCCGCCGATCGCGTCACTGCGACTGGAGGATCGGATCGGCCGTGGCGCAGACCTCCTCGAGGACCGCCTGGATATCGGCATCCGGCTGCCAGACACCGTCGAAGATCGGCTTGGTCGCCGTCTCGAGTTCGGGGAATGCCACGGGGTAGTCGAGCTGCTCCGCCACATCGAGCGTGTCGAGCAGCGACGCCTTCGCGGACTCCGCCGGTACCTGCGGGTACAGGCCGGCCACGAATTCCTCGGTCTGCAACGAGGCCCGGGGCGCGACGTACGGCAGCGCGGCCGAGCCCTCCTCGCTCGTGAGGAAACCGAAGAGCCTGGTCGCCAGTTCCGGCGCCTTGCCGTCGGCGAAGACCACCATCGACGCCTGGCCGATGAACGGGCTGTACTCGACCTCGCCCTCGGGCTGCGGGGCCATGTCGTACTCGAACGTGCTGTCGGCCAACTGCGCCAGGGTGCTCGGGGCCCCGAGGTACATCCCGGTGTCCCCGGTCGGGAAGCTCGACGCGGAACCCGGCGCCGGGTACGAGCCGTCCTCGAAGACCATGTCGTGTACGAACTCGAACGTCTCGACGGATGCCTCGTCGGCGTACCCGCATGTTTCCCCGTCGGGATACGCCTCCGCACCGAACGCCTTCATGAACGGCGTGAACAGCGCGTAGCTCGTGTACCCCCACTGCGGGATGTCGAAGCCGTACGTCACGACACCGGCATCCACCAGGGCCTTCGCCTGCTCGCGCAGGGCATCCCAGGTCCATTCACCCTTCGCGAGGAGCTCGTTCGGCGTCTCCAGGCCGGCGGCTTCGAAGGCCGTGGCGTTGTAGACGATCGGATGCGTCGTGCCGGCGAACGGGTAGCCGTAGAGCTCCCCGTCCTCACCCTCGAGCGCCGTGATGAGGTTCGGGATGATGTCGTCGTACGCCCAGTCCTCATCGGCCTCGAGCGAGCTGACGTCGGCGAGGGCCCCCGAATCGACCCACGCGGGCGTGGCCGACTCGACGATCCAGCCGAGGTCGGGGGCCTCGCCGCCGCTCAGCCGGATCGCGAGCTGCGAGTTGTACTCCGCGAAGGGGATGGTCTCGATCGTCAACTCCCCGAGTTCGGGATTCTCCTCCCGGAAGGCGTCGGCCCGCGCCTGGAACTGGTCGATGATCGCCTCGTCCGCGGTCCAGAGCGTCATGGTCAGGTCGACCGGCTCGTCGTACTCGGGCACGGCTGCGGTCGTCTCCGCGCTCGGCGAGCAGCCGACGAGCGCGAGGGCTGCGGCTGCCGCGAACGCGATCCCCGCGTGCTGTGTGCTTCTCATGGGTCGTGCCTCTCTCTCAGATGTGCGGCGTGCCTCTGCGGCCCCGCGAGGTTGCGGTCACTTGATGCCCGTGCCGGCGATGCCCTGGACGAACTGGCGCTGCGCGACGAAGAACACCGCGAGCACCGGGATCACGCTGAGGGTGGTCGCGGCCATCTGGACGTTCCAGATCGGCGTCCCAGTGATCGGGTCGGTGAAGGACTGGAGTGCGATCGGCACGGTCCAGAGCTCCTGCGTACGGAGGAAGACGAGCGGCTCGAGGAAGTCGTTCCAGCTGTTCAGGAACGTCAGGATGGCCAGTGCCGCGAGCGGCGCCTTCGCGAGCGGGAGTGCGATGCGGGCGAAGAGGCCGAATCGCCCGAGCCCGTCGACGCGCCCGGCCTGCTCGAGCTCGGCGGGCAGGGCGAGGAAGAACTGGCGCATCAGGAACACGCCGAGCACCGCCGGGACTCCGAACACCGCAGGGACGATGAGGGAGAGGTGCGAGTCGATCCACCCGAATGCCGAGACGATCCGGAAGAGGGGGATGATCGTCACCTCCGGTGGGATCAGCAGGGCGCTCAACAGGACGACGAACAGCACGGAACGGCCACGGAACTGGATGCGGGCGAACGCGTAGCCGGCGAGCGAGGCGACGGCGAGGACCCCGATGGTCGTGATGGATGCGATGTAGATCGAGTTCAGGAACTGCTGGAGGAAGGGTCCCGAGGTGAAGGGGACGAGGTAGTTGCCCCATTTCGGATCTTCGGGCCAGAGCACCGGCGGGTTCTCGAAGACGTCGCCGTAGGTCTTCAACCCGGTGGAGAACATCCAGTACACGGGGAACACGAACGGCAGCGCCACGAGCGTCAGCAGGACGTACATGCCGATCGCGCCGAGCCGCGTCCGCCGGTCGGGCCCGCCCGTCCGCGCCCGCCGTGCGCGGCGTCGCCCCCGTGCATCGACCGGTGCCACGACGGCCGCGGTGGTCAGTTCACGACTCATTGAAGACCCACCTCCTCCGCGACCACCACTGCAGGAGCGTGAGCAGGAGCACGATCAGGAACAGGAAGACCGCCGCCGTGCTCGCGAATCCGACCTGGAACGCCTTGAACGCCTGCTCGTAGATGAAGTAGCCGAGGATGCTCGTCGAGAGCCCGGGGCCGCCCTCCGTCAGGAGGAAGACCTGCGCGAAGGCCTTCAGGGAGTTGATGGTCGCCAGGATCGCGACCATCATGACCGTCGGCGTGATGAGCGGCAGGATGACGCTGCGGAAGACCTGCCGGGGCTTGGCACCGTCGATCCTGGCGGCCTCGATCAGTTCGACGGGCACCTCCTGGAGGGCCGCGAGGAAGAGGATCATGCTGACCCCGACGCCCTTCAGCACCTGCACGAAGATGATCGAGGTCATGGCCCACTCGGGGTCGGCGAGCCAGTTCGGCCCGTCGATGCCGATCATGGCGAGCCATCCGTTGAGGCCCCCGGAATCCTGGAGCATGACCTCCCAGACCAGCGACCACGCGACGAGCGAGATGACGACCGGGACGAAGAATGCGGCACGGAAGATCGCGATGGCGCGGATGCGCTGGTTCACGAGGACCGCCAGGACGAGCCCGATGACGAGGTTGGCCGGGATCACGAACGCCGAGAACACGGCCGTGTTGCGAAGCACGGTTCCGAACACGTCGCTCGCGAGCAGTCGCTCGTAGTTCTCCATGCCGACGAAGTCGGAGCGGCCCGAGAGGCTGTTGTAGTCCTGCACGCTGAAGACGAAGACGCCGGCGATCGGCAGGGCGACGAAGACGACGAACCCGATGACGGCCGGGGCGATGAACGCGTAGCCGTAGGCGGCGTCGACTCGCGCGAGGTGCCCGCGGCGTCGCCCGGGCTCCCGGCCGGTCTTCTGCTCGGAAGGCCCGGATCGCGGATCCGGGGCCGCCGGATCCACAGTCGAGTCCATGAGAATCGCCATGACCCCTTGTCTCTCGTCGTCGAGGCGGGCTTCCCAACGTTGCATTTACTAAAACAACGTTGTGTAGAATGAATCAAGAATGGGACTTCGCGCCCGCAAAGTCAAGAGACCGAGCCGAGTAGTGTCGGTTGCATCCCGTTCATCGGAGAAGGGAGCGCGCGGTGACGCTCGCACAACCGCCCGCAGTCGCGGCGACCTCCCGGACGCTCGTCCGCGGCCTCTCGATCCTCGAGGTCGTGGCCGGTGCCGGCAGCGGCATCGGCGTCACCGAGATCGCAGCCGAGTCGGGGCTCGACAAGGGCACGGTCTCGCGACTGCTGTCGACGCTGCGCCAGATGGGCTACGTGCAGCAGCGGGCCGGCGACCGACGGTTCGTCCTCGGCAGCCGATGCCTCTGGCTCGCGCGCGAGTACGGATCGCGCCAGGAGGACCTGAGCAGCCGTGCCCAGCCCTTCCTCGCGGCGCTCCGCGACGTCACCCACGAGACCGTCCATCTCGCGATCCGCGAGGGGAGCAACGTCGTGTTCATCGCACAGGAACAGCCCGATCGTTCGATCCGGGTGCGCTCGGCGGTCGGGTCGAGGCTGCCGATGCACCGTACGGCGATGGGCCGGGCCATCCTTGCCGCCCTCGGGCCGACCGAGCGCGAGACGCTCCTGGAGGCGCTCCATGCGGAGGCCCTCGCCGCGGGCGACGCGTTCGATCTCGACGGCATCCGTCGGGATGTCGAGCAGGCGGTCGAGCGCGGCTGGGCGGCGGTGGATCGCCATGATGACGTCACCCGGCTCGCCGCCGCGATCGTGGACGCCGCCGGTGAGCCCATCGCCGCGATCACGCTCTCCGGACCGACCTATCGGGTCGAGCCGGACATCGACGCGCTCGGACGGGATGTCACGAAGGCCGCCGCAGCCGTGAGCGAGTCCCTCGGCCACTGACCTCGGCGGAACCGGGTGCGATGCTCGCCCGTCGCCCACGACTGCCGTCCGCTACAGCAGGTACCCGCCGTCGACCGGGAGGTCGCGGCCGGTGATGTAGGCGCCCGCATCCGAGCAGAGCAGGAGGGCGAGCGGCACGCAATCGCCCGGCGAGCCGATGCGACCCGCCGGGATCTGCGCCACCACGCGACGGTGGTACTCGTCGGACGCGAGCGCGTCCCGATTGCGCGGGGTGTCGATCACGCCGGGCGAGAGGCTGTTGATCGTGACGCCGGTCGGTGCGACCTGCTTCGCGAGGTTGGCGACAAGATTCACCTGGGCGGCCTTGGATGCGGCGTACCCGGCCATCTCGGGATGCGGGCGACCCTGCTGGACGCTGCCGATCGCCAGGACCCGTCCCCAACCGCGCTCCGACATCGGTGGCACGAGGCGTTGCGCGAGCTCGAGGAACGCCAGGAGGTTCACGCGCAGTTGCAGTTCCATCTGTTCGGCGGTGATCGCCTGCCACGGCCGGCGGATCTGGACGGATGCCGAGTGCACGAGGATGTCGACCGTGCCCACCTCGAGCGCGGCGACCGCGAGGCGATCACCGGCGCCGGTGGCGGCCAGGTCCTCCGTCAACAGGGTGCCGGGCGCCCCCGGTGCCGGTGACAGCCCGTGCCGGATGACCACGGCACCCGCCTGCTCGAGGCCATCGGCGATGGCCGCGCCGATCCCGCTCGTCGATCCGGTGACGAGGGCCGTGCGTCCGTCCACGCGAGACTGCGCCGTACCGGGCATGCGGGTTCTCCCCTCGAGTCGCGTCGCGCCAGCCTACGGCCGGACCCCGCCTCCGCGTCTAGAGGCGGCCATGGCGTCGGTACACGCCCACCGGATCGTCGCTCACGAGGAACTCCTCGCGGACGACGTCCTCGTGGCGGATGAGCTCCTCGGCCTGCCTCAGCACGTCGACGACGAGTTCCCGGGGGACCACGACCACGCCGTCGAGGTCGCCGACGAGGAAGTCGCCGGGAGAGACCGGGACCGTCGAGGTGAGTGCTCCGCGGAGGGAGACGGTGTTCTGCCAGTCGTAGTAGCTCCAGCGCTTCACCGCCTCCACGGGCGAGAGGTATCGGCAGAAGAGCGGGAAGTCGCGCTCGAGGAGGAAGCGGGTGTCCCGGGAGCCGCCGTCGACGACGGCGCCGATGACCCCGCATGCCGACCCGACCGTGGCGTTCATCTCGCCGTAGTGGGCGGCCTGGGTGTCGAAGCTGCAGTCCCGGACGTCGATGATCGGGACGCCCGTGGCCTTCATCGCCTCGAACATGTGGATGCGGCGAGCCCGGAGGTCGGGGTCGCCTGTTGGCTCGGGTATGCCCTTCATCGTGAAGGCCGGACCGGCCAGCGTCCAGGCGCGATCGACCGGCTTGATGTCGGGAGCGAGCGCCTGGTTGGGGTACCCCATCTCATCGAGCACGTCGTACACCGCGCCCGAGTAGGTCGCCCGGTAGCGCTCGATGAGTTCGGGCACCGGGAGGGGATATGCATAGGGGTTCGACATGAGCATCCTCGATCATCACGGGCCGCGGACCTTCCCGAAGCGTTGCACGTGATGCTACTAGCGTTGCAGTAGTCAAAACAAGTAGGCTTCAGCCTTGACGGACGGGGAGCAATGAAGATCATCGAACTGCGCACGCGCACCGTGGCGATCCCGACTGATTCCAAACTCCGGCACAGCAGTGGAGTGCACCCCGGCTACTTCATCCGTACAATCCTCGAGCTCGTCACCGACGAGGGGCTCGTGGGGCTCGGCGAGGTGGGCGGCGGCGACCAGCGCGGTGCGCTCGCAAAGCTCGCACCGCGGCTCATCGGCATGGACCCCTTCCACCTCGAGGCGATCAAGTTGAAGGTGCTCCGTTCGATCTACTACCTCTCGAACGCGAGGCTCTACGCGGCGATCGAGATCGCGTGCCTCGACATCCAGGGCAAGGCTTTCGGCAGGTCGGTCGGCGACCTGCTCGGCGGAGCGGTCCGCCATGAGGTCCCCTTCATCGCGTACCTCTTCTGGCGCTATGACCGGCCGGGCGGCGGCGATGACACCCGCGCCGAGGACATCGCCGATGAATGCGAGGCCCTGCGGGAGCGCCTCGGCGTCACGGCGATGAAGATGAAGGCCGGCGTCGAGGACCCCGGCGAGGAGGCGCGCGTGCTCGAGCTCTGCCGCGAGCGGCTCGGCGAGGGGTTCGGCCTGCGCATCGATCCCAACGGCGTGTGGTCCGTTCCGACCGCCGTCCGCATCGGGCGCCGACTCGAGGCCGTGGCGCCCGAGTACTTCGAGGACCCGTCGTGGGGCCTGCTCGGAAATGCGGCGGTGCGCGAACAGGTGCGCACTCCTATCGCCACCAACATGTATCCCGCGAAGTTCGACGATCTGGGGCCGGCCATCAGGCTCGGAGCCGTCGACGTCGTGCTCACCGACCTCCACTACTGGGAGGGGCCGCGCGGGGTGAAGGAGCTCGCCGCCGTCTGCCGCACGTTCGGCCTCGGTGTGGCCATGCACTCCGGCACCGAGTTCGGCATCGAACTCGCGGCGATGCTGCATACGGCGAGCACGATCCCCGAGATGATCACGCCCGGGGACGCGCACTACCACTACCTCACCGACGACGTCATCGCCGGCGGGCCGATGCCCTACCGCGACGGTGCGATCGCCGTCCCGACCGGCCCGGGTCTCGGCGTCGAACTCGACCCCGAGAAGATGGACAAGTACGAACGGTACTTCGAGGAGCACGGCGACTACTACGCGCGGTTCCACGTGGACGAGCGCAATCCCGACTGGGTGCCCACCGTCGGGGGCTTCTGACGCCACCCGGCATCCTTGCCGCCGCCGACCGCGCGACCTACACTGTCTGAGCGATATGGGAACGGCGTGTTCGTTTATCGAACGCGTGCGACGCCACATCACCCACGATGAAGTGAGGAAGAACCGTGCAGTTCCACCACTACGGCTACGTGTCCGGAGACCCCCGCATCCAGCCGGCGGCCGGCGTGGGGCTCGACCGCCCCGAGGAGCTGCCCGACGAGGTCGACGTGCTCATCGTCGGATCCGGGCCGGCCGGCATGGTCGCCGCGGCCCAGCTCGCGCAGTTCCCCGGCGTCACGGCCCGTCTCGTCGAGCGGAGGGGCGGCCGGCTCGAGATCGGCCAGGCCGATGGCATCCAGGCACGAAGCGTCGAGACGTTCCAGGCGTTCGGCTTCGCCGAACGCATCATCGCCGAGGCCTACCGCATCACCGAGATGGCGTTCTGGAAGCCCGACCCCGAGAACCACGCGAACATCCGCCGCGCCGCGGTGACGCCCGACGACCCGACGGGCATCAGCGAGTTCCCGCACCTCATCGTCAACCAGGCCCGGGTGCTCGACTACTTCGCGGAGTACGCCCGCAACTCCCCCGGCCGCCTCGTGCCCGACTACGGGTGGGAGTTCGTCGGCCTCGAGGTCGCGCAGCCCGGCGCCGGCGGCGAGCTGCCCGAGCACCCCGTCACCGTCACGCTCGAGCGGGCCACCGGCGTGGGCGTCGGGGCCGGCGACGCCTCGCATGCGGCGCCCCTCGACGGCGAGCTCACGGGCGAGCGCCGCACCGTCCGCGCAAAGTACGTCGTCGGGGCCGACGGTGCCCGCAGCCGCGTGCGCGAGTCGATCGGCGCGCAGCACGTCGGGGCGCAGTCCTTCCACGCCTGGGGGGTCATGGACACGCTGGCCGTCACGGACTTCCCCGACATCCGCACGAAGTGCTCGATCCAGTCGGAGGCGGGCAACATCCTGCTCATCCCGCGCGAGGGCGGGCAGCTGTTCCGCATGTACGTCGACCTCGGCGAGGTTCCCGAGGACGACCACGGCGCCGTGCGTCGCACCACCCTCGACCAGGTCATCGCGAAGGCGAACGACATCCTGCACCCCTACTCGCTCGACGTGCGCGACGTGCCGTGGCACTCGGTGTACGAGGTCGGCCACCGCGTGACCGACCGGTTCGACGACGTGCCGATCGAGGAGCAGGGCACGCGCACGCCGCGCGTGTTCATCACCGGAGACGCCTGCCACACCCACAGCGCCAAGGCCGGGCAGGGCATGAACGTCTCGATGCAGGACGGCTGGAACATCGGCTGGAAGCTCGGGCACGTGCTCGACGGCCGTGCGGACTCGTCGCTGCTCGAGACCTACCATTCCGAACGCCACGTGGTCGCCGCCGAGCTCATCGCCTTCGACCGGGAGTGGTCCAGGCTCATGGCCACGAAGCCGGAGGACCTCGGCGACCCGGCCGAACTCGAGGAGTTCTACGTGCGCACGTTCGAGTTCCCGGCCGGCTTCATGACGCAGTACGAGCCCTCGATGATCATCGGGTCGCAGCAGCACCAGGGGCTCGCGACGGGATTCCCGGTCGGCAAGCGCTTCAAGTCGGCCGCCGTCGAGCGCGTGTGCGACGGCAACCCCGTCCACCTCGGCCACCACCACCGCGCCGACGGGCGGTGGCGCATCTACGCGTTCGCCGATGCCGGCCTCTCGCGAGCGGATGACTCGGCGCTCGCCTCGTGGGCGGGCTGGCTCGCCGAGGCATCCGACTCGCCCCTCGCTGCCCATGTGCCCGACGGCGGCAACTTCGACGACGTGTTCGACGTGAAGGTCGTCTACCAGCAGCCGCACACCGAGGTCGACCTCGGTCGCGTGCCGCGCGTGTTCCTGCCGGCGACCGGGCCGTTCGGGCTCACCGACTACGAGAAGGTGTACGCGACCGATCCCGCCCACGACGTCTTCGAGGAGCGCGGCCTCTCGCGCGACGGGGTGGTCGTGGTCGTGCGGCCCGATCACTACGTCGCCCAGGTGCTGCCGCTCTCGGCCACGGACGAGCTCGCCGAGTTCTTCCGGGGCGCGCTGCTCCAACGCTGACCGAAGCACTCCGCGGTTCGCCGGGCGCGTGCGGATGCCGCGTCAGGCGCCATACGCGCGCCGGATCGCCGCCGCGGCGGCCATCAGCCGTTCGGCGATCTCGGCCTCGCTGCGCGAGAAGCTCACGTGGATCACCGCGATGGAGGCCGGTGGCTGCCCCGGGAGCGCGAGCGGCACCGCGACCGACCGCAGCGACGGCACGACCTCGTCGTGGCTGACCGCGTACCCCCGCTGCGTGGTGACGCGGATCTCGGCGCGCAGCGCGTCGGTCGCGGCATCCGGCCACGCTGCTTCGGGCAGGCTCGCGAGGATCGCCTTGCCCGGTCCGCCACGGGTGATCGGATGCCGGTGGCCCGGCCGGTACGAGACGACGGCCATGCTCTGCCGCGGCGCCGCGCTGACGAGGGTCGCCGCTTCGTCGGCGTCGACCTGCACCGCGAGCAGGCACGTCATGCCGAGCTCGTTCGCGACATCCGTCAGTTCGGGCAGTGCGACCTGCTGGAGGTCGCGCGCGACGCCGGACGCGAGTGCCGCGAGCCCGGTGCCGAGGGTGATGCGCCCGCCCGAGTCGCGCGCGACGAGGCCGTGGTCCTCGAGCGTTCGGAGCAGGCGGTACGCGACGGAGCGGTGCACGCCGAGTTCGGCCGCGAGCTCGTCGATCGTCAGGTTGCGCTCGGCGCCGGCGAGGATCTCGAGCAGGCGGATGCCGCGGCTCAGCGTCTGCGACCCGGTCTGCGCGGTGGCTCCGTCGGCGACCATGGCCCCTCCTCCTCGTCGATGCGGCGACGCGGTGCGCGGCGGCGGGCATGCGGTGCGCGCATCGTTCGTTCGATCGTAGAGCGCCGGATGGCGGATGCCACGCGTGCGCGAATTCCGGCCCGCGAAAGAACCGCCGATCCTTCATGGAGTTTCGCCCCACGAGACGGGGCCGGCGCTCGCGGACGCCCCTACTCTGATCACCGGCACCACCGCACCGCACGTGCGCCGGGCCTTCGCGCGACGCAGGAGGATGCTCCTGCCCATGCGGGGGATCTGCGCCTATGGTGGTGCTCGCAGCACCGTCGCCGCCCGCACGCTCCGCGTGCCCGTCGACGGCCGATCACCACCGCAGCGCCGCGATCGGGCGCGAATGTCGAAGGAGCACCGCATGTCCCGCATCGGGATCGTGACCGAGCAGGCCCCCGAGTCGCGGGTCGCCGCGACCCCCGCGACGGTCGGGCAGCTGACGGCGCTGGGCCACGCCGTCGTCGTCGAGTCCGGAGCCGGTGCTCGCTCCTCGTTCCTCGACGAGGCGTATCGCGAAGCCGGTGCCGAGATCGCGTCCGGCGCCGAGGCGATCGCCTGCGAGGTGGTCCTGAAGGTCAACGCCCCGACCCCGGCCGAGATCGCCGCGCTGACCCCGGGCGCGACGATCGTCGGCCTGCTCGCTCCCGCGTTCAACCCGGAGCTGCTCCAGGCGCTCGCCGACCGCGGCGTGACGGCCCTGGCCATGGACGCGGTGCCGCGGATCTCCCGCGCCCAGTCCATGGACGTGCTGAGCTCGATGGCGAACATCGCCGGTTACCGGGCCGTCGTCGAGGCGGCCCACGAGTTCGGCCGCTTCTTCACCGGTCAGGTCACGGCGGCGGGCAAGGTGCCGCCTGCGAAGGTGCTCGTCGCGGGCGCCGGCGTCGCGGGGCTGGCGGCGATCGGCGCGGCCTCGAGCCTGGGCGCCATCGTGCGGGCCACCGACCCGCGGCCCGAGGTCGCCGACCAGGTGAAGTCCATCGGCGGCACGTACCTGAAGGTCGAGGTCGCCGAGCAGATGCAGTCGACCGACGGGTATGCGAAGGCGACGAGCGAGGACTACGACCGGCGTGCCGCCGAGATCTACTCCGAGCAGGCGGCCGAGGTCGACATCATCATCACGACCGCGCTGATCCCGGGCCGGCCGGCGCCGAAGCTCATCACGGCGGCGGATGTCGCGAGCATGCGGTCCGGCAGCGTGATCGTCGACATGGCGGCGGGCCAGGGCGGCAACGTCGCGGGCTCGGTCGCGGGCGAGCGCGTCGTGACGCCGAACGGCGTGATCATCCTCGGCTACACCGACCTCGCCTCCCGGCTGCCGACGCAGGCCTCGCAGCTCTACGGCACGAACGTCGTGAACCTGCTCAAGCTGCTGACGCCCGCGAAGGACGGCGAGCTCGTGCTCGACCTCGACGACGTCGTGCAGCGCTCGGTCACGGTCGCGCAGCCCGGCGCCGTCACCTGGCCGCCCCCGCCGGTGCAGGTCTCGGCAGCGCCGGCGGCATCCGCGACGGCTGCGTCGGCGCCGGTGGCTGCGAAGCCGACCAGGCAGCCGATGTCACCGGTCAAGAAGGTGTCGCTCATCGCCGCGGGCATCGCGGCGCTGTTCGCGGTGAACGCGATCGCGCCGCCGCCGCTCCCCCAGCACTTCACGGTCCTCGTGCTCTCGGTCGTCGTCGGCTTCTACGTGATCGGCAAGGTGGCCCACGCCCTGCACACCCCGCTCATGAGCGTGACGAACGCCATCTCGGGCATCATCGTCGTCGGCGCGATGCTCCAGATCACGAGCGACGTGCCCGTCGTGCAGGTGCTCGCGGCCGTCGCCGTCCTGCTGGCCAGCATCAACATCTTCGGCGGATTCGCCGTGACCCGACGCATGCTCGCGATGTTCTCGCGAGGCCCGGCCGCCGCTGGTCCGGCGACCCGCTCGAGCGGCCCCGCCGCCCGAACCGGCAACTGACCGCGACGCGCTGAACCCGAGGAGACCCGACCGTGCCCGAGACCACCGCACTCCTGACCCCCGCGTCGATCGCGGGAGCCGCCTACATCGTCGCCGCCCTGCTGTTCATCCTGAGCCTCGCGGGGCTGAGCAAACATGAAACCGCTAAGGCCGGTGTCGGCTACGGCATCGCCGGCATGGCCATCGCCCTGCTCGCCACCGTCGGCGTCGTCGTCTCCGACGCCTGGGGCGAGCCGCAGGCGATGCTCGGGCTCGCCCTGCTCGTCGCCGCCGTCCTGATCGGCGGCGCGATCGGCCTGTGGCGCGCCCGCGTCGTCGCGATGACCGGCATGCCGGAGCTCATCGCCCTGCTGCACAGCTTCGTCGGCCTCGCAGCCGTCATCGTCGGATGGAACGGCGCGCTCGAGGCATCCGACCTCAGCGGAGCGCTGCTCGACATCCACCACGCCGAGGTCTTCATCGGCGTCTTCATCGGCGGCGTGACCTTCACCGGCTCCATCGTCGCGTTCCTCAAGCTTTCGGCGCGCATGAAGTCGGCTCCCCTCATGCTGCCGGGAAAGAACGCGCTGAACCTCGGTGCGCTCGTCGCCTTCGTGGTGCTCACGGCCTGGTACGTCGTCACGCCCGAACTCTGGCTGCTCGTCGTCGTGACCGCGCTCGCCCTCGCGCTCGGCTGGCACCTCGTCGCCTCCATCGGCGGCGGCGACATGCCCGTCGTCATCTCGATGCTGAACAGCTACTCGGGCTGGGCCGCGGCCGCCGCCGGATTCCTCCTGAACAACGACCTCCTCATCGTCACCGGTGCGCTCGTCGGCTCCTCCGGTGCCTACCTCTCGTACATCATGTGCAAGGCCATGAACCGCTCGTTCATCTCGGTCATCGCCGGCGGCTTCGGCATCGCGGCGCCGACGTCGTCGGGCGAGGTGCAGGGCGAGACGCGCGAGATCCGGGCCGAGGAGGCCGCCGAACTGCTCCGCGACGCGACGAGCGTGATCATCACCCCCGGCTACGGCATGGCCGTCGCCCAGGCGCAGTATCCCGTCGCCGAGCTCACCGCGCGGCTCCGGGAACGCGGCATCGGTGTCCGCTTCGGCATCCACCCCGTCGCGGGTCGCCTTCCCGGGCACATGAACGTGCTGCTCGCCGAGGCGAAGGTGCCGTACGACGTCGTGGAGGAGATGGATGAGATCAACGACGACTTCGCCGAGACGTCCGTCGTGCTCGTCATCGGGGCGAACGACACCGTGAACCCCGCCGCGTCGGAGGACCCGGGCAGCCCGATCGCCGGCATGCCCGTGCTGCGGGTCTGGGAGGCGTCCAACGTGATCGTGTTCAAGCGCTCGATGGCCGCCGGCTATGCCGGTGTCGCGAATCCGCTGTTCACGCGCGACAACGCGCAGATGCTCTTCGGCGACGCGAAGGATCGCGTGGAGGACATCCTCCGGGCGCTCTGAGCCGGCGCGGCGGGGCGGCGGCTCGGCGCGGCGGCGCGGCATCCGATCGCGCCGGGCCGCGCCCGGCCGCGCCCGG
>NZ_WBIR01000014.1 GCF_009749395.1 Agromyces salentinus
GGAGTCAGCCGGGCATTAGCGTGAGACAAGAGAGACCTCCGTGCGTTCGAGCTGAAGAACTAGACAGCTCCAACTCGACCCCGGAGGTCTCTCCTACGTCAACAACGATCCGGGTCAGTACAGCTAGACCCCGACGATTCCCGTCCCACGTGGGCACGGACCTCGTTCGTGGCGGCGACGAGGTTCTCGAGCGAGGCCACCGTCTCGTCATAGCCGCGCGTCTTCAACCCGCAGTCGGGGTTCACCCAGAGCCGCGTCACGGGGATCTCGCCGACGGCGCGCTCGAGGAGCGCGGTCACCTCGTCGACGCTCGGCACGCGTGGCGAGTGGATGTCGTAGACGCCCGGCCCGATGCCGTGGTCGAATCCGCTCGACGCGAGGTCGTCCACGACCTCCATCCGGCTGCGCGCCGCCTCGATCGAGGTGACATCCGCATCGAGGTTCCGGATGGCGTCGATCACGACGCCGAACTCCGAGTAGCAGAGGTGCGTGTGGACCTGCGTTCCGGATGCCGCGCCAGCCGTCGCCAGTCGGAAGGAGCCGACCGACCAGTCGAGGTACTCGGGCTGGTCGGCGCGCTTCAGCGGGAGGAGCTCGCGGAGGGCGGGCTCGTCCACCTGGATGATGCGGATGCCCGCGCCCTCGAGGTCCGAGATCTCGTCGCGGAGGGCGAGCGCGACCTGGCGGGCGGTGTCCCCGAGCGGCAGGTCGTCGCGCACGAAGGACCACGCGAGGATCGTCACCGGACCGGTGAGCATGCCCTTGACCGGCTTCTCGGTGAGCGACTGCGCGTAGCTCGACCATTCGACGGTCATGGGCGCCGGCCGGGACACGTCGCCCCAGAGGATCGACGGGCGGGTGCACCTCGACCCGTACGACTGGACCCAGCCGTTCGCGGTGACCGCGAACCCGTCGAGGAGCTCGGCGAAGTACTGCACCATGTCGTTCCGCTCCGGTTCGCCATGCACCAGCACGTCGAGCCCGATGCGTTCCTGCAGGCGGATGACGCGTTCGATCTCCTCGCGCATCCGAGCCGTGTACTCCTCGGCCTGGAGGCTGCCGTTCACCAGTCCGGCCCGGGCACGCCGGATCTCCGCGGTCTGCGGGAACGAGCCGATCGTCGTGGTCGGCAGGCCGGGCAGGCCGAGGGACTCCTGGGCCTCGACGCGCTCGGCGTAGGGGGCACGTGAGAAGTCGTCGCGATCGAGCCCGGCGAGGCGATCGCGCACCGCGGCGACGCGCACGCCGGGTGCCTCCGCGCGATCGGCCAGGGCGGCGGATGCCGCGTCGAGCTCGCGCTCGATCGCGGGCCGCCCCTCGGCGAGGCCCCGCGCGAGCACCGCGACCTGGGCGACCTTCTGGTCGGCGAACGCGAGCCAGCTCGCGAGCCGGGGGTCGAGCTGCGGCTCGTCCTCGAGGTCGTGGGGCACGTGCAGCAGCGAGGTCGACGTGGAGACGGCCACGGAGCCCGTGATGGAACGCACCGCCTCGGCGCGCTCGAGCGTCGCGGCGAGGTCGCCCCGCCAGACGTTGTGCCCGTCGACCACGCCGGCGACCAGCGTCTTCGCCGCGAGCGACTCCGCGGTCGCGGGGTCGAACGCGGCGGGCAGGGCGCCTCGGACGAGGTCGAGTCCGATCGCCTCGACCGGCGTCGCGGCCAGCGCGGGCAGTGCCTCGTCGAGCGAGCCGTACGGGGCCGCGACGAAGATCGCGGGCCTGCGTTCCAAGGCGCCGAGCGCGCCGTACGCCGTGCGGGCGGCGTCCACGAGACGCGCGCGGCTCTCGTCGAGGCTCTCGCTCACGAGCGCGGGCTCGTCGAGCTGCACCCAGTGGGCGCCCGCCTCGCCGAGCCGCTCCAGCAGCCGCGCGTAGACGGGGAGGAGGTCGTCGAGGCGATCGAGCGGTCGGAACCCGTCGGGCGCGTCATCCGCGGCCTTGGCGAGCGCGAGGAACGTGACCGGGCCGACGATGACGGGCCGGGTGAGGTAGCCGGCGGCGCGCGCCTCGGCGAAGGTGCCGAGGATGCGTTCCGCGTGCAGTGCGAAGGAGGTCGCGGGCGAGATCTCGGGAACCAGGTAGTGGTAGTTCGAGTCGAACCACTTCGTCATCTCGAGCGGCGCCTGCTCCCCTTCGCCGCGGGCGATGGTGAAGAGGGCGGCGAGATCCGCTCGTCCCTCGTCGTCGAGCAGGTGCGCGAATCGCTCGGGAATCGCGCCGACGGCGACCGCGGTGTCGAGGACCTGGTCGTAGTACGAGAACGACTCGGGGATCGAGGAGTCGTCACGGCCGAGGCCGAGCCCGGCGAGGCGCTCACGGGTCGCGGCGCGCAGCTCGGCGGCGGCATGCTCGAGTTCCTCCGCGTCGATCCGGCCGGCCCAGAACGCCTCGACGGCGCGCTTCAGCTCGCGGCGCCGCCCGATGCGCGGGTACCCGATGATCGTGCCGGTGGGGAAGGTGCGTGCGGTCATCGTCTGTCGACGTTCCTCTCGTTGGTGGTCTTCGGCACGAGCCCGAGGCGGTCGACGACGTCGAGCACGGCCTCGTGGCGGTTGTACGTGTACAGGTGCAGGCCGGGCGCCCCTCCGGCGAGCACGTCGGCGGCCAGGCGGGCGGCGAAGGCGATGCCGATGTCGGTCTGGCCCGTGGCATCCGGCTCGATCTCGAGGGCGATGGAGAACTCGGCCGGCGGCTCGACCCCGGTCAGCTCGGTCAGGCGCGCCAGCCGGGCCGGACTCGTCGTCGGCATGATGCCCGGCAGGATCGGCATGGTCACGCCGGCCGCGCGAGCGCGTTCGACGAAGCCGAGGTAGTCGTCGGCCACCCAGAACAGCTGCGTGATGGCGAGGTTGGCACCCGCGACCTGCTTCGCGAGGAGGATGTCGACGTCCTGCGAGAGGTCGCGCGAGCGCGGGTGGCCGTTCGGGAAGGCCGCGACGGCGACGCGGGTGCTGCTGGCCCGAGCGCGGATCCGCGCGGCTCCCGGCGTACCCGGCACGTCGACCTGCCGGAACGGCTCGCGCTCCTGCTGCACCCGGTGGATGAGCTGGACGAGCTCGGCCGCGGTCGCGAGGTCTCCGAGCGGTGCATCGGGGTCCGCTCCGGCGGGCGGATCGCCCCGCAGCGCGAGGAAGCTGCGGATGCCGGCGTCGAGGAACCTGCGCACGAGTTCGTTGGCCTCGGCGTGCGAGGACCCGACGCACGTCAGGTGGGCCATCGGCTCGACGTCGGTGTGGTCGAGGATGTAGCGCAGGACCGTCAGCGACCGATCGCGTGAGGATCCGCCGGCGCCGAAGGTGACGGAGATGAACGCCGGGTCGACCTGCACGAGCCGGTCGATCGTGCGGCCGAGCGCCATCGCGGCGGCATCCGTACGCGGTGGATACAGCTCGAACGAGAGCGGCGTGGTGCTCGCACCCGTGCCGGTCGTTCCGCTGCCGTGCTGCGCCATGCTCTGCTCCCCGGTAGACACCGTGAGGCGGGGCGGGCACACAGGCCGCGTACCCCGGCCGTCACGGCTGGTGGTCTCGCGGGCGGGTGCCGGGCTCGGCTGTCGCTCCAAGTGGCCGGCGTCGAGCCGGGCACGTTTCGATCACTTGCGACCCTACGCGGATGTCACCGCAGCGCGCATCGGTTGTGACGCACTTTGACGCACCGTGTCATCGAACGTCGCGGGAGCGACCTCAGGCGTGGGCGGATGCCGCCGAGAAGACGTCGAGTTGCGCGGCCTGCTCGGGCGAGGCGAGCGCCCGCACCCTCGTGCCGCCCTCGACGTACTCGGTCGAGATGACGCGGCCCGTCTCGTGCAGCGCCGAGACCACGTCGCCGCGGTCGTAGGGCACGAGCAGGTCGATCTCGACGGAGGGGTCGGGCAGCATGCGGGTGATCGCGGCGAGCACCTCGTCGATGCCCTCTCCCGTGCGAGCCGACGCGAACACCGCATCGGGTGCGAGCCCGCGCAGGACGAGGCGCTGCTCGGGATCGACGAGATCGGACTTGTTGAAGACGATGAGCTCGGGGATGTCACGCGCACCGACGTCGCCGATCACGTCGCGGACCGTCGCGATCTGCCCGGCGGGGTCGGGGTGGGCGGCGTCGACGACGTGCACGATGAGGTCGGCGTCGGCGACCTCCTCGAGCGTCGATCGGAACGCCTCGACCAGCTGATGCGGGAGGTTCCGGACGAACCCGACGGTGTCGGCGATCGTGTAGATGCGGCCGTCGGCGGTCGTGTTGCGGCGGACCGTCGCATCGAGCGTCGCGAACAGTGCGTTCTCGACGAGCAGGCCCGCACCCGTGATGCGGTTCAGCAGGCTCGACTTGCCGGCGTTCGTGTACCCGGCGATGGCGACCGAGGGCACCGCGTTGCGGCGGCGGTTCGCGCGCTTCGCATCGCGGGCGGGCTTCATGCCGGCGATCTGCTTGCGGAGCTTCGCCATGCGCGAGTGGATGCGGCGACGATCCAGCTCGATCTTCGTCTCACCCGGGCCGCGCGAGCCCATGCCCGCGCCGGCGCCGCCGACCTGGCCACCGGCCTGGCGGGACATCGACTCGCCCCAGCCGCGGAGGCGGGGCAGGAGGTACTCGAGCTGTGCGAGCTCGACCTGCGCCTTGCCCTCACGACTCTTCGCGTGCTGGCTGAAGATGTCGAGGATCACCGCGGTGCGGTCGATGACCTTCACCTTGACCACGTCTTCGAGCGCGCGACGCTGGCTCGGCGCGAGCTCGGTGTCGGCGATGACCGTGTCGGCGCCGACCGCCGCGACGACATGCCGGAGTTCCTCGGCCTTGCCTCGGCCGAGGTACGTGCTGGGGTCGGGGTGCGGCCTGCGCTGGAGGAGTCCGTCGAGTACTCGGGCGCCGGCGGTCTCGGCGAGGGCGGCGAGCTCGCGCATCGAGTTCTCCGCGTCCTCCTGCGAGCCCTGCGGGTACACGCCGATGAGCACGACGTTCTCCAGCCGCAGCTGCCGGTACTCGACCTCGGTGACGTCCTCGAGCTCGGTGGAGAGCCCGGCGACGCGTCGGAGCGCGGCTCGGTCCTCACGCTCGAACTGGTCGCCGTCGGTCGTGGACGCGGCACCGGCATCAGTTCGCATGATGGCGCTGGCGTCGCCCGCGCCGAACCGCGCCACGCTCGCGCCGGACTCGGCGCTGCGCAGCACCCGGTCGACGGCGTCGTCGGTGGGGCGGTCTTCGGCTTCGTTCATTCTCTCTACCCTACTTCGCTCTGCTTCTTCGATGTTCTCCGGCGGGAACTCCTCCCGGCCGGGGCACGACAGGTGCGCTACCGTGCTGGGATGGGCTCCGACCACTACTTCTCCGCTTCGCCTCGGAGCAACGCCAAGACCCGCACCATCCGCGTCCGCCTCGTCGGGCGGGAGGTCGACCTCGTCACCTCGGGCGGCGTGTTCAGTCCCGAGCACCTCGACCAGGGCACCGCGGTGCTCCTCGACACCGTGCCCGCTCCGCCCGCGACCGGCCACCTGCTCGACCTCGGCGCCGGATGGGGACCCATCGCCCTCGCGTTGGCGCTGCAGGCTCCGGATGCCACGGTGTGGGCGGTCGACGTCAACGAGCGCGCCCTCGAACTGGTGCGTGCGAACGCCGCCCGCCTCGGCCTCGTCAATGTCAACGCGGTGACCCCCGCGGATGTTCCCGAGGACATCCGGTTCGGGGCGATCTGGTCGAACCCGCCGATCCGGGTCGGCAAGCAGGAGTTGCATGCCATGCTCTCGACGTGGCTCCCCCGGCTCGAGGAGGAAGCCACGGCGTGGCTCGTCGTCGCGAAGCACCTCGGAGCCGAGTCGCTGCAGCGGTGGCTGGCGGATGAGCTCGGCCTCGAGGTGGAGCGAGCCGAGACCTCCAAGGGCTTCCGCGTGCTCGCCGCCGGTCGGCCACTCGACGACTGAACGACGGGGTGAAGCCGCAGCCCGAGTGCGGCCCGGTGAGCCGGGTCGTTCAGGCCAGCGTGAGCACGCCGTCGAACACGAGTTCGGCCGGGCCCGAGAGTGCCGCGTGCTCGCCGTCGTCGGCATCGAACATGCGAACGCCGACGACGCCGCCCGGAACCTGGACGCGCCACTCGGTCGGCGCACCCGCTCCGGCCCAATGCCGCACGGCCAGGGCGGCCGCGACCGCACCGGTGCCGCACGAGAGCGTCTCGCCGGAGCCGCGCTCGTGGACCCGCATGCGGATGCGGCCGACGCCCGCCTCGACGAGCGGTTCGGCGGGCACCACGAACTCGACGTTCGCGCCGGCCTGCGGGACCGGGTCGAGGATGGGCAGGTAGCCGAGGTCGAGCCCGCCGAGCTCGTCGTCATCGGCCAGCGCCACGACCACGTGCGGGTTGCCGACGTCGATGCCGAGGCCGGGACGCGCCACCGGCAGTCCCTTGACGCGTACGAGCGGCTCGGAGCCGTCGAGTCGCCAGGCGCCCATGTCGACCTCGAAGCCGTGCTCGGAGTGGCTCACGCGGCGTACGCCCGCCCTCGTGCCGATGGCGAGCGACTCGCCCGGCGCGAGCTCGACGAGTCCCTGGTCGAGGAGGAACCGCGTGAAGACCCGGACGCCGTTGCCGCACATCTCGGACACGGAGCCGTCGGCGTTCCAGTAGTCCATGAACCAGGTGGCCTCCGGGTCCTCCGCGATCGCGGCGGCGCCAGCGGGCAGGCTCGCGGAGCGCACCGCGCGGATGAATCCGTCGGCCCCCACGCCGAAGTGCCGGTCGCAGACCGCGGCGATCTGCGTCGGGGTCAGCTCGGTGTCCCCGACGGGGTCGCTGAACAGCACGAAGTCGTTGCCGGTGCCGTGGCCCTTGGTGAAGCGGAGGTCGAAGGACATCTGCTCAGTCTATGGCGGACTGCCTGGCCAGCTCCGCGGCCCTGGCGGTCGGGTCCGCCGCGTCGAGCACCGTCGCCTCGCGGTAGCGCCGGAACCATCCGACCTGCCGGCGCGCATAGGTTCGCGTGAGCTGCTGCGTCTCGGCGACGGCCTCGGTTCGCGTGGCATCCCCGTGGATCTCGGCCAGAGCCTGCGCGTAGCCGATCGCGCGTCGGGCCGTCACGCCCGCCTCGAGTCCTCGCGGCACGAGCCCCCGCACCTCGTCGACGAGGCCGTCCTCGAACATGGCCGCCGCCCTCCGGTCGAGGCGCTCGACCAGCTGCGCCCGGTCGCTGCGCAGGTGCACGATGCGGTGCGGATGCCACGGCACGGGCTCCTCGGGCAGGCGGGCCGCCTTCGGCTCGCCGGTGACCTCGATCACCTCGAGCGCGCGCACGATGCGTCGCCCGTTGGCCGCATCGACGGCGGCCGCCGTCTCGGCGTCGATGGCCCGGAGCCGCGCGTGCAGCAGGCCCGGCCCGAACTCGACGAGGTCGGCCTCGAGCCGCGCCCGCACCGCGGCATCCGTGCCGGGGAACCGGAAGTCGTGGATCACCGACGAGACGTAGAGACCGGAGCCGCCGACGAGGAGCGCGACGTGCCAGCGGGACAGGATGTCCTCGATGGCGGCTCGCGCATCGCGCTGGTACGCGGCGACGGATGCCTCATCGGTGACCTCGAGCACGTCGAGCAGGTGATGCGGCACGCCCCGCCGCTCGTCGACTGCCAGCTTCGCCGTGCCGATGTCCATGCCGCGGTAGAGCTGCATGGCGTCGGCGTTGACGACCTCGGCCGGGCGTCCGGCGCGTGCGAAGGCCTCCGCGAGGTCGAGCGCGAAGTCGGACTTGCCGGTGCCGGTCGCGCCGACGACCGCGATGAGCGTCATGCCGTGCCCGCCGCGCTCAGCGGAGGTCGTCGTCGAGGTCGTAGATCGGGAAGGTCCCGAAGCCCGGCTTGATGAGCGGCTCACCCGTCGAGGGCAGCACCCTGACGGTCGGAAGGCCGAGCGAGACGCGCGCGGGTCCCCCGCCGGACTCCCCCGCACCGGTGGTCGGTGCGGATGGGACGCCGCAGCTCTCGGCCTGCGAGCGATCCCAGGCGTCGCCCGACCGGGTGCGACGAACGACGAGCGGCGATCCATCGACGGAGTCGGCGATGAGGTGGAAGGGTGCCGCCTGCGTGATCGTGACGGAGACCACGTCACCCGGGCGCGGGACCTCGGAGCCCGCGGGCACCTCGAAGTGCACGAGCCTGCTGTCTTCGGCCCGCCCGCTGAGGCGATGCGTCTCGGCGTCCTTCTTGCCTTCGCCCGTGGACACGAGCACCTCGACCGCGCGGCCGACGAGCTTCTGGTTCTCCTCCCAGGAGATGCGGTCCTGCAGGGCCGTGAGGCGCTCGTAGCGCTCCTGGACGACCTCCTTCGGTACCTGGTCCTCCATCGTCGCCGCGGGCGTGCCGGGCCGGATCGAGTACTGGAACGTGAACGCCGAGGCGAAGCGTGCCGCCTCCACCACGCGCATGGTCTCGAGGAAGTCCGCCTCGGTCTCGCCGGGGAACCCGACGATGATGTCGGTCGAGATCGCCGCGTTCGGGATCTTCGCGCGCACGCGGTCGAGGATGCCGAGGAACTTCTCCGAGCGGTAGGAGCGGCGCATCGCCTTCAGGACGCGATCGGAGCCCGACTGCAACGGCATGTGCAGCTGGGGCATGACCGCGGGCGTCTCGGCCATCGCGTCGATGACGTCATCGGTGAAGGCGGCCGGATGCGGGCTCGTGAAGCGGATGCGCTCGAGGCCCTCGATGCGACCGGCAGCCCGCAACAGCTTGCCGAACGCCTGCCGGTCGCCGAACTCGACCCCGTACGAGTTGACGTTCTGGCCGAGCAGCGTCACCTCCATGGCGCCGTCGTCGACCAGGGCCTGCACCTCGGCGAGGATCTCGCCCGGCCGGCGGTCCTTCTCCTTCCCGCGGAGCGCGGGGACGATGCAGAACGTGCACGTGTTGTTGCAGCCCACCGAGATCGAGACCCAGCCGCTGTACGTCGAGTCGCGCTTGGTGGGCAGCGTCGAGGGGAACACCTCGAGGGCGTCGAGGATCTCGAGCTGCGCCTCCTCGTTGTGGCGGGCACGCTCGAGCAGGCTCGGCAGCGAGCCCATGTTGTGCGTGCCGAAGACGACGTCGACCCACGGCGCCTTCTCGAGGATGACGTTCTTGTCCTTCTGGGCGAGACATCCGCCGACCGCGATCTGCATGCCGGCGTGGCGTCGCTTGACCCCGGCGAGGTGCCCGAGGTTGCCGTAGAGCTTGTTGTCGGCGTTCTCGCGCACGGCGCACGTGTTGATCACGACGATGTCGGGCTCCGCACCATCTGCCGGGACGTAGCCGGCGGCTTCGAGCGAGCCGGACAGCCGCTCGGAGTCGTGGACGTTCATCTGGCAGCCGAACGTCCGCACCTCGTAGGTGCGCGGCACGGCTGCCGCCTCGTGGGCCTCGGCTGCCGAGACGTCGTCGATGATGCTCATGATGACCCCAGTTTACGAGCCCCGGGGCGCCAGAGCCTCCGCCACCACCTCGCGGATGACCTCACCCGAGTACCCGCGGCGTTGCAGGAAGGCGGAGAGCCGCCGCTCGGCCACCGGTCGCTCGAGCCCCTGAAGCTGGCGCGCACGGCGTTCGGCGACGGTGCGGGCATTCTCGAGTTCGGTCTCGGGGTCGAGGCCCTCGATCGCCGCACGCGCCGCCTCGGCGTCGACGCCGCGCCTCGTCAACTCCTGGAGGACGGCGCCGCTGCCCTTGCCACGCCGCCCGGCGCTCACGTGCACGAGCTGCTCGGCGAGCCGCGCATCGTCGAGGTATCCGAAGCGCTCGTATCGCTCGATCCACTCCTCGACCTCGACCTGGTCGAGCCCGTGCTCGACGAGCACCGAGCGCACCTCGGCGACCGACAGTGCCGAACGACGAAGGCGCGAGACGATGAGGCGGTCGATGCGGTCGTCGCGCTCGGGCCCGGTCTCGACGTCGACCTCGTCGTCATCGACGTCGACGCCCTGCGCCTGACGGCCGGCGAACGACGTGTTCGCAGCCGTACGGGCGCCTCTGCCGAAGGAGCGAGCGTCCTTGGAACGTGGCGCCGGTCCCCTGTCTGAACGCTGCCGGCGCGAGGAGCCGGCCGAGCCGGAGGAGCCGCTCTCCTCCTCGGAGCCGGGCTCGTGCATGGCATCGAGCCGTGCGCCATCGCCGGTTCCCGTGCCGTCGCCGCGGCTCCGACCGGGAGCTCGATGATCGTCGTCGGGTGTCGCCCAGGGCAGGTACGAGACCGGGGCGATGTGCTCTGTTGCGTCGCTCATTCATGCTCCCGGTCTCGTGCCGTCGCGCTGTGGACGGACCCCTGATCGTTCATGCAGCCGCTGCCACGCGCAGGCTGCGTCGACTCACGCGCCCTTGCGCGCGAGCTTCGGCTGGATGATGGGCTCGACCTTGGCCACCGCCCCGGCAGCACCGGCAGCAGCAGCACCGGCAGCACCGATGCCGAGCTTGACGAGGATCTTCGTCTCGATGTCGGCTGCGATGTCGGGGTTGGAGAGCAGGAAGTTTCGAGCGTTCTCCTTGCCCTGGCCGAGCTGGTCGCCGTCGTAGGTGTACCAGGCGCCGGACTTCTTGACGATGCCCTGGTCGACGCCGTAGTCGATGAGGCTGCCCTCTCGAGAGATGCCAACGCCGTACAGGATGTCGAACTCGGCCTGCTTGAAGGGCGGCGCCATCTTGTTCTTGACGACCTTCACGCGCGTGCGGTTGCCCACCGCCTCGGTGCCGTCCTTGAGGGTCTCGATCCGACGGATGTCGAGACGAACCGACGCGTAGAACTTGAGCGCCTTGCCGCCCGCGGTCGTCTCGGGGCTGCCGAAGAAGACGCCGATCTTCTCTCGCAGCTGGTTGATGAAGATCATCGTCGTGTTGGTCTGGTTGAGGCCACCGGTGAGCTTGCGGAGCGCCTGCGACATGAGTCGAGCCTGCAGGCCCACGTGCGAGTCGCCCATCTCGCCCTCGATCTCGGCGCGGGGCACGAGCGCGGCGACGGAGTCGATGACGATGAGGTCGATGGAACCGGATCGGACGAGCATGTCGGCGATCTCGAGCGCCTGCTCGCCGGTGTCGGGCTGCGACACCAGGAGCGCGTCGATGTCGACGCCGAGCTTCTTGGCGTACTCGGGGTCGAGGGCATGCTCTGCGTCGACGAACGCGGCGATGCCGCCGGCGCGCTGTGCATTGGCGATCGCGTGGAGCGTGAGCGTGGTCTTGCCCGAGGACTCGGGACCGTAGATCTCGATGATGCGGCCACGGGGCAGCCCGCCGACGCCGAGTGCGACGTCGAGCGCGATCGAGCCGGTGGGGATGACCTCGACCGGTGCGCGGTCTTCGCTGCCGAGTCGCATCACCGAGCCCTTGCCGAACTGGCGGTCGATCTGGGCGAGTGCGGTTTCGAGGGCCTTCTCGCGGTCTACTGCTGATGGCATGGTGGCTCCTTTGGTGTGATGCGGCTGCCTCTAGGCTGTCGTTGCTCGTGCGGGCCGTGGCCCGCACGCCTGGCGACAAGGCGGTTGCGGTGTGTTCCGACATCTGAACCGTATGGCCGGCCACCGACATCCGGTCGGGCGAACCGCCCGGATGTGGAGAGCCGCGTCGAAGCTCCTGCTGTTGAGGAGCCTACTGCAGGAACCGAACACGTGTTCGAACGACGCGCCGCGTGTCGAACACCCCTTCGGCAGGGAGCCGCGACGCCGACCGCCTCACCGCCTGCGCGACGCCGCGCTCGCGCGACCGCTCATCGCGAGCGGCTCGCACCCGCATCGCCGGGCGCGGGACGGCCTGCACCGTGTCGGCGCTCCTCCGGCACATCCGTCGCGTCGCACAGGGCGAACCACACGGTGCGCGCGGGCACGCCCGCGGCGAGCGCCTCACGCGCCGTACGACCGCCGACACCGGCCAGTGCGAGATCGGTGACCACCACGGCGCCGTAGGCGGGCCCGAACTCCTGGTCGACCGCGAACTGGAACTCGCTCAGCTTCACAACTGCTCCTGGAACGAACGAACGATCGGCCGGTCCGAGGACCGGCCGATCGAGATCGAAAACGTGGGGTTCAGCGCACCATCATGCCCGCGTCGAACTCGGCCACGAGCTCGTCGGGAAGGCTGTCGGGCACGACCGAGAGGCTCTCGAGCACTGCGAGGCGGTCTCCGACCTCGTGCATGATCACCGAGATGGGCGTGTCGAGGGCCTCGGCGACCGAGGCGAGGATCTCGGAGGAGGCCTCCTTCTGGCCGCGCTCCACCTCGCTCAGATACCCGAGCGCGACGCTCGCCTTGGACGCGACCTGACGAAGGGTGCGACCCTTCTGCAGCCGGAAGTCCCTCAGAACATCGCCGATCTCCTGTCGAACCAGAACCATCGGGAACCTCCTTCGTACTGCCTACGACTCCGCCGGAGCCAGAAACGGGAGCGTCAGTCTACCTGAAACTCTGTGCTTCCAACCTAGCGTCGCACACTGGGGCTTTCGTGTGAACCTGCGAGATGTAACAGGGTCTTCACGATCGGTATTCCGTCCACCGCCACATCGATCAGGATCCCGCGATCGCATGCCCGGGGCGTCCCGCGAGACGTCAGATCCGTGCGAGCACGGCCAGGATCGCCGCGTCGACGGTAGCCCGCCTGATGGCATCGCGGCCACCGGCGAGCTCGAGTTCGACGGCGTCCACCCGCCCGCCGATCGCCACGCCGACGAACACGGTTCCGGGAGACCTGCCGTCCTGCGGATCGGGGCCCGCCACGCCGGTCGTGGCCAGGCCGACGTCGGTCGGCCGGCCGTCGAGGGCCAGTGCGAACCGCACGCCGTCGGCCATCTGCCGTGCCACCTCGGCATGCACGGCGCCCTCGCGGGCGAGCAGCTCGGACGAGACGCCGAGCAGCGCGTGCTTGACCGGCGTCGCATAGGCGACGACGCCCCCCGACACGACGACCGAGGCGCCGGGAACGCTCGTGAGCTCGGCCGCCACGAGGCCGCCGGTCAGCGACTCGGCCACCGCGATGCGCAGGCCGCGGGCGGTGAGCTCCGCGATCAGCCGGGCGGCCGATGCGCCCTGCGGCGACATCCGCTCGCTCATCTCATGAGGAGGCGCGACCGCTGCGTGCAAGGAGCACGGCGTCGCGGACGTAGAGCAGGCCCGACCAGAGCGTCAGCACGACGGCCGCGGTCATGAGGATGCCGTTCAGCCAGTGCACCCACTCGCCGAACACGGTCCAGAGCGGGACGAGGGCGAACGAGATCGCCACGGCCTGCACGACGGTCTTCAACTTGCCGCCGGATGACGCGGGCACGACGTTTCCGCGACGGAGCTCGATGAGCCGCCAGACCGTGATGCCGACCTCCCGCACGACGATGATCGCCGTGACCCACCACGGCAGCTCGCCGAGGATCGACAGGCATACGAGCGCGCCGCTCGTGAGGAGCTTGTCGGCGATCGGGTCGAGGATCTTGCCGAGGTCGGTGACGAGTCCGCGCGAGCGCGCGATGTGGCCGTCGATGCCGTCGGTCGCGATCGCGATGATGAACAGCGCAGCGGCGGCCCAGCGCAGCCAGCCGTCGGCTCCGTCGTCGACGAGCAGCATCCAGAAGAAGATCGGCGCGAGGATGATGCGCACGATCGTGATCGCGTTCGGAAGGTTCCAGTTCGCCGATCGCCCGGTGCTTCCGGCGGAGGAGGTCATACTCCACAGAATACCGGCCGGGCCTGCACCTCGGACGCCCACCGTGCACGCGCGCCGTCGAACGCGCTGCACGGACGGTCAGTCCCGACCGGTGAGCCCCCACGCGTCTTCGTCGGCGTCGCCGTCGACCTCGGGCAGCCCCTGGGTCGCGCGAGCGACCGGGTCGTCGTCGTACCGGTCGTCTGGTGCACCGTAGCCGTCGTCGGCCGACTGCGCCGCCTGGGGCGCACCCGTCGGCTGGGCCGGCGTCGCCGGTCGCGGCGCCGGCGCTCCCGCGGCGGGCTCGCCCCGCAGTCGCGCGAGCACGTCGGGCAGCTGTTCGGCGGTGGCGAGCACGTCGCGCGCCTTCGACCCCTCGGACGGGCCGACGATCTCGCGCGACTCGAGGAGGTCCATGAGGCGACCGGCCTTGGCGAAGCCCACCCGGAGCTTGCGCTGGAGCATCGACGTCGACCCGAACTGCGTCGAGACGATGAGCTCGGCCGCCGCGAGCAGCAGCTCGAGGTCGTCTCCGATGTCGGCGTCGATCTCCTTCTTCTCGACGGATGCCGCGACATCCTGTCGGTACTCGGGCCTGGCCTGTCTCGTGACGTGCTTGACGACCTTCTCGATCTCGGCCTCGCTCACCCACGCACCCTGTACGCGGACCGGCTTGGACGCGCCCATCGGGAGGAAGAGGCCGTCGCCCTGGCCGATGAGCTTGTCGGCGCCCGGCTGGTCGAGGATGACGCGCGAGTCGGTGACGCTCGTGACCGCGAACGCGAGGCGCGACGGCACGTTGGCCTTGATGAGGCCCGTCACGACGTCGACCGAGGGCCGCTGCGTCGCGAGGACGAGGTGGATGCCGGATGCACGGGCGAGCTGCGTGATGCGCACGATCGAGTCCTCGACGTCGCGCGGTGCGACCATCATCAGGTCGGCCAGCTCGTCGACGACCACGAGCAGGTACGGATACGGCTTCAGCTTGCGCTCGCTCCCGGGCGGCAGCACGATCTCGTCGTTCACGACGGCCTTGTTGAAGTCGTCGATGTGGCGGAATCCGAACGACGCGAGGTCGTCGTACCGCATGTCCATCTCCTTCACGACCCACTGCAGTGCCTCTGCGGCCTTCTTGGGGTTCGTGATGATGGGCGTGATGAGGTGCGGCACGCCCGCGTACGGTGCGAGCTCGACGCGCTTCGGGTCGATGAGCACCATGCGCACGTCGGCCGGCTTGGCGCGCATGAGGAGCGAGGTGATCATCGAGTTGACGAAGCTGGACTTGCCCGAGCCCGTCGAGCCGGCGACCAGGAGGTGCGGCATCTTGGCGAGGTTGGCGACGACATGGCCGCCGCCGACGTCCTTGCCGACGCCGATGGTCATCGGGTGCTTCGCGTTCACCGCCGCCGTGGAGCGGAGGATGTCGCCGAGCGTCACGATCTCGCGGTCGGCGTTCGGGATCTCGACGCCGATGGCGCTCTTGCCCGGGATCGGCGAGAGGATGCGCACCTCGTTGGAGGCCACGGCGTAGGCGAGGTTCTTCGAAAGCGCGATGACCCGCTCGACCTTGACGCCCGGGCCGAGCTCGATCTCGTACTGCGTGACGGTCGGGCCTCGCGAGAATCCCGTGACCTTCGCGTCGACGCCGAACTGGTCGAGCACGCCCGTGATCTGGCGCACGACCTCGTCGTTGGCGGCTGAACGCGACTTCGCGGGCGCACCGGCGGCGAGCGTCGACGAGGCGGGCAGGTTGTAGGGGCGGTCGGGCTCGGATGCCGCGGGCTCGCCGATCGGCGGGAGCGCCCCCCCGGGTGCACCCGAGAGGTCGTCGGACGCGTCGTCGAAGACGGCGAGCACGCCGGTGGCGCCGGCGTCGTCACCGCGGAGCCCGGTGCCCCCGCGCGCGACGTCGCCCGTGAACGCGTGCAGGGCGGACTCGGCGCGCTCGAGGTCGCCGATGACCTCGCTGCCGTAGCCGGCCGGGCCGCCCACGCCCTCGATCGGAGACTCGAAGCTGCCGGCGGCGGACTCGGCGCCGAAGACCGCGGTGATCCCGTCCGCGCCGGGTGCGGCGAACTCGGGATCGACCTCGCGGTTGGAGTCGTTGCGCCGCCACCACGGCAGCATGCCGCCCTTGGCCGTCGGGTCCTCGTCGTCGGCGGCATCCAGCGCCTCGATGCCGTCGAGCTCCACCGGCACGGACTTGCGGCCGCGACGCGGCTTCTCGGCCTTCTCGGGCGCGACGGCCTCGGCCGGCTCGGGCTCGCCGAACAGCCACGCGTACAGCTCGCGGAGGCGCGACGGGATGCGGTTCGGCGGCGTCTTGGTCATGATGAGCACCGACAGGAGCAGCAGCACGATGACGACGGCGGTCGCGCCGATCGGCGTGATGAGCAGGGCGAGCGGCTCCGCCAGCATCCACCCGAGGATGCCGCCGGCTCGCGCGAGCACCGGCATGCCCTCGCTCGGGGCCGGCCTGCCGCCGAAGAGGTGGCACAGCGCCGACACCGTGAGCAGGAGGATGGCGAGCCCGATGCCGATGCGGGTGTTGTCGTGCACCGAACTGGGGTGCCGGAACAGCCAGACGGCGAACACGAGCATGATGACGGGCAGCGCGAAGGCCACCCGCCCCACGAGGAGCCCGAACGTCCAGGAGTCGAGGTTCTGGGCGACCGGCTCGTTGATGAAGAACCACTCGACCACGGCGCCGGCGATCGAGAGCAGCACGAGGAAGAACGGCAGTCCGTCGCGACGCTCCTCCTTCGACAGCGTCTCGGGCCCGAGTGCGCGCGCCGCGCCGCCGGTGAAGTGCGCGAGGCCCATCCACATGCGCACGAGCACGTTCGGCCGATCGGATGCCGCGGCCTGCGCCTTCGCGCCGCCGCCCCGGGCCGTCGTCGCCGGGAGCTTCTTGGTCGGTGCGGTCCTGGAGGTCGCCGACTTCGCGGTCGACGCCTTCGAGGCCGAGCGCGAGGATGCGCTCGGGGCGCGCCCGTTCGACCTGGTGCTCGTAGCCATGCGAACTACGTTAGGGCCGACGGCCGACGTCGACCGTCAGGCCGCCGCGAGTGTCCTCGATCGAGCGTGCCCCGGCGCGGCATCCGACGCCCTCGGCCGGGGCATCGTCATCCGAGGCGGCGCACCATCGTGTCGCGGCCGCCGCGCGTGGCGACGACGGCGAAGCCCTCGCTGCGGTAGAGCCCCTCGGCGAAGTTGCCGTGCTCGACGCTGAGGGCGAGGCGCGAGAACCCGGCCGTGCGCGCGGCATCCGCGAGCTGTCGCATGAGCGCCCGGCCCACACCCTGGGCCCGCCAGGTGGGTCGTACGCCGATGATGAGCTCGGGCACGCCTGCGGCGACGAAGCCGTGCGCCGGCACGTCGGCCGCGAGCAGCCGGTACCACGCTGCGGCGATCGGCCGGCCCTGCGCGTCATCGGCCACGAATCCGCGATCGGCCGGCCGCTGCCAGCCCGCCACGTAGTTGCGGTACACCGGGTCGCTCAGCACGGAGGGCCGCGGGCGGGTCGCATCCGCCCGCCAGTTCGCCGCCTCGACCACCATGTCGGCGAGGAAGGATCCGTCGCCCACGACCGCCGGGCGAATCGTGTAGTCCGCCATGGCCGGATGCTACGCCACGGCGGTTTCGAGCGTGTTTCGCACCCGGATGCCGCGTCGGAGCCGGATGGCGCGTCAGAACCGGATGGCGTCGATGACGCGCACGCGCACGGCCGTGACCGCCGGCAGGAGGCCCGCCAGGGCGCCCACGAGCACCGAGGACGCGATGCCGATGAGCGCAGCGTCGAGCGGGAACGGGGGGAAGTCCTCGACCATGCCCTGGCCGACGAGCTGCTCGAACAGCGGACTCTTCACGGCGACGATCGCGAGGGCCACGCCGATGCCGCCGGCCACCGCCGTGCCGACCACGCTCTCCATGAGGACCGAGAAGAAGACGCGTCCGCTCGTCGCGCCGAAGCTGCGGCGGATGCCGATCTCGCGGATCCGGTACTTCACCGTCACCAGCGAGATGGTCACGAGGCCGAGCGCGCCGAGCAGCAGGATGACCACGGCGACGCCGGCGACGACGAGCTTCAGCACGAGCAGCGGGTCGCCCCCGCCCCATGAGAGATAGTCCTGGCGGTTCACGGATGCCTCGGTCCCCGGCAACGCGGCGGTGAGCTCCGCCGTGAGCCGTATCGCGAGCTCCTCGGCGGCGTCGATCGGGACCCACGCCTCGTAGCCGAAGGCGAGGTACGCCTCGGGAACGAGTCCGAACCGGTCGACCGAGTCCGCGAGCGCGAACGAACGCGGGTAGGTCTCGTAGTCGGAGGTGCGCACCACGCCGACCACCACGGCCGTGACGGGACCGTCGGCGCCGCGCAGTTCGACCGTGGGGTGGGTCGCGAGCGGCGGACTGCCGAGCTTCTCCCAGAAGGGCCGGTTGACCACGAGGGCCGGGGCGAATCGCTGCTCGTCACCGTCGACGAACCACTGGCCCTCCTGCATGGCCGTGCGGTGCATGACGCCGTAGTCGACGTCGACGACGGTGCTGTCCACGTTCGAGAGCCCGTCGACGAACTGCGCGGAGAGGGTGCCGTACGCGACGCGGGACTCGTAGCCGATCTCGTGCCGCTCCGCCGCGCTCCGCCACGCGGCGTTCGCGGCATCCGCGTCGACCGGTTCGCCGGAGGGCGTGAACAGGCTCGCCGAGAGCATCGCGGGCCGCCCGGAGCCGCGCTCGTTGCTCTCGTCGAGGGCCTGCTGGGCGACGGCGGCGGCACCCAGGACGGTCGTCAGCGCGAACACCGCGACGGCGACCCCGATCAGCGAGAGCAGCACCCGGGTGCGGTGGATGCGCAACTCCTCGGCGGACTCCACGAAGGTCGAGACGACGCCCGTGAGGGTGCGACCCAGCCACGCGATCACGCGAGCACCTCGTCGGTCTCGGTGGCCGCGACACGCGCGAGCGGCGCCCGCTCGACGGCGCCGATCGGTGCCGTGGCATCCGCCGGACTCGTGCCGCCCGGCCCGGGCTCGTCGTCGAGCGGGCTGATCACGCCCGCGTCGAGCCGCAGGTGGCGCACGGCGCGCCGCGCGATCGCGGGATCGTGCGTGATGGTGACGAGCGCCGCACCGGTCTCGCGGGCGACCTCCTCCATGAGCGCCATCACGGTCCCGCCGGTCTCGAGGTCCAGCGCTCCCGTGGGCTCGTCGGCGAGGATGAGTCGGGGCCGTCGCACGAGCGCTCGCGCGATCGCGACGCGCTGCTGCTCCCCGCCCGACATGCGGTCGGGCATCGAGGTGATGCGCTCACCGAGGCCCACCCGCCCGAGCATCTCGGTCGCGAGTCGCTCGCGCCGCCAGAAGGCGGTGCCGCGGTCGTAGAGGAGCGGCGTCATCACGTTCTCGATCGCCGTGCGCCCGGGCAGCAGGTTGAACTGCTGGAACACGAAGCCGATCGACGCGCCGCGGAGCCTCGCCAGCCGCGCGTCCGACAGTCGGCGCACCTCGGCGCCGTCGAACCGGATGGTGCCCTGCGTCGGTCGATCGAGGAGGCCGAGCAGGTTGAGCAGCGTGGACTTTCCGGACCCCGACCGTCCGACGACCGACACCCGATCGCCGTCGGCGATCTCGAGATCGACCGACGAGAGGATGGTCAACGGCGGCGCATCGGGCCGTTCGACCGTGCGGCCGACGCCCTCGAGGCTGATGATGCTCACTCGCCGAGGCCCATGACCACGCCCTCGCAGGCCATGGGATCGACCATGCAGTCGGGCTCGGCCGCCGCGCCGGGCACGAACTGCAGGACCTGGTCGCCCTCGGCGAGCCCGTCGAGGATCTGCACGTTCTCGCCGTCGGTCAGTCCGAGCGTCACCGGATGCTCGGCACCCTCGCCGTCCTCGCCGACGAGCCAGACCACGCCGGTCTCGGCCCCGCCCTCGACGGCCGTCGTCGGCACCACGAGCACGTCGTCGGCGCTCCCGGCCGAGATGGTCAGTTCTGCGGCGAGGCCGGCGAAGACCTTCACGTCGCCGGGGACCGTGCAGTGCGCCGTGGTGGATCCGCCGGTCGGCGCCGCCCCCTCGCCCGCCGTGTCGGCCGCGGCATCCGCGACCGAGATCGTGAGGCCCGTGCAGGCGAACGGTGCCGGGCCGCCGGAGATCGCCACCTGCGCCTCGGCCGGCACCTGCGTCAGTCGGTACTGCTGCTCTGGGCTGAGCGTCGCCTGGACGCGGAACGAGGGCGGCGCCACCCGACCGGAGTCCTGTCCGACGGCCACCGCCTGCTCGGGCAGCACCTCGAAGCCCGTCAGCACGCCGGCGACGGGCGCGAGCACCTGCTCGAAGTGGTGGCCGGGCGGGGCGGGCGCGACGAGGGGTGCCCCGTCCGGCCCGGCCGTCGTCGTCTCGACCGGTTCGTCGACGACCTTGATGTCGAAGAGCACGTCACCGGCGTTCACCGGCTGCCCGTCCTTCACGAAGACCTCGTCGACGGTGCCGTTCGCGGTCGCCTTGACGGCCACCGCGGGGTCGGCGGCGACCGTGCCGGAGAGCACGACGTCGTTGCGCACCGAGGCGCGCGCCACCGGCACCTGCGGCTCGGTGATCGTGCCGGTGGGCTGCAGGGCCGCCTCGGCCTGCGGAGCATCGGGGAAGAACGCCAGCTTGACGAGCGCGACCGCGATCGCGGCCACGAGCACCATACGGACGATCGGGAAGATCCACTTGCGCCAGACGCCCATGGGCGCGCCTCCATCGGGTAGGGGTCGATCGGGGTCGCCCAACGCTATCGGCCGGGATGCCTCCGGCGGAATACGCCGCGGGGATGATTCAGGGGCGGGTCGGGGAGAACCCCGACCCGCCCCTGACTCGCCCTCGCCGTGCCGGCGGGGCGTCTGCTGCTACGCCTCGATGACGAGCGGCACGAGCATCGGACGACGACGCAGGCGACGGTTGACCCAGGTGCCGACCGTGCGGCGCACGATCTGCTGGAGCGCCTGCGAATCGCGCACGCCGCTCTTGGCGGCCTCGAGCAGCGCCGCCGAGATCTTCGGCTTGACCTCCTCGAACACGGCATCGTCCTCGGCGAACCCGCGCGCGTGGATCTCGGGACCTGAGATGATGCGACCCGTCGCGGCATCCACGACGATGATGACGGAGATGAAGCCCTCCTCACCGAGGATGCGGCGGTCCTTCAGGTCGGCGTCGGTGATCTCGCCGACCGTCGAGCCGTCGACGTAGACGAAGCCGAGGTCGAGCTGGCCCGCGACCTTCATGTCGCCGTCGAGCAGGTCGTAGACCGTGCCGTTTTCGCCGATGAAGGTGTTGCGCTCGGGGATGCCCGTGTCGCGCGCGAGCTTCGCGTTCGCGAACAGGTGGCGGTACTCGCCGTGGATCGGCAGGACGTTCTTCGGCTTCAGGATGTTGTAGCAGTAGAGCAGCTCCCCCGCGGCCGCGTGGCCGGAGACGTGCACCTTCGCGTTGCCCTTGTGCACGACGTTGGCGCCGAGCTTGGTGAGGCCGTCGATCACGCGGTACACGGCGTTCTCGTTGCCCGGGATCAGGCTTGAGGCGAGGATCACGGTGTCGCCCTCGCCCACCTCGATCTGGTGGTCGCGGTTGGCCATGCGGCTGAGCACGGCCATGGGCTCGCCCTGCGAGCCCGTGGACATGTAGACGATCTTGTCGTCGGGGATGTCGCCGGCCTTCTTGTAGTCGACGAGCACGCCGGCCGGCACGTTGAGGTATCCGAGCTCGGCGGCGATGGTCATGTTGCGGACCATGCTGCGGCCGAGGAGCGCGACCCTGCGACCGTTCTGGTGGGCCGCGTCGAGCACCTGCTGCACCCGGTGCACGTGGCTCGAGAAGCTCGCCACGATGACCCGGCGCGGGGCGCGGGCGATGACCTCGTCGAGCACGGGTCCGATCGCGCGCTCGAGCGGCGTGAAGCCGGGGACATCCGCGTTGGTGGAATCGACCATGAAGAGGTCGACGCCCTCCTCGCCGAGCCGGGCGAACTCGCGCAGGTCGGTGAGCCGGCCGTCCAGCGGCAGCTGGTCCATCTTGAAGTCACCCGTGGCGAGGACCGTGCCGGCGTCGGTGTGGATCGCGACGGCGAGTGCGTCGGGGATCGAGTGGTTGACCGCGATGAACTCGAGGTCGAACGGGCCGATCTCCTCGTCCTGGCCCTCCTTGACCGTGAGGCTGTAGGGCTTGATGCGGTGCTCCTTGAGCTTCGCCTCGACGAGTGCGAGCGTCAACTGCGAGCCGATCAGGGGGATGTCCGCGCGCAGCCGCAGGAGGTAGGGCACGCCGCCGATGTGGTCCTCGTGGCCGTGGGTGAGCACGACGCCGACGATGTCGTCGATGCGGTCGCGCAGGAACCCGAAGTCGGGCAGGATCAGGTCGACGCCGGGCTGGTGCTCCTCGGGGAAGAGCACGCCGCAGTCGACGATGAGGATCTTGCCGTCGATCTCGTAGCTCGTCATGTTGCGGCCGACCTCGCCGAGGCCTCCGATCGGGATGATGCGAAGCGTCCCGGGGGTCAGCGGGGCAGGTTCGATGATGGAATCGGGCATGGGCCCTCCTTCGTTCGGTGTTCAGTTCGGTGCGACCCTCGGGGCCGCGGATGTCTCGGGCGGGGTCGCGACGGGCATGGGCTCGTCGCGGCATCCGCATGTGGTCAGCGGGTGGTGCCGGCGACCTTCGGCAGCGCGCCACCGGCGGCGGCGTTGCGGTCGGGCCGGAAGTTGCGGAAGTCGACGCCCTCGACGCCGCGCACGTGGTCGATCTCGTCCTCGATGAGCGCCGCCTCCCACTCCTCGGGGCCGACGAGCGGCAGCCGCACGCGAGGGCTGCCGATGCGGCCGAGGCCGTGCAGGATGTACTTCGCCGCGACGGTGCCCGGCACATGCGTCATGACGGCGCGCACCAGCGGCTCGAGCTGCTGGTGCGCGGCCGTGGCCGCCGCCAGGTCGCCCCGGTTCACGGCGTCGACGATCGTGCGGTACGGCGCGGGCGCGATGTTCGCCGTGACGCCGATGAGGCCGGTGGCCCCGATCGACAGGTGCGGCAGGATGTTCGCGTCGTCGCCCGAGAAGTACATGAGGTCGGTCTGGTTCAGCACGCGGCTGACCTCGGAGAAGCTGCCCTTGGCGTCCTTCACCGCGAGGATGTTCGGGTGCTTCGCGAGCCGCAGGATCGTCTCGTACGTGATGGGGACGCCCGTGCGGCCGGGGATGTCGTAGAGGATGACGGGCAGGTCGGTCGCGTCGGCGACCATGCGGAAGTGCGTCAGGATGCCGGCCTGCGTGGGCTTGTTGTAGTACGGCGTGACGATCATGATGCCGTCGGCACCGGCCTGCTCGGAGTGCTTGTAGAGCTCGATCGCGTGCGCGGTCTCGTTCGAGCCGCCGCCCGTGATGATCTTCGCTCGCCCGGCTGCGACGTCCTTGCCGACCTCGACGAGGCGGATCTTCTCGGGGTCCGTGAGCGTCGAGGTCTCGCCGGTCGTGCCGGTGACGACGATGCCGTCGGCTCCGGCCGCGATCACGTCGTCGATGTGCTTCTCGACCCCGGGCCAGTCGACTTCGCCGTCGGCCGTGAACGGCGTGACGAGCGCGACGAGTACCTGTCCGAAGGGGTTTTCCTGAGTCACGCCCTCCAGCGTATCGGGTCGGCCCCGCGACGCGGGCCGCGCCCCGTCCACCGCCGGGCCGCGGCGCGCCTCGCGCACCACGGCGGCGCACCGGGTCGCGGGACACGCGGTCATGCGGTCACGCGTCAGTCGGTCACGGCCGGTCGTAGCGGCGGAAGCGGTACGCGACGCCGGTACGGGAGAGGCGTGTCGCGCCGCCATCGGTCTCGACGAGACGCCAGCTCAGGTCGATCGAGGGGGCATGGGCGTCGCCCGGGATGTCGAGATCGAGCTCGGTGACCTCGAGTCGATCCGCCCGATCGATGACCCGCGCGAACACCTCGCCGCCGCCGATCACCCAGACCCAGTCGGGGTCGGATGCCGCGGCGAGCGCGAGCCCGGCGTCGATGGATCCTGCGCGCGTGGCCCCCTCGGCAGCCCAGTCCTCATCGCGGGTGACGACGATGTTCGCGCGGCCGGGCAGCGGGCGAAACCGCTCGGGCAGCGAGTCCCAGGTCTTGCGTCCCATCACGACGGGGCTGCCGAGCGTGATCTCCTTGAAGTGGGCGAGGTCCTCGGGCACGTGCCACGGCATCACGCCGCCGGCCCCGATCACGCCGCGCGCCGCTTCGGCCCAGATGAGGCCCAGCTTCGGCCCGATCGCCGGCGTCCCGTCCGAGGTCCCGGAGTCGCCGTGGACGCCCGTGGCATCCGCTTCGCTCATACCGCGACGGCCGCGCGGATCGCGGGGTGGTGCTGGTAGCCGTCGACCACGAAGTCGTCGTACTCATAGTCGAAGACCGTGTCTCGGGTGCGCGCGAGGCGCAGCGTCGGCGGCGCGAAGGGCTCGCGCTCGAGCTGCGTGCGGACCTGCTCGACGTGGTTGTCGTAGATGTGGCAGTCGCCGCCGGTCCAGACGAAGTCGCCGACCTCGAGCCCGGTCTGCGCCGCGATCATGTGCGTCAGGAGCGCGTAGGAGGCGATGTTGAACGGCACGCCGAGGAAGAGGTCCGCGGAGCGCTGGTAGAGCTGGCAGGACAGCTTCCCGTCGGCGACGTAGAACTGGAAGAGCGCGTGGCACGGGGCGAGCGCCATGTCGGGGATGTCGGCCGGGTTCCACGCCGAGACGATGAGGCGGCGCGAGTCGGGGTTCGTGCGGATCTGCTCGATCACGTCGGAGATCTGGTCGATCACCTCGCCGGAGGGCGTCGGCCACGAGCGCCACTGCACCCCGTAGACCGGGCCGAGCTCGCCATCGGCGTCGGCCCACTCGTCCCAGATGGTGACGCCGTGCTCGCGCAGCCAGCCGACGTTCGAGGAGCCCTGCAGGAACCACAGCAGCTCGTACGCGATCGACTTGAAGTGCACGCGTTTCGTGGTGACGAGCGGGAAGCCCTCGGCGAGGTCGAACCGCAGCTGGCGGCCGAACACGCTGGTCGTGCCGGTGCCCGTGCGGTCGGTCTTGCGCGTGCCGTGCTCGAGCACGTCGCGGAGGAGGTCTTCGTACGGGGTTGCGATCGTCTCGGACATCGTCTCGATGCTACCCGCGATGGGAGGGCGGTCGGGCGGATGCCGCGGCGCGGCGTCGCGTCATCCCTCGTCACAGTCGACCGCGCGGTGCCGCGCCGAAATAGCCTCGGTCGCATGGACTGGCCGGCCGCGCTCATCGCCGGGCTCGCCCTGCCCGCGGTCGCCACGGCGATCGGCCTCGTCTGGCGCTCGCGCACCGGCAGGCTGCGCGTCGCCACGAGGACGGATGCCGCATCCGCCGCACCGGGCGACGTGGGCGCCGTTCGCTCCGGACGCACGGCAGCGGCGCTCGCCCTCGATCTCCGCGAGACGGAGCTCGGCGAGGCAGCGACGCTCGTGCAGTTCTCGACCGAGTTCTGCAGCCGCTGCCCCGCGACGGCGAGGGGGTTGCGGGCGATCGCCGACGACTTCGCCGGCGTGCGGCACGTCGAGGTCGACCTGACCCGCCGCGCCGACCTCGCCGATCGCTTCGCCGTGCGCGAGACGCCGACGACCCTCATCCTCGCCGCCGACGGCACCCTCTCGGCCCGCATCGGCGGCGTCCCCCGCACCGGTGCCGTCCGCAGCCACCTCGAGACCCTCACCGGGAGTTCCCATGTCGCATCCTGATCACCCCGCATCCGCCGACCCCGAGCGCGCCACGGCTGACCCGGCCGGCATCGACCCGCGCGCGCCGCGATTCGCGGCCGCCATCACGGCGGTGCTCCTGCTCGCCGTCGTCGTGCTCTGGGTGGCCGGTGCCGCAACGGCAGCCCTGGTCCTGCTCGCGGCGATCAGCGCCCTCTTCCTCTGGGGCGCGATCGCCGGCGTCCGGCGGCATCCGTTCGGGGCCCTCTTCCGCGCGATCGTGCGCCCGCGCCTCGCACCGCCCGTCGAGCTCGAAGACCCGCGCCCGCCGACGTTCGCCCAACTCGTCGGCTTCATCGTGACGGTGGTCGGCGTGCTGCTCGCGATCGCCGGCGTCCCGGCAGCCGTGCCGATCGCCGCGAGCATCGCGTTCGTCGCTGCGTTCCTGAACGCGGTGTTCGACTTCTGCCTCGGATGCCGCATCTACGTGCTCCTCGTCCGCGCACGGGTCCTGCAGCGGGCCTGACAACCGCGGCCGGGCGCGGCTAGGCTGAGAGCCCGGCTCGACGAGGAGGACCCATGGCCGTCACGAGTGAATCGACCACCGTCTGGACCGGCACCCTCGCGGGCGGTTCGGGCACGACCAAGCTGGATTCCTCCGGCGTCGCGGAGTTCCCCGTGAACTGGAAGGCCCGCTCCGAGGGCGAGGCCGGCACCACGAATCCCGAGGAGCTGCTGGGCGCCGCGCACTCGGCGTGCTACTCCATGGCACTCGCCCACGCGCTCACCGGTGCCGGCCACGCTCCAGAGTCCATCCAGACGACGGCGGCGATCACGTTCGAGGCCGGCCGCGGCGTGCTCGGCAGCCACCTGCTCGTGAGTGCGCGCGTGCCGGGCCTCACCGAAGAGGCGTTCGAGGCGTTCGCCGAGGACGCGAAGGCGAACTGCCCGATCTCCCAGGCGCTGGCGGGCATCCCCATCACGATCGAAGCCGAACTCGCCTGACGTGCGGGTGCTCATCGCCGGGGCGTCCGGCTTCATCGGCACGGCCCTCGTCGATCGGCTGACCCGGGACGGCCACGACGTGCTCCGGCTCGTCCGCCGGCGGGCGCAGTCCGCCGACGAGGTGACCTGGTCGCCGGCGGCGGGCATCATCGACTTCACGATCATGGACCGCATCGACGCGGTCGTGAACCTCTCGGGCGCCTCGCTCGCGCGCCTGCCGTGGACGAAGGCCTACCGAACGGAGATCATCGAGTCGCGCGTGAGCGCGACCCGCACGCTCGCCGACGCGATGCGCAAGGCACGCACTCCCCCGGCCGTGTTCCTGAGCGGTTCGGCGGTCGGCTACTACGGCGACCGTCCGGGCGAGCTGCTCGCCGAGCCCTCGCCCGCGGGAACGGGATTCCTCGCCGACGTCGTCCAGAAATGGGAGAGCGCCGCGGGGCTCGCTCCCTCCGAGACCCGCACGGTCACGTTCCGCACCGGGCTGGTCATCGGCGAGGGCGGCGCCATGCGGCGGGTCGCGACGTTGACCAGGTTCGGCGTCTCGGCCCGGCTCGGCACCGGGGGCCAGCACTGGCCCTGGATCGCGCTCGACGACGAGGTCGGCGCGATCGCCCACCTCCTCGGCTCGCGGCTCGCCGGTCCGGTGAACCTCGTCGGGCCGATTCCGGCGACGGCGGACCGGGTCATGGGCGCGATGGCGGAGCGGATGCACCGTCCGTATGCCCTGGCGGTGCCCGAGCGCGTGCTCGGCCTCGCCCTCGGGCAGGCGGCCGACGAGTTGCTGCTCGCGAGCCAGAAGGTGAGTTCGCAGCACCTCGTCGACGACGGGTACGCGTTCGCCCACGAGAGCGTCGAGTCGGCCCTCGACGCGATGCTCAGCCGGCCCGCTCCAGTTCGATAGCCCGCCGCACCGCGGTGCGGGCCCGTCGGCGGTCGCCCGCGGCGTCGTAGGCCATGCCGAGGCGCAGCCAGGCTCGCCACGAGTCGGGGTCCGCCTCGGCGTCCGCGCGGAAGCGTGCGAACTCCGCATCGGCGGAGGCACGGTCGGCGCGACCGCTCTCGCGCATCTCGATGCCGAGGTCGGTACCCCCCTCGGCCTCGAGCCGCTTGACGAGGGCTTGCGACCGCATGCCGAATGCGAGCTCCCGCCAGATCGCCCAGACGGCGATGATCGGCAGGACCAGGAGGGCGATGCCGATGCCGATGGCCACGGGCTCCCCCGTGCCGAGGAATTGCACGGCACGCCAGCCGACGAGCGCGACGTAGACGGCGAGCAGCACCGCCATGGCGAGGGCTCCGACCTTGGCGGTCACCGGCGCCCCGTTCGGGCGGTGGTCGCGTCGGCCGTGGGGTGAGCGGTCACGCGTCGGCCCCGGCAACGGGCAGGTCGAGCCCGATGAGCGTGCCGAGCCCGACCGTGACGCCGACCGCCTGGGGCGCGTGCCGGAGGGCCAGCAGGATGCCGGCCTCGTAGGAGCTCGGCGAGAGGGTGGAGTGCGCGATGGTCAGGGTCTCGCCGTCGCCGCCGAGCACGACCCGCTGCTCGGCGAGGAGGCCGGACATGCGCAGGCTGTGCACGGGGATTCCGGAGACGAGCTGGCCCCTGGCCCGCTGGTCGGCATGCGGGGCGGCGACCGGTCCCTTGGCCGCGCGCGCCTCGCCCACGAGTTCGGCCGTGCGCACCGCCGTGCCGGACGGGGAGTCCACCTTGCCGGCGTGGTGCGCCTCGACGATCTCGATGGAGTCGAACCAGGGCGCGGCGAGCGCGGCGAACGCGGTGCCGAGCACGCTGCCGACCGAGAAGTTCGGGATGAAGAGGACCGCGCCGGCCTCGTCGTGATCGCGGACGAACCGGCGGATGTCGGCGATGCGGTCGGCCGACCAGCCCGAGGTCCCGACGACGATCGGGATGCCGGCCCCCGTGGCGAACTCGACGATGCCCACGCTCGCGGCGGGGTGCGAGACGTCGAGGACGACGTCGGCGCCGAGCATCTCGTCGAGCTCGGACGTCGAGGAGAGCCCCGCGTGCAACTCGAGGTCGTCGGCCGCCTCGATGAGCGCGGTCGCCAGAGTGCCCATCTTGCCCGTGGCCCCGGCCACGGCCACCCGTATCGTCACGGAATCACCCTAGCAAGCCCGCATTAGGCTGGACGCCATGCGGTTCAGGACAGCACAGGTCACCGGCTCGGAGGCCCATGGCATGCTCACGTCGTACTTCGCCGAGCGTGCGGCGGGGTTTCCCCCGACGCAGGGCGAGTACCGGCCGACCTTCCCGGAGGATGCCGCCTTCACGCCGCCCGTGGGCGTCTTCCTGATCGTCGACGCGGCGGTCGAGCCCAGCGGCACGGGCGGCACCGACGAGCCGAACGAACCGGCCGACACGCAGGAGGCCGAGGTCGCGGCGATCGGCTGCGGCGGCATCCGGCGCATCGCCCCCGACCCCGCGACGGGCCGCACGCGGTACGAGGTCAAGCACCTGTGGCTCACGGATGCCGCGCGCGGGCGCGGCGCCGGGCGGGCGCTGCTCGTCGAGCTGGAGCGGCGCGCTCGGGAGTTCGGCGCCGAGGAGCTCGTCCTGGACACCAACGCGAGCCTCACCGCCGCGGGCGGGCTCTACCGATCGAGCGGCTTCGTCGAGATCGAGCCCTACAACGACAACCCGAACGCGACCACCTGGTTCGCCAAGCGACTCTCGGGTTGAGCGCCACGCGACGCCACGTGCCGGGATGCATGCGGCACGCGGCATCCGCCGATCGTGGTCAGACCGCGTAGGGCTCGGGGAGCCCGGTGCGCAGCTCGAACGGCAGGTGCGCGAGGTCGTTGTGCACGACGAGGTTCCAGGGGCGACCGGATTTCTGCGTGAGGACCGTGAGCCCGCAGTTCGCCTGGTTGATCGAGAGCCAGCGCCAGTCCGGCGCGCCGAGGACCTCCCGCACGAACCAGCCGATCACGAAGTTGTGCGTGATGAGCAGGTCGTGGCGGTCGTCGCGGTGCGAGCGCAGGAACTCGGCCGCGGCATCCTCCATCTGCGCGGTGCCGGCCTCGATCTCGGCCTCGGTCACGGAACCGAAGAAGGCGTCGTAGGCCTTCGGGGTCGCCGGGGCCGGGCCTGACGGGACGCAGTCGAAGAGCAGCGCCGACGGCTCGGGCGAGAGCGAGGGCATCTTCGCGGCGATGATCTCCGCGGTCTCCGTCGCGCGCTGCAACGGCGAATGCCAGGCGTTGTCGAAGGGGATGCCGCCGAGGCGCTCGCCCAGCAGCTGGGCCTGCCTGCGACCGCGCGGCGAGAGCGGGCCGTCGCCCATGCCGTGCTCGGCGTCGAGCTGTTCGCCGTGGCGAACGAGGTAGAGATGGTGTGGCACGGTGCGCTTCCTCGGCAGTCGGTCGGACGGTGACGCGCGATCAGGCGACGTCGGAGCGGGGCGGGCCGTTCACGAGGCCCTCGAAGTCGGACTCCTCGCTCGCGCCGACGGCGACCAGCGAGAAGGGGCGGGCGGCGAGGTCGGCCGCGAGCGCGCGGACGTCTTCGGCCGTGACGCGGGCGATGCGGCGCAGGGCCTCGTCGAGGTCGACGAACTCGCCGAGCGTGAGCTCGGCTCGCCCGAGGCGCGACATCCGCGTGTCGGAGTCCTCAAGGGCGAGGGCGGATGCCCCGGCGAGCTGCCCGGTGGCGCGTCGCAGCTCCTCGGCGGTGACGCCGTCGCGGGCGACGCGGTCGAGCTCGGAGCGCATGAGCTCGGCGACCGTCGGGGCCTTCGCGGGCGCGCAGCCGGCGTACATGCCGAAGAGGCCGGCGTCGGAGTACGACGGCGAGAACGAGTACACGGCGTACGCGAGGCCGCGGCGTTCGCGGACCTCCTGGAAGAGGCGTGAGGACATGCCGGAGCCGAAGACGGTGTTCAGCACGCTCATGGTCGAGCGACGGTCGTCGGTCGCGACGAGGCCGGGAACGCCGAGCAGCAGGTTCACCTGCTCGATCGGCCGCTGCACGACGGTGAGCTCGCGGGACGGCGCGAGAGCGACCGGGGTCTTCGCGCGCCGCTCGACGGGAGCGGCCTCGACGGCCAGGTTCCATCCGCCGGCGGTGAGCGCCCGCTCGAGGCCGGCGACCAGCTCGTCGTGGTCGACGGCGCCGGCGGCGGTGACCACGAGGTCGTTCGGCCGGTAGTTCGCGAGGTAGTGCTCGTGTACTGCCTCGCGGGTCGCCCGGTTGATCGTGTCCGCGCTGCCGCCGATCGGTCGCCCGAGCGGATGCTCGCCGAGGATCGCCTCGAAGAACCGCTCGTTCGCGACGTCGCCCGGGTCGTCGCCGGCCATCGAGAGCTCCTCGAGGATCACGCCTCGCTCGTTGTCGAACTCGACCGGGTCGAGGAGCGACGAGGTGAACATGTCGGAGAGCACCTCGACGGCCATCGGCAGGTCGCGGTCCTGCACCTTGGCGTAGTAGCAGGTGTACTCCTTGGCCGTCAGCGCGTTGTGCTCCCCGCCGACCGCGTCGAAGGAGATCGCGATGTCGAGCGCCGTGCGCGTCGGCGTGCCCTTGAAGAGCAGGTGCTCGAGGAAATGGGTGGACCCGAAGGTGGCCGGATGTCCCGCCTCGGCGGCGCTCTCGTCGCGGGAGCCGACGGCGACCCAGAAGCCGACCGTCGCACTGCGACTGCCCGGCACCTGCTCGGTGAGCACGCGCACGCCCGACGGGAGGATGCTGCGTCGCACCCGCGCCTCGCCGGCGGCGGTGAAAGTGAGTTCGGCAGTGCCGAGCGGAAGTTCGACGGCACCGTTCATCGCGACCCAGCCTATGCCACTGGTCCTCGCGATGGGGGTGCGCGCTCCCGCGCGGCGCTCAGTGCGAGGCGCGGTCGAGTTCGACGAGCTCGGACCGGTGCAGGTCGAGGGATGCCGCCGCGATGAGCGCGTCCAGCTGGTCGGGCGTCGAGGCGCTCGCGACCGGGGCGAGCACGGAGGGCTTGGCGAGGAGCCAGGCGAGGGCGACCGTCGCGGGTGCGACCGAGTGCGCGCGGGCGATGTCGTCGAGCGCCGCGAGCACCTTCGCGCCGCGGCGCCCGAGGTGCGCGCCGGCGCGTTCGCCCCTCGCGTCATGGCGGACATCGGCACGACGGCGGATGCCGCCGCCGAGGAAGCCGTTCGCCAGCGGGAAGTACGGCAGCACGGCGAGACCCTGCGCGTGCGCGACGAGTTCGGGGGCCCCCTCGAATCCGCTGCGCTCCATGAGGTTGTACCTGGTCGTGAGCGCCTGGAAGCGCGGGAGTCCGTTCGCGGCCAGCACGCGGGCCTCGATGAGTCGTTCGGGCGAGAAGTCGCTCGCCCCGACCGTGCGGACCTTGCCGGCGTCCACGAGGGCGCCGACGGCGCCGAGCGACTCCTCGAGGGGCACTGCGGCGTCCTCGCCGTGGAAGAACAGCACGTCGATGCGATCGGTCGCGAGGCGCTGCAGGCTGTCGTCGACGGCCGCGCGGATCGCCTCGGGCGAGAGTCCGGGGTTCGCGGCCGACCGGCCGACCTTGGTCATGAGGTGCATCCGGTCGCGGGTCCGCCGCGAGGCCATCCACGAGCCGATGATCGACTCGCTGCGGCCCGAGGCGTAGCTGTCGGCGGTGTCGACGAGGTCACCGCCCGTGCCCGCGAATCGATCGAGCACGGCGAAGGCGTCGTCGTTGCCGAGGGTCCAGCCGAAGGTGCTCGTGCCGAGCGCGAGCGGGTGCACGATCATGTCGGTGTCGCCGAGCCTCGACCGCAGCGGGACGAGGATGGGACCGGAGAACGTGTTCGACGGGATCGACTCGGCGAGATGTGCCGGCGTGCGGCGCTCGACGTGCGTCGGATCCGACGCATCCGTGCTCGGGTATGCGCCGCGTTCGGCCTCGCGCTCGGCGAGCGCCACCCCCGTCGCGCGCGTGTCGCGAGCTCCTGCCATGTGCCGTCGTGCCACGTCGTCCTCCTCCCCAGGATGCCATCGAGAATACGGTGCCCGTCGGCGGCGACTGATGCCGCCACGGGAATTCCGGATGAACTGTTACCGAATCGTGTCGGCATGTCCCCCGAATTGAGGTCGATGTCGCTGGTCAGAGGTGATTCGGAGCCGAGCACCGAACGGATGGGACCCGCGCGGACGAGGCGTTATCCGTCGTCGCGCAGCCCGGCGGTCGCCGGGCGCGGTGCGGATGCGCAGCCGGCGGTGCGAGTGGTGCGGCGCCGTCAGCGCGGCGTGCCCGCGCGCCGCACGATCGCCTCGGCCTGACGGAGCAGTGGGGCATCGACCATGCGGCCCCGGAACGCGAAGACGCCGGGCGCCCGGCCGGCCTCGGCGAGCACCGCCCTGGCCCACTCGACCTGCTCCTCGCCGGGCAGGTACGCGGCGCGCACGGCGTCGACCTGCGACGGATGGATGCAGGCCGTGGCCGCGAAGCCGAGCGCTGCGGCATCGCGGGCCTCCTCGGACTGGCCCTCGAGGTCGCCGATGTCCAGGTGCACGGTGTCGATCGCCGCGATGCCGTTGGCCGCCGCGGCCAGTTGCACGCGGGCGCGGGCGTGCACGGCGACACCGCGGTACGTGCCGTCGGCGTGGCGGCTGGTCGAGCCGCCCAGCGACGCGACGAGGTCCTCGGCGCCCCACATGAGCGCCGTCACGTTGGGGATCGCGGCGACCTGCTCGGCCGCGAGCACGCCGCGTGCCGTCTCGCAGAGGGCGATGACCTCGAAGTCGATGAGCTCGACCAGGTCGGCCGTGCCCTCGCACTTGGCGAGCATGACGGTTCGGTACGGGGTGTCGCCGAGCAGGGCGAGATCGGCTGCGAACTCCGGCGAGGAGGCCGGATTCACGCGGACGATCACGCGCTCGGGGTCGAGGTCGGATGCGGCGACCGCGCGCCGGGCGGCGGCCCTGGCCTCGGGCGCGACGGCGTCCTCGAGGTCGAGGATGACGGCGTCGGCGCGTCCCAGCGCCTTCTCGTAGCGGTCGGGGCGATCGGCCGGGCAGAAGAGCAGTGCCGGGCCGAAGCGGAACGACGGATGCGTCATCCGCTCGTCCCCTGCCCGGCCGTCGTCCCGGCGTGCCGCGACCCGGCGGCCCGTCGCTCGCCCGCCTCCCTCGTCTGCACGAGCATGGTCCGCGACGCCGTGGCCACGACCAGGCCGTCCTGGTTGCGCGCGGTGTGCGCGAGCACCACGACCCCCTCGCCCGGCCGCGACGACGAGAGCCGCCTCGACACGACGACGCTCTCGCCGTAGAGCGTGTCGCCCACGAACACCGGGTTCGGGAAGGCGACCTCGCCGAAGCCGAGGTTCGCGACCAGCGTGCCCTGGGTGAGCTGGCCCACCGACTGCCCGACGAGGGTGGACAGGGTGAAGAGCGAGTTCACGAGGATGCGCCCGAAGGGCTGGGTCGCCGCGAACGCCGCATCGAGGTGCAGCGGCTGCGGGTTCATGGTGAGCGTCGTGAACAGCACGTTGTCGGCCTCGGTCACCGTTCGCCCCGGGCGGTGCAGGTAGCGCACCCCCTCCTCGAACTCCTCGTACCAGAGGCCGCGCTGCACGACCTCGCGGATGGGCGCCGACCCGCTCGAGTCCGGCGCCGTCGCGGCATCCGTCATCTGCTCCTCCTCGCGGGCGCCCGCTCAGGCGGCCAGCCCGAGCTCCCTCGTGATGATCATGAGCTGCACCTCGGTCGTGCCCTCGCCGATCTCGAGGATCTTCGAGTCGCGGTAGTGGCGTGCGACGGCGTTCTCGTTCATGAAGCCGTAGCCGCCGAAGATCTGCGTCGCGTCGCGCGCGTTGTCCATGGCCGCCTCCCCCGAGACCATCTTCGCGATGGATGCCTCGAGTGTGAAGGGCTTGCCCGCATCGAGCTTGCGGGCCGCGTCGTGCCACGCGAGTCGGGCCTGGTGCACGCGCGCCTGCATCTTGGCGATCTTGAAGGCGATGTGCTGGTTGGAGCCGATGTTCGTGCCGAAGACCTTGCGCTCCTTCGCGTAGCGGAGGGCCTCCTCGAGGCAGCCCTGCGCCGCACCGGTCGCGAGCGCCGCGAACGCGACCCGGCCCTCGTTGAGGGTGCGCAGGAAGTTCGCGTAGCCGCGTCCCCGCTCGCCGAGCAGGTTCGACTCTGGCACCCGCACGTCGCGGAGCGTCAGCGGATGCGTGTCGGAGGTGTGCCAGCCGACCTTGTCGTACGCCGGCTCGACGGTGAACCCGGGGGTGTCGTTCGGCACGATGATCGTCGAGAGCTCGGGCTTGACCTGGCCGTCGGCGCCGGTGCGCTGCCCCGTCACGGCGGTGATCGTGACGAAGCGCGTGATCGGGGTGCCCGAGTTCGTTATGAACTGCTTCGACCCGTTGATGACCCACTGGCCGTCGACGAGCTCGGCCGTCGTCGCCGTGGCCCCCGCGTCGCTGCCCGCGCCCGCCTCCGTGAGGCCGAACCCGGCGAGCGCCCGCCCGGCGACGAGGTCGGGCAGGTACTCGGCCTGCTGCTCGGGGGTCCCGTGCCGGTAGATGGGCATGACGCCGAGGCCGACGCCGGCCTCGAGCGTCACGCCGATCGACTGGTCGACCCGACCCAGCGCCTCGACCGCGAGGCAGAGCTCGAAGTAGCTGCGGCCCTGGCCGCCGACCTCCTTCGGGAAGGGCAGCCCGAAGAGTCCCATGTCGCCCATCTGCGCGATGATCTCCATCGGCAGGCGGCGCTCGGTGTCGTAGGCGTAGGCGGCGGGCGCGACCACCCGGTCGGCGAAGTCGGCGACGTCGTCGTACAGGCGCTGCTCGTCGGCGCTCAGGTCATACTGCATTCGTGTGCTCCTGTTCGTGTTCCTCTTGGGATGCGAGGGATGCGGATGCCGCGTCGGTGGTGTCGACGGCGGGTTCGATGCGTGCGACAGGCTGGTCTCGTGAGACCAGGTCGCCGACGGATGCCGCGAGCCGCACGATGCCCGCGGTCGTGGCCGTGATGCGGTGCTCCATCTTCATGGCCTCGATCGCGATCACGGGGGCGCCCTCGTCGACGTGGTCACCGTCGGCGACGAAGACGGCGGTGACGGTTCCGGGCATCGGGGCGCGCAGCTCGGGGTTGGCGGCAACTCCGCCGCGGACGGCGGCCGCACGCCGGGCGGAAGCCAGCTCTCGGCGGTCGTGCTGCACGAACGCCGTGGTGGAACCCTCGGCGTGCACCCAGATCGTTCCGTCGGCGGCGATGCGAACCGTGGCGCCGTCGGTGGTGGGCGTCGGAAGCGTGCCGGCGGTCACGGCGGTCACGGCGGTCACGGCGTCGGGCGCGTCGCGCGGGGCGAGCAGGACCGACGGCGTGCGGTGGGCTCCGATGCGCCAGCCCGCGGCATCCGCCCAGGCCCGCGGCCCGGCCGACGGATCCGCGGTCGTCGCGACGCCGTCGCCGAGCACCGCGGATGCCGCAGCCGCGAGCTGCCCGGGCGAGGCGGGCACAGCCTCCGGAGCGGGCAGGCGGTCGATGAGGGTCGTGTCGAGCGAACCCGCCTGCACCGCCGGCTCGGCGATCAGCCGCCGCACGAAGGCGATGTTCGTGTCGACGCCGAGCACGACCGTGCCGGCCAGCGCGGCGTCGAGCCGCTCGAGGGCCTCGGTGCGGTCGGCGCCGAGCGCGATGACCTTCGCGAGCATGGGGTCGTAGTCGGCGGTGACGTGCTGGCCGCCGCGGATGCCGGCGTCGACCCGCACGCCGTCGCCCGTCGGCGCCCCCCACGCGAGCACCTCGCCCGTCGATGGAAGGAAGCCGCGCTCGGGAGCCTCGGCGTAGACGCGCGCCTCGACGGCGTGGCCGACCAGGCGCACGTCCTCCTGCTGCAGCGGCAGCGGCTCCCCCGCGGCGATGCGCAGCTGCTGCTCGACGAGGTCGACGCCCGTCACGAGCTCGGTGACCGGGTGCTCCACCTGCAGGCGCGTGTTCATCTCGATGAAGAAGAACTCCTCGGGGGCGGCATCGGACACGAGGAACTCGACCGTTCCCGCACCGAGGTAGGCGACGCTGCGCGCCGCGTCGCAGGCCGCCCGCCCGATCCGCTCGCGCGTCGCCTCGTCGAGGAGCGGCGACGGGGCCTCCTCGACAACCTTCTGGTGGCGACGTTGGAGCGAGCACTCGCGCTCGCCGAGGTGGATGACCGATCCGTGGGCGTCGGCGAGCACCTGGACCTCGATGTGCCTGGGCCGCTCGATGAGGCGCTCCAGGAGCAGCGTGTCGTCGCCGAAGGACGTGCGGGCGATGCGGCGCGCGGCCGGGATCGCGTCGGCGAGCTCGCCGGCATCGCGCACGACCTGCATGCCCTTGCCGCCGCCGCCGGCCGACGGCTTCACGAGCAGCGGGAAGCCGACCTGCAGCCCGGCCGCGAGCAGGCCGTCGTCGTCGAGGGCCGGGTCGGCGACGCCCGGGACGACGGGTACGCCGGATGCCGCGACGTGGCGCTTGGCGCGGATCTTGTCGCCCATGACGGCGAGTGCCTCGTCACCGGGGCCGATGAAGACGATGCCCGCGCGACGACAGGCCTCGGCGAACCCGGCATGCTCGGAGAGGAACCCGTAGCCGGGGTGCACGGCCTGGGCGCCCGTGTCGCGCGCCGCGGCGATGATCCGGTCGGGATCGAGGTAGCTCTGGGCGGCCGGTGCGGGGCCGATGCGCACGGCCTCGTCGGCCAGGCGCACGTGCGGTGCGTCGGCGTCGGCGTCGGAGAAGACGGCGATCGAGCGGATGCCGAGGCGACGGAGCGTGCGGATGACCCGGACGGCGATCTCGCCGCGGTTGGCGACGAGCACGCGCTCGAACGGTCGGCTGCCGGCGTCGATCGTGGCCATCTCTCGCGTCATCCGCCTCTCTGCGGGTCGGCGCGGACCAGAGTCGGTTAACGCGCACTAACTGGATCCGATGTTAGTGAGGATTAACTGAAATCGCAAGCAGGCGGACCCCCCGTCAGGACCGCGCAGCCGCCCCAGCGCCGCCGACCGCCGCGGCCATGGCCTCGACGCCGTACTCGAAGGCGCGCTCGACGTCGCCGCCGAGGCGGAACGCGCCCGAGAGCTCCATGCCCACGAAGCCGTTGGCCCACGCCGTGAAGGTGCGCGCGGCGTCGAGTGCGCGCTCCTCGCCGGCGAGGTCGGCGGCCGCCCGGAGCACCGGCGCGCTCGCCTGGGCGAGCAGGTCGGGGTCCAGCCGCTGTTCGGCGCCGGGCGAGAACACGAGGCCGTACGCGACGGGTCGCCGGTGGGCGAAGTCGCGGACGGCTCGCGCAAGGGCGCCGAGGCGGGCCCCCGGATCCGCGCCTGCTGCGGCCGATGCACGCTCGGCCGCCTCGGCGAGGTCGCGGAGGGTCGCCTCGGCCACGAGGGCGATGAGGGACTCGCGGCCGGCCACGCGCTTGTAGAGCGAGGGCGCCCGCACGCCGACGCGGGCGGCCACGGCCTGCATGGTGAGCCCGTCGAGGCCGTGCTGCTCGAGCAGCGACCGGCCGGCCTCGACGATCTCGGCGAGTGATGTGCGATCAGGCGTCGGCATCCGGTACCTCCAGATCAATGGCTATTGACGTTAGCCATCATAGCTATGTATCGTAGCCATCGCCACCACGCCACGATCCCCCACACGGAAGGCCCGCTCGCATGCAGCTCGCACACTCGCTCCACCGGATCGGCAACGACATCGTCGCGGTCCACCTCGTCGACTCGCCCGACGGCGTGACGATCATCGACGCCGGCTTCGCCGGCCAGTGGACGGAGCTGCTGGCCGAGCTCGACGCCATGGGTCGCTCGCTCGACGACGTGCGCGGCGTCGTGCTCACCCACGGCGACAGCGACCACATCGGCTTCGCCGAGCGCCTGCGCCGCGACCACGGCGTTCCCGTCTTCGTGCACGAGGCCGACGCCGCCCGCGCCAAGGGCGAGGAGTCGACCAAGCCCGAGTGGGGACGCATGCGCCTCGGCGCCACGACGAGGTTCCTCTGGTACGCCCTGCGCAAGGACGGACTGCGCACCACGCCGCTCGCCGAGGTCGTCGCCGTCCGCGACGGCGACGTGCTCGACCTGCCGGGTGCGCCCGAGATCATCTCGCTCCCCGGCCACTCCCCCGGCAGCATCGCCATCCACGTCCCGTCGGTCGACGCGGTCTTCGTGGGCGACGGCCTCACCACCCGACACGTACTCACGGGAACCGAGGGTCCGCAGCCGGCGCCCTTCACCGACGACCCGGCCGAGGCCATCGCCTCCCTCCAGCGCATCTCCGGGCTCGGTGCCACGTGGGTGATCCCGGGTCACGGTGCGCCGTGGCGCGGCGGCGTGGAGCAGGCGATCGCGGCGGTCGAGCGCGCGGCGGCGGCATCCGGGTCCTGATCGCCAGGGCACGAGCGGATGCCGCGCACCGGGCTGTGCCCGAGCGCCGCGGAACGGCTCAGAAGCTGCCGATGCCCTTGCCGATCATCGAGACGCCGATCACGAGCAGCAGGACCGCCATGATGATCGCGTTCTCCTGCCCGAGCCAGACCCGCAGCGCATCGAGGGGTCCGCGCAGCCGCTCGGACGCGATGAGGTAGGCGATGACCGGGATGGCCACGGTGGATGCCGCGATCAGGACGTAGATCGCGATGACGAGCACGAGCTCTCCCGTGTCGAGCTGTGCGTCGCCGATCTCGGCGCCGGCCCCGGCCGCCATGATGAGGTTCTTCGGGTTCAGCGCCGACAGCAGGAAGGCCAGGCCGAAGGCACCGAAGAAGCTGAGCTTGTCGATGGCCTGCATCCACTTCGGCAGCGCGGGCTCGACGCCCTCCCGCGGGCGCTTGCGCCACTGGCCGACGGCGAGGAAGAGCAACGCGGCGCCCAGCAGCAACTGGATGGCGCCCTTGATCGGCTTGGACGCGTCGGGATCGGACTCGGGCAGCACCGAGGCGAGCGCGGTGAACACGCCGACGGCCACGATGATGCCGATGAGCCAGCCGAGCAGGAAGCCGACGCTCGTCACGCGCGCCTTCGGCGAGAGGAGCATGAGGATCGCCGCGATGATCGGGATGGGGCTGATCGCCACACCCAGGGCGAGCGGGAGGATGCCGCCGATGGCGCCGTTCATGGTGTGCTCTTCTCTCTGGTGGCGCCGGATCCCGGCGCCGTCGTGGTCAGGGCGGCGATCGCCGCGCGGTTGGTCTCGAAGACCCGCTCGTCGCCGAGGAGGCCGAGCTGCACGAGTCGGAGGCGGGCGGGCTCGCGCATGCGGCTGAAGGACAGCGCCACGCCGGTGCGGGCGAGCCACGCCTTCAGCGCCTCGAATTCCTCGGCCCCGGTGACGTCGATGTCGGTCACGGCCTCCATGTCGACGACCACGTCGTGCACGGGCTCACCCTCCGCCGAGGTCACCGCGCGCTTCACCGCGGAGGTGAAGACGCTGCCGTTCGCGAAGAACAGGGGCGCGGCGAGGCGGATGACGACGACGCCCGGCGCCGTGGTGGTGCCGGCCGGCGCGTCGTCGAGCAGCGACTCGCCGGGGTCGCCGGAGTCGAGGAGGACGTCGATGGCCGGGTTGGCGGCGCGCTTCGCGAGATTGATGAGTGCCAGCGTGAACGCGACCACGATGCCGGGGATCGCCCCCACGAACAGGGTCACCAGGAAGCAGACCGCGCCGACGACGAACTCGAATCGGTCCTTGCGCCAGAGGTCGGCGAACTCGCGGATTCCGAGGAGGGGGATGATCGCGACGCCGACGACCGCGCCGATCGCGGGAGACGGGATGTCGGCGAGGAGAGCCGTGCCGAACAGCAGCAGGAGCAGCGTGCCGACGGCGAGCACCATCGAGGGCAGCTGGGTGCGCGACCCGGCCTGGTCCATCGCCGCCGTGCGCGAGGTGGAGGACCCCACCGCGAAGCTGCCCTGCGCACCTGCGGCGATGTTCGCGACGCCGAAGGCCATGAGGTCGCGGTTGGCGCGGAACGGATAGCGGCGTCGCTCGGAGTACGAGCGGGAGACGAGCAGGCCCTCGGCGGTGGTGACGAGCGTGAGCGCGATGGCGGAGGGGACGAGGGCGAGCCAGGTCGTCCACTCGAGCACCGGCCAGGTGATCGTCGGCGGACCGGCGGGCACCTCCCCGAGCACGGCCACGCCGGCGTCGTCGAGGTCGACGACGACCACGAGCACCGTCGTGAGCACGAGCACCACGAGCGCCCAGGGCACCGCGCGGAGGTACCTCCGGCCCAGCAGGAGCACCGCGACCGAGCCAGCGGAGATGGCCAACGACCAGGCGTTGGTCGTGCCGAGCCCGCTCACGAGCCCGACCACCTTGTCGACGAACTCGCCGCCGGAGTCGATCTTCACGCCGAGCATCTTGGCGACCTGGCTGACCATGATGTCCAGGGCCAGGCCGCCGACGAAGCCGATCAAGATGGGCTTGGAGAGGAAGTTCGCGAGGAACCCGAGCTTGAAGACCGAGAGCAGCGCGAACATGACGCCGCAGATGATCGCCTGCGCGAGCGCCATGGTGGCGTAGTCCTCGCTGCCCGCCGCCGCGAGCCCGCCGATCGAGGAGGCGACCAGGGCGGCCGCCGCGGCGTCCGGGGAGGCCACCACCTGCCGCGACGCGACGACCAGCGCGTAGGCCACGGTCGGCACGATGAGCGCGTAGAGACCGGCCGTCGCGGGAAGCCCGGCGATCTGGGCGTAGCCGATGTTGAGCGGGATCGCGATCGCGATCAGGGTGACCCCCGCCAACAGCTCGGTGCCGAGGTTCCGCCTCGTCAACCCGGCCAGTGGTCGCTGCATGCCGCCCCCATCCGCGATCCGCGTACGGGAACACTCTGGCATGCCGGAGACGCCCGATGGCGCATCCGCCGCGCGGTCAGGCCGCGGTCACATGCGGAAGAGTCCGAACCGCGGCTCGGGCAGCGGCGTCCGGCTTGCCAGTTCGAGCGCCATGGCGAGCACCGTGCGGGTGTCGGCGGGGTCGATGATGCCGTCGTCCCAGAGCCTTGCGGTCGAGTGGTACGGGCTGCCCTGCTGCTCGTACTGCTCGCGGATCGGGGCCGCGAAGGCCTCGGCCGCTGCATCCGACCACGGTTCGCCCTTGATCGCCAGCTGGTCGCCCTTCACCGTCGAGAGCACGGATGCCGCCTGCTCGCCGCCCATGACGGAGATGCGGGCGTTCGGCCACATCCAGAGGAAGCGCGGCGAGTACGCGCGCCCGCACATCGAGTAGTTGCCGGCTCCGAACGAACCGCCGATCACGACGGTCAGCTTCGGGACCCGGGTGGTGGCGACGGCGGTGACCATCTTCGCCCCGTGCTTCGCGATGCCGCCGGCCTCCGCGTCGCGGCCGACCATGAACCCGGAGATGTTCTGCAGGAACACGAGCGGGATGCCCCGCTGGTCGCAGAGCTCGATGAAGTGGGCGCCCTTCATGGCCGACTCGCTGAAGAGCACGCCGTTGTTCGCCACGACGCCGACCGGGTGCCCGTCGAGGTGCGCGAAGCCGGTGACCAGGGTGTCACCGTAGTCGGGCTTGAACTCGCTGAACTCGCTCGCATCGACGAGACGGGCGATGACCTCGCGCACGTCGTACGGCTGGGCGACGCCCACCGGCACCGCGGCCGTGAGCGTCGCAGGGTCCACCGCCGGCGGCCTGGGCTCGCGCACGGCCCAGGCGCGCGGCGCCTCGGGCGGGAGGGTGGCGACCATGTCGCGCACGAGCTCGAGGGCGTGCTCGTCGTCGTCGGCGAGGTGGTCCGTGACCCCCGACACCCTCGAGTGCAGCTCCCCGCCGCCGAGCTCCTCGGGCGTGACGACCTCGCCGATCGCGGCCTTCACGAGGGGCGGGCCGCCGAGGAAGATCGTTCCCTGCTCGCGCACGATCACGGACTCGTCGCTCATCGCCGGCACGTAGGCGCCACCGGCGGTGCACGACCCGAGCACGGCCGCGAGCTGCGGGATGCGCAGCGAGGAGAGCTGGGCCTGGTTGTAGAAGATGCGGCCGAAGTGCTCGCGATCGGGGAACACGTCATCCTGCATGGGCAGGTAGGCGCCGCCGGAGTCGACGAGGTACACGCACGGGAGGCGGTGCTCTCGGGCGACCTCCTGGGCGCGGAGGTGCTTCTTGACCGTCATCGGGTAGTAGGTACCGCCCTTGACGGTCGGGTCGTTGCAGACGACCACGACCGGCCGGCCGTGCACGAGGCCGACCCCCGTGATGATGCCGGCCCCGGGGGTCTGGTCGTCGTACAGGCCGTCGGCCGCGAGCGGCGAGAGCTCGAGGAACGGGCTGCCCTCGTCGAGCAGCCGGTCGACGCGATCGCGGGGCAGGAGCTTGCCGCGCGCCACGTGCCGGTCGCGCGAGGCCTCCGGGCCGCCGAGCGCGGCGGCGGCGAGGCGGTCGCGCAACTCATCGACGAGTGCGGCGTGCCCGTCGGCGTTGCGCCGCGCGGCGTCGTCGCGCTGGTCGACCATGGTCGTGAGTGTCGGCATCGGCCCTCCGCGTGCTCGTGGCGAGCCTCTTGTGCCGCGCCGCGATTTTCGGTTAGTGTTCACTAACTCGATTTCCCGAGAGTAGCGAGCAGGCAGGCAAATGGCAAGCACACCCACGTCGACGACGTCGCCCGAGTTCACGGGCGAGCCGTTGACCGAGCGGGGGCGGCAGAAGGCCGACCGGCGCGCCGCCATCCTCACCGCCGCAGCGCGCCTCTTCGCCGACCGCGGGTACGCCGGCGTGACCATCGAAGACCTCGGCGCGGCCGTCGGCGTCAGCGGGCCGGCCGTCTACCGCCACTTCTCCGGCAAGTCGGCCGTTCTCGCCGCGATCCTCGAGGGTGCCAGCCGGTCGCTGCTCGACGGCGCCGACGAGGTGCTCGCGAACGCCCCCGACGCGGCATCCGCCCTGCGCTCGCTGATCGCGTTCCACGTGGACTTCGCCCTCGCCGACGCCGACGTCATCGTCGTGCAGGACCGCGAACTCGAACAGCTCGACCCCGGCGTCCGCCACGACGTGCGCTCGCTGCAGCGCCGCTACGTCGAGCACTGGGTCGCCACCCTCGCAGAGCTCAGGCCCGACCGGGCCGAGGTGGAACTGCGGTTCCGGGCACACGCCGCCTTCGGACTGCTGAACTCCACACCCCACAGCGCCCGCACCCCTGGGCGCAGACCCGCCGACGGCACCGTCCGCGGCATCCTCGAGGAGATGGCATGGGCGAGCCTCATGTCGTGACCCTGCGCGCGACCCGCGACACGGATCTCGACACCCTGCACCGAAACCCGCACCACGACACATCCGCGACGGGGCTCGTGCGCCGCACGGTCCGCGCCGACGGCGAGATCGTCGGCGAGCTCGAGAGCGTCCGGGAGGGCGAGGTGATCGTCGTCTCGCTCGACGCGCTGCCCGCCGAACTCGGCGAAGCCGTGCGCGTGCGCGCCCTGCGGCTCTTCGTCGACACGCTGCCGCGCCCCGTGCACGCGAAGCCGGCCGGCGACGCGGCATCCGTCGCCGTGCTCGAGCGCTGCGGGTTCCGGCGCGTCGACGGCGAGTTCCACCGGCTCGACTGACGAGCCGGGCCGCGCCGGGATCGGCGCGAGCGACGGATGCCGCGAGCCGACGTCCGACGTCGCCCCGTTCGCGCGGCGCGGCCGGGTCAGTTCGGCCGCGCGCCCTGCTGGTCGGCGAGCGCGCGGATGCGACGCGCGAGCTCGACGTCCCGCCCGGTGACGCCCCCGGCATCGTGGGAGGAGAGCTCGAAGGTCACGCGGCCCCACCCGAGGTGCACGTCGGGATGGTGGTTCGACTCGTCGGCGACGACGGCCACCGCATCGAGCAGGCGGACCGCGCTCGCGAAGTCGGCCGTCGTGAAGGTCGCGAGCAGCCGGTCGTCGGCGTGGGTGAACCCCGTCGGGGCCAGGTCGGCCGCCGTCTGCTCGGGATCGAGGGTGCCTGATGCGTCCATTCCCCCATTTTCCCGCGCATGGCCGGCGCGCGCCACATCCGCCGGCCGCACCGCGCGACGCGCGCTCAGACCATCGTCAGCGCGCGTGCCGGGTCGCGGAGGATCGCGCCGACATCCGTGAGGAAGGCCGCGCCCTGCTGCCCGTCGACCAGCCGGTGGTCGAACGAGAGGCTCAGCGTCATGACCTCGCGCAGGGCGATCTCGCCGCGATGCTCCCATGGGAGCCGGCGCACGGCGCCCATCGCGAGGATGGCCGCCTCGCCGGGGTTCAGGATCGGCGTGCCGGCGTCGATGCCGAAGACGCCGACGTTCGTGATCGAGATCGTGCCGCCGGTCAGGTCCGCCGGGGCGGTGCGCCCCTCGCGGGCGGTGGTCGCGAGCTCGCCGATGGCGTCGGCCAGCTCGACGAGGGTCAGCCGATCGGCGGCCTTGACGTTGGGCACGACGAGCCCGCGATCCGTGGCGGCGGCGATGCCGAGGTTCACGCCCGCGAACTGCACGATCTGCTGGGTGTCCTCCTCCCAGCGCGCGTTGACCTCGGGCGTGCGGCGGGCCGCGAGGCAGACGGCCTTCGCCACGACGGCGAGCGGCGTGATGCGGTGGCCGGCGAAGGCGCGATCCTCCCGGAGCCCCCGCACGAAGTCCATGGTCGCGGTCACGTCGATCGTGAGGAACTCGGTGACGTGCGGGGCCGTGAACGCGCTGCGGACCATGGCCGCCGCCGTGTGCTTGCGCACGCCGCGGATCGGGATGCGCACGTCCGAGGGCGCCTCCATGCGTCGTTCGCCCCCGGCCGTGGCGTCCGTCGGCCGGCCGTCGGCAGCGGGTCCGGCGGATGCCGCCGCCTCCACGTCGGCGCGCGTGATGAGCCCGCGCTCCCCCGTGCCGGGCACGGACTCGAGGTCGACGCCGAGATCGCGGGCGAGCTTGCGGACGGGCGGCGTGGACCGCGGCCGCTCGGGTCGGGGGACCACGTGCTCGGCGGCGACGGTCGTCGCGGCGGCTGCGGCGTCCCCGTCGCCACCGACCACGGACTGGGGCACGAGGTCGGCGGCGAGCGCCGCGCGACGCGCTCGCCGCTTCGGGCCGCCCTCGTCGCGAGCGCCGTAGCCGACGAGGTTCGGGCCAGGCGCCGCATCCGGAACCCGCTCGGGCGTCGTGGCGGAGGGCGCATCGGCATCGCCGGGCGTCGGCTCCGAGGCATCCGTCGCCGGCGCACCCGGCAGGCTGTCGCCGGACGCGCCGTCACCCGTCTCGCAGGAGAAGAGCGGTTCGCCGACGTTGACCGTCTCGCCCTCGACGGCGTGCAGTGCGGTGATGACGCCCGCGTAGGGCGTCGGCAGTTCGACGACGGCCTTGGCGGTCTCGACGTCGGCGACGATCTGGTTCAGCTCGACGCGGTCGCCGACGGCGACGCGCCAGGCGACGACCTCGGACTCGGTCAGGCCCTCTCCGAGGTCGGGCAGCGGGAACTCGCGGATCATGCTCACGCCTCCACCCCGCTCAGCGAGTTCGGGCGTCCGAGCACGCGATCGACGCCGTCGAGGATGCGGTCGAGGTCCGGCAGGTGGTGACGCTCGAGCTTCGCGGGCGGATACGGGATGTCGTGGCCGGTGATGCGCACCGGGGCAGCCTCGAGGAACTCGAAGCACCGCTCGGTGATGCTCGCCGCGATCTCGGCGCCGAGCCCGACCTGCTGGCCGGCCTCGTGCGTGATCACGAGCCGCCCCGTACGGCGCACGGATGCCGCGACGGTCGAGAGGTCCATCGGCGAGAGCGAGCGCAGGTCGATGACCTCGATCGAGACGCCGTCCTCACGGGCCGCGGTGGCCGCATCGCGGGCGGTCTGCACGAGCGCGCCGTAGGTCACGAGGGTGACGTCGGTTCCGGATGCCACGACGGAGGCGACGCCCATCGGCTTCGCGTCCGCGAGGCTCGCGGTCTCGTCGACCTCGCCCTTCACGTGGTACCGGCGCTTGGGTTCGAAGAACAGCACGGGATCGTCGCTCGCGATGGCCTGCTGGATCATGACGTAGGCGTCGGCGGCATCCGAGCACGCCACGACGCGGAGGCCGGCCGTGTGCGCGAAGTACGCCTCGGGCGATTCGGAGTGGTGCTCGGCCGCGCCGATGCCGCCGCCGAACGGGACGCGGATGGTGATCGGCATCCGCACGTTGCCGTGCGAGCGGTAGTGCAGCTTCGCGACCTGCGCGACGATCTGGTCGAACCCGGGGTAGATGAACCCGTCGAACTGGATCTCCACCACGGGACGGTAGCCGCGGTACGCCAGGCCCACGGCGGTGCCGACGATGCCGGCCTCCGAGAGGGGCGTGTCGACGACGCGGTGGGCGCCGAACTCGGCCTTCAGCCCGTCGGTGATGCGGAAGACGCCGCCGAGGGTGCCGATGTCCTCGCCGAGGAGCACGACCTTGTCGTCTCCCGCGAGCGAGCGACGAAGGCCGGCATTCAGAGCGCCGCCGAGGGTGAGCGTGGTCATCGCGAGCCTCCCCGCGCGGGCGCTGCGGCGCCGGCCGCGTCGTCGAACTGCCCGAGGTAGCGCGTGTAGTGCTCGCGCTGCCGGTCGAGGTGGGCGTGCGGCTCGGCGTAGACGTGGTCGAAGACGCTGAGCGGCTCGGGGTCGGCGATCGAGGTGATCGCCGTACGCAGGTCGGCGGCCATGCGGTCGGCCTCCTCCCCCGCCTCGCGCTCGACCGCCGCGACATCGGCACCGGATGCCGCGAGCAGCGCCGCGACCCTCGCGATCGGGTCGCGGCCACGCCACTCCGCGAGCTCGTCCTCGCCGCGGTACCGCTTCGGGTCGTCGGCGGTCGTGTGGGGGCCCATGCGGTAGGTGACCGCCTCGATGAACGTGGGGCCCTCGCCGCGACGCGCGCGGTCCAACGCGATGCGCGTGGTCGCCATGACCGCGAGCACGTCGTTGCCGTCGACCCGGACGCCCGGGATGCCGAAGCCGTCCGCCCGGCGTGCGAGCGGCTGCCTCGACTGGAGCCCGACGGGCTCCGAGATCGCCCACTGGTTGTTCTGGCAGAAGAAGACCACGGGCGCGTCGAAGCTCGCGGCGAAGACGAGGGCCTCGTTCACGTCGCCCTCGCTCGTCGCACCGTCGCCGAAGTACGCGACGGCTGCGGCATCCGTGTCGTCCCACCTCGCGCCCATCGCCCAGCCCGTCGCGTGCAGCGCCTGTGCGCCGATGATGATCTGCGGCACGGCCATGCCGTGCTCGTACGGGTTCCAGCCGGATGCCGCGGCACCGCGCCAGACGCGGAGCAGGTCTGCGGGGCCGACGCCGCGGACCCAGGCCACCGCGTGCTCGCGGTAGCTGGAGAAGGCGAAGTCGTCCTCGCGGAGCGCACGGGCGGAGCCGATCTGCGCGGCCTCCTGGCCGGACAGCGGCGGCCAGAGTCCGAGCTGGCCCTGGCGCTGCAGCGCCGTGGCCTCGGTGTCGAGGCGGCGCACGACGACCATGTCGCGGTGGAGTGCGCTCAGGGCGTCCGTGTCGATGTCGGCGACCCAGGGGTCGAGCTCGGGATCGGAACGTCGCTCGCCCGTCGGTGTGATGAGTTGCACGAACTCGTCGGGCCTGGTCAGGAGCCCGGTGGCGTGTCGGTCGGATGGGGTCATCGGAGGATCCTCGCGCTCGGCGGCCGCCTCGTGAGCAGCCGCACCCGGCGGCGTTGCCGGATACCGTGAGACTACGTCGATCCAGCACTGCGCTCAAGCATGAGTGAATCTGTTGAGCATCTTGCGCAATCAGGCGCCGTCGGGCGGTGCTATCGTGTGGCGGTATGACCGCCTACGACGATGTGGACCGAGCGCTGCTCCTCGCCCTCGGGGCCGATCCCCGCGCGACCGTCGTGGCCCTGGCCGACGGCCTCGGCCTCTCGCGCAACACCGTGCAGGCGCGCATGGCCAAGCTCGAGGCATCCGGCGCATTCCTCTCGTTCGAGCGCAGCATCGACCCGACGCCGCTCGGCTTCCCGCTCGAGGCGTTCGTGTCGGTGCATGTGCGGCAGCGACAGCTCGGCGAGGTGGCGGATCGACTGGGCGAGATCCCCGAGGTCATCCAGGCGCACGGACTCTCCGGGTCGGTCGACCTCCTGGTGCGGGTCGTCTGCCGAGATGCGCACGACCTCTTCCGGATCGACGGGGAGATCCTCGCGATCGACGGGGTCGAGCGCACCGAGACCTCGCTCGCGATGGGTGAGCTGATCCCGTACCGCCTCGCGCCGCTCCTGCAGCGCCGAGCATGACGGAGGACATGCAAAGAATGTAATGCAAAGAAATCCTTGCAACACTTTCTTTGCAGCGGTATCTTTGCATCATGACCTCCAACGACGCCCGCGACCTCTCCTCGCAGCCGAGCAGCACCCGCCACCCCGGCATCGACCATGTGCTGCCGTCGGCGAGCCTCAAGTCGCTCGCCCACCCCCTGCGGGTGCGCATCTACGACGAGCTCTCCTCGTACGGGCCGTTCACGGCGAGCGGGCTCGGGGAGCGGCTCGGCGAGTCCAGCGGCTCGATGAGCTACCACCTCCGACAGCTCGAACGCGCCGGGCTCGTGCGCGAGGACACCACGCGCGGCAAGGGCCGCGAACGCTGGTGGGAGCGCATGCCGGGGTCGATCGCGGTGCCCGACGCCCGCACCCTCGCACCGGGCAGCGCCGACCGGTTGGCGGTGAAGCTCCTCGAGGAGGAGTGGTTCCGCAGCCGCGAGCAGAACCTCCGCGAGTTCATCGTCGAGGGCGAGCACGTCTTCGGCGAGGAGTGGCTCGACATCGCGACGAGCGACACGATCAACCTGCGCCTGACGCCAGGGCAGCTCGCCGAGCTCGTCGCCGACATCGACGTCGTGCTGAAGAAGTTCATCGACGCCTACAAGCGAACGCCGACGCCCGGCTCGATGCCGGTGCAGATCCACGTCAACGCCTTCCCGCTCGTGCGTGGGGCGGCGACACCGACGCCGAGCGACGCAGCGACGGCTTCCGCCGCCGACGCGACCGCCGGCGCATCCGAGAAGGAGCAGTGAGATGAGTACCGCGACCCTTTCGCCCCCCTCAGGAGTCCTCGCCGCGCTCGCGGTGCGGGGCGGCCTCTCCGTCGCCGAGTGGGGGCTCCGCCGGGCGGCCCGCCGCAACGACCCCGAGCTCCTTCGGCGGCGCCTCGAGGCCCGTGCCCTCGCCGAGGCCGCGCTCGCGGAACGCGACGCGATGATCCGCAGCAGCGCGAGCAACCTGTACTAGTCACGCGCGCGGCCTGCGCGGACGCGAATGGTCGCGCCGGCCGTCGTGACGCGGCCGTTCGCGTCCGCGGCGCGCGACGACACGCTCTCGGCGGGCGTTGCAGCGAACCCGGCGGAGACGACGGATGCCCCGCCCGAACGAATCGGGCGGGGCATCCGCGTGTCATGCGACGTGGAGACTACGCGTCGGCGCCCTCGGCGGGCTCCTCCGTGTGCGTCCCGGCGGTCTCGCGACCGGCGGTGTCCGCCTCCTCCGCGACGACCGGGGCGAGCGAGAGCTTGCCGCGGTCATCGATCTTCGTGATCTCGACGAGGATCTTCTGGCCGACGCCGAGCACGTCTTCGACGTTCTCGACTCGCTTGCCACCGGCGAGCTTGCGCACCTCGCTGATGTGCAGCAGGCCGTCCTTGCCCGGGAGGAGCGAGACGAACGCGCCGAACGCCGCGATCTTGACGACGGTTCCGAGGAACTGCTCGCCGATCTCGGGGTTGGTCGGGTTCGCGATCGCGTTGACCTGGGCACGCGCGGCCTCGGCCGACGGGCCGTCGACGGCGCCGATGTAGACGGTGCCGTCCTCCTCGATGGAGATGTCGGCGCCGGTCTCGTCCTGGATCGCGTTGATCGTCTTGCCCTTCGGGCCGATCAGCTCGCCGATCTTGTCGACGGGGATCTGCACCGAGATCACGCGGGGCGCGGTCGGGGCCATCTCGTCGGGCGCGTCGATGGCGGCGTTCAGCACGGCGAGGATCGTCGTGCGAGCCTCCTTGGCCTGCGTCAGCGCACCGGAGAGGACCGACGCGGGGATGCCGTCGAGCTTCGTGTCGAGCTGGATCGCCGTGACGAACTCGCTCGTGCCGGCGACCTTGAAGTCCATGTCGCCGAGCGCGTCTTCGGCACCGAGGATGTCGGTGAGGGCCGCGTAGCGCGTCTCGCCGTCGACGGTGTCGGAGATGAGGCCCATCGCGATGCCCGCGACGGGGGCGCGCAGCGGCACGCCCGCGTTCAGGAGCGACAGGGTCGAGGCGCAGACCGAGCCCATCGACGTCGAGCCGTTGGAGCCGAGCGCCTCGGAGACCTGGCGGATCGCGTAGGGGAACTCCTCGCGCGTGGGCAGCACCGGCACGAGGGCGCGCTCGGCGAGTGCGCCGTGCCCGATCTCGCGACGCTTCGGCGACCCGACGCGACCGGTCTCACCGGTCGAGTAGGGCGGGAAGTTGTAGTTGTGCATGTAGCGCTTCTTGGTGACCGGGCTCAGCGAGTCGATCGACTGCTCGAGCTTCAGCATGTTCAGCGTGGTGATGCCCAGGATCTGGGTCTCGCCGCGCTGGAAGATGGCCGAACCGTGCACGCGGGGCACGACCTGCACCTCGGCATCGAGCGGGCGGATGTCGGCGAGGCCGCGGCCGTCGATGCGGACGCCCTCCTCGAGGACGCGCGTGCGCATGACCTTCTTGGTGACCGACTTGTAGGCCGCGGAGACCTCGGCGTTGGCCGACTCGGGCAGCTCGCCCGCTTCGACCTTGGTCGCGACGTGCTCCTTGACGCGCGACTTGAGCGCGTCATCGGCGTCCTGACGCTCGACCTTGCCGGCGATCTTGTAGACGTCCTTGAGCTCGGCGCTCGCGAACGCCTCGACGGCTGCCTTGACCTCGGCCTGGTACGGCGGGAAGGTCGGGTAGTCGGCGGTGGGCTTCGCCGCGGTCTTGGCGACCTGCTGCTGCGCCTCGACGAGCTGCTTGATGAAGGGCTTCGAGGCCTCGATGCCCTGCGCGATGACCGTCTCGTCGGGCTTGACGGCGCCGGCCTGGATGAGGTTCCACGCGTTGTCGGTGGCCTCGGCCTCGATCATCATGATCGCGACATCCTGCGAGCCGTCCTTCTCGGTCACGACGCGACCGGCGACGACCATGCTGAACACGGCGTCCTCGAGCTGCGAGTGCTTCGGGAAGGCGACCCACTGGCCGTCGATGAGCGCGACGCGCACGCCGGCGACCGGACCCGAGAAGGGCAGGCCGGAGAGCTGCGTCGAGAGCGACGCGGCGTTGATGGCGAGCACGTCGTAGAGCTCGTCGGGCTCGATGGCCAGCACGGTCACGACGACCTGGACCTCGTTGCGCAGGCCCTCGACGAACGAGGGGCGCAGGGGGCGGTCGATGAGGCGGCAGGTGAGGATCGCCTCGGTCGAGGGGCGGCCCTCGCGACGGAAGAACGAGCCCGGGATGCGACCCGCGGCGTACATGCGCTCCTCGACGTCGATCGTGAGCGGGAAGAAGTCGAAGTGGTCCTTCGGCTGCTTGGAGACGGACGTCGCCGAGAGCAGCATGGTCTCTTCGTCGATGTAGGCGACGGCCGAGCCCTGCGCCTGCTGCGCAAGACGGCCGGTTTCGAACCGGATGGTGCGGGTGCCGAACTTGCCATTGTCGATGACGGCTTCGGCGAACGTGATTTCAGGACCTTCCAAGAGGTCTCTCTCCTTTGTTTTTCGTCGCACCCCCTTTGGGCACGACTCCTACGTCGGAGCAGGAACAGGCAATACGAATCGCATCAGGTCGATGCGTTCACGCTGGCCACCAGTAGAAGTCCACCACTCGAATCGCGCCACGTCTTGGGGTTCGATTGGTGATCCACCACAGGGGACCAGCTTCCTGCCGGCCTGCTCCATCGGCGGCCGATTCTCGCCGTGCACCTGCACGGCAGCCCACCGGCAACCTCGCTCAGCCTAGCAGAGGCCGTGTTTTTCGCCCGTGAACAGCGGATGTCGCGGGCCTGACGCCCTCGGTGGCCGCCGTCCCGGCGGGCGTGAGCACGGGCGTCGGTTCCGGGCGCTTGGGTTCGCGACCGTCGCCGGCGGTCCGCCCCCTGAGCCGACGTGCCATCCAGGGCGCGGCGTGGCGGGCCAACCACTCCAGGTCGCCGACCTGGCGATCGCCGGCCGCTCCCCCGCCGGACATGCCCTCGCCGCCCGGCCGCGGCGCATCGTGCGCGGCCTGCTCGAGCTCGCCCAGGGCGGCGGCATCCGGCACGCCGAGGACGCGCGCGGCGGCGTAGGCGAGGACGCGGTGTCCGCCGGAGTTCAGGTGCACGCGGTCCTCGGCCCACATCGACGTGGCGCGGAGCTCGGGCAGCGCACCGACGTCGAGCAGGATCGCGCCCGTGTCGCGCGCGATGCCCCGCAGGCGCTCGGCGAAGGCAGTGAACCGCGACGCGTAGAGCCGCGACGCGGGCCGCCGCGGCATGAACGGGGTGACGAGCAGCACGTCCGCCCCGGTCGCGCGCAGCGCGGCGACGGCCTCCGCGAGCCGGTCCGCGAGGCCGTGCACGTCGGGGCGGGGTCCGACCAGGTCGTTCGCGCCGATGAACACGCTCACGAGGTCGGCCCGCATCGCCGTCGCGAGCGGGATCTGGGTCTCGACCGCGTCGGCCACCTTGCGGCTGCGCACGGCGACGTTGGCGTAGGCGACCCGGTCGCCGTGGGGACTCGCGAGCGCGAGCAGCATCGCGAGGCGGTCGGCCCAGCCGCGGTACTCCCCCGCCGCCATCCGCGAGGCGTCGCAGAGTCCCTCGGTGAGCGAGTCGCCGACGGCGACGTAGCGATGCCAGCGCGGTGGCGACGGCGTCACCGGCGGCTGCGCCCGGCCGATCGCCGTCGCGGCCGGCGCAGCCGGAACCGGTGCCGGTGCTGCCCGTGTCGCGGCGATCGCGCGATCGTAGTGCGCCAGCAGCTCGTCGCCCAGGACGTCCCAGCCCCGTCCGAGCACCGCCTCGCGGGCGCGAAGGGCGAAGGCCCGCCGCTTGGCGTCGTCGCCGACGAGGTCGAGCACGCGGGCCCGGAACTCGGCGAGGTCGCCCGGCCGGTAGAGCCACCCGTCGATGCTGGACCCGACGAGGTCGAGGGGCCCGCCCCGTCCGACGGCGACCACCGGCACGCCGCTCGCGAGCGCCTCCTGGACGGTCTGGCAGAAGGTCTCGTTCTCGCCGGGGTGGACGAACACGTCGAAACCGGCCATCGCCTCGGCGAGCGCGTCGCCGCCCAGGAATCCGGTGAACGTCGCCCCCGGCAGCATCCGCTCGAGATGGGGACGCGACGGGCCGTCTCCCACGATGACGAGCCGGGTGCGCGGGAGGCCGGCGAGCGCACGCAGATCCTCGACCTGCTTCTCCGGGGCGAGCCGGCCGACGTAGCCGACGACCACCTCGTCGGCGACGGCGCCGGCGACATCCCGCCGCCACCGCGCGGTCCGGCGGGACGGGGAGAACCGCTCGGTGTCCACGCCCCGTCGCCAGAGCGCGATGCGGTCACGCTCGACGTCGAGCGAGGTGAGGCGTTCGATGGCCGAGGTCGAGGGGGCCAGCGTGATGGTGGCCCGCCGGTGCAGGCGGGAGACGTGCCTCGCGAGCGCCGGGGCGGCCCCCGGGATGCCGTAGCGCTCGGCGTAGCCGGGCACGTCGGTCTGGTAGACGGCGACCGAGGGGACGCCGAGCAGTTCGGCGGCGGCGATGCCCCGCCAGCCGAGCACGAACGGGCTGGCGAGGTGCACGACGTCGGTGCCGTGCTCGCGCAGCACGCCGGCCAGGCGGTGGGCCCCGGCGAGCGCGATGCGCACCTCCGGATAGCTCGGCAGCGGCACCGACGGCACGAAGAGCGTCCGGGCACCGTGGAGCGACTCGTCGAGGGCTCCGCCGACGAGCCCGGAGCGCGGGGCGATCACGAGCGCCTCATGGCCTCGCCGATCGAGATGGCGGAGCACCTGGAGCAGGGAATGCGTCACGTCGTTCATGTGCGGGAGGAACGATTCTGCGAGGAGTGCGACCTTCACCCCTCCAGCGTGACGGCCGGACGTGCGCGATGTCGTCGCATCGGCGCCCGGTCGCGCAACGTTCACCTGCCGGCCGCACCGGGTTGGGCGGCGCACCTCTGGACGTTCGCTATACACGCGTGTAACATCCGATCCATGCGTATAGCGGATGTGCCGCCCCCCACGCTCCCGGCGGGTTCCAGGGCGGCCACGGCCGGTGCCGACGATCGCCCGAGCGACCTCACGACGCGGGCCAGGTTGCGCGACGCGGCCATCGAGTGCTTCGCCGCCGAGGGCTTCCCGGCCTCCGTGCGCACGATCGCAGCCCGCGCGGGCGTCAGCGCCGGACTCATCCGTCACCACTTCGGCTCCAAGGAGGCGCTCCGCGCCGAATGCGATGTCGAGGTGCTCGCCAGGCATCGCTCGCTCAAGGCCGAGGGACTCGCCGGCCCCGCCGCCGCGATGGCCCAGCTCGCGGAGGCCGACGAGCACGGCGCGCTGCTCGTCTACATCCTCCGCAGCGTGCAGGACGGCAGCCCGGCCGGCACCGCCTTCGTCGAGCGCATGATCGCCGACGCGCTCGCGTACTCCGAGGCCGCGGTCGCGGACGGCGTCCTCCGCCCCAGCCTCGATCCGCCTGGCCGGGCACGGCTGCTCGTGACGAACGCGATCGGCGGCCTCATCGTGCAGCTCGCGATGCACCCCGAGATCCCCCTCGCCGACTTCAAGACGGTGCTGAAGACGACGCTCGACGAGATCGCCCTGCCCTCGATCGAGCTCTACACGTACGGCGTCTTCGCCGACAGCTCCTACCTCGACCAGTACCTGCTCTACATCGGCGATCCGCCTCGGTGAGCGCGACGAGCGCACTCCCGACCATTCACCGACCCAGCAGCAAGGAACCGTCATGAACGCAGCATCCACCCCGGCGATCGAGGTCGCCGGCCTCGTCAAGCGCTTCGGCGCCGTCACCGCCCTCGACGGGCTCGACCTCCGCGTCGAACGCGGCCAGGTCATGGGCTTCCTCGGGCCGAACGGCTCCGGCAAGTCCACCACCATCCGCATCCTCCTCGGCATCGCCAGGGCGGATGCCGGCACCGCCCGCCTGCTCGGCGGCGACCCCTGGCGCGAGGCGGTCGAACTCCACCGTCGCATCGCCTACGTGCCCGGCGACGTGAACCTGTGGCCGAACCTCACGGGCGGACAGGCCATCGACATCCTGTCGCGGCTCCGCGGCGGCATCGACCGCGCCAGGCGGGACGCGCTCGTCGAGCGCTTCGACCTCGACCCGACGAAGAAGGCCCGGACGTACTCGAAGGGCAACCGGCAGAAGATCGCCCTCGTCGCGGCGCTCGCCTCCGACGCCGAGCTGCTGATCCTCGACGAGCCGACCTCCGGCCTCGATCCGCTCATGGAGGGCGTCTTCACCGACACCGTCCGCGAGCTGACGCGTGAGGGGCGGAGCGTCCTGCTCTCCAGCCACATCTTCGCCGAGGTCGAGAAGCTCTGCGACCAGGTCACCATCATCAGGGCCGGGCGGACGGTCGAGTCCGGCTCGCTCTCGGACCTCCGCCACCTGCACCGCACCTCCGTCTCCGTCGTGCTGCCGGGTGGCGCCGGCACCCTCGCCGAGCGCCGCGACCTGCACGACCTCGCCGCCGTGGGCGAGCACGTGAGCTTCACCGTCGACGATGCCGATCTCGGCTCGGTGCTCGCCGACCTGGCCGCCCGCTCCCCGCGATCGCTCGTCTCGACGCCGCCGTCGCTCGAGGACCTCTTCCTGCGGCACTACGGCATCGACCTCCCCGCCGCGGGCGCCGCCGCCGCCGACGCGGTGAGCGCATCATGACCGCGCTCGCACCGGTCCGGCCCGGCGAGGCGACCCCCGGCCACGCGACCCCGGTCGCGACCTTCGCCGGGTTCCCCGACCTGACCGCGTTCATCCTTCGCCGGAACTGGCTGCGCCTCGCGCTGTGGGTCGTGATCCTCGTGGCGATGGTCGCGATGGTGTTCGAGTCCCAGCGCGTCGCCTTCCCGACGCAGGAATCGCGCGACGCGTATGCCGCGGTCGCGAACACCCCGGCCGTGGCCGCCCTCACCGGACTGCCCTACGGCGCGGGCACCCTCGGCGGCATCCTGAACATCAAGATCTGGATGACGCTCGCGGTCGCGATCGCGTTCGCCTCGATCTTCCTCGTGACGAGGAACGGCCGGGCCGAGGAGGAGGCCGGCCGCACCGAACTCCTCCGCGCCGGCGCCGTCGGGCACCACGCCTACAGCCTCGCGAACCAACTCGTGGTCGGCGGGCTCAGCATCGCCGTGGGCCTGCTCATCGGGCTCACGTGCATCGGCCTCGGGCTCCCGGCCGAGGGCTCGCTCGCGATGGGGGCCTCGATCGCGGGCGTCGGCCTCGCCTTCCTCGGCATCGCCGCCGTCGCGGGGCAGCTCACCTCGACGAGCCGGGCGGCGAACTCGCTCGCCTCGATCGTGCTGGGCGCGGCCTACCTGGTCCGCGCCGTCGCCGACGTGCAGGCCGAGGGCGACACCCCGAGCCCGTTGAGCTGGGCATCCCCCATCGGCTGGGCGCAGAACATGCGATCCTTCGGCGAGAACACCTGGTGGCCCCTCCTCCTCCTCGTCGGACTCGGAGTCGGCGGATGCCTCGTCGCCGCGGCCATCGAGTCCCGGCGCGACGTCGGAGCCGGCGTCCTGCCCGACCGGCCCGGACCCGCACGCGCCAGCCGATCGCTCGGCACGACCCTCGGGCTGGCCGTGCGCCTCCAGCGCGGACCCATGATCGGCTGGCTCGCCGGCGGCCTGCTCGGCGGCGCGTTCTACGGCGGCGTCGCGAACGCCATGTCGGACCTGCCTGCGTCGGGGAGCCCGATGGCGGAGGTCTTCGCCGCGGGCGCGGACACCATGCTCGACGGCCTGCTGGGGCTGTTGGTCATGGTCGCGGCCATGGTCGCCGCCGGCTATGCCGTGCAGGCGGCCACGGCCGTGCGCCTCGAGGAGGCATCCGGCCGCCTGGAGCCGCAGATCGCGGGAGCGGTCTCGCGCACGACGTGGGCCCTGGCGCACTACCTGCTCGCGGCCGTGTGGGGCGTCGTCATCCTCGCAGGATCCGGGCTCGTCTTCGGCATCGCGTTCGCCGCGACCTCGTCGGACCCGGAGCAGGTCGGGATAATCTTCGCCGCGTCGCTCGCGTACATCCCGACCCTGTTCGTCCTCACCGGCGTGGCGGTGCTGCTGACGGGCTGGCTCCCGCGCGCCACGGTGCTCATCGCGTGGATCGTCTTCGGCGCCAGCGCCGTGATCGCGATCTTCGGACCCCTGTTCTCGTTGTCCGAGGAGGCGATCGCGGCCACCCCCTTCGCGGCCACGCCGCGCGTGCCGGGCGTCGAGTTCGAGCCGCTGCCGCTCGTGGTGCTCTCCGTCATCGCGCTCGCGCTCTGGATCCTCGGGCTCCTGCGCTTCCGCGCACGCGACCTGACGCAGGCGTGAGCTGCCGGGCGGGCGCGTCCGCCGCGCCCGCCCGGCCTAGACTGGGCCCATGACTTCGGACGACGACAAGACCACCGGCGCCACGAGCAACGGCCCCTCCGAGGACGTCAAGCGCAAGTTCCGCGAGGCGCTCGAGCGCAAGAACAAGCAGCAGCACCGCGGCGAGGCGCACCTCGACGGCCGCGGCGCGGTCGACCACGCGCAGGGCAACGCGGCCACGAAGCAGGAGTTCCGCCGCAAGAGCGGAGGCTGATCGGCGCGCGCGGTCTCGGTGCCTGCACTGGTTCCGCCGCGGCATCCGCCTCGCTAGCATGTGGCCGACCACCCCAGGTCTCCCACAGGAGGCATGATGTCCGAGTCCCCGCACGACTACGTGCTGCTGCACCTCGAACCGCCGTCGTCGACGGCGCCCGCCGAGCGCACGTACGGCCGGTTCCCCGACCGGCACGGCCGCGACCTCGCACCCGACGCCGCGGTCGAGGCGTTCACGGGGGCGCCGGATGCCGCGGAGGACCCGAACCCGCGCGTCTTCCTGCCGCGCGGCGCATCGCCGTATCACGCGCGCGGCCTGCGCATCGCGCTCGCGATGAAGGGCGGCGTCAGCCTCGCCGTCTGGATCGGCGGGGCGATCGCCGAGCTCGACATCCTGCGGCGCATCCGGATCTTCCGCCTCGAGGGGGACGCGACCCCGCGCGCGCTGCTCATCCATCCCTCGACCGTGACGACGAGGGGCCGTGACGGCGGAGATGACGGGGGTGCGGAGGCCGCGGAGGCCGCCCACGCCGCCGCGGTCGCGGAGTCGAGCCTGCTCGCCCGCGCCGACCGGTACGCCCGCCTGCTCTCCGATCGCGGCTACGACCGGGTCGAGTTCGACGTCCTCGCCGGTGCGAGCGCCGGCGGGCTCAACGCCGTCATGTACGCCGTGGCGCAACGGGCAGGGGTCGGGCTCGAGGGCATCCTCGGGACCTGGCTGACGACGGGCTCGGCCTGGGGCCTGCTGCAGACCGGCAAGCCCGGGGCGTTCGACTCCGTCCTCCGCGGCGACGAGTACTTCTGGGTCGAGCTCGCCGAGGCGCTCGAGCGCATCGCCACGGGTCACGTGCGCGGCGACGCCGACGGCGGGAGCCCGCCCACGAACCCGCCGCATCCCGCCCTGGCCGCCCCGCACGTGGTCGTGGACCTCTCGGCGACCCTCATCGACGCCAAGGACACCACCGAGCGCAGCACCGCGGAGGGTCACGCGCACTTCCGGTTCGTCGGCACCGACCACGACGACGTCGAGGACCGGGGCATCCCGGGCCGCGGTGCCGATCCGGAGGGCCGGGACATCGCATACGCGCGACTCGCGTACGCGGCGAGGTCCACCTCCTCGTTCCCGGGAGCCTTCGAGCCGGCGCTCATCTACTCCGACTCCGAGCCCCTGAAGCAACGCGACCGCTCGAGCCCGCCCGACATGCGCAACGTCTTCAGCGCGCACCGGCAGGATGGTTGGTCGCATCCGTTCCGCGTGGTCGACGGCGGGGTGCTCGACAACATCCCGATCGACCGAGCGCTCCGCGCCGTGCGCAACATCCCCGCCAACGAGCACGTGAACCGGGCCCTCGTCTACCTCGACCCGTCGCCCAAGGAGAGCTCGCGCTGGCGCCTGCGGGCCACCGAGTACAAGGGACCCGCACCCGAGCTCCCGGCGGACCCGAAGACGACCCGCTCCGACCCGCTCTCGCGGTTCACCTTCGCGGTGCTCTCGGCGGTCCGCAAGCGGAGCGGCGCCGAGTCCGGCGAGGACGAGATCGACGCCGTCTACGAGGAGCGCACGAAGGCGCTCGTCCGGAAGGGGCGGGAGGAGATGCTCGCGGTGCGGCTGGACGCCCGGACCACGGCCGGGGAGGATCCCGCGTCCGCGGTGAGTTCGCTCGCGGCCTTCGCACGCCTGCGTTCGACGACCGATGCCGAGTTCCTCGGGATGGTCTTCAGCCGGCCGGGCGAATGGACGCTCGGCACGAATCTCGACGGACGCCGGCCCCGCCGAGCCCTGGACCGGACGAGCATCGGCAGGTTCGAGCGCGCCCTCCGTGCAGCGCTCGACGACCTCAGCCGCGGCGAGCCGGTGGGCGACGTGCCGGCCGATGCGGTGTCGCGGGGCGCGCAGACCCTCGTGGACGCGGCGTTCTGCACCCTCGCCTGGGTCCGCGCGATCGAGGACCAGAGCTTCCGCGCGACCTCCCTGCACGCGCTGGACGCGGCGCTCGCCCAGACGCCCGGGACCGCGACGACGACGCGGGCGGTGCTCCGCGAACGCCTGTACCGGGTCCTGCGACAGGCTCGTGACCTGCGCGACGACGCGGTCGATCGGACGCTCGACGAGATCGACCGGATCCCCGCGTTCGAGGTCCCGATCGGGAACGGGCATGTGGGGCGACTCGTCTCGACCTGGCTCGAGGAGAACGCCGACCGCCAGCGCCTGCGCGACGAGCTCTGGCTCGGGCTCGACGAGATCGTGGAGTGGCTCCAGCACGCGAGCGCCGTCGTGGCGGCGTCGGGTCGCGGACGGTGGGACGAGACCCCGTGGCACCGGATGCCGCCAGCCGGCACCCGACTGCCGGCCACGGACCTCCCGCTGATCTTCGCGGGCAGCGGGATGCCCACCGCCTCCTCGACCGTGCGATTCCACCGCATCGGCTCGGACACCCAACCCGCCGACGTCGCGGGCTATCGCACGCTGCTCGATGCCCAGATCCTCGAGGGCTACCGGGCCGCCCTCGCGAAGACGGATCGCGAGCTGGACGACGACACCGTCTCGCGCCTCCTCGACGAGCGCGAGCTGCGCTCATCCTCCAAGCTCGCGGGGCTGCGCGTCGCCAACTTCGCCGGGTTCCTCAGTGCCGAATGGCGCCGCAACGACTGGTGGTGGGGACGACTCGATGCGGCTGCCGGCATCGTGGAGCTCCTCGAGAGCATGGAACCCGCCCCGCAGGTCGAGTCCCCCAGCGCCGACAACCTCGACCCGGTGCACGAGGCCCTCCTGCGCGAACTCGACGCGAGCGACGAACGTCCATACGCGCGACGGGTCGCGTCCGGCGGCGAGCCCGCCGATGCCGACGCCGTGCGCGCGCGGATGGTGCGCGGCACGCAGGACCTCGAATCGCTCGGCTCCGGGTACCGGGTCGCGCTCGCCTCGCGGGTCGTCCGGGTCGCCTCGCCGGCGCTCGTGCGCGAGAGCGGCCTGCTCTCCCCCACGCGCGTCTCGCAATGGCTCCTCCGTCCGGTGCTCGTCCTCGCACCCGCGATACTCTCGCCGCCCCGGCTCATGCTCGCGGCGATCATCCTCGTCTGCGGGCTCATGCTCGCGCTCCGCGAGCTGACCGGAGACCTGAGCACCTCATCGGCCCTCGCCCGGAGCTGGGGGTGGGCGACGGCCGCAACGGTCGTCGCGGCGCTCATCGCCGGCATCCGGCTGCTCGGCGGACGATCGGCGCATCGGAAACGCCGCGCGGCCGTGGACAAGGTCACGAACACGGAGGACCGGGCTCGCCGGGTCATCGACCTGGCCGAACGTCGCGCGCGTGCGCCGCGGGCGATCCTCGTCGCGCTCACCGCGGTGCTCGTCGTCGTCTTCGGGTGGACTTCGCTCGCCTTCGGCCTCTGGACCCTGCCGTTCTGGGTGGCGCTCGCCGCGCTCGTCACCGTGACCGAGATCGCGAACCACCAACTGCAGACGGTGGCGTCGGCGCGGCGGTCGCGCCCCGGTCGGTGGATTCTGCTCGGCGCGCTCGGCCTCCTCGCGCTCTCGGCGACGGCGTTCCTGCCGATGCTCGCCCTCGATCCGCTCGCGGCCCAGCTCCCCTCGCCGTGGGGATCGATCGCCTGGCGCGTCATCGCCTCGGCACTCGTCGTCGCCGGGCTCGCGCTCACGCTGCTCTCGCAGGCCCTGCGGCCGCTGCACCTGGCGGTCGTCACGCTCGTGACGGTCATCGCGACGGTCGCGACCGTGACCCTGTCGACCTGGCTCGCCTCTCTCGACGACGTGCGCGTCGCGGCCGCGGATGCCGCGACGGTCGTGATCGAGTCCGGCGTGACCGGGATCCAGGCCTGGATCGGCTTCGTCGTCGCCGCCTGGGTGGCCGGCACGGTCCTGTGGTGGGCGCCCTGGTTCCGCGGCGCGGAGACGGGGGCGGACGCGATGCCCGACGACCGGGTCTACGACCTCGACCCCGGCTCTCTCGTACGCACGGGCGCGTCGAGGCGGCGTTCCACCACCGCGGCGACGGCGCCGGCCGCGCCGACCACCGGACCCACGCCGATCCCGGAGCCGGCGACCGCAGGCGCCCAGCCCGCGGCACCCACCCCGACGGGCGGCTGACGCGGGCGCATCCGGCGCGGCATCCCTCCGCGGCATCCGACCGCGCCCCCTGCGAACCTGCCGTTCACCTCGCCGCGGTACAACCGGTGCGTGGACCTCCCCTCGCTCGACGCACTCGCCGCCTCGCCCTGGGTGCTGCCGGTGCTGTTCGCCTTCGTGGTCGGGGACGCGTTCCTCGTGGTCCTCCCGAGCGAGACGCTCGTCGTCGCCCTCGGCGCGCTGTCGGCGTCGACCGGTTCGCCCGCGCTCTGGCTCGTCGTCCCGGTCGCGGCTGCGGGCGCGGTGCTCGGCGACGTGCTCTGCTACCTCATCGGCCGGCGCGTGGGACTCGACCGCTGGCGCTGGCAGCGCGGCCCGCGCGTGCGCCGCGCCCTCGAGCGGGCGTCGGTCGGCGTCCACCGCCGCACGGCCGTGCTCGTGTTCACCGCGCGCTACGTGCCGTTCGCCCGGATCGCCGTGAACCTCGCGGCGGGAGCGGGCCGAGTGCCGCTGCGGCGGTACCTCCCGCTCTCCTTCGCCGCGGGCATCGCCTGGGCGTGCTACAACGTGGCGATCGGCGCGCTCGTCGGCGCCGCGCTCGGCGACCGGCCGTTGCTGGCGACGCTGGTCTCCATCCCCGTGGCGATCGTGCTCGGCCTCGGCGTCGACCGCCTCGTCGCGGCGCTCGACGCGCGGGGTGCACGGAGGACGGCCGAGAGCCCGGCACCGCACGCGGCGCCGGGCCCAGCGGAGACGGGACTCACTCCCCCGCGAGACCGCCGATGAGGTGGCCCGTCGGGCGATCGAGGGCGAACGGGTCGCTCACGAGGTTCGACCGGTCGGTCGCCGCGACGAGGTCGGCGAACTCCCTCGCTCCGCGGTAGATGCGGTCGGGCAGCGAGCGCACGCCGTCGCCGCCGTCGCCCCAGTCGCTCGTCGCCGCGTACACGCCCGTGGTCACGGGGATCGCGTGCAGGTACGTGAAGAGCGGGCGGATCGCGTAGTCGATCGCGAGCGAGTGCCGCGGCGTGCCGCCGGTCGCGCCGATGAGCACGGGCAGGTCGGTGAGCGCCTGCGAGTCGATCACGTCGATGAACGACTTGAACAGGCCCGCGTAGCTGGTGGTGAAGATGGGCGTGACGGCGATGAGGCCGTCGGCCCTCGCCACCGCGTCGAGCGCCTGCTCGAGCTTCGGCGGTGCGAACCCCAGCAGCAGGTTGTTCGTGATGTCGTGCGCGAGGTCGCGGAGCTCGAAGACCTCGACCTCGACCTCGATGCCGCGCCCGCCGAGGATGCTCACGGCGTCGGCCGTGAGCCGGTCGGCGAGCTGGCGGGTCGAGCTCGGGGTCGACAGGCCCGATGAGACGACGACGATGCGCTTGGTGGTGGTCGTGCCGGTCATGGCGGGCTCCTAACGGGTTGCGGCCGGGCCGAAGGCCGAGCCGGTCGTGACGCGGGCGGGGGCGGCGTCCTGGTAGGGCGAGGGTCCGGCGAGGTTGTCGCCGCGGTTCGCGTTGGGCGTCGCCTGGCGCGGCGCCTGGTCGCCGTACTTCGCGGCGACGAGCGAGGCGTGGGTCGGGGCATCCGGGACCTCGGCCGGGCGGTCCTTGGCGAACTCGCGCCGCAGCACGGGCACGACCTCCTCGCCGAGCAGGTCGAGCTGCTCGAGCACGGTCTTCAGCGGGAGTCCGGCGTGGTCGATCAGCCAGAGCTGACGCTGGTAGTCGCCGACGTAGTCGCGGAACCCGAGGGTGCGGTCGATGACCTCCTGCGGGCTGCCCACGGTGAGCGGGGTCTGCTGCGTGAAGTCCTCGAGGCTCGGGCCGTGTCCGTAGACGGGCGCGTTGTCGAAGTAGGGGCGGAAGTCGCGCACCGCGTCCTGCGAGTTCCTGCGCATGAAGACCTGGCCGCCGAGGCCGACGATCGCCTGCGCGGCCGTGCCGTGGCCGTGGTGCTCGAAGCGCTGGCGGTAGAGGGCGATCATGCGCTGCGTGTGCGATGCGGGCCAGAAGATGTGGTTGGCGAAGAACCCGTCGCCGTACGAGGCGGCCTGCTCGGCGACCTCGGGGGTGCGGATCGAGCCGTGCCAGACGAACGGGGGCACGCCGTCCAGCGGACGCGGCGTCGAGGTGAAGCCCTGGAGGGGCGTCCGGAACCGGCCCTGCCAGTCGACGACGTCCTCGCGCCAGAGGCGGTGGAGCAGCTCGTAGTTCTCCATGGCGAGCGGCAGGCCCTGGCGGATGTCCTTGCCGAACCACGGGTACACGGGACCGGTGTTGCCGCGGCCGAGCATGACGTCGGCGCGACCGCCGGAGACGTGCTGGAGCATCGCGAAGTCCTCGGCGATCTTCACCGGGTCGTTCGTGGTGATGAGCGTGGTGGCGGTCGAGAGCTGCAGCGTCGAGGTCTGCCCGGCGATGTAGGCGAGGGTCGTCGTGGGCGATGAGGACCAGAAGGGCGGGTTGTGGTGCTCGCCGAGGGCGAAGACGTCGAGGCCGACCTCTTCCGCGTGCTTGGCGATCGTGAGCGTCGCCTGGATCCGCTCGGCCTCGGTCGGGGTGCGGCCGGTCGTCGGATCCTGGGTGATGTCGCTGACGGTGAAGATTCCGAATTGCATGGCGCCCCTCCTGGGTGGTCCTACTGATTCTGCAAGTATATGCATTTGCATACATCGGGTCCAACGGATGCCCCACGCATCGTATTCCCGCGAATCAGGATCGGTTCCGACGACGAAGCGGGGGCGCCCGAAGGCACCCCCGCTCGTGTGGTTCCGCCGTGGATCAGGCCGCGTCGCGCGGGCCGTGGTCGTGGCCGTGGTCGGGCGCGAGCCCGCCGCCGCCCGGCAGGTTGACCGTGCCCTCGGGGCCGGCCGGAGCCGGCAGCGACAGGCCGCCGGGAACCGGCACGCCCGCCACGCCGTTGACCGACTCGGTCGAGTAGGCGTAGGCCAGCACCGCGAGGGCGATCGCGTCGACGTTCACGTCGAAGGCGTGCTCGTCGATGTTGTCGATGTCGTCGCAGGCCTGGTGGTAGCACTGGTCGTACGACTCACCGGCGATGCCGCCCCAGATGTCCGCCTGCTCCGGGGTCTTGACGACCTCGGCTCCGGTGAACAGGCCTCCCGCGGGGATGCCGTTCAGGATGAAGGCCTCGTAGTCGCTGCGACCGCTGAACTGGGCGTCGTCATACGGCTCGCCCACCATCGTGTAGTAGCTCTCGAAGAGGTCCTCGATCTGCACCGACCCCTCGGGGATCGGCACGCCCTCCGGCGCTGCCCAGCCGGACTCGTCGCCGTCGTACGCCATGAAGATGTAGTTCGGCGAGGCGACCATGTCGAAGTTGAGGTAGAGCGCGATGCGGTCCTTCTCGGCCTGGCTGAGCCCGTCGACGTACGCCGCGGATCCGAGCAGTCCGTCCTCCTCGGCGCCCCACCATGCGAGGCGGACCGTGTTCTGCGGCTTCAGCTTCTCGAGGTTCTCGGCGATCTCGAGCAGGGCGGCCGAACCGCTGCCGTTGTCGTTGATGCCGGGGCCCGCCTGCACGGAGTCGAGATGCGCACCGGCCATCACGACGTTGTCGTCGTTGACGCCGGTCTTCTCGGCGATCACGTTCTTCTGCGGACGCTGCTCGGGCGCCGGGACGAAGACGTTCGCCGTCGAACCGGAGGCCGCGAGTGCGACGCCCTGCTGGAAGCTGGCGCCGACGATCGGGATCGTGTGGGAGACGGGCGAGCCGTCGGTCCGCGATGACGCGTCGGCCACGATGAGGGCCTCACGGTCGGGAGTGTTGCCCTGGTTGAAGATGATCACCGCCGTTGCGCCCGCCAGGCCGGCGAAGTACGCCTTGTCGCCGAAGTTGCAGCTGCCTCGTTGCACGAGCGCGATCGACCCCGCCGGGAAGCCGGTGAAGTCGGAGGCCTCGCACCCGCTGGTGCTCGCCCGATCGCCGACCAGGTTGATGTCGACCGGGACCACGTTGCCCGTGACGTCGCCCGAGCCGCTGCCGGAGAAGGCGCCGGTCGGGTACTCCTCGTTGACGGGCGTGAGCTGGGTCAGCGTCGACGCACCGATGAAGGTGTAGTCGAACTCGTCGATCGTGACGTCCCAGCCGGCATCCTCGAGGACGCCGACGACGTAGTCGACGCTGGCCTCGTAGCCCGGCAGGCCGGCGGCCCGGTTGCCGCCGTTCTCGTCGGCGATGGCCTGGAACGCGTCGAGGTGCTCGGTGGCGCCGTCGGCGTCGACGCACTGGAGGAGCTTGGAGATCGTGTTGTTGTTGCGGTTGTCGCACTTGGCGGCCGGACTCGCCTTGGCACCGCCGTTGCCGTTGCCGCCGGCCATGGCGGCCCCGGTCGGTACGAGGACGAGGGCGGCCGCGGCGGTGGCCGCGATCGCGATGGTCCGGATGTCCCTTGATCGTGGTGTTGATCGTCGCATCATGTTCCTTTCCGCACGGGCGTCACCGTTGGCACCCGTTTGGGGGGAAAGCATAGGTGGGCGGCGCGGAGGAGGGAAGGGGCGCCAACGACGTCGCCGCGGCAGACGCATGAATCATGCGCCCAGCCCGCTCGCAGCGAACATCGGGTGAGCGTGGAGCGCGAGAACGTACGCTGGACGCATGGCTACCGTTGCACTGACCGTGGAGAACTTCGAGCAGACCATCCTCGAGGGCGGCACCGTCTTCGTGGATTTCTGGGCCGGCTGGTGCGGCCCGTGCCTGCAGTTCGCGCCGAACTACGAGGCCGCCTCCGAGGCGAACCCCGACCTCGTCTTCGCGAAGGTCGACACCGAGGACCAGCAGCAGCTCGCCGCCGCGATGAACATCACCTCGATCCCGACGATCATGGCGTTCAAGGACGGCATCGGCGTCTTCGCGCAGGCCGGCGCCCTCCCCCGCCCCGTCTTCGACGACCTCGTCTCGCAGGTGCGCGCGCTCGACATGGACCAGGTGCGTGCGCAGATCGCGGCCGAGCAGTCGGTCGACTCCGAGGCCACCGCTTCCTGATCCGGCGGATGCCGCGGGCCGCGGCCTGCGGCACCCCGATCGTTCAGGCCGACGCGAGCACCTCGTCGAGCCCGCTCACGTCGAGGTCGACGCCGAACGGCCGCGAGGCCCCGGTGACGAGCGCCGGGACGCGAACGTAGACCCCTGCGGCGCGCAGTTCGTCGAGCCGGTCGAGGAACGGCTCTGCCGCGGCATCCGCGATGAATCCCGCATGACGCGGCCGATCGCCGCCGACGAGCTGCACGCCCACGCGGTAACGGCGCGAGAGCCAGCGGCTGGATCGCGGCACCAGCACCGCGTGCTGCTCGGCCCCGCCGTGGATGCGCGCGAGGTCGATCGCCGGCTGGTGGCGGTTCGCCTCGGCCACGGGAAGCACCGAGCGCACCTCGCGCGCGCGGCGGGGCGCGTCGACGAGCTCGATGCCGTCGAGGGTCGAGAGGTCGCCCCACCGGTCGGGGTTCGAGGCGTCGCGGTGCCCGCGCACGAGGCTCGTGACGAGCCAGGCGAGGGTCGCCAGGAGCAGCGCGGTGTAGGGCCAGAACAGCCACGGCGACGAGGTCGGGCGCACGAGCCCCGTGAACATCAGGAGCGCGATCAGCACGAGGAACGGGGCCGGCTCCCACGCGGTCAGCGGCTTCGAGCGGGGTGCGGGCATGGATGTCAGGCTATCGCGCGGCTCGTTGCCCTCCGAACACGACGGGCACGGCATCCGCTCGACGGGCGCGACCTCCGCGCGGCATCCGTTCGACGGGCGCGACCTCGCGCGGCATCCGCTCGGCTCGCCGGCTCAGCGCAGTGCGGGCAGGCGCGAGGCGACCTCGTCGAGGACGGCGCGATCGCCCGCGTAGATGCCGTGCTCGCGCGGCCAGTGCGCGACCACGTCGGTGAAGCCGAGCTCGGCCGCGCGCCCGACGGCGTCCTCGAAGGCGCCGACGCTCGTGAGCGAGTAACGCGCCGACGAGTCGAGCAGCAGGGTGCGCGGCATCTCGGCGGCGTCGCGACCGGCTGCGGCGCAGGCGTCCTCGAACCGGCGCGACAGCACCCCGGCGTACGCCCACCATTCCTCGGTGTCGTCGACGGAGCCGGCCGTGGTGACCCATCCCTCGCCCACCCGGACGGCGAGCGCCATCGCCTTCGGCCCGTCGGCGGCGATGTGCAGGGGCATCCGCGGGGACTGCGCGGGCGCGCCCACCATGCGGGCGTTCACCGCCCGGTACCACTCGCCGTCGAAGGAGATGCCGGGAGCCTCGGATGCCGCCGCCGCCGGATCCTCGAAGCGGAGGAGCACGTCGAGGGCCTCGGTGAACTCGGCGAACCGGTCGAAGCGCTCGCGCGGGCTCAGTTGCTCGTCGCCGAGCACGAAGGCGTCGAAGCCCGTGCCGCCCGACCCGATGCCGAGCAGCATGCGTCCGCCGGAGATCTGGTCGACCGTGGCGATGTCCTTCGCGAACGGCACCGGATGGCGGTAGTTCGGCGAGGCGACGAACGTGCCGAGCCGGATGCGTTCGGTGACCATGGCGGCCGCGGTGAGCGTCGGCACGGTCGCGTGCCAGCGCTCGCCGGCGAGGTCGCGCCAGGAGAGGTGGTCGTAGGTCCAGGCGTGATCGAAGCCGTACTCCTCGGCGCCGCGCCAGAGGGCCGCGGCCTCGGGCCAGTCGACCTGGGGCAGGATGCAGATTCCGAAACGCATGGTGTGGAGTCTAGATCGCGGGCCGGGCGGCGGCGCGCGAGGTCGCGGCGCCGGACCCGGGCTCGGGCTCGGGCTCCGGCTCGGGATCGGGATCGGCATCGGGATCGACCCGGCCCGCGTCGGACCGGTGGTCGACGGGCATGGGCTCGGCCCCGAGCGGGAGGTCGGCCGCCATGGCGGGCGCGACTCCGGCGGCGGGACGTTCGAAGCGCACGAGCACGATGCCGCCGAGGATCAGCAGGCCGCCGAGCAGTTGCACGGGGCCGATCGCCTCGCCGAGGAGCACCCAGGCGACGACACCGGCGAAGACCACTTCCGAGAGGCCGAGGAAGGAGGCGAGGCGGGTTCCGAGGATCTGGATCGCCTGGATGCCCGAGACGTAGGCGAAGGCCGTCGAGACCGCGCCGACCGTGAGGACGGGCACCCACCAGGGCGCCGTGGCCCCGAAGAAGGCGACCTCGCCGAAGCGGGCCTCGAACGGCACGAGGCCGATCGCGAGCGAGAGGCCGAGCACGAGGCATCCGATGAAGAGCCCGACCGCGGCGAGCGCGATCGGGGGGATGCCCGTGTCGGTCCGTTCCCCGAGCACGTAGTAGACGGCGACGCCGATCATCGCGATCGCGGCGAAGGCGATGCCGACGGGGTCGAGCGCGCCGCCGCCGGTCGGGCCGATGACGAGCACGAGGCCCGTGATGGCGACGACGGAGCCGGCGAGCACGACGACCTGCGGCATGTGCCGCGTGCGCATCCAGGCGAGCGCGACGAGCGCCACGGGCGCGAGGTACTCGATGAGCAGCGCGGTGCTCACGGGGATGCGCGAGATCGACATGTAGAAGGCGAGCTGGACGCCCGCGACCGCGATCACCGAGTAGACGAGCACGGTCCACTTCGCCCGCCAGAGGGGCCGCAGGTCGAACTTCAGGGCGATGAGCCCCGGCAGGAGGAGGAGCGCCGCACCCACGAGCACGCGGAAGAACACGGCCGCGCCCGGCGACCAGCCGGACTCGAGCAGCGGCTTGACGATCGCGCCGCCGGCGCCGAAGGCGAGGCCGGACGCGAGGCCCAGCGCGATCCCGAGGATGCCGCGTGAGGTTCGCATGCCGACACCGTTCCGTTCGCTCGCGAGTCGGACCCCGTCATGCCCGAAACTCGTTATGCTCGTGACAGTACTCGTGCAACTCGTCAGGAGTCAAATGTTTTTCACCCATGACACGGAGTCGGCGCTCGCCTTCGTGGCCGCGCTCACGGACACGGTGCCCGACGCCTCGGATTCGGGCGACGACGAACTCCGCACGATCGCGCAGCTCGACTCGCTCATCGCCCATTGGCGGTACTCGGGTCGCCACGACCACGACGCGCGTGAGCTCGCCGAGGTGCGCGCCGCACGCGAGCGGCTGCGCACCCTGTGGCTGCTCGATCGCGACGCCGCAGCCGAAGCCGTCAACGACCTGCTCGCCGACGCCCGCGCCCTCCCCCGGCTCGTGCGGCACGACGACCTCGACTGGCACATCCACGCCACCGAGAACGACGAGCCGCTCGCCACCCGCATCCTCGTCGAGGCCGCGATGGCCTTCGTCGACGTCATCCGCTCCGACCAGATGGATCGCCTGCGGGTCTGCGATGCCGACGACTGCGAGAGCCTGTACGTCGACCTCTCGAAGAACGGCTCCCGCCGCTTCTGCACGAGCCGGTGCGGCAACCGCATGGCCGTGCGGGCCTATCGGGCCCGCGCCGATGCCGAGGACGCGGCAGCCGCCCAGGGTGCCGTGCGCGAAACGCGGCGAGCGGCGAGCGCGGGCCACCCCTAGGCGCGAACCACCCCTAGGCGCAGCCCGCCTCCACGCGCCGGATCGCGTCGAGGTCCTCGGGCGCGATCGTGAGCCCGTAGGCGACCAGCACCGCGGCGAAGCGGTCCACGTAGGTGCAGGCGAAGTCGGCGGACGGCGGCATCCATTCGGCGGGGCCGGAGTCCTGCTTCGACTGGTTCGTCGGACCGTCCACCGCGATCAGGTTCGCGGTGTCGTTCGCGAAGGCCTCGCGAACGTCGGCCGTCCATTCCGACGCCCCGTGCCGCCAGGCGTACGAGAGCGGCACGACGTGATCGATCTGCACCGCCTCGGACGTGTCGGGTCCGCGCACGAACGAGATGACGGTGTTCGTGTACGGGTCCGTGAGCGTGCCGGTGCGCACCACGCAGTCCGCGCTGTCGGCGCGGTACCGCACGTCGGCGAGGTCGCGCTTCAGCACGTCGTTGCGGGTGTCGCACCCGTTGCCGTCGACATCCAGCCATGCCTCGCCGAACAGGTCGCGGTCGTACCGGGAGGACGGGTTCCCCTCGGCGACGACGAGCGCCTCGAGGTCGGGGTCCGACACCGCCGGGGCCGTCGGCGACGTCGGGGTCCCCGGTCGGTCGAGACCGGGCAGGAGACCGCCGTCGGCGAGCGATCCGTCGCTTCCCGGGCCGTACAGGTACAGCCAGGCGCCGAAGGCCATCGCGAGGATGACGAGCGCGGGAAAGGTGGAACGGCGGGAGCGTCGGCGACGGGGCATCCGCTCATTCTCCCGTGGCGGCGGGCCTGCTCCCGACCGCGGGCCGTCGGGGACTCGGCGCCGGATGCCGCAGGTCGAGGCGGCGACCCCGACGCGTCACCCGGAGGGACTACGGTGTCCACCGTGACGACCGATCGGACCGCGGCGACCGACCGCGCAGGGGGCACCCCCGGCGAGGTGTTCCGCGCCTTCCTGAAGCTCGGCGTCACCTCGTTCGGCGGTCCGATCGCACATCTCGGGTACTTCCGCGACGAGCTCGTGACGCGTCGCCGGTGGGTCGGCGAGCGCGACTACGCCGAGCTCGTCGCGCTCAGCCAGTTCCTGCCGGGGCCCGCCTCGAGCCAGGTCGGGTTCGCCCTCGGCCTCCTCCGCGCCGGGCCGATGGGCGCGCTCGCCGCGTGGCTGGCCTTCACGCTGCCGTCGGCGGTCCTCATGGTCGCGTTCGCGTACGGCGCGCCGCTGCTCGGCGGCGTGCTCGGCAGCGGCGTGCTCGAGGGCCTGAAGATCGTCGCCGTGGCCATCGTCGCGCAGGCGGTGTGGGGCATGGCGCGGAGCCTCACCCCCGACCCGCGGCGCGCCGCGATCGCCGTGGGCGCGGCGACGCTCGTGCTCCTGCTCGCCGGCACGGCGGGCCAGCTCGCGGCGATCGTGCTCGGCGCGCTCGCCGGGCTCGTGCTCTGCCGGATGCCGGCCGAGCAGGCGCCGCCGCCGCTGCCGTTCGCGGTGTCCCGGCGCGCCGGCCTCGTCTCGCTCGCCGTGCTCGTCGCGCTGCTCGTGCTCCTGCCCGTCGCGGCCGCGGCGTTCGGTGGCCCGGTGCTCGACCTCGCCGACGGCTTCTTCCGGGCCGGCGCCCTGGTGTTCGGCGGCGGGCACGTCGTGCTGCCGCTGCTGCAGGCGGAGTTCGTCGGGACCCCGTGGCTGACCGCCGAGGAGTTCCTCGCCGGCTACGGGGCCGCGCAGGCGATGCCGGGGCCGCTGTTCACCTTCGCCGCGTACCTCGGGGCCCTGGCGGCCCCCGGAGCGGCGGGCCTTGTCACCGCCGCCATCGCGCTCGTGGCCGTGTTCCTGCCCGGGTTCCTGATCCTCATCGGCGTCCTGCCCTTCTGGAACGGGCTCCGGGTGCGGCCGGGGGCCCAGTCGCTCATGCGCGGCGCGAACGCGGCGGTGGTCGGAATCCTGGCCGCGGCCCTCTACGACCCGGTCTTCGTCACCGCCGTCGTCGACCCGGGGAGCTTCGCCCTCGCGCTGGCCTGCTTCGTGCTCCTCGTCTCCTGGCGCACGCCGCCATGGGCGGTCGTGATCGTCGGCGCGCTCGGCGGCGTGCTCCTCGCGATGACCTGAGGCTCAGGCCTCGGCGCCTCCGGTTCCGAGCGCCGCCGCGACCCGGCGTCGCAGGTCGGGCACGAGCTCCTCCTCGAACCAGGGATTGCGCTGGTGCCAGCCGACGTTGAGCGGCGACGGGTGCACGACGGGGATCACGTCGGGGCCGACCTCGCGCCACGCGCGCACGGTCTCGGTGAGCGTCGGCCGGCGGCGGTCGCCCAGGTGGAACCGTTGCGCGTGCGCACCGACGAGGATCGTGAGCTTTGGTCGCACCACCGAGAGGATGCGCGGATGCCACGCCTCGGCGATGCCGCGCCGTGGCGGGAGGTCGCCCGACGCGCCCTTGCCCGGGTAGTAGAAGTCCATCGGCACGATCGCGAAGCGCGACACGTCGTCGAACTCGGGCCTCGTGACCCCCAGCCAGCGCAGCAGCCGATCACCGCTGGCATCGTTGAAGGGGATGCCGCTCTCCTGCGCCCGGCGCCCGGGGGCCTGGCTGACGATGAGGACGCGGGAGGCGGGCGAACCGGTGATGAGCGGCCGCCAGCCCTGCGCGGTGTACGACGCGTTCGCGGGGTCCGCGGCGATCTCGTCGCGGAGCGCCGCGAACCGGTCCGGCTGCGTGCCGCGTCCGCGGCGGGCGGTGTCGTCCACGCTGACATCATCCCCCCTAGAATCGCCGGGTGACCCGACGCCCCCGCCGCGATGACGACGACGCGTCCGCGGCATCCGCACCGACCGCGACCGGGATCCCCGATGACGCGCTCCGCGAGGAGCGCCCGAGGCACACCCCGCTCTGGGCGCTGCTGTCCGGCTGGCTGCTCGGCCTGGAGGCGTGGCTGCGCTCGCACGGCGGACGAGGGCTGCGCCGCGGCATCCGCGTGGCCTGGGGGCTCGTGGCGCTCTGCGGCGTCATCCTCCTCGTCGGTCCGGTCATCAACCCGCCGATGACCCTCGAGGACATCACCTCGTCGGCCTCGAGTGCGACCGACGACTGGATCGCCCGCGAGTTCGCCGCCGACTACGACATCGCGCGGGACGACGAGGGGCGGCTGCGCGCCGACGTCGAAGAGCGCATCACGGCGAACTTCCCCGAGGACGTCGAGGCCACCGGCATCCGGCGCGTGCTCGCCAGCGAGTACCAGGGCCACTCGCTCGATCCGTCCTCGATCACGGCCACGCTCGACGGCGTGCCCGTCGACGCCGAGGTCAGCCGGGGGCCGACGCAGGTCACCGTGACCATCGACGGCGGCGAACCACTCGCCGGCGACCACGTCTTCGGGCTGGACTACCGGATGCGGGATCTCGCGTACGCCACGGTCGACGACGCGAGCGGGTCGACGGTCGACCTGCTCGAATGGGACGTCTTCGGCCCCTCGTGGCCGCAGGCGCTCGCCGGGCTCGACGTCGCGATCACCCTGCCCGACGACCTCGCCGACCGGCTCATCCGCGAACCGCGCGGCAGCCTCGCGTGGACGCTGGTCGGCGGCGGCGAATGGCTCGAGCCGGAGGAGGGCGGCCTGGCCGGGACCTCCACGTACCGCCTGATGAACGACCAGAACATCCCGCCGCACGCGCAGGCGTGGTTCACGATGAGCTTCGAGGCCGGCACCTTCGAGATGCCGCCGCCGTCGCCGCTGTTCATCGTGCAGTCGTTCGGGCCACTGCTGCCGCTCGCGCTGCTCGTGGTCGCCCTGCTGTTCGCGCTCGCGGCTCGCGCGGTGGCGTGGGCCGATGCCCGCGGCCGGCCGTGGTTCGTCGCGAGGCACGACCCTCCCGAGGTGACGCCGTCGATCGCGGCGCAGGTCCTCGGCGCACCGCGGGCCGTGGAGCTCGGCTCGGCACTGGCGGCCATCCCACGACGGACGCGGGCCAGTCCGGCCGAGCTGGCGCGTGCCCGGCTGCACGCCGCTCGCGCCGCACGCCGCGCCGGCCGCCTCGGGGACCTCCCCCGAGCGCTCACGCGGTACTGGTTCGGCGCCGATCATCGGCGGGTCGTCGCCGACGGCCTTCGCCGCGTGCCTGCCGGCTTCGTGCGCGACGCGTTCCTCGTCGCTCCCCCGGCGCTCGTGCTCGTGCAGTGGGGACTCGTGCGCCAGCTCTCGCACCAGGCGACGCTCGCCGTCGTCTGGTGGCCGGTCGCGTTCGTCGTCGCGTCGACGGTGATCGCGGCGGTCGTGATGTGGATCGCGTGGTCCTCGCGTCCGCTCACGCGCCGCGGAGCACTGGTCAAGCAGCACCTGCTCGGCATCGACGCCTCCGCGGACCGCACGCAGCTGCTCGACCGCGGGCCCTCGAACGATCCGGTTCTCCCGTACGCCGTGCTCGCCGCCGACGCACGTTCGGCCGGACGGCGGGTGGCCCTCCTGCTCGACGGGGAGATCGGCGACGCCTCGGCCGGGCGCGGGTGGCGCACGCCCGGTTACCTGAGCTGGCCCCGCCTCGTCGTGATCGGCGGATCCCTCCTCCTGCTGCCCGGCATGATCGCGATGATCGCGCTCGTGCCGAACCCGTACGAGCGCGGCATCCGCTACGCCGCCTTCGACCAGGATGTGCCCGGCACGCTGTGGACGAGCGTCGAGACGGCCGACATCGTCGGCGAGCTCTCCAGGTCGGGCGACGGGCGCGCCCAGCTCCACGTCACCGAGACGCTCGAGGTCGCCTTCGACGACTCGAGCGGCCGGGTTCCCCAGTTCGCCGACCAGTGGCGCAACCGCGTCGAGGGCCAGTCGCTCGACCTGCGCGTGGACGCGGTGCGCATCGACGGCGACGACGTGCCGTTCACGACCGAGCAGGTGCGCGACACCCTGCTCATGCACACGATGCTGACCGAGGTGCTCTCGGGCACCCGCGACGTCGTCGTCGAGTACACCTTGGGGTCGGCCGCCGTCGCGGCGACGGGCGACGAGGGCGGGTACGGCCGGGGACCGACCGTCGACCGGGTGCGCTGGGCGGCGCTGATCGAGAACTGGGACCTCGCCTCGTCCTGGCGCGACCACGACAGCCAGGAGTTCGCTCCCACCCGGCTCGAGTTCCGCGTCGCCGACGACCTGTACGCCCTCGCGACGCAGGCGGGCTGGATCACGCGCGACACCGACGCCGCCGAGGAGGTGCGCGACTGGCCCGAGACCGTCGTGCCGTTCGGCGCGGTCGACGAGACCGTCGCCGACCTCGAGCGGCACGGCGTCGAGGAGACGACCGACTCGTCCGACGGCGTCGTCATCGCGGCCATCGCCTTCGAGGACACCGAGTACGGCGTGCCGCTCGCCGTGGGCGTGGACGACCTCGGCGTTCGCCTGGACTTCCCGGCGGGCACCTTCGCCGGCCCCGACGAGGGCGCCTGGCGCACGTGGCAGGCGATCTCGGTGCTGCCGTTCGCCGCGACGCTCACGCTCGAGGTGCTCGCGATCCTCATCGGCGCGCTCGGCGTCCTCGCCGGCCTCGCGCGGGTGCCGGTAGCGTTCCGGCCGGGCGTGTTCCGCGACCTCGTCGTGTGGTTCGCCCCGCTGGCGACGCTCACCGCGGCCGTCGGGTTCTTCTGGCTCTGCGGCGACATGGTGCCCGAGCACCCGGTGCTCCCGGCACTCGGCCTGCCGCTCGTCGCGGCGATCGTCGCGGTCGTCGCCGCGCTCGTGCTGACAGCGCGCCGGCGGGCGGATCACGATGTCAGGGCGGCGCTCTCCCGGGCATGACGGCCCCGGGCATGACGGCCTGCGCATGACCGCCCGGGCATGACGAAGGCCCCCGGCCGGCTCGTGAGAGCGGGGCGGGGGCCTTCGCAAGAAGTTCGCGGTATCAGCGAGAGCCGCGTCGAGGAACGACGCTTAGCGGCGCAGACCGAGACGCTCGATGAGCTTGCGGTAGCGCGTGATCTCGACATCGGCGAGGTAGCCGAGGAGACGTCGACGCTGGCCGACGAGGAGGAGCAGGCCACGACGCGAGTGGTGGTCGTGCTTGTGCTCCTTCAGGTGCTCGGTGAGGTCCTTGATCCGCTTCGTGAGGAGCGCGATCTGGACCTCGGGGGATCCAGTGTCACCGGGGTGGGTCGCGTACTCTTCGATGATCGCCTTCTTGACGTCTGCTTCGAGTGCCATAGATGGGATCCCCTTTCTCGTCGTTGCGCGCTGCCCGGGGCCGGATGCCTGGGCTCTCTTGATGCGCGGCCGTTTCACGGCAACCTGACGAGTCTACCAGAGCGGATGCCCCGCGGCCGCCGGTGCTCGGATCCTCAGCCGAGCGGCCCCGTGCCGTGCCAAGGGCATCCACCGCCGTCGGGGGCGCGTCGTGGGGTCCGCATACGATACGTTCGCAGCATCCGCCGCCCTCGGAGCACGGCTCCCTGGCAGCGGAATCCGCCACCGCATTCGTCCCGGGCCGCACGCCGCGCCCGGAAGGGAGTACCGACGTGTCCGACTCGCCGACCGACCGCGACCGGCAGCCGACCGATCCCCCGCAGCCGCCGGCCATCCCGACGCCGGACCAGTTCGGGCTCGGCGAGCCCGCGGCCGGCCCGGTCGCGGCGGCCGGCGCCTCGGCCCCGCCCGTGCCGCCCGTTCCCCCGGCTCCGCCCGTTCCCCCGGTCCCGCCGTACGGCCCGGCGGCGACCGGGCAGGTTCCGAAAGCGCCGCCGGCGCCGCCCACGCCGTACGGCGCGCCCGCCGCTCCCGCGTACGGCGCTCCCGCCGCACCCGCGTACGGCGCTCCCGCAGCACCCGCCTACGGCGCCCCCGCAGCACCCGTCGCCGCGCCGATGCAGCCGCCGCCCTACGGCCTTCCAGGAGCGGCGACCGCCGAACCGCGCAACACGCTCGGCCTCATCGCCCTCATCGTCGGCATCGTCGCGCTCGTGCTCGCGGCGATCCCGTTCGTGACCTTCATCGCCTGGCTGCCCGCCCTCGCTGCCGTGGGCCTCGGCATCGCGGCGCTCGTCGGCAAGCGCTCGAAGCGCAAGGGTCAGGGCGTGACCGGCCTGATCCTCGGCGTCGTCGCGTTCCTCCTGTCGATCGTCATGAGCATCCTCTCCGTGACGTGGGCCATCACGTCCTCGATCGACGCCGCCAACCAGTACTCCGGCACCGACGAGTCGATCGAGGGCAGCTACGCCGGCGACCTCGAACTGGTCACGGGCTCCGCCTCGGGCACGGTCACCGACCCGTTCCCCATCGGCGAGACCGTCGAGCTGACCGACGGCGGCGAACCGTACTACTCGGTCACGCTCGGCGAACCCGACTTCGACGCCGACGCCCTCGTGGCGGCCGAGTACGAGTACAACGACGTGGCTCCAGAGGGCTCGTCCTACGTCATCGTCCCGGTGACCGTCCAGTTCCACGGCGACACCGTCGTGCCCGAGGCGACCTCGACACCGTGGAGCGAGGTCCGCGTCTCGTTCGCGACCGCCGACGGCGGCGTGATCGAGGAGGACTACGCCCTGATCCCCGAGGCGTTCTTCGACCTCCCCGACCTCGAGGCGGGCGAGAGCGCGACCGGCAACATGGCGTTCGTCATCCCCGACGCATCCGCCGAGGCCGGCACCTGGCTGGTGGACGTCGGCTGGATGGTCCAGTACCACGTCGCGGCCCAGTAGGCCCACCCCCGTAGCCCGAGCCTCGCCGGCAGCCGCTACATGCCCGGCGCCGGTGCGGGTTCCCGCGCCTCGGCCATGGTCAGCCCCGGCGTCGCCTGCTTCCAGAGCTGGCGGGTGAGCACCAGCGCGAGGATCACGAGGGCGAGGAGCATCCAGCCGGGCCAGCCCAGCACGGTGCCCCACGGCCCGACGGGCAGGTCGTCGGCGTCGACGAAGATGAGCCACTGGGCGGTGGCCGTGTTGATGGCGCCGTGCGCGACGACCGCGGGCCACACCGACGCCGAGCGCAGGCGCAGCCACCCGATGACGACCCCCGTCAGCACGCAGAACACCACCATCGCGAGCACCCCGAGCAGGTCGGTGCGCTGGTAGTTGTAGCCGAGCAGGATGATCGGCGAGTGCCAGAGCCCCCAGACCACGCCGGTCAGCAGGAGCGCCGGAAGCGTGCCGAGCGGCCGAAGGGAGGGCAGCAGCCAGCCGCGCCAGCCGATCTCCTCGCCGAAGGCGGCGATGCTGTTCACGACCGTCACGAGCGGCAGCGTCACGAGGGTGATGAGCACGACCGTGCCGGGGTCGATCGGCACGGCGCCGGTTCCCTCGAACGCCGCCGTGATGCCGCTCAGGCCGGCGAAGTCGAGGCGGACGAGCCCCATGGCCTGTCCCAGCAGCATCGCGAGGAAGGGCAGCACGGTGAACAGGACGAAGGCGATCGCGATGAAGAGCCACGTGCGGCCGGCCGGGCGCATCGGCGAGAGGCCGAGGTAGCGCGGAATGCTCGCGGGCCGCCGCACCCACAGCACGACGACGAGCGTCGCGAGGGCGGGCGTGTACATGAGCACGAGCGCGAGCAGGCCGAAGAGGGGGTCGGCGAGCCCCTCGCCGCTCAGCCACACGGGAAGCACGACGAGCCAGCCGGCGCCGACCGCGATGGCCGTGAACACGGCGACGGCCGCCCACGGCACGCGGTCGGGGAAGATCGGCCCACGCTCGGCGTTCTTCGCGCGCTGGCGCTCGGCGGCGCTGATCGGCGCAGCAGCGGATGCCGGCGGCGCCGCCGGCATCGGCGCTGCGGGGGCGGGCGGTGGCGTCGGCCCCTGCCGGGCCGTGGCGCCAGGCGGCACCCATGCGTCGTTCCGTGCGGGTCTGACCTCGTCGCTCATGACTCCATGCCATCACTCCGGGAGGGTCGGGCGGATCCCCCGCAGTGCGGATTCCTCCGCTCCGTCGAGCGACGGATGCGGCGCTACGGCGCGAGCAGGAAGATCGCCGGCCAGCCGGTGTGCGCGTAGACGATCACGGCGAACACCACGGCGTCGAAGAGCATGTGCACCACGAACACGTACAGGAGCGACTGCGTGAGCTTGAACGTGTAGCCCTGGATGAGCGCGAACGGGATCGTCAGCAGCGGGCCCCACGACTGGTAGCCGAGTTCCCAGAGGAAGGACACGAACACGATCGCCTGCAGGAGGTTCGCCTGCCACGACGGGAAGTGCCGGCGCAGCAGCACGAAGACCGTGCAGATGAAGAACAGCTCGTCCCACGTGCCGACGGCGGCGACGCCGACGAACAGGCGCGCGATCGTGTCGGGCTCGGTCACCGTCGGCCAGTTCTGGTAGACCCCCGAGGTGATGAAGTAGAACGGCAGGATCAGCCAGCCGGCGAGGGTCACGAAGATCAGGTAGAGCCACTGCGTCCGGTTCCAGCGCCGCCCGGTGCGCCACGGGAAGCGGATGACGTGCTCGCGGTAGACGTACCTCGAGATCAGGTACGGCACGAGCACCGCGAGTCCGAGCACGACCGCGAAGCGCACCATGCCCGCATCGGAGAGGTCCGCCTTCAGCGACACCGTCGAGATGATGACCTGGCCGACCGCGATGAGCGCGAGGTCGGCGAGCAGGCGCTCGGTGCGCCCGGAGCGGTCGCAGAGCCACGCGACGACGAGCCCGACGGCGAGCATCGCGTACCCCGCGAGCGGCACCATGAACCCGAAGAGCAGCACGGCGGCGCCGCAGACGAGGAGCGCCGGCAGGAGCGCGATCGGATGCGTCCGCAGCGCGGCGACGTCGGCGGCGTCGGCGACGGTCGTGTGCGGCACGGCAGCCCCCTACTCGTCGTCGGCGAGTTGGCCGCGACGCGACGCCTCGGCCCAGCGGGAGAGGAAGCGCGCGCCCGCCTCGTCGTGGATCAGCTCGCCCGCGGTCAGCACCGGGTACGACGTCGCCGGGATGCCCTCGGCCGGGCGCACGTCGACGTGGCGCACGGACTCGCCGCGTTCGGCGAGCCAGTCGGCCATGCGGTAGTCGCCGCGCGAGTCGCCCATCGTGCGCCAGTTCCGGGGCCGGATGCCGCGCTCGTCGAGCAGCGCGACGGCGCGCTCCGCGCCGAGGTCCTTGCCGAGGCGCACGGACTCGACGTCGGTCGAGATGATCGTGGGATCGATGCGCCACTGCACGCGCCCCGCGGCATCCGGTCGCTCGTCGTCCTCACGCACCGTGCCGAATCCGCGCGAGGCGAGCGCCTCGTGGGCGTGGGCGTCGAACCGCGGCTGCGCGCGGAGGTAGTCGTCGGATGCCACGTGCACGTGCTGCTCGACCGAGACCATGGCGCGCTTGGTGTCGTCGAAGAACCCGAACTCGTCGAAGTGCTCGGCGACGTAGGCGCGCATGTCGGCGGCGAAGTCGGCGGGCATCGCGAGGTCGAGGTCGACGAACACCTCGCCGAGCCCCTGCCGGCCGATCTCCGCCCAGACGGCGCCCTTCTCGCAGATCGCCCAGACCGGCGCGCCGGGCTGCAGGCCGGCGGCGAGGAGCGGCGGCACGACCTGTTCGGCGATGAACGCGTCCGACCGCCCCGTGTTGAAGATGACGGGATTGCGCGCGTTCGCGAGCTCCGCGAGGTCGCGGGCGATCGAGTCGATCGCGATCGAGCGGGTCACGGGGCTCGCGATGGGACCGTCGACGTCGAGGAGGAGGCCGAGGAGCGGGGTTGAGGTCACCACTCCAGCCTATTCGCGCGGCGCGGCCCGCGCGCCGCCCGCCGATGTCGGCAGTGGATGCGAGCATCGACGCATGCCGACGATCGTTCCGCCCTACCTGCTCGACCGCATCGCGGAGTCCGCCGATCCGCGGTTCCCGCTCGCGGCCGAGGCCGCGCGGCGAGCGCTGCTCCGTCTCCCGCCGGCACGCCTGCCGCTCATCGTGCCCGATGCGCCCGACCAGCCGAGCGCCCTGCCCGATGCGCCGTCGCAGCCCGACCGGCGCATCTCCGACGCCGAGGGCCGCGAGACGCTGCCCGGCCGGCTCGTGCGCCGAGAGGGCGAGCGCGCCACGGGCGACGAGGCCGTCGACGACGCCTACGACGGTCTCGGCGACACGCATCGGCTCTTCGATCGCGTCTTCGGCCGCGACTCGATCGACGGCGCCGGCATGCCGCTCGAGGCCACGGTGCACTTCGGCCGCGCCTACGACAACGCCTTCTGGGACGGCGAGCGCATGGTCTTCGGCGACGGCGACGGCGAGATCTTCACCGGGTTCACCGACTCGCTGAGCGTCATCGGGCACGAGCTCGCGCACGGCGTGACCGAGCACACCGCCCGCCTGCGGTACCAGGGCCAGTCGGGCGCGCTCAACGAGCACGTCTCCGACGCGTTCGGCGCGCTCGTCGAGCAGTACGCGCTCGGCCAGGACGCCACCGCGGCGACCTGGCTCATCGGCGAGGGCATCTTCACCGACGCGGTGCAGGGTCGGGCACTCCGCTCCATGCTCGAGCCCGGCACGGCCTACGACGACGACGTGCTCGGCCGCGACCCGCAGCCCGCGCACATGCGCGACTACATCGAGACGAGGGAGGACAACGGCGGGGTGCACCTGAACTCGGGCATCCCGAACCGGGCGTTCGCCCTCGCCGCGCGGCAGATCGACGGCTTCGCCTGGGAGAGCGTGGGGCGCATCTGGTACGACACGCTCACCTCCGGGCGCCTGGGCGAAAACGCCACGTTCGAGCAGTTCGCGGCCGAGACGCTGCGGCAGGCCGAGCTCCGGTTCGGTCCCGATTCGCTCGAGCTCCGCGCCGTCCGCGAGGGCTGGCAGGAGGTCGGCGTCGCGGTCGAGGGCGCGCAGGGGTGACGCAGCAGGGGTAACGTTCGAGGCATGGACGTCTTCGTCTCCCGAAGCGGCGGCCTCGCCGGCCTCCGCCTGACCTGGCATGTGCGCGTCGACGACCAACCCGACGCCGACGAGTGGATCCTGCTCATCGAGCAGATCCCGTGGAACGAGGTCCCTCCCGCTCCGCCCGAGACGGACCGGTTCACCTGGGACATCCGGTGCGAGCCCGCCCCGTTCGAGACGGATGTCGCGGACGCCGCGGTCGCGCCGCCTGCCGCCGACGTCGACGCGCACCCGCCCGCAGCATCCGCATCGCCCGCACCGACCGCATCGTCCGCATCGCCCGACGACGACGGAGCCGCCGCGGATGACGGGGGCGACGACGCGTCCGAACCGCGGCCCCAGTCGGGCGCGGGGCAGCACGACGATCCGCTCGTCGAACCCCAGGAGGCGACGCTCGCCGAGCGTCAGCTCACGGGGCCGTGGCGGCAGCTGGTCGACCGGGTGCAGACGACGACCGAGCCGAAGCGCGAAGCGCCGCGAGCACCCCGAGCGAGATGAGCAGCTGCGCCGCGAGGTAGGTCGACATGACGACGAGGTCGTGCGGCGCGAAGGCGTACCCCGGCAGGAAGCGCCCGAGCCCCAGGACCGTGTCCGACACGACGAACAGTGCGCCGCCGACCGCCATGACGGTGCCGCGGCTGGCTGCGAACGCGGCCATCAGGCCGAGGACGAGGCCGTACGCCGCGGCCGGCACCAGCAGGGCGCCCGTGTGCGGGCCGAGCAGGGCGAGGAACCCGACGAACCAGGCCGCGTAGACGAGGGTCCAGAGCGGGGGCCGTCGGCGTTCGCCCGGCATCCGCTCGCCCGGGACCCGCAGGAAGACGGTGATGTAGGCCAGGTGCGCGAGCAGGAACCCGCAGAGCCCGACGACGAACAGCCCGGGGAACGACAGCGCGACGTCGCCCGCCCAGGAGAACCCGATCGCGAGGAGCAGCAGGACGGGCGCGCGGGTGCCGCTCGAGCGGCACGCGAAGACGACCCCGAGGGCCAGCAACGGCATCAGCAGCGCCTTGGTCCAGGTCACCGCCGGCTCCGGCCCCGTCTCGAGGAGCACGAGGTGGACGGCGCACAGCACGAGGTAGGGAGTGAACGTCTTCGGCACCCGCCGATCGTAGCCGAGCGGATGCCCCGTGGCTGCCGATCCACGGCACGGGTGGCGCCGGAGCCATCCTGCTGAACGGCACCGCGGCGCACGACGAAGGCCGGCGGGATCTCGCCCCGCCGGCCTTCGGTGGTTCAGGTGTCGCTGTGCTGGTTCGCCGGACTCAGCTGACGCCGAGCAGGTCGATCACGAAGATCAGGGTCTGGCCGGAGAGGCGGTGCCCGCCGCCGGCGGGACCGTAGGCCTTGTGCGGCGGCACGATGAGCTTGCGTCGACCGCCGACCTTCATGCCGGGGATGCCCTCCTGCCAGCCGGCGATGAGCGCCTGCAGCGGGAAGTTGATCGACTGGTTGCGGCTCCACGAGGAGTCGAACTCGTCGCCGGTGTCGTACTCGACGCCGAGGTAGTGCACGTCGACCGTCGAGCCGGGCGTCGCCTCGGCGCCGTCGCCCACGACGATGTCCTCGATGACGAGGTCGGCGGGAGCCGGTCCCTCGGGGGCGTCGATCTCGGGCTTGCTGTTGGTGTCAGTCATGTGATCCATCCAATATGAGCCCGCCGTCGTGGACAAGCGTCCACCCCCCTCTTGCGCTGACTGCGAACATGTCGCACGCTGGAATCCGAGAACTCGTCGCCCCGCAGAGATGTCGGCATTGCCACACCGCAGGGCGGCGAGTTTTTTGTCTGCCCCCGCCCTCCCGCGACGTTCCGCCGGCTGGAGGACGCCTGCGAGCCTCCCTCCAGCACGCAGGACCTCGCGGGAGGTCCCGGCGCGCAGAAGGTCGCGGGACGATCCACTGCATGCAGACCGGGCGCGGTGGGCGGAGGGTCGCTGACGCGGGTGTCAGCCGGCGATCGCCCGCCGGTCGGCCGCGACCTGCTCGAGGAGCTCGCGCTCGTCGGCGAGCCGGCGCGCATCGGCCCGCCCGGTGACGATCGCCTGACGCGTGAACGCCAAGCGCGTGGCATCCGAGATGAAGCGGCGCACCTGCTCGGTGCGCGGCGGCTGCTGCGCACGGCCCCACGCGATCGCCTGTGCGCGGCCGGACGCGGTGGCGAGCCCGTCGACCTCGTCGGGGTTGAACCAGCCGGCGGCGGCGTACTCCTGCAGGCGGTCGCGCGTGATCGTGCGCTCCTGACGGCGGAGCAGCACGGTGATGACGATCGCGCCGATGAAGATCGGCACCTGCACGAGCAGGTAGAGCACCACCGCGTCGGAGGCGAACGTGAGCGAGCCGTTCCAGAGGGCGTGCAGGGCGACGGCGCAGGCCAGTCCGCCGAGGAACCAGACGATGATGCCCGGCCCGCGCGTGCGGCGAGCGCCGAGGCCGATCGCGACGCCCGTGCAGACGGTGAACAGCACGTGCGCGAAGGGCGAGAAGAGGCCGCGCACCACGAAGGTGGCCCCGAGGGCGGCGCCGCCGCCCTCGATGAGCGAGGAGCCGAAGTAGAGGATGTTCTCGGTGAACGCGAACCCGGCGGCGACCGTCGCCGCGTACACGAGCCCGTCGACGGGGCCGTCGAAGTGGCTCCGCGAGAACGTGAACAGCAGCAGGACGCCGAGGCCCTTGGCGACCTCCTCGACGAGCGGCGCCTGCACGACCGCCTGCACCGCGGCGTCGGGCCCCGCCGAGGTCGCGAACGCGACGGCGAGCTGCACCCCGGTGTCGACGACGAGCGCGATGGCCACCGAGACGGCGGCGCCCCAGAGGAACGCGAACCACAGCGCCCAACGCGGCTCGGGCTCCCACCGGTCGACCCAGCGCACCGCGAGCAGCACGATCGTGAGCGGCACGAGCGCGAGGAGGGAACCGATGACGAGCGTCGACGTGCCGAGCGCGGACGCGAGGTACGCGAAGACGATCGCGCCGATCAGCGCGGCGACGAGGATGCCGATCGGCCCGAACACGCCGCCTCGCAGCCGCCGTCGCGGTGGCGCCGCGAACTGCGCGAGCACGTGCGGGCTGGGGCCCGGATTCAGCGTCGGCCCCGGGGGGTGGAGCGGAACGCGGCCGGAGCCGCCCTGGTCGTGGATCCGGTCGCTCATGCCGCCACCTCGAACATCACGCCGGGGTTCAGGATGCCGGTCGGGTCGAACAGGGCCTTGATCCCGCGTTGCAACTCGAACGAGTCCTCACCGAGCTCGTCGGCGAGCCATCGCCGCTTCAGCACGCCGACGCCGTGCTCGCCCGTGAGCGTGCCGCCCAGCCGTACGGCCTCGCGGAACATCTCGTCGGCCGCGGCCCACACGTGCTCGGGCACCGCGCCGGGTTCGCCGTCGAAGACGAAGTTGGGGTGCAGGTTGCCGTCGCCGGCGTGCGCGAGCGTGGGGATCACGAGACCGTGCGCGGCACCGATGCGCTCGATCGCGCGGAACATCTCGGGCAACCGCGAGCGGGGCACCGCCACGTCCTCGATGAGCACCTGCCCGCGCGAGGCGAGGGCCGGATGCATCGCCCGGCGGATGGCCACGAGCCGTTCGCCCGACGCGGCATCCGTCGAGGTCGACACCCGCCCGCCGGCCTGCGCGAAGATGGCGGCGATCGCCGTGGCCTCCTCGGCCGCGCCGGCGGCATCCGTCTGGGCCAGGAGGAAGGTCTCACCCGGGGCGAGCGACGCGAGCGGGGTGTCCTCGAGGGCTGGGGCGCCGAGGTACTCGGCGACGCGGGCGAGCCCCGCCGCGTCGATCAGCTCGAGCATCGCGGGGCGGATGCGGGCGGACGTGACGGCGGCGGATGCCGCGGCGGCGGCCTCGACGTCGGGGAACATCGCGGCGACGGTGACGATGTCCCCGCTCACGCGCGGCCGCAGTCGCACCGTGGCCTCGACGATGACGCCGAGCGTGCCCTCGGAGCCCGTCATGAGCGCTGTGAGGTCGTACCCCGTGACGCCCTTGACCGTACGGTGCCCGGTGCGGAGCAGGCGTCCGTCGGCGAGCACGACGGCGAGGCCCAGCACCGACTCGCGAGTCACGCCGTACTTCGCGCAGAGCAGGCCGCCCGCGTTCGTCGCGATGTTGCCGCCGATCGACGAGATCGCCCGGCTCGCGGGGTCGGGGGCGAACCACAGGCCGAGGGGGGCGATGGCGTCGTTGAGGTCGCCGTTCAGCACGCCGGGCTCGACCACCGCGAGCTCGTCGGCCTCGGAGACCTCGAGCACCCGGTTCATGCGCGAGAGGTCGAGCACGATCGCTCCGGCGCTCGCGATGGCGCCGCCCGCGAGTCCGGTGCCCGCGCCCCGCGGCACGACGGGGGTGCGCGTCTCGTGCGCGAGGCGCATGACGGCCTGCACCTCGTCGACGGAGGCCGCGTGCACGAGCGCGAGCGGGACATGGGCGCTCCGCCAGCCCGAGCGGTCCAGGCGGGTCGCCTCGAGCGCGGCCGGGTCGGTCGTGACGTGTGGGCCGAGCTCGGCGGTGAGTCGGGAGAGCAGGTCGTGCGGCATCCCGCCAGCATAGGCGGCGCGGGTGATGTCCGAATCCCGCGAGTCCACGTCGGCGGCTCGTGGGATCGTGGAGTCATGCCCGCAGCCGACTCCCGCACCGCCGACCCGACCTTCTCCGAGCGATATCGCGCGATGCAGGCCCGCGACGCCCGCTTCGACGGCCAGTTCATCACGGGCGTGCACTCGACGGGCATCTACTGCCGGCCGAGCTGCCCCGCCGTCTCCCCCAAGCCGTCGAACGTGACCTTCTACCTCACCGCCGCGGCCGCGCACGAGGCCGGGCTCCGCGCGTGCAAGCGCTGCCTGCCCGACGCGGTGCCCGGCTCCCCCGAGTGGAACCTGCGCGACGACCTCGCCGCGCGCGCCATGCGGCTCATCGCCGACGGCCTCGTCGAGCGCGAGGGCGTCCCCGGCCTCGCGGCACGGCTCGGGTACACGCCGCGGCATCTCACCCGCGTCCTCACCGCGGAGCTCGGCGCCGGGCCGCTCGCCCTCGCACGCGCGCACCGGGCGCAGACGGCGAGGGCGCTGCTCACGTCGACCACGCTGCCCGTGGCCGATGTCGCCTTCGCCTCCGGGTTCGGCAGCGTGCGCCAGTTCAACGAGACGATCCGGGAGGTCTACGAGCGCAGTCCGCTCGAGGTGCGGGCCGCGGCGCTGGTCCGCGAACGGGGCCACCGCCCCGCCGTCGGGCGCGCCGACGTGACGCGAGGGGGCGGCGGGGGCGGCATCGCGATCTCGCTCGAGGGCCGGCCCGCGACGGACGATGCCGGCGCCGCGAGCGGGGGCGCCGGCGAGCGCGCGGGCATGAGCGCGACGGACTCCGGGGCCGTGTACCTCCGCCTCCCGGCCCGAGCACCGTTCGACGCCGACGGCGTCTTCTCCTGGCTCGCCGCGCGCACGGTCGCCGGGGTCGAGGAGTCCTCCACGTCGCCCGAGGGTCGGCCCGGTTTCCGGCGCACCCTGCGGCTGCCGGGCGGACCGGCCCTCGTCGAACTCGCGCCCGACGGCGACCGGGCCGCGCCCGGCATCCGGGTGACGGCCAGGCTGACCGGCCTCGCCGACCTGCCGCCGCTCGTCGCCCGGGTCCGGCGGCTCTTCGACCTCGATGCCGACGCCGTCGCCATCGACGCGGCCCTGGCGTCCGACCCGGCGTTGGCCCCCTCGGTCGCAGCGGTCCCCGGCATGCGGGTACCCGGCTGCCTCGACCCCCACGAGCTGGTCTTCCGTGCGCTGATCGGGCAGCAGGTCTCCGTGGCCGCGGCACGCACGGCGCTCGGTCGCCTGGCCGGCGACCTCGGCGAGCGCGTCGCCGGCTTCGACGGGCCGGACATCCTCTTCCCCAGCGCCGCGGCGATCGCCGAGCACGGCGCCGAGGTGCTGCGCGGGCCCCTGGCGCGCATCCGCACGATCGTCGACGTCGCGAACCGGCTCGCCTCGGGCGCCCTCGTCGTGGCGGCCGACCGCGAACGGCACGACCTCGAGGCGCGCCTGCTCGAGGTCCCCGGCATCGGCCCCTGGACGGCCGGCTACGTCGCGATGCGGGTGACCGGGGCACCCGACGTACTCCTCACCGGTGATCTCGCCCTTCGCAACGGCGCCGCGAAGCTCGGCCTGCCGCACGCCGCGCGCGAGCTCGCGACCGTCGGCAGCCGGTGGGCGCCGTGGCGCAGCTACGCGTCGATGCACCTCTGGCGGGCCGCCTGAAAGATCGGATGTCTCGGCGTCGCCGCGCTACGATGCCCGTATGGCCGTCACCGACGAAGCGATCCTGAAGATCAAGGAGATGATCCTCTCCGGCGAACTCGCCCCAGGCGATCGTCTGCCGCCCGAGAAGGAGCTCAGCGAGCGACTGGGCCTCTCCCGCTCCTCGCTTCGCGAAGCCGTCAAGGCGCTCGAGGTCATCCGCGTCCTCGACGTGCGACGCGGCGACGGCACCTACGTCACGAGCCTCGAGCCCCGGCTGCTCCTCGAGGCGATGTCGTTCGTGGTCGACCTGCACGACGACCAGTCGGTGCTCGAGATCTTCGCGGTGCGTCGCATCCTCGAGCCGGCCGCGGCGTCCCTGGCCGCCCGCAGGGTCGATGCCGAGACCGTCGAGCGGCTGCGAACCGTGGTCGCCGGCGTCGACGACGCGACGGACGTCGAAGGCCTCGTGTCGCACGACCTCGAGTTCCACCGCGGCATCGCCGAGGCCACGGGCAACGCCTACCTCGCGAGCCTCATCGACTCCATCTCGGGTCACACGGTGCGCGCTCGCGTCTGGCGGGGCATCACCGAGGAGAACGCGGTCGACCGCACCCTCCACGAGCACCACGCGATCCTCGACGCGATCGCGAGCGGTGATGCCGACCTCGCGCATGCCCTCACCCTGACCCACGTCAGCGGCGTCGAGCACTGGCTGCGCTCCGCCCTCTGATCGGGACGACGGCAGGCGCGATGCGCGCAGGATACGGCGACGCCAGGCGCGACGAGCGCAGGACACAGGGCTCCGGCCGCGGCGTGCGCACGCCACAGGGCTGCGGGACATGCGCGGGCACGACGGAGGGGGCGCCGACTCGTCGACGCCCCCTCGGTTCGGGCCGGTCCTACTCGTACAGGACGGCCTGGATCTCCTCGTCGTCGATGTTGGCGGCGTCGTACCAGTAGTAGCCCGTGTCGATCGTCTCGGGCAGGTCCTCGCCGTTGATCGCCTCAACGGCGGCCTTCACGGTCTCGTAGCCGATGCCGACCGGGTTCTGGGTGATCGCGCCGAGCATCAGCCCGTCGCGGATCGCGTCCATCTGGGCCTTGCCGGAATCGAAGCCGACGACGGCGAGTGCGGCCGGGTCGATGCCGAGCTCCTTGACGGCCTGCACGACGCCGATCGCGGAGCCCTCGTTCGATCCGTAGATGCCCTTGAGGTCGGGGTTCGCGGCGATGATCGCCTTGGCGAGGTCGGCCGACTTGGCCTGGTCGCCGCCGCCGTACTGGATGTCGACGATCTCGATGTCGGGCTCGTTCTCCTCCATGTACTCCACGAACCCGTCGCGGCGCTCCTGACCCGTGACCGAGGTCTGGTCGTGCACGACGAGGGCGACCTTGCCCTCGTGGCCGACGGCGTCGGCCATGTGCTTCGCGGCCTCCGCCGCCGCGGCCAGGTTGTCGGTCGCCGCGGTGGTCAGTGGGATGTCGCTGTCGACGCCGGAGTCGAACGCGATGACGGGGATGTTCGAGTCCTTGGCCTGCTGGAGCAGCGGGCCGGCGGCCTGGCTGTCGAGGGCCGCGAAACCGATCGCGGCCGGACCCTTGTCGAGCGCGGTCTGCAGCATCTGGATCTGCTGGTCGACGTCGGCCTCGGTGTCGGGCCCCTCGAACGTGATCTCGACGTCGAACTCCTCGGCCGCCTGCTCGGCGCCGGACTTGACGGCCTGCCAGAACTGGTGCTGGAAGCCCTTCGAGACGAGGGCGACGTACGGCGTGTCGCCGCCTGCGTCGCCACCCGTCGTGGCTCCGCTGTCGGCGCAGCCCGCGAGGACGAAGGCTGCTGCGACGAGACCGGCGACGGTGCCGATCGTGCGCTTCTTGAACATGCTCACTCCTTGGTGTGTTTCGGATTCGATGGTGCGTTTACTTGCCTCCACGGCCCGGATGCTGCCGGCCGCGGACGGATCAGGCGCGACGACGTCGCAGCATGTCGAGGTAGACGGCGACGAGGATCACGATGCCGACGGCGACCGACTGCCATTCCTGCGGCACCGAGATGATGCGCAGGCCGTTGGTGAGCACGGCCATGATGAGCGCGCCGATGACCGTGCCGACGATCGACCCCTTGCCGCCCTGGAGCGAGGTGCCGCCGATGACCACCGCGGCGATCGCCTCGAGCTCGAGGCCCATGCCCCCGGTGGGTTGGGCCGAGGAGAGTCGCGAGGCGCTGAGGACGCCCGCCAAGCCCACGAAGAGCCCCGCGAGCGTGTAGATGACGATCTTCCAGCGACGCACGTTGACGCCGGAGAGCGCCGTCGCCGCCTCGTTCGACCCGATCGAGAACGTGTACCGGCCGAGGATGGTCTTGGACAGCAGCACCGCGGCGACCACGATCATCACGATGAAGATGGCGACGCCCATCGGGAAGCGGATGCCCGGGATGATCGAGAGGTTCATGATCGACTGGAACTCGGGGGTCTCGTTGAAGTAGATCGGCTTCGTGCCCGAGATGACGAGCGAGAGCCCGGCGGCGATGAGCATCATGCCGAGCGTCGCGATGAAGGGCGGGATGCCGAGCACCGAGATGTTGACGCCGTTGATGAGCCCGATGAGGCCGCCGAAGAGGATGGTGGCGGCGACGCCGGCCCAGAGCGGCCAGCCCAGGTAGGTCAGGAAGACGCCGGCCATCACGCCGCAGAGCACCATCCCGGTGCCGATCGAGAGGTCGATGCCGCCCGTGATGATCACGAACGTCGTTCCGAGCGCGAGGACGCCCGTGACCGTCGCGGCCGTGAGGATCGACACGAGATTGTTGGCCGTGAAGAAGTGCGGGCTCGCGATCGAGAACACGACGACGATGAGGATGAGGCTCGCGAACGCGAGCAGCTGCTGCAGGGACCCGCGCAGGCGCGCGAACCGGGGCGTGCCCTTGTCGATCGCGGCGAATGCGGTGGTGGAGGGAGACCGGTCCGACGTCGGTGGCGTCACGGTGGGGCTCGTCATGCGATCGTTCCTTCGCTCGAGAATCGGGTTGCGTAGTCCATGAGGTTCTCCTGCGTGGCATCCGCGTTGTCGAGGATGGCGGTGAGGCGGCCCTCGGCCATGACGGCGATGCGATCGGAGAGTCGCAGCACCTCCGGCAGTTCGGAGGAGATCATGATGATGGCCTTGCCCTGCTCGGCGAGGCCCTTCAGCAGTGCGTAGATCTCCTCCTTCGCGCCGACGTCGATGCCGCGGGTCGGCTCGTCGAAGATGAGCACGTCGCAGTCCTTGGCGAGCCACTTGGCGATGACGACCTTCTGCTGGTTGCCGCCGGAGAGGTTCTGCACGAGCTGCGCGCTCGAGGGCGTCTTGATGCGGAGCCGTTCGATGTAGTCGCGACCGGTCGCCTCGATGCGGGCATCGTTGACGAAGCCCAGCGCCGACGTGTAGTCCCGCAACGCGGAGAGCACGATGTTCTCGCGCACGCTGCGTTCGAGCAGGACGCCGAGGTGCTTGCGGTCCTCGGAGAGGTAGCCGATGCCATGACGGGATGCCTCGGCGGGATTACCGATCGAGACCGCCTTGCCGTGCATCCGGATCTCGCCGGATTCGCGAGGATCCGCCCCGACGATCGCCCTGGCGACCTCCGTGCGGCCGGCGCCCATGAGCCCGGCGAACCCGAGGATCTCGCCGGCATGCACCTCGAAGCCGACGTCGCGGAGCAGCGACCTCGTGGACAGGTGCTCGACGCTCAGCACGGGCGCCCCGTCGATCGGGCGGGCGGCGGGACGCTGCTCACCCGAGATCTCGCGGCCGACCATGAGCGAGATGACCTCGCGCTGGTCGGTCTCGGCCGTGACCCGCGTGCCGACGTTGCGACCGTCGCGGAGCACGGTGATGCGGTCGGAGATGCGCGTGAGCTCCTCCATGCGGTGCGAGATGTAGACGACGCCCGTCTCGGGGCGGCGGAACCGGCCGATGAGCTCGAAGAGCACGTCGACCTCGGCGTCGTTCAGCGCCGCGGTCGGCTCGTCCATGATGAGCACCTTGGCCTCGAACGAGAGCGCCTTCGCGATCTCGACCATCTGCTGCTTGGCCACGGTGAGGTTCTCGACGCGTTCCGTCGGGTCGAGGGCGAGGCCGAGGCCCTCGAAGAGCTTGCGGGCGCGGCGGTTGAGGCTGCGCTCGTCGAGGAAGAACCCCGCAGCGCGCTGCTCCCGGCCGATGTAGATGTTCTGCGCGACCGTGAGGTCGGGCATGAGGTTGAACTCCTGGTGGATGATCGAGATGCCGAGTTCCTGGGCGTGCTTGGGCCCCTCGATCGTGATCTCCTCGCCGTTCAGGCGAAAGACGCCCGCGTCGGGCGTGTAGATGCCGGCGAGCAGCTTCATGAGCGTGGACTTGCCCGCCCCGTTCTCGCCCACGAGCGCGAGCACCTCGCCGCGGCGGAGCTCGAGGCTCACGTCGTCGAGCGCCTGCACGCCGGGGAACCCCTTGCTCACCCCGGTGAGATCCAGCAGCGGGGTCCCGGCCACGTCGCCGGAGGGTGCGGAATCGGTCATGCCGGCACCTCGCCGACGCGGATGCCGCGCCAGGTGTACTCCGCGATGGATGCCGGGTGCATCTCGGTGCCGGCTCCGGGGGCCTCCGGCACGAGGTAGCGCCCGCGCTCGACGACCGCCGGCGTCGTGAAGTGCTCGTGGAGGTGGTCGACGAACTCGATCATGCGGCCCTCCATGCTCCCGGAGACCGCGACGAAGTCGAACATCGAGAGGTGCTGCACCGCCTCGCAGAGGCCGACTCCCCCGGCATGCGGGCACACGGGAACGCCGAACTTCGCGGCGAGCAGCAGGTTCGCGATGTTCTCGTTCACGCCGCCGACCCGGGTGGCGTCGATCTGCATGACGTCCATGCCACCGGCCTGGAGCAGTTGCTTGAAGACGACGCGGTTGGCCACGTGCTCTCCGGTCGCGACCCGGACCGGGGCGACGCCGCGGGCGATGGCGGCGTGTCCGAGGATGTCGTCGGGGCTCGTGGGCTCCTCGATCCAGGCGACGTCGAACTCGGCCAGCGCATTGACCCAGGCGATCGCGTCGGCGACATCCCATCGCTGGTTCGCGTCGATGGCGATCGGGAAGCCGGGCCCGACCGCGGCGCGGGCGATCGCGAGCCGACGGCGGTCCTCGGCGAGGTCGCTGCCCACCTTGAGCTTGATCTGGGGGAAGCCCTCGGCGACCGCCTCCCGGCAGAGACGCTCGAGCTTCTCGTCGGAGTAGCCGAGCCACCCGGGCGTCGTGGTGTACGCGGGGTAGCCGACCGCGAGCAGTTCGGCCTCCCGCTCGCCGCGCCGCGGCTCCGCCGAGCGCAGGATGTCGAGGGCCTCATCGCGGGTGAGCGCGTCGGAGAGGTAGCGGAAGTCGACCAGGTCCACGAGCTGCTCGGGCGACATCCGGGACAGGAGCCGCCACAGCGGCATGCCCGCGCGCTTGGCCTTGAGGTCCCAGAGCGCGTCGATGGCGGCGCCGATCGCCATGTGCATGACGCCCTTCTCGGGCCCGAGCCAGCGGAGCTGGGAGTCGTGGGCGAGCAGCCGCCAGGTGGCGCCCATGTCGTCGAGGAGCGACTCGACGTCCTGGCCGAGCAGGTGGCCCCGAAGGGCGTCGAGCGCCGCGACCTGGACATCGTTGCCACGACCGATGGTGAAGACGAAGGCGTGGCCCTCGAGCCCATCTGATGCGTCGGTGCCGATGCTGATGTACGCCGCCGAGTAGTCGGGATCGGGGTTCATCGCGTCCGAGCCGTCCAGCTGGAGGGAGGTCGGGAAGCGGATGTCCGTCGTGTCAACGCTGACGATGGTGCTCATGAGGTCCTTTCGTGGGCATCATGAGCATAAACATCCGATGTCTGCCGCGTCAAGCCCTGAGAAGGGCGACTTCACCGCAGTTTCGGACCGCGAAGCCCGATCATACTTCGGATGTTCTCCGGGAGCGATGTGCGCAGGGTGCCGCCGAACCTCGCGATCCCCCGTCGACATCATGTCGTTCGCATCACCTGATCTTGTACGTTGTGCACAGCAGTCGGCCTCGGCCCCCGGATAGTCTGAAGGGGTGAGATTTGCGCACCTCAGAGTCGAAGGCCAGACGACCCCCCGACTCGCCGTGGTGGAGGGCGAATCCGCGATCTTCCTCGACGAGGTCATGCGCCGTGCACCACGCGACCTGCAGGACCTGATCGAGCAGGGCCCCGAGGGCCTCGCCAGGGTGCGCTCGGCCGTCGGCGCGGCCGAGCCGGGCACGTCCGTCGGCGCGGCAGAGCCCGCGCGCGGCGCGGTCGATCCCGTCGCGTCCGACCCTGCAGCCCCCGGCACCCTGCCGCGGCATCCGGTCGCCGACCTCCGGCACTCCTCGGCGGTGCTCCGCCCGGCGCAGGTCATCGCCATCGGCGCGAACTACGCCGCCCATGCGTCCGAGCTGAAGCTGCGATCCGAGACGGCGATGACGATCTTCTCGCTGTGGCCGAACTCGCTCACCGCGCACGGGGCCACGACGACCTGGCCCGAGGACCTCACGACCCAGGTCGACTACGAGGCCGAACTGGGCGTCATCATCGGCCGCCCGGCGCGCGGCGTCCACGCCCGCGACGCGCTCGACTACGTGTGGGGCTACACGGTCGTCAACGACATCACGGCGCGCGACATCCAGTTCAGCGAGGCGCAGTGGTCCAGGTGCAAGTCCTTCGACGGGTTCACGCCGACGGGTCCGGTCGTCGTGACGGCCGATGAGATCCCCGACCCCCAGGAACTCTGGCTCACCACGAACCTCGACGGCAGCATCATGCAGGACGCCTCGACCTCCGAGATGGTGCGCAGCGTCGCCGAGATCATCTCGCTCCTGTCGCGATCGGCGACGATCCCGCCCGGGACCCTCATCTCCACGGGCAGCCCGGGCGGCGCCGGCTACTCCCGGAAGCCGCCCGTGTTCCTGCGCGACGGGTCAACGGTCACGGTCAGCATCGGCGGCATCGGCTCGCTCACCACGCACTGCCGCGTCATCTGAGCCGGCCCGGGTCGCCGCCGCGGCTCACCGGCTCACTCCGAGGGCTCGCCCTGCAGGTCGATCACGGGGATCGCCTGCGTGATCGGCGTGATGCCCGACAGCTTCGACGGCACGAGCTGCGCCTCGACCGATTCGCGGGTCATCAGCCCGGCCTCGACCACCAGGTCGGCCACCGGCCGGCCCGTCGCGAGCGCATGCTTGGCCAACGCGGATGCCTCGGAGTAGCCGATGAACGGGATGAGGGCCGTGATCATGCCGACGCTCGAGCCGACCATCGCGGCGAGGCGATCGGTGTTCGCGGTGATGCCGTCGACGCAGTTGACGCGCAGGGTCCAGCAGGCCTGGCGCATCCAGGTGATGGACTGGAGCAGCGAGTGGGCGATGACCGGCTCGAAGGCGTTCAGCTGCAACTGGCCGCTCTCGGCGGCCATCGTCACGGTCAGGTCGGCTCCGGCGATTGCGTAGGCGACCTGGCTGACGGCCTCGGGGATGACGGGATTGACCTTGCCCGGCATGATGCTGGATCCCGCCTGCCTCGGCGGCAGGTTGATCTCGCCGAATCCGGCCTGCGGGCCCGACGAGAGCAGCCGGAGGTCGTTGCAGATCTTGGAGAGCTTGATCGCGCTGCGCTTGAGGGCGCTCGAGAACGTCATGAACACGCCGGTGTCGCTCGTCGCCTCGATGAGGTCGGGCGCCGACACGAGGCGCTGGCCCGTGATCTCGCTGAGATGCGCGACGGCACGGCCCGCGTAGCCGGGGTCGGCCGTGATGCCCGTGCCGATCGCCGTGGCGCCGAGGTTCACCTCGCCGAGCAGCTTGATGGTCTCGCGGAGGCGCTCGAGGTCTTCGCCGAGCGTCGTCGCGAAGCCGTGGAACTCCTGCCCGAGCGTCATCGGCACGGCGTCCTGCAACTGCGTGCGGCCGACCTTGAGCACGCTGTGGAACTCGAGGCCCTTGGCCGCGAACGAGCGGCGGAGCAGTTCGAGTTCATCGAGCATGGTCGTCAGCGAGAAGGTCATCGCGAGCTTCAGCGCCGTCGGGTAGGTGTCGTTCGTCGACTGGCTCCGATTGACGTCGTCGATCGGGTGGAGCACGTCGTAGCGCCCCTTGGCGTACCCGGCGAGCTCGAGGGCGACGTTGGCGATGACCTCGTTGGCGTTCATGTTCGTCGAGGTGCCCGCGCCGCCCTGGATCACGCCGACCACGAACTGCTCGTGGAACTCGCCGTCGATGATGCGCTGGCAGGCCTCGTCGATGCGCTCGGCCTTCGGGCCGCTGAGCACGCCCACGTCGCGGTTGGCGCGGGCCGCGGCCTGCTTGACCGAGGCGAGGGCCACGATGAGCTCGGGGTAGACCGAGATCGGCCGCTTCGAGATCGGGAAGTTCTCGAGCGCGCGCATCGTGTGCACGCCCCAGTAGGCCTCCGCCGGGATCTCGACCGAGCCGAGCGAGTCGGTCTCGGTTCGGGTGAGGGCTGGGATTTCTGACGTCGACGTCACGAACACCTCCGGGTCGATAGGCGTCTACGAGCCTACCGCCGGAGGTGTCCGGAGACGCCGTCTAGATGAAGGCGAAGGGCAGCATGACGAGCCCGAACACGAGCGCGCCGAGCGTGGCGAGGACGGTGCCGGCCAGCATGACGCCGTTCAGCACGATGCCCCAGATCGCCATCGTGCGCGAGGCGGGCTCGCGCTTGAGCGCCATGATGCCGAGCACGAGTCCGATGACCGGCACGAAGAACGTGAAGCTCGCGAAGATCGACACGATGCCGAGCACGAGGCTCGAGATGCTGAAGCCCGTCGTCTCCGCGGTTGCGGTGCGCTCGGTCTGGCCGTAGGGCGCACTCGGGTCGAGCGTGGACTGCGGCGTGGTGGCGGTTGCGGTGGTCATGGAAACCAACTCCTGTTCGTGGTGGTGATTCCACGCTACGGATGCCGCGCCCGCCACGACATCCGGTGAACCCCCGGTTCCGCCCTGAGGGATCCCCGAGCCGTTCGAGGGCGGCAGACCCGCGGATGCCCCGCGCAGACGACGGATGCCCCGCGGCCGGGTGGCCACGGGCCATCCGTTCGACGACGGGCTCAGCCGCCGAAGAGCGCCTCGATGGGGCCGCGCGCGAAGTACATCGCGAAACCTGCGGCGACGACCCAGAGGAGCGGGCTGATCTCCCGCGCCTTGCCGGACAGCGAGCGCAGCACGACCCAGGTGATGAAGCCGGCGCCGATGCCGTTCGCGATCGAGTACGTGAACGGCATGACGGTGATGGTCACGAACACGGGCAGCATGACCGAGAACGCGTCGAACTCGATGTAGCGGATCTGCGACATCATCAGCGCGCCGACGATGACCAGCGCCGCGGAGGCGACCTCGGAGGGCACGATGGAGATGAGCGGCGTGACGAACATCGCGAGGAGGAACAGCGCGCCGGTGACCACATTGGCGAGGCCGGTGCGTGCGCCCTCGCCGATGCCCGAACCCGACTCGATGAAGACGGTGTTGGAGGAGCTCGAGGTGAAGCCGCCCGCGACCGCGCCGACGCCCTCGACGATGAGCGCGGAGCGCAGACGGGGGAAGTCGCCCTTCTCGTCGGCGAGGCCCGCCTCCTTCGAGAGGCCGGTCATCGTGCCCATGGCATCGAAGAAGTTCGTGAAGACGAGCGTGAAGACGAGGCCGAGCGCGGCGAGGACGCCGATGCGCTCGAAGCTGCCGAAGCTGACCGCGCCCACGAGCGAGAGGTCGGGGATGCTGAACCAGGAGCCGGGCAGCGTGGGCACCCCGAGGCTCCAGCCGCCGGGCTTCTCGGCACCCGAGCCGAGGTGCCAGATCGCCTCGACGATGACCGCGATGACCGTGCCGGAGACGAGGCCGATCAGGATGCCGCCGCGCACCTTTCGGGCCACGAGCACGCCCGTGAGCAGCAGCGTGAGCACGAAGATCAGCGTCGGGATGGAGGCGATCGAGCCGGCCGCGCCGAGCTGGACCGGCGGGGAGTTGAAGCCGGTGCCCGTCACGAAGCCGGCGTCGACGAAGCCGATGAACGCGATGAACAGGCCGATGCCCACCGTGATCGCGAGCTTCAGCTGCATCGGGACGGCGGTGAAGATGAGGCGCCGCAGGCCGGTGGCCGCGAGCACCACGATGATGAGGCCGTTGATGAGCACGAGGCCCATGGCCTCGGGCCAGGTGACCTCGCCGACGACCGCCACCGCGAGGTAGGAGTTGATGCCGAGGCCGGCCGCGAACGCGAACGGCAGCCGCGCGACGAGGCCGAAGAGGATCGTCATGACACCCGCGGTGAGCCCCGTGACCGCCGCGACCTGCTGGAACGCGAGCACGTCGCCCGCGACATCCGTGCCGCCCGACAGGATGATCGGGTTCAGAATGACGATGTAGGCCATCGTCACGAACGTGACGAGGCCGCCGCGCACCTCGGCGCCCACGGACGAACCGCGCTTGGTGATCTCGAAGAAGCGGTCGATGAACGAGGTCGGCGCGTCCTGCTCGGGCGGCGCCTCGGAGGTGGGGGTATCAGTCATGCGATGAGAGTAGCGGCGCTCGTGTTACGAACGCACATCGGGGCCGCGGAACGCCGGGGCGCTCACGAGAAGAGCTCGAAGAGGTGCTCGCCGATGATGAGGTAGACGCCGACGAGCACGGCCAGCGCGCTGACGCCGAAGCAGGCCCAGGCCCCGACGAGGGCGGCACGCTTCTGGCTCTCGGTCAGGGGGCTCTTGCGGGCGGCCTTGGCCGCGCGCTTCTCGGCCTGGCGGATCTCAGCCGGGGTGACGATGGTGATCGCGTCGGTGAACTCCGCCGGCGTGACGATGGGCGTGCGGCCCGAGACCGTGAGGAGGCGGATGCCGAGCGAGTACGCCGCGACGACGACGCACGTGCTCACGAGCGAGGCGACGAGGACGAGCAGGAACGCGAGCCAGTCGATCACTTGGCCACCTTGCCCTTCTTGGGCTTCGGGTTGCGCTTGATCTTCACCGCGCGCCCCGACGCCGCGACCTCGCTGACGACGTTGCTGGCCGAGACCTCGTTGCGCTGCGAGAGGAGGAAGATCGTGACGATGATGCCGACCCCGAGCACCGCGTCGATCAGGACGCCGATCGGCCCGAGCAGCGCGATGGCCGCCGCGATGGCGCCGACGCCGCCCGCGGCCGGCAGGGTGAGCAGCCAGCCGATGCCGATGCGGCCCGCCGTGCGCCAGCGCACCTTCGAGCCGCGCCGGCCGAGGCCCGACCCGATGACCGAGCCCGAGGCGACCTGCGTGGTCGAGAGCGCGAAGCCGACGTGGGTCGAGGCGAGGATGGTCGCGGCGGTCGCGGTCTCCGCCGCGAAGCCCTGCGCGGGCTTCACGTCGGTGAGCCCCGTGCCGAGCGTGCGGATGATGCGCCAGCCGCCCATGTAGGTGCCGAGTGCGATCGCGACGGCGCAGGTCACGATGACCCACGTCTGCACGTCGTCGCCCGAGGTCTGCAGTCCGGCCGCGACGAGCGTGAGCGTGATGACGCCCATCGTCTTCTGCGCGTCGTTGGTGCCGTGCGCCAGCGCGACGAGCGAGGACGAGAAGATCTGGGCGTGGCGGAACCCGTCTCGCCCGTCGGGCTTGCCGTCGTAGCGCCGCGTGATCGCGTAGGCGAGCTTGGTCGCGAGGTATGCGATGAGCCCCGCCGTGAGCGGCGCCAGGATGGCCGGCAGCACGACCTTGGACACGACCACCGAGAAGTCGACCGCGCCGAAGCCGGCACCGACGATGGCGGCGCCGATGAGCCCGCCGAAGAGCGCGTGGCTCGAGGAGGAGGGCAGGCCGAGCAGCCAGGTCACCATGTTCCACACGATGGCCCCGATGAGCCCGGCGAAGATGAGCTGCGGCGTGATGAGGACGCCGCCGTCGCCCTCGTTGATGATGCCGCCCGAGATGGTCTTCGCCACCTCGGTCGAGAGGAAGGCGCCGACGAGGTTCAGGACGGCCGCGAGCGTGACCGCGACCTTCGGTCGCAACGCACCGGTCGCGATGGGGGTGGCCATCGCGTTCGCCGTGTCGTGGAACCCGTTGGTGAAGTCGAAGAAGAGCGCCAGTGCGATGACCAGCACGACGATGAGGGTGAGATCCACCGGCGTCTTTCTTGGTTCGGTCTGGAACGGTGTGGGATGTCACCGGCTGAACTGGCGACGAAGGCCGCGTGGACCGGAGACGAACGCCGCGTAAATCCTACGCGACGTCGCCGGGCTCGGCCACCACGGTCGAGAGGTCGGCGCCGAAGGCGAACGTGCGCCGCACGGAACCCCCGGCGAGCACGCCGGGCAGCCAGAACCCGGCGTCGTGCCACATGCGCTCGTAGGGCACCTCGTCCACCGGGAACCACTCGGGATCGAGCTCGTCGGATGCCTCGGGCTCGCCGCTCCACGATCGGCAGACGAAGACACTCGACTCCTGGCTCCACGCCTCGCGGTGCGGGAAGAGGTAGGTCAGCAGTCCCCTCGGCTCGAGGTCGGCCGCCCGCACGCTGAGGCCCGTCTCCTCGTGCACCTCGCGCACCGCGGCATCCGCCGGCGACTCCCCCGGCTCGAGCTTGCCGCCGGGCCCGACCCACTTGCCCTCGCCGAGGCCGTGGCGCTTGCGCCCGAGGAGCACCTCGGTGCGGCCCCCGCGCTCTCGCAGGAGGTAGCAGACGCAGACCTGCGGCAGCAGCGGCATCCGTTCGCCTCGATGGACCCTCGACCCCGTCGGGCTCAGCCGAAGAGGATGCGGGCCTCGTCGTAGCGGTCCTGCGGGACGCGGTTGAGCGTGCCGACCGCGTCGGCGATCGAGACGGTCTCGATGTCGGTGCCGCGCAGCGTCACCATCGAGCCCCAGGCACCCTCGTACGCCGCGTCGACGGCGGCCATGCCGAGTCGCGTCGCGAGCACGCGGTCGTACGCGGTGGGCTCGCCGCCGCGCTGGATGTGGCCGAGCACGGTCGCGCGCGACTCGATGCCCGTGCGCTCCTCGATCATCGGCGCGATGAGCTCGGCGATGCCGCCGAGGCGCGGGCGGTTGAAGGCGTCGAGGCCCTTGTGCGAGTGCGCCTCGGTCATGTCGGAGAAGGTGAAGCCCTCGGCGACGACGACGAGCGGCGCGCGGCCGCGGTCGCGCACGGACTCGACCCACTCGGCGATCTGCTCGATCGTCTGCGGCTGCTCGGGGATCAGGATCGCGTGCGCTCCCCCGGCCATGCCGGAGTGCAGCGCGATCCAGCCGACGTGGCGGCCCATGACCTCGAGCACCATGCAGCGGCCGTGCGAGTCGGCCGTGGTGCGCAGGCGGTCGATCGCCTCGGTCGCGATCTGCACGGCCGTGTCGAAGCCGAACGAGTAGTCGGTCGCCGCGAGGTCGTTGTCGATCGTCTTCGGCACGCCGATGACCTTGATGCCGCCCTCGTCGTAGAGTCGGCGCGCGGCGGTGAGCGTGCCCTCGCCGCCGATCGCGAGGATCGCGTCGATGCCGTTGCGGTCGAGCATGCGCTGGATGTTCTCGGGGCCGCCGCCCTCGCCCTCGAAGGGGTTGGTACGACTCGAACCGAGGATCGTGCCGCCCTGCTTCGCGAGGCCGCGGACGTCGTGACGCACGATCGGCATCAGGTCCTCCTCGACCACGCCGCGCCAGCCGTTGCGGAACCCGACGAACTCGGTGTCGTAGGAGATGACGCCCTTCAGGATGGATCCGCGGATGACCGCGTTCAGGCCCGGGCAGTCGCCGCCGCTGGTGAGAATGCCGATCTTCATGGTGTGAACGACTCCAAGGTGCTCGTCAGAACAAGAGATGTGCCGGATGCCACAACGGCGGGGCTGTTCGACTGCGGCAGTCTATAGGTTCCCGTCAACGCGGACGTGCCGCCGCTGCGGGCGCCCCGTCGGGAGCGCGCGCAGCGGCACCGGATCAGAGGGCCCCGTCGAGGGCCGCGCGCAGCAGGTGCTGCAGCGCGTCCATCTGCACCGAGTCCGCCGAGCCCGGCTCGACGTCGCTGCCGTCGAGGGCACGCGCGGCGAGGCCCTGCTTGGAGTCGATGAGCTCGGCGATGCGCGCGTCGATCGTGTGCGCGGCGATGATGCGCCAGGCCGTGACGGGCTCGTCCTGCCCGATGCGGTGCACGCGGTCGATCGCCTGCGTCTGCTCGGCCGCGGTCCAGCTGAGCTCGGCGAGGACCACGTTCGACGCGGCCTGCAGGTTCACGCCGACGCCGGCCGCCGTGAGCGAGCACACCGCGACCGCGACATCCGGGTCGGTGTTGAAGGCATCGATCGCGGCCTGCCGCTGGAGCGCCGTCTGGTCGCCGCGGAGCGAGACCGTGCGGAGGTCGCGGGCCGCGAGGGCCGACTCGGCCTGGTCCATGACGTCGATGTGCTTGGCGAAGAAGACGACCTTGCCGACCGAGCGCGCGAGCTGCGCCGCGTAGTCGGCGGCGAGGCCGGCCTTGGCCTGGCCGATGCGCCGGACCATGGTGAACACGTTCTCGCCGGTCTTGGCCGACTTCGACTCCTCGAGCTCGGCGCTCGCGACCGCCCGGATGAACTGGTCGCGCTGCTCCTCGTCGAGGTCGCCGATGCGCAGGTGCCTGGCCTCCACGAGTGCCCGGAAACGGCCGAGGAGCCGGTTGGCGAGCTCGCGCTCCGCCGCCCGGATCGAGCGGCCCAGCTCGTCGTCGAGCTCGACCGGGAGGTCGGCGATGCGCTTGGCCGGGAGGTCGGCCGCGACGTCCACCTTGCGGCGGCGGACGATGCCGAGGTCGATGACCGTGCGTCGGGCCGCGGAGTAGAAGCCCGGCTCCGCGGGCGTGAGGCCGTTCTCCTCGAGGAGGCCGAGCAGTCGCGGCGACGGCCGGTCGCCGTCGATCCAGCCGAGGAACTGCCAGATCGCGCGGAAGTCGTCGACGTCGTTGATGAGCGGCGTACCGGTGAGCGCGAGCAGCAGCGGGTCGTTGCCCGGCGCCGAGTGGCGGATGCGGTCGGCGAGCGCGAGCACGTTCTTCGAGCGCTGCGACTGCAGGTTCTTGATGAAGTGCGCCTCGTCGACGACCATGCCCTTGAAGCCGAGCGTCGAGAGCCAGGCCATGTGCCGGTCGAGCACGTCGTAGTTGACGACGACGACGTCGGCGAAGGCGTCGAGCGTGTCGCCGTCGCCGTGGATCACGGTGGCCCGGCGATGCGGGGTCCAGCGCTCGACCTCTCGGGCCCAGTTCATCTTCACGACGTTCGGCACGACGGCCAGCAGCGGGTAGGCGTCGGCGACGGATGCTGCGAGCACGGACTGCGCCGTCTTGCCGAGGCCCGGCTCGTCGGCGAGCAGGAACGTGCGGTGCCCCTCACGGGCCGCCTCGATGAAGCGCGCCTGGTGCATCATCAGCTCGAGGCCGCGCGGCGCGAGACGGTCGATCTTCGGCGCCTCCGGGAGCTCCATGCTGGCCGCCTGGCCGCCGGACCCCTGCTCGAACGCCTTGAACAGCGGACCGAGCAGCTCCCAGTTCGCGAGGCGGCGCACCGGCACGGGCGGCGCGGTCGGCTTGGAGAAGTCGGGGGCGAGGAACGGGTTGGCGAGCTGCCTGGAGCGCACCGACGCCGGGATCACCTGGTTCTCGGCGAGCACCGGCTTGACCTCGGCCTCGCGCGTGATGATGAGCTCGTCGGGGCTGAGCTCGGCGCCCGACTCGAGCAGCCAGTCACGGCGGAACCGCTGCGCGACCGTGGAGATGGAGGCATCCGGCTCGAGCAGCGCGATGAGGCTCGTGTCGCGCGCGGCCGTCTTCGCGAGGATCTGCGCGATGCCGTCGAGGCGCTTGAGCAGCTCCGGCCGCGAGCTGTCCGGCACGTCGGGGTCGGACTTGACCCGAGCGCGCTCCTCGCGCATGAGCAGCGCGATGACCTGGAACTTGGTGCGGTTCGTCGGTCCGAGCTTGCCCTTCTGGGCCTTCTGCTCGACCTCGCGCACCTTGCGCGCGAGGATCGGGATGATGGGTGCGTCGTCGTCACGCGAACGCGTTCGCTGACGCTGCCTCGTCTGGGCCATGATCCTCCGGGTATCGGGGCGAAACCTCGGCGCCTGCCCGTCACCGATCGCGATGGCCGGGACCGCACACCGCATCTGCATGCGTGGAGTGCGGTTCGGGCGAAACCCGACCGAGCAGCATGCGGGCGGAGCTCGCATGGTCGGCCGAAGAACGGATTCGCCTGGGCGCGGGCTCCAGTCTAGCCGCAGACGGGCGCCGGCGCGCGATGCCGCGCTGACGGGACGGTCTTGCGGCGGCCGCGGCGGCCGCGGCGACCTCCTGCCGGACCCCTGACGTCAGCCGGCCGAGTGCACGGCGTAGCTCAGGAGGAACCCGGAGGTCGCGAGCAGCCCGGTGAGCGAATGGGTCGTGCGGAACGCCTCGGGGATCATGGTGTCGCAGATCATGGCGAGGATCGCGCCCGCCGCGAGGGCCGTGATGAACGCGGTCGTCTGACCGCTCGCGCCGTCGAGCAGCACGAAGCCGAGCAGCGCCGCGACGGCGCTCGCGAGCGCGATGCCGATCCAGAGGGTGAACACGTAGCGGGCCGACCGCCCGTCCTGCTTCAGCGCGGCGGTGCTCGAGAGGCCCTCCGGCACGTTGGAGATCACGATCGCGAGGAGCACCGGCACGCTCACGCCGGTACCGCCCACCATGCTGAGGCCGAGCACGGCGGACTCGGGGATGCCGTCGAGCAGGGCGCCGAGCGCGATGCCGACGCCGGTGCCCGCGTTCTCCCCCCGACCGCGCGGGTTCCTCTGGTCGAGCCGGTCGAGCAGCGTGTTCGCGGCGACGTAGATGACGGCACCCGCCGCGAAGCCGCCCACGGTCGGCCAGAACCCGCCCTCGGCCTGCGCCTCGAGCACGAGGTCGAAGGCGAGCGCCGAGATGAGGACCCCCGCGCCGAACGCCATGACGGACGCGACGATCCTGGTCGGGACCTCCACCGTCCACGCGATCACGGCGCCCACCACGAGTGCCGCACCGGCACCGAGCCCGGCGACTGCCGCCCATATCCAGTCCGCCATGCTCGGGAGCCTAGACCTCGGCGCAGGCCGGCCGTCGGGCGGCTCGCGGATGCCGCGTGCACGGTGTCCGCGATCGCGTGCGGCGGCGCTCCGACCGGCCTACACTGCCGCCATGAGCGAGCTGGCTGGGGCGGCCGCGGAGCCCCGAGACGACGAGTTCACCGTGGCGCAGGACACCGAGTTCGACGAGGACGAACCGCCGAACGACGACGAGCACCGCCCGCTCGACGACGACCTGGCGGACGAGGTCCCGGGCATCGACGCCGAGCGACGGGTCGACATCGGCGATGAGCGGGACCCGGCCGGATCAGGCGGATCAGACGCCGCCGCCACCTCCGCCCCCTCCTCCTCCGCCGGATGAGCCGCCGCCGCTGGAGCCCGACGACGAGGAACTCGAGGACGACCCGGACCAGGCCGTGCTCGACACCGTGGTGAACGCGGAGACCGCGACCGAGAAGCGAGCCGCGTCGAACCCGGCGGTGCCCGCGTACCAGCCCGGCGCCTGGCCGGTCGACTCGTAGAGGTTCGCGAGCTCCCGGAGCCAGTCCTTCTCGAGCCCGAACAGGGCCGCGTACGGCAGCAGGCGTTCGGTCAGTCGCAGCATCTCGACGCGGTCGGGGCCGGTGGCCGCCGATCCGGAACCGGCCTTGTCGACCGGCGCCCGCAGCGCGCCCGTCGGGCTCTGGAGCATCCGGATGCGGTCGGCCTCGGCGAGCCGGATGAACAGGCGCAGGCCCTCCAGGTGGTCGCGCAGCCGTCGGCCCTCGGCGGTGAGGGGGCGTACGCCGATCACCGTGATGCCGGCCGCGAGGGCGAAGACGATGGCGGCGATCATCGTGAGCACCGGCCACAGCCCGCCCATCACGGAGTCGAGGGCGATGACCGCGGTGATGAACCCCAGCACGGCCGCGGCGAAGGCGGCGGCCGCGATCACGATCCGCGGGCCGAGCGCCGGACTGCGTCGGAGCCCGGTCTCGACGGTGCGGTGGGCGACCTCCTTGCGGATGGCGATGAGTCGCTGCCCGAGCGTCGTGGACTTGCTGCTCAGCGAGCGCTCCTGTCCGGGATACGGGCCGCCCTCGAACAGCGCGCGCACGACGGACTGCGCATCGGGGTCGCCGAGCGGACCTCCGACGAACTGCACCGAATAGGCCTTGCTCCCGCGGTCGAGGATGCGAACCTCGCCCGCGACCGCGCGCTCGAGGATCGTGGCGGTGGTACCGCGGGCCGGCTGGTCGACGAGATCCGCCGCGACCAGGGCGCTCACCCCGGACGGAGGCTCGTACTGCGCGATGATCGTCCCGGGCCGCGCCGGCCGCCAGGACGTCAGGCGCAGCGCGAGCGCCAGGACGAACAGCCCGAGCGCGATGACGGCCGCCACGGCGGAGATGACCGCGGCGGGCGATGCCCCGAACGAGTCGTCGCGCGGCACGAAGGTGCCCGGCTCGAAGGCCGCCGCGATCGTGAGGTTCTCGTACGGGCCGATCGCATCCGCGCGTGCGACGAGCAGCGGGTCGGGTGAGGTGCCGAGCTCGAGCGATTCGCACGGCGTGCCGGCGCCCGAGCCGCCGCGGTAGCACGCGGCATCCCCCGTGAAGGCGGCCCCCAGCGACGCGTCGACGCGCAGCTCCGCTCGCACGGAGCGGAACGGCTGCGCCCAGCCGACGCCGTTCACGTCCCAGTAGAACTCGTCGACCGCCGCGTCGTCGGGCTGGAGCGTCACGTTGTGCTGGCTGTAGCTGATCACGTACGTCTGCTCGCCGTGCACGTAGTCGGATCCGGCGACGGTCACGAGCAGGAACTCGTCCTCCTCGTCGGGCTCGGCCTCGAAGGCGCGGGGCGTGCCCGCGGCATCCGTCACCGACTGCACCTGCACGTCGACCGGATGCCCGTCGTAGTCCAGGGGGATGGCCCGGCGGATGCCGCGGTTCTGGTCGATCTCGGGGAAGACGGCGACGAGCGTCTCGGTGGTCTCGAGGACGGATCGGCCGTCGCCGTCGCGCCCGAGTTCGTAGACCGCGTCGAAGGAGGCGAACTCGAAGTCGTCGACGCCCGCGGGCACCGCGACGACGGCGGCCCCGGCATCCGCCGTCGCAGCATGGACGGGCTCCGGCGCGGACGCAGCCGCCGATGCCGCGGCCGGCACGGTCACGAGGAGCGCGAGCAGCGCGGCTGCTGCGCCGCGCGCGAGACGGGTCGACATGGCCCAACGCTAGCGCGTCCGCCCGACCACCCCACCGGGAGTCCACGACGCCGGATCCGCCGGTACCCCCGGGGGTACGCGCGATCGGGCGTAGGATGGCACGGTGATCGACGACATCAAGAAGCGCGCCCTGCACCGCACCAAGATCATCGAGGGCCAGCTGCGCGGCATCGAGAAGATGATCGAGAACGAGGACTACTGCGTCGACATCATCACGCTCTCGCTCGCCGTGCAGAAGTCGCTCGGCTCCCTCAACAAGCTCCTGGTGGAGAACCACCTGCGCACGCACGTCAGCGACATGTACGACGCCGGCGGCGAGCAGCGCGATGCCGCGGTCGCCGAACTGCTGCGCATCTTCGAGCTCTCCAACAACCGTGGATGACCGGGCACCCGGTTCCCTCGCTGCGGCGCTGAGCGAGCGCGCCGTCGTCGTCGACGGCGGGCTCGGCACGCTGCTGGCGGATCGGGGGGCGGATGTCGCGGCGCCGCTCTGGAGCGCGCGCACGCTGCTCGACCGGCCGGAGGCGATCCTCGACGTGCACCGCGACTACTTCGCCGCGGGCGCCGAGATCGCCGTCACCTCCTCGTACCAGGTCTCGGAGTCGGGATTCGAACGAGCAGGCCGAACGGCTGGAGAGGCGCGGGACATGCTCGCCCGCAGCGTCGCGCTCGCCCGTCGCGCCCGCGACGAGGCCGGCGGCGGCTGGGTCGCGGCATCCGTGGGTCCGTACGGCGCATCGCTGGCCGACGGCTCGGAGTACCGCGGAGACGACGCCCTGAGCGTCGCCGCCCTGCGCGCGTGGCACCACGACCGGCTGCGCGTCCTGGCCGACGCCGGCGCCGACCTGCTCGCCGTCGAGACGATCCCGTCGCTCCGCGAGGTCGAGGCGATCGTGGGCGAACTCGAGGGCGCCGGCATCGACGCGTGGATCTCCGTGACGCCCGACCGCGACCGACTCCGCAGCGGCGAGCCGATCGCCGAGGCGTTCGAGCTCGCCGCGGCATCCGATCGGGTGCTCGCCGTCGGCGTGAACTGCTGCGCACCCGGGGTCGTGCTCGACGCGATCGGGGCCGCCAGGTCGGTGACCGGCAAGGCCGTCGTGGCCTATCCCAACAGCGGCGAGACGTGGGATGCCGCGACGCGGACCTGGCACGGACGCGCCGGCTTCGACCCCTCGCTCGTGCGCGCCTGGCGCGCCGCCGGCGCGAGCCTCATCGGCGGGTGCTGCCGCACCGGCCCCGCCGAGATCGCGGCCGTCGCGGCCTCGCTCCGCGGGCGCTCGTCCGACCCGCTCCCGGGCTGAGCCCCGAGGCCCACGGCCGCCGCCGCCGCGTCCCGCATCCCGCAGGCCGGGTGGTCCGGGTCGGCCGTCGCGGTCAGGTGCCCGGCGCCGTCACGGCGAGCCACTCGTCGAGCTCGCTCGGTTCGTCGGTGATGATGCCGTCGACGCCGAGGGCGCCGACCTCCTCCCAGCGGTCCTCGGTGTTCAGCGTGTAGCAGAGCACGGCGATCTCGGCCTCGTGCAGCGCAGCCAGCGCCTGCGGCTCGGCGGTCACCGACGTCGCCGTGGTGCCGAAGCCGATGAGCCCCAGGCGTTCGGCCATCGGCACCGGGTCGGCGGGCAGTTCGCGGATCAGCATGATGCGGGGCGTGGTCGGCGAGACCCGCTGGATGGCGAAGAGCGTCTCGAGGCTGAAGCTCTCGAGCACGACGCGGCCACGCAGGCCGACGCGGTCGATGAGGCCGACGACCGTGCGCACCTCGTCGTCGGCCCAATCGGCCTTCAGCTCCACGAGCGCCCGGGCGTCGGGGCGCTCGGCGAGCTCCTCGAGGAACGCCTCGAGCGTCGGCATCCGCTCCCCCTCGAACGCGGTGCCGTACCAGGCGCCGACGTCAAGGCGCTGGAGTTGCCGGGCGTCGAGGTCGCCGACCGATCTCCGGTCGCCGGTGATCCGCTCGAGGTCGGTGTCATGGAAGAGCATCGGAACCCCATCCCGGCTCATCTGCACGTCGGTCTCGACGTAGGCGAGGCGGTCCATCGCGAGCTCGAGCGAGGGCATGGTGTTCTCGGGGGCCTCCGCACGATCGCCCCGATGCCCGATGATCAGCGCGGGCTCGCCCGGCCCGCGGAGCGCACCGAAGACGTCGATCGCGGTCGCGCTCGTGGGCGTCCCGACGATGAGGATGACCGCTGAGACGGCCGTCACCCCGATGGCCCCCGCGAGCACCCGGACGAGGCGTCTCGGCGGATGGAAGGCGAGCAGCCGGCCCATCCGGATGGCGCCGAGGGACGTGCCCCGCCGAGGCGGCGGCGCGGCGGACGTGGTCGAGCGCGGGCGGGCTCGGGGGGATGCGGTCGTCGGGTCGATCGCATCGGAAGCACGGGTCACGGGTTCGGGCCTTTCCACCGATCGCGCCTCCCTGCGCGATGGTTCCCGTCACTCTAGCAGCGGCCGTTACCGTTTCGTTATCTTTTTTCGGGGCATTCCCTCGGCCTCCGCCTCGGCCGTGATGCGGTTCGCCATCCCGGCGAAGATGATGCCGTGGAACGGCAGGATCGACCACCAGTAGAGGCGCCCGGCGAGCCCCTTCGGGAAGAACACGGCGCGTTGGCGGTACTCGGAACCATCGGAGGCCTCCGCGGCCGAGAGCTCGAGCCAGGCCCGGCCCGGCACCCGCATCTCGGCACGCAGTCGGAGGAAGCTGCCCCGGTCGATGGCCTCGACCCGCCAGAAGTCGACCGCGTCGCCGACGCGCAGGGTCTCGGGGTCGAGGCGACCGCGGCGCAGCCCGACGCCGCCGGTGAGCTTGTCGATCCAGCCGCGCAGCGCCCATGCGAGCGGGAACGAGTACCAGCCGTTCTCGCCGCCGACGCCCTCGATGACCCGCCAGAGCGACGCCGGCCCCGCCGAGGACGCCCGCCGGCGCTCGTCGACGTAGACCGTGTGCCCCGCCCAGTCGGGATCGCTCGGCAACGGGTCGCTCGGCGCCCCCGCGACCTCGGCATTGCGCCAGCTCGTCTCGACCTCGCCCGTGCGTTCGCGCTCGAGCGCCAGGCGCACCGCGGTGCGGTACGGAAGCAGTCCCTCCGGCGGCGGCGGGATCACGTCGTCGATGTCGTGCTCGCGCATGACGCAATCGAACTGCAGGGACTCGATGATCGGCACGGCCAGCCGGCGCGGGATGGGCGTGACGAGGTTCACCCACTGCCCGGCGAGCCACGGGGTCAGCACCGGGAGCGCGGCGATCGGCCGCTGCGGAAGGCCCGCCTCGACCGCGTAGCCGTTCATGAGCTGCCCGTACCGGTACACGTCGGGTCCGCCGATGTCGAAGGCGCGGTTCACCTCGGGCGGCACGTCGACGGCGGCGACGAGGTAGTGCAGCACATCCCGGACCGCGATCGGCTGGATGAAGCTGCGCACCCAGCGGGGCGCGGGCATGTACGGCAGCACCTCGGTGAGATGCCTGATCATCTCGAACGAGGTCGACCCCGAGCCGATGACGACGCCGGCCTGGAAGACGATCGTCGGCACCCCGGAGGCCAGCAGGATCTCACCCACCTGCGTCCGGGAGCGCAGGTGGCGGGAGAGCCGCTCGCCCTGGGGGTGCAACCCGCCCAGGTAGACGATGCGGCGCACGCCGTGCCGGAACGCGGCATCGGCGACGTTGCGCGCGATCTGGAGCTCGGTCGCCTCGAAGTCGCCGCGGCCGCCCATCGAGTGCACGAGGTAGTAGACGGCATCCATGCCGGCCACCGCGGCGTCGACGGCCGCCGGGTCGGCCAGGTCGCCCGTGACGACGTCGATCGATGACGCCCACGGCACGTCGCCGAGCCGTTCGGGCCTGCGGACGAGGACGCGCACCTCGTGCCCGGCCGCGAGCAGCCTGGGCACGAGCCTGCCGCCGATGTAGCCGGTCGCACCGGTCACGAGTATGCGCACGAATCCCCCGTTCCGGAACCGGACCGGCGCGCCGCGTCAGCCCCGTTCGTTCCCTCGACGATAGTTGCCGCTCGCCCGCGCCAGCAGGTGCTGCGCCTGTGAATCGTCCGCGCGTTGGAGCGCGTCGAGGAGCCGGGCGGCGTCGGCGCCGCCGACCGTCATCACCGGTCGGCCGCCCCGGGAGACGATCACGCCGCCCCGCCCGGTCAGGCGGTACTCGAACGGGTCGGCCGCCAGCCGCCCCCGCTCATCGGATGCCCCGTTGCGCCCGGACATGTGCGTCCTATCGCATGCTCTTCGTGTGCCAGACCGTCTTGGTCTCGGTGAACGCGGTGATGCGACCGAGCGCCGGCGCCGCGGCATCCGGGCCCTGCTCGGGGCGCAGGACGCGCTTCAGGGTGTCCGCGGCGGAGATCTCGAGGTCCACCCAGTCGAGCGCGCTCGCGCCGACCAGGTCGATCGCGTTGACGTCGGCATGGCTCGCGAGCCACGGCGTGATCTCGGCCGGCGACCCGGTGAGGACGTTGACGACGCCCTTGGGGACATCGCTCGTGGCGAGCACCTCGGCCAGGCTGATCGCCGAGAGCGGGAACCGCTCGCTCGCGACCACGACGACGGCATTGCCCGCGACGAGCGCGGGAGCCACGGCCGAGACCAGCCCGAGCAGCGACGTGTCCTGCGGTGCGACGATCGCCACGACGCCGGTGGGCTCGGGCACCGAGATGTTGAAGTACGGCCCCGCGACCGGGTTCGCGTTGCCCGTGACCTGGGCGAACTTGTCCGCCCACCCGGCATACCAGACCCATCGGTCGATGGCCTCGTCGACCTGGGCGGATGCCGCAGCGCGGGTCGCACCCTCGGCATCCTCGATCTCGGCGACGAACTGCGCCCGGCGCCCCTCGAGGAGTTCCGCGATGCGGTAGAGGACCTGCCCGCGGTTGTACGCGGTTGCCCCGGCCCACCCGCCGACGGCGGCGCGCGCGGCGACGACCGCGTCGCGGGCGTCCTTGCGGGAGGCCTTCGCGGCGTTCGCCAGGAAGCCGCCCGAGGCGGAGAGGACCTCGTAGGTACGGCCCGACTCGCTGCGGGGGAAGGCTCCCCCGATGTAGAGCTTGTACGTCTTCGGCACGGCGAGGCGGCTCATCGCTTGGATCCCTTCGTCGAGGCCTTGGTCGTTCGGGTCGCACGGGTGCGTCGGGCCTTCGGCTCCGCCGCGGCATCCGTCGACGTCTCGGACGGGGAGGCGACCGCCCCGTGCGACGCCGCGCGGGGCAGGGCGCCCTGGCCGCCGATCGAGGCGGGAGCGAGGTACGCGGCGAGCCCGTGGCGACCGCCCTCGCGGCCGTAGCCCGACTCCTTGTAGCCGCCGAACGGCGAGGCCGGGTCGAACCGGTTGAACGTGTTCGCCCAGATGACGCCCGCACGGAGCTGGTCGGCGACGGCGAGGATGCGGCTGCCCTTGTCGCTCCAGATGCCGGCCGAGAGGCCGTAGGGCGTGTTGTTCGCCTTGGCGATCGCCTCGGCGGGCGTGCGGAACGTGAGCACCGAGAGCACGGGGCCGAAGATCTCCTCGCGCGCGATGCGAGACGAGGTCTGCACGCCGGTGAAGATCGTCGGCGCGTACCAGAACCCGTTCTCGGGGATCTCGCACGGCGCGCTCCACCGCTCGGCGCCCTCGGCGACGCCGACATCCGAGAGCTCGCGAATGCGCTCGAGCTGCTCGCGCGAGTTGATCGCGCCGATGTCGGTGTTCTTGTCGAGCGGGTCGCCGAGGCGCAGGGTCGACAGCCGCGACTTCAGGCGGTCGACGACCTCGTCGTGGATGTTCTCCTGCACCAGCAGGCGACTGCCGGCACAGCAGACGTGGCCCTGGTTGAAGAAGATGCCGTTGACGATGCCCTCGATCGCCTGGTCGATCGGCGCGTCGTCGAACACGATGTTGGCGGCCTTGCCGCCGAGCTCGAGCGTGGCCTTCTTGTCGGTGCCCGCGATCTGCTTCGCGATGGCGCGGCCGACCCCGGTGGACCCGGTGAAGGCGACCTTGTCGACGCCCTCGTGGGAGACGAGCGCGGCGCCCGTGTCACCGGCGCCCGTGATGATGTTGACCACGCCGGCGGGCAGGTCGGCCTGCTGCAGGATCTCGGCGAAGATGAGCGCCGTGAGCGGCGTGGTCTCGGCCGGCTTCAGCACGACGGTGTTGCCCGCCGCGAGGGCCGGCGCGATCTTCCAGGCGAGCATGAGGAGCGGGAAGTTCCACGGGATCACCTGCGCCGCGACGCCGAGCGCCCGCGGGTTCGCCCCGAGCCCGGCGTGATCGAGCTTGTCGGCCCAGCCCGCGTAGTAGAAGAACCAGGCCGCGACGAGGGGCACGTCGACGTCGCGCGACTCCTTGATGGGCTTGCCGTTGTCGAGCGACTCGGCCACGGCGAGCTCGCGGGCGCGCTCCTGCACGAGGCGCGCGATGCGGAAGAGGTACTTGCCGCGATCGCGGCCGCTCATGCGCGACCAGGTGCGCTCGTAGGCGCGCCGGGCGGCGGCGACCGCGTCGGCGACATCCGCCTCGTTCGCGTTCGAGACGGTCGCGATGCGGGCCTCGGTCGCGGGCGAGATGGTCTGGAAGGGGGTGCCGCGACCGTCGACGAACTCGCCGTCGATGAAGAGCCCGTACTGGTCGCGGAGGTTCAGGACCGCCGTGGACTCGGGGGCGGGTGCGTATTCGAGGAAGCTCATGTGTCGTGCTCTCGTCTCAGTCGATCGTGACGTAGTCGGGGCCGGAGTAGTGCGAGGTCGCGAGCTTCTGACGTTGCAGCAGCACGTCGTTCAGCAGGCTGGAAGCGCCGAAGCGGAACAGGTGCGGCACGAGCCACTCCTCTCCGACGGTCTCGGCGACGGTCACGAGGTACTTGATCGCGTCCTTCGAGGTGCGGATGCCGCCCGCGGGCTTCACGCCGATGCGCTGGCCGGTGGCCAGGTGCCAGTCGCGCACGACCTCGAGCATGAGCAGCGTGACCGGCAGCGTCGCCGCCGACGGCACCTTGCCGGTCGAGGTCTTGATGAAGTCGCCGCCGGCGAGGATCGAGAGCCAGGACGCCCGTCGCACGTTGTCGTACGTGACGAGCTCGCCGGTCTCGAGGATCACCTTGAGGCTCGCGCTCGTTCCGTCGGCTCGACGGCACGCCTCCTTCACGGCGGCGATCTGGTCGAACACCAGGCCGTAGCGTCCGGCGAGGAAGGCGCCCCGGTCGATGACCATGTCGATCTCGTCGGCACCGGCGGCGACCGCCTCGGCCGTGTCGGCGAGCTTGATCTCGAGCGAGGCGCGCCCGCTGGGGAACGCGGTCGCGACGGCCGCGACCGACACGAGTCCGTCGTCGGGGTCGCCGTGGGCCGCGCCGAGCGCGTCGACCGCGTACGGCACCATGTCGCCGTAGACGCAGACCGCCGCGACGCGCGGCGTCGTCCCGTCGGCCGGGTCGGGCACCAGTGCCTTCGCGACGAGCGAGCGGACCTTCCCGGGGGTGTCGGCACCCTCGAGGGTCGTGAGGTCGATCAGCTGGATGATGCGGTCGAGCGCCCACTGCTTGGAGGTCGTCTTGATGCTGCGGGTGCCGAGGCCGGCGGCGCGCTGCTCGAGGCCGACCGCGTCGACGCCGGCGATGCCGTGCAGGTACCTGCGCAGGGTGGCGTCGTCGGGCTCGCCGCCGAGCACGGCGAGCGCCCGCTCGCGTGCGGTGATGAGGGATGTTCCTGTCATGGTTCGACCTGACTTTCGAGGAGTCGGTTGGCGACGGCGGGCGTCAGCCGTCGAGAAGGTGGAGGGCGGTCGCCTCGTCCGTCACGAGCACCGAGCAGAGCCCGCTGCGCACGACGGCGTCGGCGACCGCATGCTTGGCCCGACCGGCGATCACGGCGACCCCGAGGGATGCCGCGCGCAGTTCGTCGAGGGTCAGCCCGACGGTGCGCGCATCGAGGGCGGGGTCGACGATGTTGCCGTCGGAGTCGATGTAGCGGCCGACGACATCACCGACGGCCCCCTTCTGCACGAGCAGGTCGACGTCGCCCTCGGAGAGGTAGCCGCTCTCGACGTGCACCGACGTGTGGTCGGCGGCGCCAGCGCTGAAGAGGTAGGCGTCGGCGGAGCGCGCGAGGTCGATGACCCCGGCGACGACCCGGTCGGCCTCGATCGCGTGCTTGGTCTCGAGGCGCTCCAGGATGGCCGGGCTCGGCAGGAGGGTGGCGCTGCCGCCGGCCTTCTGCGCGATGCCGACCGCCGTGGCGGCCGCGGTGCCCGGTCGCCGGTTCAGGCTGACGCCGCCGTTGATCTGGACGACGTTGACCCCGGAGGCCCAGCCGTTGCGCAGGTGCTGCGAGATCTCGAAGAGGGTGCGGCCCCAGCTGACGCCGAGGGTGCGCGGCACGGGCCGGAGCGACGTGAGGTAGTCGGCCGCCGCCTGCGCCGTGCGCGCCTGCAGTTCTTCGGCCGAGGCGACGCCAGCCGAGGAGACCACGACGGCATCGGTGAGTCCGCGCTCGTCGCGGAGACGACGCTCGATCGGGAGCCGCCGCGCGCGGGGGTGCAGGATCTCGATGCGGATGAAGCCCTGCTGCTTGGCCTGGGCGAGGAGTCGGCCGACCTTCCATCGGGTGAGGCGCAACGCCTGCCCGATCTCGTCCTGCGTCTTGTTCTCCTCGTAGTAGAGCTCGGCCGCTCGGATCGAGAGGAGTTCGTCGATCTCGTCCACACCTGTCCTTCCGCCGTTCCCAGCGTAGGCACGTGCGTGCTCATCGGCAACACACGCTGCACATCGTGCTCAGATGAGCAGCATCCTCGGTTCGCGCGCACCCTATGCTGGCGGGGTGACCCGACCGCTCGCCCTCGCCGTCGACCTCGGCGGCACCAAGGTGGAAGCCGCGCTCGTCGACGGCTCCGGCATCGTCCTCCCCGGTTCCCGGCACCGCCGGCCCACCGGGCCGACCTCCGCGAGTCCCGCGTTGGAGCGGGCGGTGCGCGAGGTCGTGCTCGCCGCCCGCGCCGCCGTGCCGGCGGACGCCGAACTGCTCGGCCTCGGCGTCGGCTCGGCCGGACCGATCGGCGTGGCCGAGGGCACCGTGTCGCCGCTCAACGTCCCGGCATGGCGCGAGTACCCCCTCCGGCGCTTCATCGAGGACCTCCTGCCGGGCACGCCCGTGACGCTCCGCATGGACGGCGTCTGCATCGCGCTCGCCGAGCACTGGGTCGGCGCCGGCCGTGGTGCCGGCAACCTGCTCGGCATGATCGTCTCCACCGGGGTCGGCGGCGGGCTCGTGCTCGGCGGCCGGGCCATTCCGAGCCCCACGGGCAACGGCGGGCACATCGGCCACATCGAGGTCGGCGGATTCGAGGACCCCTGCCCCTGCGGCGGACGCGGGTGCCTCGAGGCGGTCGCCTCCGGCCCCCGCACGGTCGCCTGGGCCCGCGGCCAGGGCTTCACCGGCACGACCGGTGAGGACCTCGCCGTCGCCCATGCCTCCGGCGACCCCGTGGCCCTCGCTGCCGTCGAACGCGCCGGCACCGCGATCGGCCGGGCCGCGGCATCCGCCTCGAGCCTGCTCGACCTCGACGTCGTCGCCATCGGCGGCGGCTTCAGCCGGGTCTCTCCCGCGCTCTTCGAGCACGCGCGCGCCGCACTGGCCGAGCGCACCACGTTCGCCTTCGTCACCCGCACCACGATCGTGCCGTCCGGACTCTCCGACGAGGGCCCGCTGATCGGCGCCGGCGCGCTCGTGCACCAGTCCGATCTGCTCGACCGTCCCGCGGTCTAGCTGTACTGACCTCGACCGTTGTTGATTCGGTCGATGGGGGTTTTGCCTCCGATGCCGAGGTGGGTTCTGTCTAGGTTGTAGTGGTCGAGCCAGGTTGGCAAGGCTGCTGCGCGTTCCGTGTTG
>NZ_WBIR01000015.1 GCF_009749395.1 Agromyces salentinus
CGGCCGGAGTCAGCCGGGCATTAGCGTGAGACAAGAGAGACCTCCGTGCGTTCGAGCTGAAGAACTAGACAGCTCCAACTCGACCCCGGAGGTCTCTCCTACGTCAACAACGATCCGGGTCAGTACATCTAGGCGCGCGCGTCGGTGCGGGTGCGTCCGCCGAGCGCTCGCTCGTCGCGGTTGCCCGCGAGGTCGCGCCGCAGCTCCTTCGGGAGCGAGAACATGAGGTCCTCCTCGGCGGTCTTCACCTCGCTGACCTCGCCGTAACCTGCGTCGGAGAGCGCCTCGAGCAGCTCGTGCACGAGCTCCTCCGGCACGGATGCCCCGCTGGTGACGCCGACGGTCTCGACGCCGTCGAGCCACTCCTGCTTCACCTCGCTGGCGTAGTCGACCCGGTAGGCGGCCTTGGCGCCGTACTCGAGCGCGACCTCGACGAGGCGGACGCTGTTCGAGGAGTTCGCCGAGCCCACGACGATCACGAGGTCGGCGTCCTGCGCGACCTTCTTGATCGCGACCTGGCGGTTCTGGGTGGCGTAGCAGATGTCGTCGCTGGGCGGGTCGGCGAGGTTCGGGAACCGCTCGCGCAGGCGCCGCACGGTCTCCATGGTCTCGTCGACCGAGAGCGTGGTCTGCGAGAGCCACACGACCTTGTCGGGGTCGCGCACCTCGATGTTCGGCACGTCCTCGGGGCTGTTCACGATGGTGACGTGGTCGGGCGCCTCGCCCGCCGTGCCCTCGACCTCCTCGTGGCCCTCGTGGCCGATGAGCAGGATCTCGAAGTCGTCGCGCGCGAAGCGCACGGCCTCGCGGTGCACCTTGGTCACGAGCGGGCAGGTCGCGTCGATGGCGTGCAGCCCGCGGTCGGATGCCGCGTTGACGACGGCCGGCGAGACGCCGTGCGCGCTGAAGACGATGTGGGCACCCGAGGGCACCTCGTCGACCTCTTCGACGAAGATGGCGCCCTTCGCCTCGAGCTCGGTCACCACGTGGATGTTGTGCACGATCTGCTTGCGCACGTAGACCGGGGCGCCGTAGTGCTCGAGCGCCTTCTCGACGGCGATCACGGCCCGGTCGACGCCGGCGCAGTAGCCGCGGGGGGCCGCGAGCAGGACGCGCTTGTGTCCGGGGACGGGGATATCCTTGAGCCGGCCGCGAAGGCCGGGCACGCGCGGCATGCCGAGGCCGATTCTGGGGGTGGTGGTCGTCACCGTCCCATTCTACGTTGGGCCGGCTGTGCGCCCGCCGACCGAACCCCGAGGAGGACCCATGACGGATGCCGCGCCGACGCGAGACGCGCCGTGGCCCGTCGCCACTCTGTCGGGAAAGCTCAAGGACTGGATCGACCGGCTCGGCATGGTCTGGGTCGAGGGCGAGATCACGCAGTGGGGCGTCTCGGGCGGCAACGTCTACGGCAAGTTGAAGGACCTCGAGGCCGACGCCACGATCTCGTTCACGATGTGGTCCTCGGTGCGGGCGAAGCTCTCGGAGCAGTTCAAGCAGGGCGATCATGCGGTCCTGCTCGTCAAGCCCAGCTGGTGGGTCAAGGGCGGTTCGCTCTCGATGCAGGTCTACGACATGAAGCACGTCGGCCTCGGCGACCTGCTCGAGCGGCTCGAGAAGCTGCGCAGGCAGCTCGCGGCCGAGGGCCTCTTCGAGCCGTCGCGCAAGCGCGCCCTCCCCTTCCTGCCGGGTGTGGTCGGCCTCATCACGGGCCGCGACAGCGATGCCGAGAAGGACGTGCTCCGCAATGCGCGGCTGCGCTGGCCGGCCGTCGAGTTCCGCATCGAGTACGCCACGGTGCAGGGCGACCGCACGCCGGTCGAGGTCGCGAGGGCGATCCGCCACCTCGACACCGACCCGTCGGTCGAGGTCATCATCGTCGCCCGCGGCGGCGGGGACTTCCAGAACCTGCTCGGCTTCAGCGACGAGCGCGTCGTCCGCGCGGCGGCCGAGGCGACCACGCCGATCGTGTCCGCCATCGGCCACGAGGCCGACCGTCCCCTGCTCGACGACGTCGCCGACCTGCGGGCCTCGACCCCGACGGATGCCGCGAAGCGCGTCATCCCCGACGTCACCGAGGAGCTCGCCCGGGTCGACTCGGTTCGCGCGAGGCTCGGCATGCGGCTGGCCTCGATCCTCACCCGGGAACGCGATCGCATCGGGCACCTGCGCATGCGGCCCGTGCTGGCCGACGGCGCGTGGATCGTCGACCGCCGCGCCGAAGAGCTCACGAGGTGGGTCGCTAGGGGTTCCGAGCTCGTCGAACGCCAGGTCGAACGCCAGACGTCGCGCATCGGCGAGCTGCGCGGTCACCTCCGGGCACTCTCGCCGCAGGCGACGCTCGACCGCGGGTACGCGATCGTCCAGGGTTCCGACGGCCACGTCGTCAGGGGCCCCCTCGGCGCGCCCGAGGGCGCCGACCTCGTCGTCACCCTCGCCGAGGGCACCATCGGCGCCCGCTCGATGGGCGCCGTGGCCGCCGGCAGCACCCCCCACGCCCCCGACGAACCTGTCGGCGACGCCGAATAGAATGACTGCCATGCCCCCCACCACGGATGTCTCCGAGCTGAGCTACGAGCAGGCGCGCGACGAACTCGTCCAGGTCGTCGCAGAGCTCGAGCAGGGCTCGGCGACCCTCGAGCACTCGCTCGCCCTCTGGGAGCGCGGCGAGGCGCTCGCGGCCAGGTGCGAGGAGTGGCTGGTCGGCGCGAAGGCCCGCCTCGACGCCGCCCGGGCGAGCGCGAACGCCGCCGGCGCGGCATCCGACGAGGGTCGCTGATGGCGGCGAAGCCGGCGCCCGTGGTGGCCGAGCTCGGCCGCCCCGAGACGCCGGAGGAGACCGCGGCCCGCAAGGCGCGCAACTCGCACAACCATCGGGCACGCCAGACCACCCGCAACCTCGTCTACGCGCTGCTCGCGAGCCTCGTCGTGGTGCTCGTCATCGTGCTCGCCGTGCCCCGCAGCAACGAGGCCCTCGAGCGCGACGTCGACGTGGCGGCCGTCGCCGAGCAGGCGCAGGCCGGCAGCGACCAGCCCCTCGCGGTGCCCGAGCTCCCCGACGGCTGGAGCGCGAACGCCGCCGAGCTGCGCCGCAGTGAGACCGACGGGGTCACGGCCTGGTACACCGGCTACGTGACTCCCGAGAACGAGTACCTGGGCATGCACCAGGGCCTCGACGCCAACCCGACGTGGGTCGCCGGGCTCCTGGCCCGCACGCTCGCCACGGGAACGGTCGAACTCGACGGCGTCGACTGGACCGTCTACGACAACCGCGAGTCGCCCGAAGACCTGGGCAATGCGCGGTACGGGCTGACGACCGAGGCGGGCGGCACGACCTTCGTGCTCGTCGGCACGGCCACCGATGCCGAGTTCGCCACGATGGCCGCGGCGCTGACGCCGACCATCCAGGCGCAGCAGTGATGTCCCGCACCACCTGACGTTCGTCCACACCGAGGAGCCGCCGTGACCGATCCCTCCGCTCGCCCCACCACCCCGGCCGAGACGTGGCGGGAGCTCCGCCGCGGCAACGAGCGGTTCGTCTCCGGCGCCCCGGAGCACCCGCGCCAGGACGTCGAGCGCCGCGCGTCGCTCAGCGAGGGGCAGCGCCCGCTCGTCGCCATCTTCGGCTGCAGCGACTCCCGCCTGTCGGCCGAGATCATCTTCGACATCGGCCTCGGCGACGCGTTCGTCGTGCGCAACGCCGGCCAGGTCATCTCCTCCTCGGTGGTGGGCTCGCTGGAGTACGCCGTCGGCGTCCTGCACGTCCCGCTCATCCTGGTGCTGGGCCACGACCGGTGCGGTGCCGTCCAGGCCGCGATCACCTCGCAGACGGACGGCGCCGAGCCGCTCCCGGCGCACATCGCGGCGCTCGTGGCCAGCATCGTCCCGTCCGTACGACGCGTGGCCGGCGGCGATCCGAACGCGCCCGTCGACGGCGCGAAGGTCGACGCCGCCTACGTCGGCCGCGAGCATCTCCGGGCCACGGTCTCACGCCTGCTCGAGGAATCCGAGATGATCAGCGACGCGATCGCAGCGGGTACGCTGGCCATCGTGGGCGCGAACTACCGCCTCTCCCAGGGTCTGGTCGACACCGACGTCGTCATCGGCCAGATCTGACGGCTGCCGCGGCATCCGCCCACCTCACCAGCCCGCTGCACGAGTTCCACGGGCACGCGAACCGGAAGGAATCACCCTGGTGGACAACACCGCCGACTACCGCATCGAACACGACACCATGGGCGAGGTGCGGGTTCCCGCCTCCGCCCTCTACCGCGCGCAGACGCAGCGCGCCGTCGAGAACTTCCCGATCTCGGGCAAGGGCCTCGAGCCCGCCCAGATCGCCTCGCTCGCACGCATCAAGAAGTCCGCCGCGCAGGCCAACGCGCAGCTCGGCGTGCTCGACGCCGACATCGCGGACGCGATCGTCTCCGCAGCCGACGAGGTCATCGGCGGCGTGCACGGGTTCGTCGAGCACTTCCCGGTCGACACGTACCAGACCGGGTCGGGCACGTCCTCGAACATGAACATGAACGAGGTGCTCGCCACGGTCGCCACCGCGAAGCTCGGTCGCGACGTGCACCCCAACGACCACGTCAACGCATCGCAGTCCTCGAACGACGTGTTCCCGACCTCGGTGCACATCGCCGTCACGGCCGCGCTCATCGACGAACTCATCCCCGCACTCGACCACCTCGCGGTCGCACTCGAGGTCAAGGCCGAGGCATGGGCCGAGGTCGTCAAGTCCGGCCGCACGCACCTCATGGATGCCACGCCGGTCACCCTCGGACAGGAGTTCGGCGGCTACGCCCGACAGGTCCGCCTCGGCATCGAGCGCGTGCGCACGGCGCTCCCCCGCGTCGCCGAGGTGCCGCTCGGCGGCACGGCCGTCGGCACGGGCATCAACACGCCCGCCGGGTTCCCCCAGCTCGTCATCGAGCTCCTGCAGCGCGACACCGAGCTGCCGATCACCGAGGCGGCCGACCACTTCGAGGCCCAGGCCAACCGCGACGGCCTCGTCGACGCATCCGGTGCGCTGCGCACCATCGCGGTCAGCATCACGAAGATCTGCAACGACCTCCGCTGGATGGGCTCCGGCCCCAACACCGGCCTCGGCGAGATCTTCATCCCCGACCTGCAGCCGGGCTCCTCGATCATGCCCGGCAAGGTCAACCCGGTCATCCCCGAGGCCGTGCTCATGGTCGCCGCCCGCGTCATCGGCAACGACGCGACCGTGGCGTGGGCCGGTGCATCCGGATCCTTCGAGCTCAACGTGCAGATCCCCGTCATGGGCACGGCGCTGCTCGAGTCCATCCGCCTGCTCGCCAACGCCTCGCGCGTGCTCGCCGACAAGACGGTCGACGGCCTCGAGGCCAACCTCGACCGGCTCACCGCGCTCGCGGGCATGTCGCCCTCGATCGTGACGCCGCTCAACAAGCTCATCGGGTACGAGGCGGCCGCCAAGATCGCGAAGCACTCCGTCAAGGAGGGCGTCACCGTCCGGGAGGCCGTCATCGGCCTCGGCTACGTGGAGCGCGGCGACCTCACCGAGGAGCAGCTCGACACCGCACTCGACCTGCTGTCGATGACCCGCCCGCCGCAGGCGAAGTAGGTCCGCTGCAGCCCGGTTCGCCTCGCACGCCGAACACCCGTCACGCTCGCTCGTGACGGGCGTTCGGCGTCTCGCCCTCGAACGCCGCGCAGGCGATCGAACGCTGCTCAGGCCGGAACGCCGCCGATCGGCCTGACGCCCGTGCGTTCGCCTGAGCAGCGTTCGCCCCCCGGAGAACGGGTCAGCGGACCCTGCGGTACTCGTGCCCCTTCACGCGCTCGCCGACGACGCGCCACGGATGCGGCTGCGCCGCCTCGAGCTCGTCGTACAGCTCGGGTTCGACGTCGAGGTACTCGTACACCGACCCCGATTCGAACTCGACGGTCAGCACGCGCCGGGCGACGTCGTACACGGCGCCGTTCAGCGCATCGGAGTGGATCCGCGGAACCCTCATGGACTCAGGCAACCACGGCCGACGGCTCGGGCGAACCCCCTTGCGCGACGCCGCCGACGGTGGCAGCGCGGCGAGCGACGCGCAGTGAGCTCGCGATCCACACGAACGGATGTCGCCGCCCAGGGCACGCACCCGGCCGCGTGCGGGCATGCCCGCACGCGGCCGGGCGCCTACGCCAGTTCGGCGCCGTCGAGCATCTCCGACACGAGCGCCGCGATCGCCGAGCGCTCCGACCGGGTGAGCGTGATGTGGGCGAAGAGCGGATGCCCCTTCAGCGTCTCGATGACCGAGGCCACGCCGTCATGCCGCCCGACGCGCAGGTTGTCGCGCTGCGCGACGTCGTGCGTGAGCACCACGCGCGAGTTCTGGCCGATCCGCGAGAGCACCGTGAGCAGCACGTTCCGCTCGAGCGACTGCGCCTCGTCGACGATCACGAAGGCGTCGTGCAACGACCGCCCCCGGATGTGCGTGAGCGGCAGCACCTCGAGGATCCCGCGTTCCACGACCTCGTCGAGCACGTTGTCGGAGACGACGGAGCCGAGGGTGTCGAACACGGCCTGGCCCCACGGATTCATCTTCTCGCCCTGGTCGCCGGGCAGGTAGCCGAGCTCCTGTCCGCCGACCGCGTACAGCGGCCGGAAGACCATGATCTTCTTGTGCTGCTGACGTTCGAGCACCGCCTCGAGGCCCGCGCAGAGCGCGAGCGCCGACTTGCCGGTGCCGGCGCGTCCGCCGAGCGAGAGGATGCCGATCTCCGGGTCGAGCAGCAGGTCGATCGCGAGGCGCTGCTCGGCGGAACGACCGTGCAGCCCGAACACGTCGCGGTCGCCGCGCACGAGTCGGACCTCGCGCTCCCCCACCACGCGTGCGAGGGCCGAGCCGCGGTCGGAGTGGATCACGAGCCCGGTGTTGACCGGCACGCCGGCGACCTCGGGCACGGAGAGGTGCTCCTGCTCGTACAGCTTCGCCATGTCGTTCGAGCCCAGCGTCACCTCGCTCATGCCGGTCCAGCCGGAGTCGAGCGCGAGCTCGGCCCGGTACTCCTGCGCGTCGAGGCCGATCGAGGCGGCCTTCACGCGGAGCGGCAGGTCCTTGGAGACGACCGTGACGGCCACGCCGTCGTTCGCGAGGTTCGCCGCGCAGGCGAGGATGCGCGAGTCGTTGTCGCCGAGCTGGAGTCCGCTCGGCAGCACCGAGGGGTTCGAGTGGTTCAACTCCACGCGCAGGGACCCTCCGTCCCCCACCGGGATCGGGAAGTCGAGGCGCTCGTGCTCGATCCGGAGTTCGTCGAGGATGCGCAGCGACTGGCGCGCGAAGTAGCCGATCTCGGGGTCGTTGCGCTTGGCCTCGAGCTCCGCGATGACCACCACGGGAAGCACGACCGAGTGCTCGGCGAACCTGAACAGCGCCTTCGGATCCGACAGCAGCACCGAGGTGTCGAGCACGTAGGTGCGTTCATCCTGCGCGGCACCGGTCGGCGATGCGGCATCCGGTCGCTGCTTGCGTCCGGTGGATGCTGCGACGGACTGGGAGGTTTCGAGTGAGGCCACGACCGCTCCTGCCCCGAGCGTGTCCGCTCGGCTCTCGCGCCGGCCGGCGAATCCTCCTACACGAGCGCTTCACGAGCCGACTCGTTCGGGCACCTTGCCCGATGCCAGTGACGCTACGACCGCATCGCGGAATCCGGAGGACCGACACGCGGACGCCGTGCACGACGACACGCAGTGTTCACATTCGAGCGAGCGGATGCCGCGGGCCGGCGTCAGTACGTCGCGACGGTGCCGAACGAGATGAACGCCGAGCGGAGCATGTCGAGGGTCTCGGTGCCGGTGCCGGCGTGCACGCTGAGCCGCACCTGCCCGAGGCGCGTGGTGGCGGTCACGCCGTGGTTGTGCAGGGACGCGGTGAGCAGGGTCACCTGGCCCTCGGGCGGCTCGATGACGACGAGACCCGCCCGCTCGTGCTCGGTGCGCGAGGAGACCACGGCGAACGCGAACTCGTCGGCGAGGTCGATGACGCGGCTGACGTTCTCGGCGACGGCGGTGTTGACGGCCGGCACGCCGACGTCGGCGATCTCCTCCATCGCCGCCGCGAACCGGGCCTGGGCGATGGGGTCGGGGTTGGTGACGCGGAACGCCTTCGCCCCGGGTGCCGGCGGCGGGACGAAGCCCCACGGCTCGACCTCCTCGGTTCCCGAGTAGCCGGAGAAGACCGGCGTCAGGCGCTCGACCGCGCGTTCGGAGAGCGCCATGAAGCCGGTGCCCCAGCCGGAGCGGCACCACTTCTGCCCACCGGTGACGACGACGTCGGCGGCCTGCCACGGCGCGTCGACGACACCGAAGCCCTGGATCGCGTCGACGATGAGCAGGCGATCGCCGATGACCTGGCGGATGCCCTCGATGTCGCACAGGTAGCCCGTGCGCGAGTCGACGAGGCTCACGGCCACGGCGACGACGCTCGACTCGATCTGGTCGCGGATCTGGCCGGGCGTGACCTTGCCGTGGTCGGTCTCGAGCCAGACGGGCTGCACGGTGTGCAGCGCCTCCTGCGCGCGAACCGCGGTGATCGGCACGCTCGGGAACTCGTCGGGCGAGAGCAGCACGCTGCCGGTGAGCCCGAACATGGCGTGCATGAGCCCGGTGGTGGTGTTCGGGGTGAAGACGATCTGCTCGGCCGGGAACCCGGTCAGCGCGGATGCCGCGTCGCGGACCCGGGCGTCCTGCTCACCGAACACGCCGGAGCTGCCATGGCGGGCACGCTCGAGCACGTGCGTGAGGGCATTGCCCTCCTCGGCCGCGGCCTTGGACAACGGTCCGAACCGGCCGTAGTCGAGGTATCCGGGTTCTTCGCCGAACCCGTCGACGAATGCGTCGATGCCCATTCGTTCCTCCTTCTCCGAGCGCTATCTTGGCAGACCGGTGCGAGCCGCGGTGCGGCGGACCTCAGCTGCCGAACCGGCGGTGCCGACGGGCGTAGTCGCGGATGGCGCGCAGGAAGTCCACCTGCCGGAGGTCGGGACCGAGCGCCTCGACGAAGTAGAACTCGCTGTGGGCGGCCTGCCAGAGCATGAAGTCGCTGAGCCGCTGCTCCCCCGACGTGCGGATGACGAGGTCGGGGTCGGGCTGCCCGCCCGTGTACAGGTGCTCGCCGATGAGGTCGGGCGTGAGGCGCTCGGCGAGGTCCTCGAGGCTGCGCCCCTCGGCGTGGTGCGCCGCGACGATCGAGCGCATCGCGTCGGTGATCTCCTTGCGACCGCCGTAGCCGACGGCCAGGTTCACGTGCATTCCCCGCTTGTCGGCCGTGCGGTGCTCGGCTGCATCGAGCGCGGCGACGAGCGGTTCCGGCAGGCCGGCATCCGACCCCACGTGCTGCACCCGCCAGTCGCGGTAGTGCGAGAGCTCCTCCGCGAGCTCGGCGATGATCTCGATGAGCGCGGAGAGCTCCTCCGAGGCGCGATTGCCGAGGTTGTCGCTGGAGAGCAGATAGAGGGTCACGACCTCGACGCCGAGGTCGTCGCACCACTCGAGGAACTCGCGGACCTTCGCTGCACCGGCGCGATGGCCGTGGGCCGCGGTGTCGTAGCCGAGCTGCCGTGCCCAGCGGCGGTTGCCGTCGATGATCATCGCGACATGCCGGGGAAGCGTGGCCCGTTCGAGTCCGCGTCGCAGCCGCCGCTCGTAAAGGCGGTAGAGGATGCCGCGACCGAGGGGCTGATCGCTGGATTGCACGCCGCTACACTACCGCGCCGCAGCCCCGCGTACTCACAGCCGGTCGTGACCGCGCTGGCCCTACGCTGTCAGCATGACCCCTGAGCGCCGCCGCGATTCCGACGATCTCGTGCACGGGCTGACCGGGCCAGTGGCACCTGAGGACCCCGCGGATGCCTCGGTCGAGCGCTCGGAGCACGGCCCCGACCTGCCCAACATCCCGTTCCTCGACGATGAGATCAGCCACCCCGCAGAAGACGTCAAGCCCACGTGGCGCGGCTGGATCCACGCCGGCACGTTCCCGGTCACGATCATCGCCGGCATCGTGCTCATCGTGCTCGCCGAGGGCGCTCCCGCGAAATGGTCGTCGGCGGTCTTCACCCTGACCTCGATGCTGCTGTTCGGCAACTCGGCGCTCTACCACCGCATCGACTGGAAGCCGAGCACGAAGCTGCTGCTGAAGCGCATCGACCACGCGAACATCTTCCTGCTCATCGCGGGCACCTACACGCCGCTCGCGGTGCTCGCGCTCCCGCCCGACAAGGGCTGGCTGCTGCTCGGCATCGTCTGGGGCGGCGCCCTGCTCGGCATCGGGTTCCGGGTGTTCTGGATCCAGGCGCCGCGCTGGCTGTACGTCGCGCTCTACCTGCTGCTCGGCTGGGCCGCGGTCATGTACCTCGGCGACCTGCTCGCGGTCAGCGTCGCGATGATGGTGCTCATCGTCGTCGGCGGCCTGCTGTACTCGGTCGGCGCCGTCGCGTACGCCCTCAAGAAGCCGAACCCCTGGCCGGGCCGGTTCGGGTTCCACGAGATCTTCCACACGTGCACGGTGCTCGCGTTCATGTGCCACTGGACCGCGACCCTCATCATCGCGATGGACCCGGCCTACCACCTGGGCTGAGCGGATGTCGCGTGAGCGGGCGCGCGTCAGCGAGCGCGCATCAGCGAGCGCGCGTCGCCTCAGCGAGTGGGCGTCGCGCCGTCGTCGGATGCCCCGGGCTGGGCCCGGCCCCCGTCGGCCGCTGTGCCCGCGGCATCCGACGTCGGAGCCGGACCGTCGGGGCCAGAGCGCCCGGCCTCGGCCTGCGCGGCCTCGGCCATCTCGCGGGCGAGCTCCTCCCGCACCTCGGCGCGGTAGTTGGTGCGTCGGATGCGACGCGTCATGTCGATGACCAGCAGCGTCACGGCGACCATGACGCCGAACGTGATGATGAAGCCCCACACGCCGGGCGTGACCGTGTTCGGGTCGAATTCCTCTTCAGCCGCGCGTGCGATCGGGGCGATCGCGAGCGGTGCGGCGAGCAGCGCCGACACGACGCTCACAGGCTCGACCGGCTGATGGAACTGACGGGCACGGAGCGCATCGGACTCTCTCTCACCGCGAGGTTCGGAGCCGCGGTGCGGGTTAGGCTTGAGCTGCAATCCTAATCGATCCGACCCGCGAGGAATCCGAGTGCCAGCCCCCGAAGCCGACCGGCTCGCCGCCCGGTACGGCCGCACCCGCAAGCGCCGCACCCGCGACCTCGTGCTGCTCGTGATCGCCGGCGTCGCGTTCGCCGCGGTGCTCGTCGGCTGGGTCGTCTGGGCCGGGCTCGACGGCCAGCAGGCGAACGTGCAGGCCACCGATACGGAGCACGTGGTGAACAACGACGAGCGCAACGTCGAGGTCACCTGGACCCTCTCGGTGCCCGCCGGCGAGACCACGGCGTGCACGATCAAGGCCCTCGACGACGAGTTCACGGTGGTCGGCTGGAGGGTCGTCGAGATCCCGGCCTCCGACCTGCACCTGCGCAGCCTCACTGAGACCGTGCGCACCGCGCGCGATGCCGCAACGGGTTTGATTTCGAGCTGCTGGCTCACCTAACATGGGGCATTCGCCTCGACACTCGTCGGGGCGTCACGTCTATATGGACGCGTTCATCGCAACGCGTCACCCGCAGGAGGGCACCATGGCGCAGGACGCCACCGTCACCTGGCTCACGCAGGACGCGTACGACCGACTCGCCGGCGAGCTCGAGCACCTCTCGACCACCGGGCGCGAGGAGATCGCGAAGCGCATCGAATCCGCGCGCGAAGAGGGCGACCTGAAGGAGAACGGCGGCTACCACGCCGCGAAGGACGAGCAGGGCAAGATCGAGGCCCGCATCCGACAGCTGAAGGAGCTGCTGCGCAACTCCGAGGTCGGCGACGCGCCCCAGTCCACCGGCGTCGTCGAGGCCGGCACCGTCATCACCGCGGTCATCGCGGGCGACGAGGAGACCTTCCTCATCGGCAGCCGTGAGATCGCCGGCGACTCCGAGCTCGACGTCTGGAGCACCCAGAGCCCGCTCGGCGCCGCGATCCTCGGCCTCAAGGTCGGCGACAAGACCAGCTACACCGCCCCCAACGGCCGCGAGATCGCGGTCGAGGTCACCGGCGTGGAGACCTGGGCCGGACAGTGAGCCATCGGCGCGCCACCGCTCGACCGAGTGGTGGCGCGCCGTCGTCTCTCCGCCTCCGTCGTCTCAGGCGGGCATGCGGCCCTACTCCGCGATGACGCGGGGTTCGTAGCCCGCCTGACGCAGGACGTCGACCACGAGCGCGCGATGGGCCGGTCCACGGGTCTCGACCGAGAGCCGCAGCGCGACCTCCGAGATCTGCAGCCCGGAGCCGTGGCGCGTGTGCATGACCTCGATGACGTTGGCGTTCGCCTCGGCGAGCAGCTCCGCGATGCGCGCGAGCTGGCCCGGCCGGTCGGGCAGCCCGATCTCGAGCGTCAGGTAGCGATCGGATGCCGCGAGCCCGTGCGCGATCACGCGCTGCATGAGCAGCGGGTCGATGTTGCCTCCCGAGAGGAGGGCGACGATGGGGCCGTCGGAGTGGATCTCGCCGCTCAGGAGCGCCGCGACGGAGACCGCACCTGCGGGCTCGACCACGAGCTTCGCCCGCTCGAGGAGGACGAGGAGAGCGCGGGCGATGTCATCGTCGCTCACGGTGATCACCTCGTCGACCGTCGCCCGGATGACCTCGAACGTGAGGTCGCCCGGCCGGTAGACGGCGATGCCGTCGGCGATCGTCGGCACCACGGGCACCTGCACGGGGTGACCGGCCTCGAGCGACGGGACGTACGGCGAGGCGTTCGCCGCCTGGACGCCGATGACCCGGACGGTGCGACCCTCGAGCGCCGCACGCTGCTTGATCGCGCTCGCGACGCCCGCGGCGAGCCCGCCGCCGCCGATCGGGACGACGATGGTCGCGGCATCCGGGACGTCGTCGAGGATCTCGAGCCCGACCGTGCCCTGGCCGGCGATGACGTCGGGGTGGTCGAACGGCGGGATGATCACCGCGCCGGTCTCGGTCGAGAACGCCTGCGCCGCCTCGAGCGTCTCGCCGATCGAATCGCCCTGGAGCACGACGTCGGCACCGTACGCGCGGGTCGCGTCGAGCTTGGGCAGCGCGACGCCGACCGGCATGAAGATCGTGGCGCGGATGCCGAGCTCACGGGCGGCGTATGCCACGCCCTGGGCGTGATTGCCGGCGGATGCCGCGACGACGCCGCGCTCGCGCTCCTCGGCGCTGAGCGCCGAGAGCCGGTTGTAGGCGCCGCGGAGCTTGTACGACCCGGTGCGCTGGAGGTTCTCGCACTTGAGGTGTACGGGAGCGCCCACGGCGTTCGCGAGGAACCGCGACGATTCCATCGGCGTGTGCCGTGCGACGGCCTGGACGACCTCCCGCGCGCGCCCGAAGTCGGCGAGGTCGGGACCGGGGATGGTGGTGATCACGCGTTCATTCTCCTCGTTGGTAACCGGGGCGTTGCGGCACGGTGCGCCAGAGCGGCGACGTCGGCACGACGGGTGGCCCGGCGGACTGCTTCCAGGTTCCGCCGGAGACGAAGTTGATCATGACGTTGAGCACGGCCGCGACGGGAACGGCGAAGAGCGCTCCGGGGATGCCGGCGAGGAAGGACCCGGCCGCGACGGCGAGCACGACGCCCAGCGGATGCACCTTGACCGCGGTGCCCATGATGAGCGGCTGGAGCACGTGTCCCTCGACCTGCTGCACGAGCAGCACCACGCCGAGCATCACGAGCGCGATGACCGGTCCGTTGTAGACGAGGGCGACGAAGACCGCGAGCGCGCCCGTGGCCACCGCACCCACGATCGGCACGAACGAGCCCAGGAAGACGAGGATCGCGATCGGCACGGCGAGCGGGACCCCGAGGAAGAAGGCGCCGAGGCCGATGCCGATGGCGTCGATCGTCGCGACGAGGATCTGGACCTTCACGAAGTTCTGCAGCGTCGTCCACCCGGCGATGCCGGCGCCGTCGACGGCGGCCCGCGCCCGTCGCGGGAACACCCGCACGACCCAGCCCCAGATGCCGCGCCCGTCGATGAGGATGAACAGCGTCGCGAACAGCGCCAGGAGCGTGCCCGCGAAGAAGTGCCCGACGGTCGAGCTCACGGACAGTGCACCGCTCACCAGGATGCCGCTCTCGGATTGGACGGCCGTCACGATCTGGTCGAGGAGGTCGTTCAGCTGGTCCTCGCTGAAGTGGAACGGTCCGTCGGCGAGCCAGGCGCGGAACTCGTTCCACGCGACCACCGACTGCGCGGCCAGCTCGTCCGACCCGCGCACGATCTGCCAGATGCCGAGGGTCAGCAGGCCACCGACGACCGCGAGCGCGCTCAGCATGGCGACGGTGATCGAGAGCCATTTCGGCCACCCGTGACGCTGCAGCAGGCTCGAGAACGGCACGAGCAGTGCGGAGATCAGCACGGCCACGAGCATCGGGATCACGATGTAACGGAGCTGGACGACGAGGAAGATGACGACGGCGACGACCCCGCCGATGAGGAGCAGGCGCCACGACCAGGCAGCCGCCAGGCGCATGCCGTACGGGATCGCGTCCTCGACCTCGGCGGGCGGCGGCGGCGGCGGCGCGACGGGCGGCCGCTCGGGCGCGCGAGCGACCGCGCGTCTCCTGCCGACGAACCTGCCCCAGCCCTGGCTCATCGCTCCAGTCTAGGCGGGGGGCATGCGCCGATCGGCATGAATGATGTCGGCGGCCGCGGGTAGTGTTCGTACACCATGGTCGCCACCGTCAGCCCTCAGCTCGCCCGTCGCATCGCCCTGGCCGCCCAGGGATTCGGACGCCCCGCACCACCGGTGCCCGGCGTCCGTCAGGTCGCGGGCGTGCTCGACCGTCTCGGGCTGCTGCAGATCGACTCCGTCAACGTCTTCGAGCGCAGTCACTACCTGCCCGTCTTCAGCCGGCTGGGCGCGTACGACCGAGCCCATCTCGACCGGGTCACCACCGGCCGTCGCGGGCGCACCCTCGAGTACTGGGCGCACGAGGCCGCGTTCGTGCCGCGCGAGATGTGGCCGCTGTTCGAGTTCCGACGCGAGGAGTACCGCCGGCGCGGCGGTGACTGGGGCGGGTGGCTCGTCGAGAACCGCGAGCTCGCCGACTGGCTGAAGGCCGAACTCGCGGCGAACGGCCCGATGCGCGCGAGCGAGATCGAACACGACGCCAACGTCCGGCAGGGCCCCTGGTGGGGGTGGTCCTCCGTCAAGCGCACGCTCGAGTGGATGTTCCGGGTGGGCGAGGTCGTGTGCGTCGAACGGCGCAGGTTCGAGCGCGTGTACGCCCTGCCCGAGCAGGCGCTGCCGGCCGAGCTCCTGGGCGTCGCGCCCGACGAGGCCGAGGCGGTCCGGGTGCTCGTCGAGCGCGCGGCATCCGCCCTCGGCATCGCGACCGAGGCCGACCTCGCCGACTACTGGCGCATGAAGCGGGCGCAGGTGCGGGGTGCGATCCGAGATCTCGAGGACGCCGGCCTGCTGGTGCCCGTCGAGGTGCCCGGCTGGCGCAGCGGCGCCCGGCCGGCGCCGGCGTGGGTGCATCGCGATGCCAGGCGTCCCCGGCGCATCGACGCGGCCACGCTGCTCTCCCCGTTCGACCCCGTGGTCTGGTTCCGCCCCCGGGCCGAGCGCATGTTCGACTTCCACTACCGCATCGAGATCTACACGCCCGAGGCGCAACGCGTCTTCGGCTACTACTCGCTGCCCGTGCTCCTCGACGACGACGTGGTGGGCCGCGTCGACCTCAAGAGCGATCGCAAGGCGAAGGTGCTGCGCGTGCAGTCGGCGTGGAGCGAGGCGACCGCGCCGGCCGACACCGCCGCACGGCTGGCGCCGGTTCTCCGCAGCGCCGCCGCGTGGCAGGGCCTCGAGGAGGTCGTGGTCGCCGATCGCGGCGACCTGGCGTCGGCGCTCCGAGCCGAGCTCGCGCTGACCTGACGACGCCCCGAACCCGGCGGACACCGGCAACCGCGCGACGCCTAGAAGGAGCCGCCCATCTGCTCGAGCCGCTTCACGCGATCGGCGATCGGCGGGTGCGTCGCGAAGAGGCGGTCGATGACGCCGGGCTTCAGCGGGTCGGCGATCCAGAGGTGCGCCATCGAGGAGTTCTGGCGCTGCATGGGGCGACCGTATGCCTCGAGCTTCAGCAGCGCGCTCGCGAGCGCGTCGGGGTGACGCGTGGTCATCGCGCCCGTGGCGTCGGCGAGGTACTCGCGCTGACGCGACACCGCGACCTGCACGAGGCTCGCGACGAGCGGGGCGATGAGCATCGCCACGAGGCCGACGACCATGAGGATCGGGTTGCCGTTGTTGTTGTTGCGGCCGAAGAACGACATGCGCACGAAGAGGTCGGCGATGAAGCCGATGGCCACCACGAGCCCGAAGACGATCATCGACAGCCGGATGTCGTAGTTGCGCACGTGCCCCAGCTCATGCGCCATGACGCCCTCGAGTTCGGCGTCGTCGATGATCTCGAGGAGCCCCGTGGTCGCGGCGACGACCGCGTGCTCGGGGTCGCGCCCCGTCGCGAAGGCGTTGGGAGCCGGGTCGGAGACGACGTAGACCTTCGGCATGGGCGTCCCGGTGGCGATCGAGAGGTTCTCGACGGTGCGCCAGAGCCGCGGGTGGTCGGCCTTGCTGCGCACTTCGATCGCCCCCGACATCGAGAGCGACTGCCGGTCGGCCGTGAAGTACTGGATCAGCGCGTACGCGCTCGCGATCACGACCGTGATGATCACGATCGTCGGGTCGCCGTAGACGGCCGACGCCAACCAGCCGAGCCCGCCGACGATGGCGAGGAAGAACACGATGATGAAGAAGGTGTTGCGCTTGTTCCTGGCGATCGCTCGATACAACGACGTCCCTTAGAACTGCACGCGAGGCGGCTCGGCGATGGCCGCCGGCTCCGTGACCTCGAAGAAGTCGCGCTCGTGGAACCCGAGGCCCCGCACGAACAGCGTGTTCGGGAAGACCTTGATCTTCGTGTTGAGCTCGCGGACGCCGCCGTTGTAGAACCGGCGCGACGCCTGGATCTTGTCTTCGGTGTCGACGAGCTCGGACTGCAGCTGGAGGAAGTTCTGGCTGGCCTGCAACTGCGGGTAGGCCTCGGCCACGGCGAAGATCGACTTCAGCGCCTGCTGCATGTGGTTCTCGGCGGCGGAGGCGTCGGCCGGGCCCTGCGCCTGCAGGGTCTCGGCGCGCGCGCGGGTGACCGACTCGAACACCGACCTCTCGTGTGCGGCGTAGCCCTTCACCGTGTCGATGAGGTTCGGGATGAGGTCGGCCCGGCGCTTCAGCTGCACCGTGATGTCGCTCCATGCCTCGTCGACGCGGACGTTCAGCGTGACAAGCGAGTTGTACGTGGCCCACAGGTAGATGCCGACGATCAGGACGAGCGCGACGACGATGATGACGGGGATGAGCCATTCCATGGCGCGGACTCCTAGCGCTCTTGCGACGGACCTGTGGGTGCCCTGTCATCCTATCGATCGGCTGAGAACTCCCCCGCGGTTCCCATGAGACTCGGAGCAACCGGGCGGCGGTCTCCCGGCCGCCGTCGCGCGAGGAGCCGTGCCCGGCGCCGAGTCCGGTGCCTGACCGCCGGACCTACGCCCCGAGCACGCGCTCCAGGTACGGATTCTGGAACCGGCGCTCCGGGTCGAGCTCGTCGCGCACGGCGAGGAAATCGTCGAAGCGCGGGTACGTCTCGCGAAGCGCGGCATCCGTCTGGGTGTGCATCTTGCCCCAGTGCGGCCGGCCGCCGTGGGCCCGCATGATCTCCTCGACCGCGGCGAAGTACTCGGTGGGATCCTCGCGGAAGTAGCGATGCACGGCGAGGTAGCCGGTGTCACGCCCATACGCGGTCGAGAGCCAGTTCTCGTCGGATGCCGCGGCGCGGACCTCGATCGGGAAGCTCACGCTCCATCGCCGGCGCTCGATGAGGTCGCGGACCTCGCGGAACGCCGCGGGCACCTGGTCGAGCGGGATCGCGTACTCCATCTCGCGGAACCGGACCGTGCGGTTGGTCACGAACACCTTGGGCGAGAAGTCGGTGAATTCCCGGTCGCCCGTGAGGCGGTCGACCTGGCGTGCGAAGAACGGCGTCGTGTTCGGCGCCGCCCTGCCGAGCGCGCAGATCGCGCGGTAGGCGCCGTTCGCGAGCAGCTCGTCGTCGATCCAGCGGGACATCCTGCCGAGCGGGTCGCGCGGGGCATCCGCCGGGAGCCTCGTGTTCGTCTTGGTGAGCGCGGTGTCGGTGTGCGGGAACCAGTAGTACTCGAAGTGGTCGGCCGCGGCGACGCGCGACATCCATTGCTGGAGCACGGCCTCGAGCGGTTCGACGCGCTCGACGGCCTGCAGGACGAAGCGGGGCACGAGCTGGAGCGTGACCTCGGTGAGCACGCCGAGGGCGCCGAGGCCGAGCCTCACCGCGGGCAGCAGCTCGGGACGGTTCGCCTCGTCGACCGCGAGGAGCTCGCCCGTGCCGGTCACGAGCTTCGCGCCGACGATCTGGGTGGCCAGGCCGCCGAAGGCGAGGCCCGTGCCGTGGGTGCCCGTCGAGGTGGCGCCGGCGATCGACTGGCGGTCGATGTCGCCCATGTTGGCCAGCGCGAGTCCGTAGGGCGCGAGCAGGTCGGGCAACTCGTGCAGGCGGGTGCCGGCGGCGAGCGTGACGCGACCCGTCGCGACATCCGCATCGATGACGCCGGAGAGGTCGGTGAGATCGAGCTGGACGCCCGGGGCCACGGCGATGCCGGTGAAGCTGTGGCCCGCGCCGACCGCCTTGATGCGGAGCCCGGATGCCGCGGCCGACGCCACGGCGCGCTGCACCGCCCCCGTCGACGAGGGCCGCTCGACACGGAGCGGCCGCACCTGCTCGGTGCGGCCCCAGTTGCGCCAGAGTGCCCCGCTCGCCGTCACAGGAAGACCTTCCGGTCGCCGCGGTAGGTGGGCAGTTCGTCGACGATACGGCCGTCGTCGACGAGCTGGAACGCGTTCAGGTGCTCGGAGAGCTCCCCCGACTTCGTGTGCCGGAACCAGACGCGGTCGCCGACCCTGAGGCGCGCGGCCGCGGCGCCGCCGACAGGCGTCTGCACTTCGCCCGCCGCCTCGCGCGGCAGCATCTCGAGGCCCTCCGGCCACACGATGCGCGGCAGCCGGTCGGCTGCGGGCGGGCCGGACGCGATCCAGCCGCCGCCGAGGATCGTCGCGTGCCGAGGGCTCGGCCGGCGCACGACGTCCATCGCGAAGGCCGCCGCGGGCGCGGGGGTGAAGTGGTCGTAGCCGTCGAAGAGATGGCCCCCGAAGAGTCCGGAGCCGGCCGCGATCTCGGTGACCGACCCGTCGGCCGAGGTCGCCTCGAGCGAGCCCGTGCCGCCGCCGTTCACGAACTCGAGGTCGGCATGCTCGCGCACCGCGGCCACGGCCCTGGTGCGCCGCTCGACGAGCTCGGGCATGGAGCGCGACTGCATCCAGCGGTTCACGGCGCCGTCGACGGGCCTGCCCGCCGGGCGGTTCGTCACGCCGGCGATCTGCGCCTCGTAGCCCATCATGCCGACGAGCCGGAAGCCGGGGCGCGAGACGATGTACGCGGCGAGCGCGCCGGCATCGGCCGGCTCGTAGACGGGCGAGCGCCGCACGCCGAGATGCCCGAGCACGGGGGCGTTCCACGAGGCGTCCAGCTCGAGCGCGACGCGGATCGGCTCGCGCTCGCCGGGGGCGATGACCGCGTCGATGAGGTCGAGCTGCGCGATCGAGTCGACCATGAGGGTGATGCGGCCCGCGAGGGCGGGGTCGGTCGCGAGCGTGCGGATGCCGCCGCGTTCCGCGGTCGGGTAGCCCACCACGATGTCCTCGACGGAGTCGGCGAGCCAGATCGCCTCGGCGAGCGTGTACGCGAGCACGCCGTGGTAGCCGGGCAGGCGCAGCAGCGCCTCGAGCACGCTCCGTACCCGGATCGATTTGGAGGCCACGCGGATGGGCCGGCCGTTCGCGCGTCGCAGCATGTCGGCGGCGTTGTGGCGCATCGCGCCGAGGTGCAGGGCTCCGACGGGGGCGTCGAGGTGGGCGGTCGCCGCCGTGAGCTCCGGCCAGTAGCTCGCGGGGGTCGCCCACGGCGCGGCATCCGCCCGGCTCGTGCCCGACTCGGGCTGGGAGAGGTCGAGCATCAGCGCACGCTCCGAACTCGCGAGACCGCGATCGCACCGGCGAACGCGAACACCGCGCTCAGGACGAAGACCAGCACGAACGAGCCGGTCATGACCACGGCGGCCGCCCCGATGAGCGGGCCGATCGCCTGCGGCACGGCCGTGGCGATGTTCATGATGCCGAGGTCCTTGCCGCGCGTGGCGGCATCCGGCAGCACCTGGGTGGCCAGCGCCTGGTCGACCGACAGGAAGCAGCCGTAGCCGAGGCCGAGGATGCCGGCCGCGACGATCGCGACCGTGAGGTCGGGAACCAGCGCGAGCATCAGCGCGGCGACCGCCTGCAGGGCGGATGCCGCGAAGACGAACGCCTTGCGCCGGCCGAGTCGGTCGGAGAGCCGGCCGCCCACGAGCGACGCGATGATGACGAACACCATGTAGACGAGCGTGAGGATGATGAGGTCCGCCTCGGCGTTCTCGTCGCCCAGGCCGAACATGAGGAAGTAGAGGAGCAGGCTCGTCCCGAGCGCGTTGCCCACCGACACGAGCACCCGGCTGAGCAGCGTCCAGCCGAAGTCGGGGTGGGTGCGCGGACTGATCCAGAGGCCGGCGATGATGCCCTTGGCCGTCACGCGGGTGCGCTCGGCCGCCGCGAGGGGCTGGTCGAACCGCGTGAGGAACGGCACGGCGAGCACGAGGAGGATGACCGCGAGGAGGGCGTAGCCGAGGGCCTGGTCGGTCACGAGCTCGGTCACGAGCACGAGCCCGACGATGATGCCCACCGCCTGCGGCGCCGACATCCAGCCCGAGACGAAGCCGCGCTGGCCCACCGGCACCTGGTCGGAGATCGTGGCCGTGAGCGCCGCGGTCATGATGCAGAAGCCGACGGATGCCGCGACCCACGCCGCCCCGATGGCCCAGATCTCGGTCTGGAGCCCGAGCAGCACGAGCGAGAGGGCGAAGACGAGCGCGCCGATGAGGATCCACGGGCGGCGGCGGCCGAACCGCGACGTGGTGCGGTCGGAGGCCGCGCCCGTCAACGGGTAGGCGATGACCGTCGCGACCGCCGCGATGCCGGAGACCACGCCGAACGCGACCACGCTGTCGACCCAGTTCTCGGGCTTCAGGGTCGCGTCGATCTGGGCGGGCAGCAGCAGTTGCACGGGCGTGAGCTGGGCCATCCAGATGGCGAACCACACGGTGGCGAAGGAGCCGATCCAGCCGGCGGAGACCCGCCTGACCGGTTCGTCGAGCGCCGCGGGCGTGGTCGGGTGCGTGGTCGTCATCGGGGTTCGGCCATTCTCGAGAGGGCGACGGCGGCCGCGTTCGCGACCGCCAGCGAGGCGTCGTCGTCGCGATCGACGAGCCAGGTGAGGGTGAGTCCGTCGGTGAAGGCCACGAGCACGCGGGCGACGCGGGCGATGGGAACGGTCCACTGCGAACCGGTGCGTTCGGCGGCGACCTCGAGCGAGCGCTCGGCGAGCTCGACGTACCTCGCGTACTGCGCCCGCGCCTGCGGATGCCGGTCGGGCGAGCGCAGGGCGTACTGCGTGAGCTCGAGCATCGCCTGCTCATGCTCGGGGTCGGCCTTGAGGTGCTCGAAGTAGCGGATGATGCCCGCCTCGAGCACCTCGACGAGCGTGCCCTCCGGCAGCTCGTCGGGCATGATCGCGTGCCGGGCGTGCTCGATGACGGCCTCGATGAGCTCGTCGATGAGCTCGTCGCGGGAGTCGAAGGCGTAGTGGAAGCTGGCGAGGCTCATGCCGGCCTCGGCCACGATGGCTCGGGTGGTCGCCTGGGCGATGCCGTTGCGGGAGATGACGCGCAGGGCGGCCTCGATGAGCGCCGCGCGGCGCTCGGGTGCGGGAATGCGGGTCACTGCGGCTCCTCTCGGGCGACACTGCCGAGCCTCGGCCGGCCTGCCGGAGCGGGCCGCCGAAGCGACTGGGACGGGTGACCCAGTTGGAACAGTATGCACCAGCGCCGACGTCGCGCACACCCCGCGGGCGTTACGCTCGCACCATGCGCCTCGGAGTCCTCGACGTCGGTTCCAACACCGTGCACCTCGTCGTGGTCGACGCGCACCCCGGCGCACGCCCGCTCCCGGCCGCCTCGCACAAGAGCGTGCTGCGGCTCATGCGCTACCTCGAGCCCGACGGCTCGATCGGTGCCGACGGGGTGGAGGCCATCCTGTCCGCCGTCTCCGGGGCCGCCGACGCTGCGCGCGAGGCCGGCATCGACGAGCTGCTGGCGTTCGCGACCTCCGCCATCAGGGAGGCCGCGAACGGCGAGGCCGTGCTCGCCCGCGTGGCCGAGCAGACGGGCGTCGAGCTGCAGGTGCTCTCGGGCGAGGACGAGGCCCGGCTCACGTTCCTCGCGGTGCGTCGCTGGTACGGCTGGTCGGCCGATCGCATCCTGCTCTTCGACATCGGCGGCGGCTCGCTCGAGATCGCCCACGGCATCGACGAGTTCCCGGATGTCGCGCGCTCGCTCCCCCTCGGCGCGGGGCGCTCGACCGTCGCCTTCCTTCCCGACGACCCGCCCGCGCCCGGCGACGTGCAGCGCCTGCGCGAGCATGCGGCCGAGGTGCTCGAGGGCGCCGTCGGCGAGTTCGGCCACCTGCCCTCCCCCGACCACGTCGTCGGCTCGTCGAAGACCATCCGCTCGCTGGCGCGCCTGGCCGGCTCCACGGAGGAGGGCGTCGGCTCCGGCGAACGCAGCATCCTGCGTCGCACGGGCCTGGACGACTGGATCCCGCGACTCGCCCGGATCCCCGCCGATGCGCGCCCAGCCCTGCCCGGCATCACCGCCGACCGCACGTTCCAGATCGTCGCGGGTGCCGTCGTGCTCTCCGAGGCGATGCGCGCCTTCGAGGTGCCCGAACTCGACGTCTCACCGTGGGCCCTTCGAGAGGGGCTCATCCTGCGTCGACTGGACCGGCTGACCTGAGCGGGCCGCCTGAGCGGTCCGCCCCCGGTGAACGCTCAGTCCACGTCGACGGGAGGCCTGATCTCGTCGTCATCATCCGGCGGCACGGGCTCGGCCTTGCCGCCGACCGGGTCGAACTCGGGCACCGGGAACCGCTGCTCCTCGCTCCCCGCGTCGGCAGAGCCCTGCCACTCGAACGGCTCGACCTCGAGCGAGGTCGCCGGCGTGAACAGCAGGGTGTGCACCGTGACGGCGCCATCCGGTTCGAGGACCGGGACGTCGACCGTCGTGCCGGCGGACATCCGCGTGACCGCGACCGAGTACTCGGCCAGGGCATCTGCGACGGCATCTCCAGTGACGAGCGTCTGCCCGTCGTAATTCACGCGCTTCATGCGTCGATCGTCGGATCCGCACCTCTCCGCGTCAAGCCCCTTCACAATCGGTGGCGTGGTGTGCTTGCGTCGGGGGGAGGCATGTTCGGCTCCATCCTTGTGAGCGCACGGGAGGGCACGCCGCCCGGGCGCGTGGACGTGAAATCGGGCGGCAGGACGAGTAGCGTCGGAGGGTGCGGAAGGACGGATGATGGACAGCTCGTTCACGGCGGCGATGGAGGCCCTCGAGCGCTCGCCCGACGGGCCCGATGGGCTGGCAGCACCCTTCGTAAGCGTGTTCCCGGTGACCGGGGCGTCGGTCTCGACGCTGGGCGACCTCCTCGGCAGCGAGACGCTCGCCGCCACCGACGAGTTCTCGGCGCATATGGACGAAGTGCAGTTCGACCTCGGCGAGGGGCCCTGCTGGGACGCGATGCGCTCGGCGCGTCCCGTGCTGATGCCCGACGTGCGCACAGGCGCACCCGCCTCGTGGCCGAGCTTCGCAGCGGCCATCGACAGCGAACGCCTCGGCTCCCTGTTCGCCTTCCCCCTCCGGCTCGGGCCGCTCCGCATCGGCGCGATCGACCTCTATTCGGTGAAGCCCGTTCGGTTCGACCGCGACCAGGCCAGGCAGGCCGGGGCCATGGCCGAGGTCGTCAGCCGCCAGGTGCTGCGACACGCGCTCGAGGGCGTCGAAGCGGCGGAACGACCGAGCCCGCTCTCCCGGCGCGTGATCCACCAGGCGACGGGGTTCGTGCTGGCGCAGCTCGACGTCTCGCCGGAGGACGCGCGCCTCGTGATCCAGGGCCATGCCTTCGCGACCTCCCGCAGCATGATGGAGGTCGCGACGGACATCGTCGAGGGCCGATTGCGATTCACGAAGGGCATCGGCGGGATCGAGGCCGTCTCATGAGCGACGCCGTCACGCGCGAGAAGCGATTGCTGCAGACCTTCGCGAGCCTCGCCGACACCCTGGTCGACGGGTACGACGTGGTCGACCTCCTGCAGCTCCTCGTCGACAGCTGCAAGGACCTGCTCGACACCACCGAGGCCGCGATCCTCCTCGCGGACGCGAACGGCGACCTCGACGTCGTGGCCTCGACGAGCGAGGCGAGCCGCATCGTCGAGCTCATCCAGCTCGGCGCCGAGGCGGGGCCCTGCGTCGAGAGCTTCCACACCGGAACGGTCATCTCCGTCCCCGACATCCGACTGAGCCCCGACCGGTGGGCGCACTTCCGGGACGTCGCCCTGAGCGAGGGCTTCGCCTCGGCCCATGCCATCCCGCTGCGGCTGCGCGAGAACCGCATCGGCACGCTGAACCTGCTGCGCGACGCCGTCGGCGAACTCGAACTGCAGGACGAGGTGACCGCGCAGGCCTTCGCGGATGTCGCGACGATCGGCATCCTGCACGAGCGCACGTTGCGCGAGAGCAGCATGCTGACCGAACAGCTCGAACGGGCGCTCGGCAGCAGAGTCGTCATCGAGCAGGCGAAGGGCGTGGTCGCCCATATGCGGGGCATCCGCGTCGATGAGGCGTTCGGCCTGATCCGCGAGTACGCGCGCGCGCACCGCATCGGCATCAGCCGCGTGGCCGAGCAGATCGTCGACCGCAGCCTCACCATTCCCTGAGTACCGGGTGCGATCCGCCCTGCGCGGCGTAGAATCGGGCTGTCGCCGCCCCAGACCTTGTCGGCTTCTCGTCGTTCGAACGAGCCGCTTGGGGTGCGCCATGAAGACATTGACCAACCGATACGGGTCCTTCCTCACCGGTGACGACCTCGCCGATGCGGTGCTGCACTACGGCCTCGCGCTCGCCCGTCGTCAGCAACTCGACCTCGTCGACATCCCGTATCGGGCCGAAGACGGCACGGTCGGCCGGGTGCAACTCACGATCGGGTGGCTCACCGAGACCACATCGACCTCGACGCCGGCCATGAACGCCGGCGACGCGGGCGAGCTCGTCGACGTCGACGCCACCCTTGCGATGTACGACAAGGCGGAGAACTCCGGCGTCGTCCGCGGCCTGCCGTTCTCCGAGGAAGAGGCCGATCAGTTCGACTGGGAGCGGGATTCCCTGCGCATCCTCTGATTCCCCCCGTTCGCGTGACATACTCGAAGTGACGCACCGCGGCCGCTACCGTCCGTATCGACCCGCCTTTCCGAACGTGCGACGAGCGGGAGCGGACATGGGATCACTGCAATACGACGGCGTGCTGGTCGAATTCGAGGACCGGTTGCTCGCCCATCTCCAGATCGTGATCGTGCAGAAGATCCGGCGGGGCGAGAGCTTCCTCATGTCGTGGCGCGACTCGGTCGAGACCGGCAACGGGCACAGCGCCATCTGGATCCATCCCGCGCAGAACCTCTACTTCAAGTTCTCGGGCGGGCGGCATCCGTCGATCAACGAGGTGTGGGTCACCGAATTGCTCGAATCGGCGAACAGCTCGCGCGGGATGCTCGTGACGCGCGAGCCGGAGCCAGGGGGCGGCCCCCAGCGTCTCGCCGAGGGCCGGGCGACCAGGCGATCGGCCGTGCCGCCGCACGTCAAGGCCCAGCCCTGACGATCGACCCCGCTCTGCGGACTCCGGCGGTCGTGCCGGACCGCCGCCTCGACGCGCCCACAAAGTGCTCCCGCTGGGACTCGAACCCAGACTGAGGCGAGTTTAAGTCGCCTGCCTCTGCCGATTGGGCTACGGGAGCTCGGCAACCGCGTGCGGTGCCGCGTCAACCCTACTTCCGGCCGGCGGCCGCGTCGCGCCCGCGACGGTCTCGGCATCCGTCACCAGGTGCCGACGTACTCGGAGACCGGCAGCACGGAACTGCGCACGACGGGGACCCCCCGCGAGATGGCCTGGTCGATGCGGGAGCGCAGCTCGGCCGAATCGACGCGGTAGTCGACGAAGTCGGTGTCGCTCGCGTAGACGCCGATCGGCAGGGTCAGCGCCTGGAAGAACGAGAACAGCGGGCGGAACTGGTGCTCGATGATGAGCGAGTGGCGGTCGCTGCCGCCCGTGGCCGCGAGGAGCACGGGCTTGTCGATCAGCGCGTACTGCCCGACGAAGTCGAAGACGTGCTTGAAGAGGCCGGTGAACGAGGCCCGGTACACCGGGCTCGCGACGATGAGCAGCGTCGCCGACTCGATGCGGCGCAGGGCCGCCTCGGCGGTCGGCGGAAGGGCGCCACGGTTCAGCACGCCGGCGAACTCCGGGCCGATCTCTGAGAGCTCGATGAGGTGCGTCTCGACCTCGAGGTCGCTGCCGGGAGTCGGGCAGAGGGCGGCCGCGAATCCGTCGAGGATCTCGCGGGCGAGGACCGTGGTCTTCGAGGGTGCATGCAGGCTTCCGGAGACGGCGACGATGGTGATGGTAGGCATGCAGCGACGCTAAACCCGATCGATTCGGTCGGAAAGCGGTGACGACGCACGCGGTAAGCGAGCGCAACCTGCCTTCACAGTGGGTCGTGCGCGGTCATCACGGCAGCGCTCGGGGGGAGCGAGTGCGACGACCCGTGACACGTCGGTGGCGACGTCCCGTGTCGCCCCGTGAAGGCATGTTGCGAAGAGTTCGCGTGCATGACGGCGGCCCCTTGCGGCCCGGCCCCATCGGCTCGAACGTGGTCGACATGACTCGACGACCCACCATCGCCGTCGCCCTCGACGGGGCCGGCTGGCACCCCGCCGCCTGGCGCGACCCCTCGGCCCTCCCGGCCGACCTGTTCAGCCGCCGCTACTGGCGCGACCTCGTGCAGTTCGCCGAGCGGGCCGAGGTCGACTTCGTCACCATCGAGGACGCGCTCGGGCTGCAGAGCGCCACGCTCTGGTCCTCCGACGACCGCACCGACCAGGTGCGCGGGCGCCTCGACGCACTGCTCATCGCCTCCTTCCTCGCCCCTGTCACGAGTCGCATCGGCCTCGTGCCAACGGTCACGACCACCCACACCGAGCCGTTCCACGTCGCGACCGGCCTGCAGACGCTGGACTTCGCGAGCCGCGGCCGCGCCGGCTGGCGGCCCCAGCTCTCGGGTTCGCCGCACGAGGCCGCGCACTTCGGGCGTCGCACGGTGCCGCCCGTCGACGTCGAGGCGCTGCTCTCCGGCGACTCCGAGCAGATCCGCGCCGGGTTCGACGAGGCGCGCGACGTCGTCGAGGTCGTCCGCCGCCTGTGGGACAGCTGGGAGGACGACGCGATCATCCGGGATGCTGCGACGGGCCGGTTCATCGACCGCGAGAAGATCCACGGGGCCGAGTTCTCCGGCGAATGGTTCGACGTGAAGGGCGCCTCGATCGTGCCGCGCTCGCCGCAGGGCCAGCCGCTCGTCGCGGTGCTCGCCCACCAGACGATCCCGTACGAGCTCGCCGCGACGAGCGCCGACCTCGTCTTCGTCACCCCGCACGACGACGCCCAGTCGGTCTCGATCCTCGCGGAGGTCCGCGAGGCCGAGGCACGCACCGGCCGAACCGGTCGGGCGCTCTCGGTGCTCGCCGAGGTGCTGGTCGTGCTGGAGTCGACGCCGGCGGCCGCGCGTGCCGCGCTCGAACGGCTCGACGAGCGGAACGGATCGCCCGTGGCATCCGACGCCCTCGTCTTCGCCGGCACGCCCGAGCAGCTACTCGAGCGCATCCACGGCTGGACCGCCCTCGGCTACGACGGCGTGCGCATCCGCCCGGCCCGCCTGCCCCGCGACCTCGAGCAGCTCGCGGAGTGGGTGCTTCCCGCACTCCCCCGAGCGGATGCCGCGGGCGCCACCCTGCGCGAACGGCTCGGCTTCGAGCTGCCCGAAAACCGCTACACCGCTGCTGCTGCCGGCGGCGCCGCGGCCGCACGAACAAACGAGGAGGTCGCCTGATGCCCGCCACCAAGCGCCAGGTGCACCTGGCCGCCCACTTCCCGGGTGTGAACAGCACGACGCTCTGGGCCGACCCGCTGCACCGCAGCCAGATCGACTTCACCGCGTTCGAACACTTCGCCCGGACCGCCGAGCGCGGCCGCTTCGACTTCCTGTTCCTGGCGGAGGGCCTGCGGCTGCGCGAGCACAAGGGACAGCTGCACGAGCTCGACGTCGTCGGCCGCCCGAACACGCTCGCCGTGCTCGCCGCGCTCGCCGCCGTGACCGAACACGTCGGCCTCGTCGGCACGCTGAACTCGACCTTCAACGAGCCGTACGAGCTCGCGAGGCAGCTCTCGACGCTCGACCACCTCTCCGACGGGCGCGCCGGATGGAACGTCGTGACGAGCTCCGACGCGTTCCATGGTGCGAACTTCCGCCGCGGCGGGTACCTCGACCACGCCGACCGCTACCACCGGGCAAACGAGTTCGTGAGCCTCGCCAAGGAGCTCTGGGACAGCTGGTCCTCCGACGCCATCGCGGCGGATCGCGCCTCCGGGCGATTCCTCGCCGACGCTGCCGACGAGGCCGGTGCCTTCGCGCATCGCGGCGCGCAGTTCGACGTGCGGGGGCGCTTCACGACGCCTGCGAGTCCCCAGCGCTACCCCGTGATCGTGCAAGCAGGCGACTCGACGGACGGACGCGATTTCGCCTCGGAGCACGCCGAGGTGATCTTCTCCAGGCACAGCGCCTTCGACGAGGCCCAGGCGTTCTATGCCGACGTGAAGGGCCGGCTCGCCGGCTGGGGTCGCACCGAGGACTCCCTCAAGATCCTGCCGGCCGTCACGTTCGCGATCGGCGACTCGCAGGCCGAGGCCGAGGAGGTCGCACGGGAGATCTCGCTCGCCCAAGTCACGCCGCGCAACGCGATCACGGCGCTCGAGCAGCTCTGGGGCACCGACCTGACGGGCTACGACGCCGACGGGCCGCTGCCGGCGTTCGACCCGGGCGAGGGCCCGGCCGACACGGTCGCGGGCACGATCACGAAGGGCTGGGCGCCGCGCTTTCCGAACGCCGTACAGATCGCCAGGGCCTGGCGCGCGCAGTCCGAGGCCGAGGGCCTCTCCATCCGCGAGCTCGTCATCAAGGTGGCCGGGCGCCAGTCGTTCATCGGCACGCCCTCCCACATCGCCGCCGAACTCGACCGCTACGTGCAGGAGCGCGCGACCGACGGCTTCGTCGTCGTCGGCACGACCTCGCCGCACGGCCTCGACGCCTTCGCCGACCGCGTCGTGCCCGAACTGCAGGCGCGCGGTGTGTACCGCACGGAGTACGAACCCGGCGCGACCCTCCGGCAGAACCTCGAACTGCCCGAGCCCGGCGCCCGCGTGGCCGAGGAGGTGCGTCGTGTCGGCTGAGCCGCGGCCGCCCGCTCGCCGCGTCCCGCTCGCCGTGCTCGACCTCGTGCCGATCGCCCAGGCCTCGAACGCGGGCGAGGCGCTGCACCGCTCGATCGACCTCGCGCGCCGGGCGGAGTCGTTCGGTTACGCGCGCTACTGGCTCGCCGAGCACCACCTGAACCCCGGCGTCGCGGGAGCCGCACCGCACACGTTCCTCGGCATCGTCGCGGCCTCGACCGAGCACATCCGCGTCGGCACCGCCGCGACGATCCTCGGCAACTACGAGCCGCTCCAGGTCGCCGAGGCATTCGGCACGGTCGCGGCGCTCTGGCCGGGCCGGGTCGATCTCGGACTCGGGCGCAGTGGGATCCCGCCCGCGAAGCCGGCGGCGGATGTCCCGCAGACGGTCGGCGCCGCCCAGCCTGCCGCCCCAGTGCTGCCGCCCGCTGTGCCCGACGCGGCTGCGGCTGCGGCTGCGGCTGCGGCTGCGGCTGCGTCGGAGTCGACGACGATCGCCCCGAACGCGGTCGTCGACGGGCTGGTGGTGCCGCCGCAGCGTCCGTTCGCCTTCGATCGGGCACGGTTCGCCCTGCAGGCGAGGCTCCTCGGACGCACGATCGGGGACGCGGGCCGGTTCGCGGACGACGTCGAGGCGCTCCGCGACTTCTTCCAGGGCCCGGTGCGCTACGAGGACGACGACCGGCCCGACGGGGTGACCGTGCAGGCGCAGCCGGCCACGGGCAACCCGGTCGAGCTCTGGGTGCACGGCTCGAGCGCGGGCGAGAGCGCACGGCTTGCCGGCGCCCTCGGGCTGCGCTTCGGCGCGAACTACCACGTCGCGCCGAGCGGCGTGCTCGCGGCCGTCGCCGAGTACCGCGCGCACTTCCGGCCCTCGGCGGAACTGGCGCGGCCCCACACGATCGTCTCGGTCGACGTGGTCGTTGCCCCGACCGACGCGGATGCCCGCCGGCTCGCGAGCGGGTACGCGGAGTGGGTCCTCTCGATCCGGGAGGGCCAGGGTGCGCTGCCGTATCCGAGCCCCGAGGACGCGACGCCCGACGCCCGACTCTCCAGCGCTGAGCGCGAGGCCGTGCAGGACCGCCTCGACACCCGTTTCGTGGGCTCGCCCGCGAGCGTCGTCGCCCACCTCGAGACGCTGCAGCGGGCGACGGGGGCGGATGAACTGCTCGTCACGACGATCACGCACGACCACGACGCCCGCGTCAGGTCGTACCGGCTGCTCGCCGAGGCGTGGGGAGCCATCGCGTCGTCGGCCGAGGCATCCGGCGCCGGGTACCCGGCCACCGTCGCGGCCGTGAATCGCGACGAGCGAGCGGATGCCGCGGGCGAACGCTCCGAGCTCGCGGGCGCCCCAGCCGGGGCGTGATTGCCGCGACGCACGGCGCGCGAGTCGGTGCCCGGCCCACCAAGCCCGGCAACCTGACCACCGTGCGCGAGGACTTCGGGGGACGGCCTGCCCGGTCGACGTCCAGCGCACGTTCGAATGAGCACCCTCGAGTGAGCTCCCCGGCATCCCAGGCATTCCCGGCTCGACGGGATCGCATGTCCGGGCGCCTGCCCGCCCTCGGCGTGGCGACCGATGTCGTCACGGTCGCCGCCTCCCGCCCGTCGGGACGCGCCGCCGGCGGCGGACCCGCCCCGGTGAACGTGCACGGTCAGGTTCTGGAAGACCGCCACAGCAGCGGCGCCGTCGTGACCAGGAGGAGGAGGAACAGCGGCTGCGTGATGAGCCCGGGGCCGACCGCGCCCGGCACGCTCAGCGCCACCGACCAGTTCACCGCGACGTCGACGACCATGACGGCACAGCCGGCCACGATGCCGGCTCGACGTCGCACGAGGAGCAGGACGACGACCACCGGGTCGACGACCGTGAGCGAGATCCAGAACACGCGGACCCACGTGGGCATGCCGGCGTAGACGTCGACCCCCTGGGTGAGTCCGGGTCCGCGTCCGATCGGGAGTACGACCCGGCACCGCAGAACGGCGGATGCCGCGACGCCGATCGGCCCCGCGGCATCCGCCGTCGTGCTCGCCCTACGGCTTGGGAAGCCCGGGCGGATTGACCTCGGAGACGTCGACCGCCTCGGTCGTGAGCGCCCACCGATCGAGGACCTCGTCGTAGGTGCCGTCGTCGATGATCGACTGGAGCACGAGCTGCACGGGCTCGACCAGGCCGTTGCCCTTCGCCGTGCCGGCCGCGATCGGCGCCGTCTCGGGCCAGCCGCCGTTCACGGTGCCGACGAGCTTCGTCTCACCGGTCGTGGCAGCGCGGTATGCGGCGGTCGCGTTCGGGCCGAAGCTCGCGTCGACGCGGCCGGACGAGAGCGCGAGGTCGGAGGCGGCCTGGTCGTCGTAGTAGACGAGCTCGGCCGGAGCCTCACCGGCCTCCTCGAGCTCGAGGTTCCAGGCGAGGAGGATCTTCTCCTGGTTCGTACCGGAGCCGACGACGATCTTCAGGCCGGAGATGTCCTCCGCACCCTCGATCGCGTCGATGTCGCTCTCGGCCTGCACGTAGAAGCCGAGGAGGTCCTGCCGGTAGCTCGCGAAGTCGTAGAGCTCCTTGCGCTCCTCGGTGACCGTCACGTTCGAGGCGACGAGGTCGTACTTGCCCGACTGGATCCCGAGGGGCCAGTCGGCCCAGTTGACGGCGACCGGGTTGTACTCCAGGCCGAGGCCGTCGGCGATCAGCGCACCGAAGTCCGCCTCGGTGCCGATGACGGTGGCGTCGTCATCGGAGGCGAGCACGCCGAGGGGGGCCGCGAACGGCGAGATCGCGACGGTGAGCTTGCCGGCCTCGATCGGGGCGAACCCCGAGGCCTCGAGCGCGTCGACGGCGGCCTGCACCGGTTCGATCGTGGGCCGGTCCGCCGCGTTCTGCGAGGTGAGGTCGAACTGCGACGCCGCCGCCACCTGCTCCTCGGTGGTTCCCTTCGCGTCGTCGGCCGCGGCCGAGTTGCCCGCGCTGACGGCCCAGACGATGCCGCCGCCGATGAGGGCCACCGCCGCGACGCCGGCGACGATCACCCCGACCTGCTTCTTGTTGATTGCCATGACGTGACTCTCCTAGTGTTGTGCCTGTCCGATGGCCGGGTCGGTTCTCGGATCACCCGGTGCGGCACCGCAGATGCCGCACCGGGTCCTGCTCGCCGGGGTGCTCGGTCAGAGCACCTTCGCGAGGAAGTCCCTGGTGCGCGGATGCCGCGGTCGGTGCAGCACCTGGCCCGGCGGTCCCTGCTCGAGGATCTCGCCGTGGTCGAGGAAGACGACCCGGTCGGCGACCTCGCGCGCGAATCCGATCTCGTGCGTCACGATGATGAGCGTGGTGCCGTCCCGCGCGAGCCCCCGGATCACGTCGAGCACCTCTCCCACGAGCTCGGGGTCCAGTGCCGAGGTGGGCTCGTCGAAGAGCAGCACCTTCGGCGAGAGGGCGAGCGCCCTCGCGATCGCGACCCGCTGCTGCTGGCCCCCCGAGAGCTGGCGCGGGTAGTGACCCGCCTTGTCCGCGAGGCCGACCCTCGCCAGCAGCGCCTCGGCGAGCGAACGAGCCTCCGCACGGCTCTGGCGGCGCAGCGCGATGGGCGCCTCGATGACGTTCTCGATCGCGGTGAGGTGCGGGAAGAGGTTGAAGTTCTGGAAGACCAGGCCCACCTGCGTGCGACGCCGCAGGATCTCCGCCTCGCGCAACTCGTGGAGCACGTCGCCCTTGCGTTCGTAGCCGATGTAGCGGCCGTCGACCGTGATCGATCCCCGGTCGACGGTCTCGAGGTGGTTGATCGTGCGCAGGAGGGTCGACTTGCCCGAGCCCGACGGGCCGATGAGCGCGACGACCTGGCCCGGCTCGACGGTCAGCGAGACGTCGCGGAGCACCTGGTTCGCACCGTACGCCTTGGAGACGTCCGTGATCTCGACGCGGCCGATGCTCGCCGGCGTGCGCGTGGCAACCTGCTGCAGGTCGAAGGAGGGAGTCAGTGTCGTCGCGGTCATGCGGTGCCTCCTGGGCGGGTCGTCGCCGGGTGTCGGTCGCGGAGGTCCCGGAGCGCATCGGGACCCGGCGCGCCTCCTGACGGCGCAGGGCGGGGTGGCGCCGTGCCGGGCGCCGCACAGCCTCTCGCTGCATCACGGTTCGGGGCGTCGCCGTTCGGGGTGTCGCCGAGGCGCCGCCACTGCGTAGCCGCCCATGCGCGCGCCTGCTGCAGTGGTGTCGGCGGCAGCTCGCGCACGGCGCCGCGCGCGAACCGGCGTTCGACGTAGAACTGGGCGATCGAGAGCACCGTCGTGATGAGCGCGTACCAGACGACCGCGACGAGCAGCAGCGGGATCACGCGCTGGTTTCGGTTGTAGATGACCTGCACGGTGTAGAAGAGCTCGGGCAGCGCCACGATGAACACGACCGAGGTGCCCTTCACGAGGCCGATCACCTCGTTGAACGCGTTGGGCACGATGGCGCGCGCAGCCTGCGGCAGGGTGATCCTGAAGAAGCGGATGCGGCGGGGCAGGCCGAGTGCTCCCGCGGCCTCGAGCTGTCCCTGGTCGACCGAGAGGATGCCGGCCCTGATGATCTCCGCCGAGTAGGCGGCCTGGTGCAGGGAGAGCCCGATCGCGGCGGCCGCGAAGGCGCTGATGAGCGTGGTGGTCTGGAACTCGGCGATCCAGAAGTCCGTCGTGAACGGCGTACCGAGGCCGATCGTCGGGTAGAGGTACCCGAGGTTGTACCAGACGAGGATCTGCACGACGAGCGGCACCGACCGGAAGAACCAGACGTACCACCACGCGGCGGCGTTCAGCAGCGGCGACTTCGAGAGACGGAACACCGCGAGGAGCGCGCCGAGGACAAACCCCGCGACGCCCGCGACGACGGTCAGCCAGAGCGTCAGCCAGAGGCCGTTGACGACGGAGGGCGCGAAGAAGTACTCGGCGAAGACGTCCCACTCCCATTTCGGGTTCGAGGCGAGGGACCACAGGAACTGCAGCACGACGAAGATGACGACGAGCGAGGCGATCCAGCGGCCCCAGTGGCGTACGGGTACGACGCGGAGGCCGGCGTCGATGCGCCCGTCGCCCCGGCCGCCCCGGCCCTCGTGGTCGTCCCGCGCTGCGTCGCGCTCCGGTCCCGGCGCCGCCGCCGCGAGCTCGACCTGCCCGGGGACGGACCGAGCCGCCTCCAGCGCCGAGGCCGAGGCATCCGCCGCCGCCACCGGCGCCCGCACCGCCCCGCTCATGCGAGCACCCCGGCCGTGTCGAGGTGCTTGTCGAAGCCGTGGATGCCGATCTCCTCGGCGGGCCGCGACGGATCGAAGCGCGGCACGTAGCCGCTCGCGAGATAGAGCGCGACCGCCTCGGGCTGGCGCGGCCCGGTCGTCAGCGTGACGTCGCGGTACCCGCGCTCGTGCGCGGCGCGTTCGAGCTCGGCCACGACGCGGCGCCCGAGGCCCTGACCCCGGTGACCGGGGTGCGTCCAGACCCGCTTGAGCTCGGCGGTGTGCTCGTCGTAGCGGCGGAAGGCGCCGCCGGCGACCGGCTCCCCGTCGGCGAGGAGCACGAGGAACGCCCCGTGCGGCGCCTCGAAGTCGCTCGCCGGGTACCGGAGCAGCTCGGTGCTCGCGGGCTCCCCGAAGAAGTCGCCGTACCGGCCGTCGTACTCGCGCTCGAGGTCCGCGAGCAGCGGTGCGGCCAGCTCGTCGTCCACGTTCACGAAACGCACGCTCACGTCTGCGGTCATCGTCTCGCTCCGTCCTGCTCGTCGTTCCGGCCGGTTCTCCGGTCGGATGTCTCGAAGCTAGGGAGCCGCGACGATCGGGGCAATCCGGCGATTCATGCGGCGACCGATATCTTCATTCCGGGTAATCCGATCGGTTCACTCGGGTTTCATGCGTGCTCGCATGACGCCTCGCGTCGGGCGCACGACGGCGGCGCGACGACCCGGGGCGTCACACGCCTCCGGCGGTCGCTCGACGTCGGGTGGGGTCGTGTCGGATCCGCGGGGCGTCGAGGGGCCCGGTCGGGGCGTGCGAGATCGGGTCGGGGCGCGCGAGATCAGGTCTGGGCGCGCGCGAGCGAGATTTGGTCGGCGTGCGAGATCAGGTCAGGTCGCGCGCGAAGCAGCGTGACATCGGGAGCACGTCGTACGGCGGGTACACGGCGATCGGCCGATACCCGAGCCACTCGTACAGCCTGATCGCCTCGGGCTGCCGATTGCCCGTCTGCAGGATCAGCCGCGTGCCCCCGCGCCCGACGACGAGGTGCTCGATCTCCTCGATGAGCGCGCGCGAGACCCCGCGCCCGCGATGCGAGGGCAGCGTCACGACGCGCTTCAGCTCCCACTCCTCGCCCAGTCGGCGCAGCGCCGCGTGGCCGACCGGCGTGCCGTCGAGCGACGCGATCAGGGTGGCCTCGATGTCCCGGGGGTCGATGGCGAGCGCGGCCGAGGTGGCAGCGACGACGGTCGGGTCGAGCCCGGCGAGGTCGGGCGCGTAGCGGGCGCCCACCTCGTCGTCCATCGCCGCCCGCAGTGACACCGCGCGTGCGTCGTCCCAGTCGACGAGCTCGAGCGCGAGCAGCTCGTCGAACCGGTCGCGCCCGCGGAGGCCCCTCGGGCGGCTGTGCTCACGGCGGTCGGTCGTACGGTGATCGGTCATGCGTTCCCTGTTCGTGCTCAGGCGGCGGCGAACCGGCGCAGGCTGAAGACCCCGGGCGCGGGGCGGTCGTCGACCAGGTCGGCGAGGATCCTGCCGACCGCGGGCGTGAACTTGAACCCGTGGCCCGAGAACCCGGCCCCCACCGTGATCGGGCCCGCCGAGTCGAGCACGAAGACCTGGTCGGGCGTGGTCGTGTACGTGCAGCTGATCGGCGTCGCGACCTCGGAGTCGACACCCGGCAGCCATTCGCGGGCGTAGCGCCGCAGCGCGGCGAACTGCACGGGCTCCGGTGCGTAGTCGCGCAGGTCGGCGTCGACGATCGGCCCGACGCCGTGCCATCCGGCCTTGACGCCCTCGCCGGGCGTGAGCATGCCGTACACGCCCGAGTACCACCAGTCGTCGCCGGGACCCGGCCGATGGTTGAACCCGGGCCAGGCCGCGGCATCCTCGCCCGCCGCGCTTGCGGCCCGCAGCGCGAAGTGCGCCGGCTGCTCCTGGGTCACGACGAGCGGCGGGAGCGGCACGAGACCGCCCAGCAGCTTGGCGGTCCACCCGCCCACGGTCACCACGACGCGACGGGCCGTGATCGTGTCGGCGTCGGTCTCGATGCGCACGCGATCGGGCCCCTCCACCCGGATGCCGCGCACCGGCGTGCGGTGGCGCACGTTCGCCCCGCGGGCGACCGCCGCCTGCTGCAGCGCGCGCACCGCGGCATCCGCGTGCAGCCGGCCCGCCGTCGGCAGGTGCAGCACCCGCGTCTCGAAGCGGATGCCGGGCCACCGGCGCCGAGCCTCCTCGGCGGGCAGGAACTCGCCGGGCACGCCGACCGATGCGAGCGCCGCGTGGACCTCGTCGTCGATGGCCCCGTCGCCGCCGTGGTTGACGAGCCCGACCTGGTCGAGCACCGGCACCCCCGTCTCCGCCTCCAGCTCGCGCCAGGCGAGGTGGGACTCGACGAGCATGGCCACATGGGCGGGTTCGGCGTAAGCGACGTTGAAGTTACGGGAGGCCCCGTGCGAGGCACCGTGCCGGTGGCCTGGCTCGAAGCGTTCGAGCAGGGTCACCTCCCGGCCGCGCGCGGCGAGCTGCCAGGCCGCGGCCGATCCCATGGCGCCGCCGCCGATCACGACGACGTCGGTGTCGACGGCGCTCACGGGCTACCCCAGCTCACGTTCGAGCGGCGCCTTCTCGCCGGCCTCGACCGCGATCGACAGCCGATTGCCCGCGGGCGGCAGCGGGCACGTCGCGTGGTCGGTGTACGCGCACGGGAGGTTGACCGCGCGCGTGAAGTCGAGCAGCACCGAGCCGTCGGCGGCGGGCGCGTCGATGTCGAGGCTGCGGTTCGCGGCATACGTCGTCACGCCGCTCGTCGCGTCGGTGAAGAGCACGTGCAACTGGCCGGGGCCTGCACCGTTGAAGGCGACGAGGCGATGCGTGGCGCCGTCGCGCTCGAACTCGACCTCGCCCGGGGACTCGTAGACGTGCTGCAGCCCCTCGGCCGCCGAGCCGACGGTGACCTCGCGCGGCACGTCGTAGGCGACGTACCGGCCGGGCACCACCCAGTCAGCGGTCGGCTCGTAGGCGGGCGTGCCGCTGAACCGCGCGAGGTACGGATGCCCCGGGTCTCGCGGTCGCACGAGGTCCTGGCCGCCGCGGCGCGCGACCTCGACGGCGATCCCGCCGGCGTGGACGACGACGCTCGAACGCTCGGCGATGGGACCGAACGCGTGCCGGCCGGTGAGGAGGTCGTCGCCATCGCGCAACTGCTCGCCCTCGGCGAGCTCCACGACCGGGCCGGCCTCGCTCGTCGACCAGGCGCCGGGCACCCCGTCGATGCGGGCGGGGATGGTCGTCAGCCACGTGATGCCCGTGACCGCGAGGAACCCGTGCGGGTCGGCGCGGCGGGTCTCGTGAGCCCGGTGCCACCGCTCCCACTCACGGGTGAACTCGGACTGCTCGCGCTCGGTCGCGCCTGCCTCGATGATCGTCATGCCTCTCACTCTGCGGGACGCCGGGGCCCTCGCGCGAACGCCGCGGTCACGCGTCGTTGCGAAGCGACACGGACGGTCATCGTCGGCCCGTTGCGGCGTCATACTGCGCAACGGAATCGGCGCGGCGCCGCCCGTGGGCGACGCCGCGCCGTCTCGGCGGTGCTGGCGGTGCGCGAACTACTTCGCGCCGGCCTCGGCCTTCGCCGGCTTGGACGCCTTCGACGCCTTGGGCGCTGCGGGCTCGGCCGCGGCGGGCGCCGGAGCCGGAGCGGCGACGGCCGGCGGCTTCGGCCGCGCGGCGAACGCCTCGAACGCGGCGCGGGGCTGCTGCACCGCGCTCAGCGAGACGATGTCGCGACCGAGGAAGAAGTTGTTGACCCAGCCCCAGAACACGCGGAACTTGCGCTCCCAGCTCGGCATCGCCAGGCCGTGGTAACCGCGGTGCGCGAACCAGGCGAAGAGGCCCTTGATCGCGATCTTGCCCGACTGGAACACGCCCGAACCGACACCGAGACCGGCGACCGCGCCGAGGTTCTTGTGCACGTACTGCTTGGGCTCCTCGCCACGGAGGACCGCCACGATGTTCTTCGCGAGCAGCTTGCCCTGGCGCACGGCGTGCTGGGCGTTCGGCACGCAGTACCCGCCGACACCGCCGCCGGTGAGGTCGGGCACGGCCGCGATGTCGCCGGCGGCCCAGGCGTCGGGCACGAAGTCGTCGTCGTCGCCCACGCGCAGGTCGGCGCGGGCCTTGATGCGGCCGCGCTCCTCGACGGGCAGGTCGCTCGTGCGCACGATGGCCGGGTTCGCCATGACGCCCGCGGTCCAGACGATGAGGTCGGACTCGAAGCCCTCGCCCGTCGACAGCTCGATGCGCCCATCGACCGCGCTCTGCAGCTGCGTGTCGAGGTGGATCTCGGCACCACGCTGGGCGAGGTGCTTGATGACCCAGTGGCTCGTTTCGAGCGAGACCTCGGGCATGATGCGGCCCATGGCCTCGATGAGGTGGAAGTGCGTCTCGTCGAACGTGAGCTGCGGGTAGTACTCGAGCAGCGCGCTCGCGAACGAGCGCAGCTCGGCGAACACCTCGATGCCCGCGAAGCCGCCGCCGACCACGACGAACGTGAGCAGGCGCTCGCGCTCGGGACCGGGGGGAAGGTTCGAGGCCTTGTCGAAGTTCGTGAGCACGCGGTCGCGGATCGCGACCGCCTCCTCGATGGTCTTCAGGCCGATGGCGTTGTCGGCGATGCCCGGGATCGGGAACGTGCGCGACACCGCACCGCCCGTGACGACGACGACGTCGTACTCGAACTGCCACGGCTCGCCCACCTCGGGCGTGATCGTCGCGGTCTTCGAGGCGTGGTCGATGCCGGTCACCTTGGCGGTGATCACGTTCGTCTTCTTGAGGTGACGGCGCTGGGCCACCACCGCGTGGCGGGGCTCGATGGATCCGGCCGCGACCTCGGGAAGGAACGGCTGGTACGTCATGTACGGCAGCGGGTCGACGATCGTGACCTCGGCCTCACCGGCACGCAGCCACTTCTCGAGCTTCCACGCCGTGTAGAACCCCGCATAGCCGCCACCGACGATGAGAATCTTGGGCACGGTGAATGGACTCCTCAGTTTTTGGTGATGGCGCTCACAGCTCGTGTTTTCGAGCCATCCGCCTGGTATGCCGAGCGGCACCGATGCCCAACAGCGCTGCTAGCGTACCAAATCCGGCGACCAGTGAGAGCGGCAGGGTGATGTAGGCCAGCGTCCACGGGGTCGGCAGCAGCGTCTGCGCGTCGACGTCCATCGGCGGGGGCGGGTCGGCGATCGGCACGATCTCCTGCTCCTCGGCCGGATCCGTGCTGACCGGGGCATCCGCTCGGCGGTGCAGCGTGATCCACTCGGCGAGGCTGCCGAGCGGGTTCTCGGTGACGGGCTCGACGGTGGCCGTCAGCGCCGGCACCGGGTCGATGATGCCCCACCCGTAGAGCGGGCTCGGCACCTCGTGCCCGTGCGGGTCGGCCGTCTCGATGAGTCGCTGGATGACGTTCGCGGCGTCGAGATCGGGGTATTCCGACCGGATGAGCGCCACGAGCCCGGAGACGAGCGGCGCCGCACCGCTCGTGCCGTCCCACACCGCGTAGGACCCGTCGGGCAGCACGCCGACGAGCTTCTCGCTCGGCGCGGCGACCGCGAGCGTGATGCCCTGCGAACTCGCGTCGAGGCTGGCGTTCTGCTCGCGATCGACGCCCGCGACCGCGAGCACCCCGGGGATCGTCGCCGGGGCGCCCACCTGGCTCGTGCCGCTGCCGCGATTGCCCGCGGCGGCCACGACGACGACATCGTTCTCGAACGCGTACATGAACGCGTCGTCCCAGCTCTCGGGCCAGTCGGGTGTGTTGCGCGTCAGCGACATGTTGATGATGTCGGCGCCGTTGTCGACGGCCCAGCGCACCGCCTCGGCGATCTGGTCGTCGTTCGACTTCGTCGCTCCCGTGTCGGTGCCGAACGCGACCGACACCGCGAGCAGGTCGGCTTCGGGGGCGACGCCGATGACGCCGTTGCCCGCACCCGTGCCGCGGCCGGCGAGCAGGGACGCGACCATGGTGCCGTGCGTGTCGTCGTCGCCCACGGGAGTCTGCCCGTCGGGCGTGCCGAGGCCCGAGACATCCGTGCCGCCCTTGACGACCCCGCGGAGTTCCGCGACGTTGCCGTTGACGCCGGTGTCGATGACCGCGACCGTCACGCCCTTGCCCTTCGACGTGTTCCACGCGGTCGTGAATCCGTAGTCGGTGAGCCAGTACTGGTAGTCGCGGACCGTGTCGGCGTGCGCCGCGCTCGCTCCGGCGAGCGCCACGACGACGCCGATCGCGACTGCCGCGACGGCCTTGCGGAGCGTGCGGCGCGCGCTCACGCCCCGCTCGATCCGCCCGGGTCGGCGCGGTCGGCCAGGTCGCCGAGGTCGATCGCGTCGTCGCGAGCCTCGTCGACGCGGTAGTCGGGGCACTGGCACACCGACGGCGACCACGTCGAGCGCTCGAGGGCGATGTCGCCCATCGGGTTGACGCCCGGCCCGGCCGAGAGCGAGTGCGCCACGACCGCGTGCAGGCACTTGACGCGGGTGGGCATGCCGCCTGCGGACGTGCCGGCGAGCTCGGGCACCACGCCGAAGGTCTCGCGATCGGCCAGGTAGTCCCGATGGGCGCTGGCGTACTGCGCCGCGACCTCGACGTCGGAGGCGAGGAGCTCGTTGCACTCCACCATCAGCTGCGCGGCCTCGAGGAAGCTCATCGCCGCCGTCGCCGCCGGGTGCGAGAGGTAGTAGAAGGTCGGGAACGGCGTGCCGTCGGCCAGGCGAGGCGCCGTCGCGACCACGGTCGGCGCACCGCAGACGCAGCGCGCCGGGATGCCGACGACGTCGCGCGCCTGACGGCCGAGCTGGGCGGACACGATGCGGATGTCGCGCTCGCTCACGGCGTCGAACGGCGGTCGGGTCATGGGGCGTCTCCAGCGGCGGGCGCGAGGCCAGCGGTCAGCACGGAGGACAGGATGGTGCTCATCCAGTCCCCCTTCGATTCGGTCACGTCTGCGGAGACCTCGGTCGAGGCATCCGCCTTGGCGGCTTCGGTGCGGTCGTCGATGACGAGGTAGCTCACCTCGCCGGGCATCACGTACGTCAGGCGCTCGCGCGCCTGCGTCATGATGAACGTCTCGTCGTTCCACCGCTCGCGCTCGTCGCGCAGGCGCTGCACCTCGGATTCCTGTGCCGAGACCTCCGCCCGCAGGGCCGAGATCTTCTGTCGCTGTTCGGCGAACGACGCGATCGTCGGTGCGAGCACCACGACCCCGAGCACGAGGACCCCCATCATGATGAGCGAGAAACCTGAGAATCGGATGCCGCCGAGCCAGCCGGACGAGGCCTGGGCGGGCTTGCGCGGCGGCCGCCCGCCTCCTCCCCCTCGCCCCGAGGGGGCGCGGGTACTCGCGGCGGTGACCGTGGATGCCTTGGATGCGGCCGTGGATGCCTTGGTTGCGGTCGAGGTCGACGAGGCCTTCGCCGTCGCGGACCCGGTCTTCGCGGAGGTCGCCTTCGTGGATGCTGCCTTCGAGGATGCGGTCTTCGCCGAGGTCGCCTTCGCCGAGGCGGCCTTCGCGGGGGTGCCCTTCGACGAGGTGCCCTTCGACGAGGTGCCTTTCGACGAAGTTGCCTTCGACGAGGTCGCCTTCGCCGCAGACGGCCGCCTGGCCGTGCTCGGGTCAGCGGGGCGGCGTGCGCGCGGTGCGTCCCTCGTCATCGCCCCTCCTCTGCTCTGCCTGGATCTGCTCGGCCCGGACGAGAACTGGCGGGGACGGCCTCTCGGCCACCCCCGCCAGTTGGAACCGGCTCAGGCCGATCAGGCCGTGAACCGCGGGAACGCCGAGCGACCCGCGTACACCGCAGCCTCGCCGAGTTCTTCTTCGATCCTCAGGAGCTGATTGTACTTCGCGACGCGCTCGCTGCGAGCGGGCGCGCCCGTCTTGATCTGACCCGCGTCGGTCGCGACCGCGAGGTCGGCGATCGTCGTGTCCTCGGTCTCGCCCGAACGGTGCGAGAGCACCGCGGTGTAGCCCGAGCGCTGCGCGAGCTTCACGGCGTCGAGCGTCTCGGTCAGCGTGCCGATCTGGTTGACCTTCACGAGGATCGAGTTGCCGGCGCCGCGCGCGATGCCGTCGGCGAGGCGCTTCGGGTTCGTGACGAACAGGTCGTCGCCGACGAGCTGCGTCTTCGTGCCGAGGCTCGCGGTGAGCTGGGCCCAGCCCTCCCAGTCGTCCTCGTCGAGCGGGTCCTCGATGGAGATGAGCGGGTATGCGTCGGCGAGCTCGGCGTAGTACGCGTTCATCTCGGCCGAGGTGCGGTCCTTGCCCTCGAAGCGGTAGACGCCGTTCTCGAAGAACTCGCTCGCCGCGACGTCGAGGCCGAGGGCGATGTCGGTGCCGAGCGTGAAGCCCGCCTTGCCGATCGCCTCGGAGATGAAGTCGAGCGCCGCACGGTTGTGCTCGAAGTCGGGGGCGAAGCCGCCCTCGTCGCCGAGACCCGTCGAGAGGCCCTTCGACTTCAGCAGGCTCTTCAGCGCGTGGTAGGTCTCGACGCCCCAGCGCAGGCCCTCGGAGTACGTCGGCGCGCCGATCGGCAGCACCATGAACTCCTGGATGTCGACGCCGGTGTCGGCGTGCGCACCGCCGTTGATGATGTTCATCATCGGCACGGGCAGCACGTGAGCGTTCGGGCCGCCGAGGTAGCGGAACAGCGGCAGGTCGGCCGAGTCGGCGGCGGCCTTGGCGACCGCGAGGCTCACGCCGAGGATGGCGTTGGCGCCGAGGCGGCTCTTGTTGTCGGTTCCGTCGGCCTCGATGAGGGCGGCGTCGACGAGGCGCTGGTCGGCGGCGTCGAGGTCCTCGATCGCGGGGCCGAGGTCGTCGAGCACGGCGTCGACGGCCTTCTGGACGCCCTTGCCGAGGTAGCGGTCGTTGTCGCCGTCGCGCAGCTCGTATGCCTCGAACGCGCCGGTGGAGGCGCCCGAGGGCACCGCGGCACGGGCGAGGGAGCCGTCGTCGAGGAGCACCTCGACCTCGACGGTCGGGTTGCCGCGAGAATCCAGGATCTCGCGTGCGCCTACAGCTTCGATGAATGCCACAGTGAACTCCTCTGTGATGGGTGGGTGCGTTGGACGACTCCGTCGTGATCCGCAGGCAAGTCTAGTGATGCTCATGACTGGCGTTCGGACCGCATGACGCCGCGGCCCCTCCTCGACCTCCCGCACGGCAGCGTGCGCGCGGCATCGCGCACTGCATCCCGTGCGGCGGTGCGCGCGTCCGCGGCATCCTCTCGGACGTCCGCCTCTCCGTCCGCCCTGCCTTCCTCGATCCGTCGATCCTCGTCCATCCGCTGCGCAGCAGGGGCCGAGATCGACGGATCAGGTGCCGTGCGGTGGAGACGCCGTCACCCCGACGCGGTCTGCAGTGCGATCACGCGCCGCACGCGCGCGACGAGCGCGGCCGGATCACCGAAGACGTCGTCCGAGGTGACCCTGATGACCCGCCATCCGGCTGCCTCGAACTTCTCGCGCCGCGTGATGTCCCGCTTCCAGCGAGCAGGATCGCGATGGTGATCACCCTCGTACTCGATCGCGATCCGCCAATCGAGGTAGGCGAGGTCGGGGTGCAGGATCTCGCGTCCCCCTTCGACGCAGACGTCGGGCGCGATCGTCGGCTCGGGAAGGCCGCCGCCCATCAGCGCGAGCCGGGTGCGCGTCTCGGGCCTGGACTCGGGTCCGACCCGAATGAGCGGAAGGGCCAGCTGGAGCCTCCGCGCCCCACGACGTGGGGGCCACGCCCGCACGGCCGCGTCGAGATCGTCGACGGATGCCGCCGCGGGGCGTCGACGACGTCCGTCGCGGCGTCCCGTGACGAGCGCATCGCCGACCGCGATGAGGTCCTCGACCGCCAGCACCGTCGACAGTTGGCACCACGCAGACACTGCGGTGACGACGGGCAGCCCGAAGAGGAACTCGATCCGCGGAGGCGCGGAGGCCTCATGCCCCGCCGAACCGGCAGTCCTGGCGCGGGCGATGCCGGGCGGCGCCAGCACGTGCAACGGCGCGAGCGCGATGCCCGGCGGGAGCGGGAGGCCGTACAGGCGTGCCGCGGTCGCGTGGCTGAAGGACTCGCCCGGACGCAGCAGCGGCTCGTACGCCCTGCACAGGTCCACGATCGACGTGGGATCCAGGCCGATCGATCGGACACCGGTGAACGGCCGATCGACGTCGGCAGCCCGCAACCGCTTCTGCCCGAGTCCGTGGAACTCAGCGTCGGCGGCCCGGAACGCCGCTCCTCGGAGGTGGGGCGGCACGGTGACACGTCGAGGCATCCCCGCATCGTGCACCGCACCGCACCGCGAGCGCCGGCTCTCTCCACAGGCGGCGCGGAGGGGATGGATCGATCCGTCGATCTTCGTCCCATCGAGGACACGTCAGGGCGAAGATCGACGGATCGAAACCTTTCGGGGGTCAATCAGGGCGCCGGCGGGCAGGCCCGCGCGGAGCGCGCCCGGGGGCGGGGGCGCGGGGCGCGGGGCGCGGAGGGCGCGCGGGGGTCAGGCGCCGAGGTCGCGGAAGCTCAGCGACGCGGCATCCGTCGTCTCGACCGTCACGTTCGCGACCGCGTCGAAGCCGTCCGCCGTGACGCGCTCGAAGAGGGCGCGCGCGTTCTTGACCCGCCGCTCGAAGCGCACGCGCGTGCCGGACGCCACGAGCTCGTGCTTGAGGTTCAGCAGCGTCGCCGGCTCCACGGCCGGGTCGTAGACGAGCACGACGGCACGGGGGCGACCCTCGTCGCGCACGGCGAGCAGGTCGACGATGCGCTCGAAGCCGATCGAGAACCCGCACGCGGGCACGTCCTGCCCGAGGAAGCGCCCGATCATGCCGTCGTAGCGGCCTCCGCCGCCCAGGGAGTAGCCGAAGTCGGGGTGCGCGATCTCGAAGATCGTGCCGGTGTAGTACCCCATGCCGCGCACGAGCGTCGGGTCGAACTCGATCGACGCGTGCGGCAGCACCTCGCGCAGCGCCACGAGGTCGGCGTAGGCGTCGAGGTCGAGCCACGAGGGCGGCGGGACGACGCCGTCCGCCAGGTGCCAGTCCGCCGTGGTCAGCGCCTCGAGCTCGGCCGCGACATCCGCGCCCTCGGAGACGATGCCGAGCTCGTGCAGCTCGGCCGCCACTCCCCCGGTGCCGATCTTGTCGAGCTTGTCGATCGTGATGAGGGCGCGCTCGCGCAGCTCGTCGGGCACGCCCCACGAGGCGAGGATGCCCGCGAGCACGCGCCGGTCGTTGAGGCGGATGGTGCAGCCGCCGAGGCCGAGCGCGTCGAGCGCCGCGACGGTCGCCGTGAGCAGCTCGAGTTCCGCGAGGGTCCCGGGCTCGCCGATGATGTCGATGTCGCACTGGACGAACTGGCGGTATCGGCCCTTCTGCGGGCGCTCGGCGCGCCACACGGGCGCGATCTGGATCGAGCGGAACACCGGCGGCAGCGCGGCCCGGTGCGTGGCGTAGAACCGCGCGAGCGGAACCGTCAGGTCGTAGCGCAGGCCGAGGTCGGCCAGCGAGAGCGCGTCGCCGGATGCCGCGGCGCCCGCCAGGTCCTCGGGCGTGATGCCGCGCTTCATGACCGCGAAGGCGAGCTTCTCGTTGTCGCCGCCGAGCCCGGCATGCAGGCGCGAGGCGTCCTCCATGACGGGCGTCTCGATCTCGTCGAAGCCGTGCGAGGAGTACACCTCGCGGATCACGCCGAGTGCGTGCTCGCGACGGGCCTTCTCGGCCGGGAGGAAGTCGCGCATGCCGCGCGGAGGGGTGACGGATGCAGCCATGCCGCCCATTCTTCCAGCATGCATCCGATCGGCCGCACGCCCACCCGGCCGTCTGCTCGGCGGTGCCGCTCAGTCGGGGGCTGTGACATCCGCTCGCTCGGCCTCGGCGGCGCGGACCTCGGCCTCGAACCCGCGCAGCGCGACCCGCAGCGCACGCTCGGCGTCGAGGCCCTGAGCGCGAGCGGATGCCGCGAGCTCGAACAGCACGCGACCGAGCTCCTCCTCGGTGGCGGGCGATACCGGGGCATCCGCCGCCGCACCCGGACCGGTGCCCGCGTCGGCCGAACCGAGCCCGACGCCGACCTTCTCGGCCTTGCCGAGCATCTTCTGCGCGAGCGCCAGCGCGGGCATGCCCCGCGGAACCCCGTCGAGCACGCTCGTGCGGTGCGGCTTCTCGTCGGCCTTGAGGTCCTCCCAGAAGGCGACGACGTCCTCGGCCGTCGAGGCCTCGCGATCGCCGAACACGTGCGGATGCCGCGACACCATCTTCGCCGTCATGTGGCGCGCGACGTCGTCGATGTCGAAGCGCTCGCCGTCGGTGTGCGCGGCGATGTCGGCGTGGAAGAGCACCTGGTAGAGCACGTCGCCGAGCTCCTCGAGCATCTCGGCGCGGTCACCCGACTCGATGGCGTCGATGAGCTCCCAGCTCTCCTCGACGAGGTACTGCACGAGGCTCTCGTGCGTCTGGTCGGCGTCCCACGGGCAGCCGCCGGGTGCCCGCAGCAGTGCGACGGTGGCGATGAGCTCGTCGAGTCCGGGATGCGGCGCCTCGCCGAGGCCTGCTGTGCTCGTCATCCGGCAAGCCTACGAGCCGACGCTCCCCGTCGCGAGGCGCGCTGCCGCTAGGATTCCGGGAGGGGTGCCGGGAAGTCTGGTCGGCCGGCGGGAGACCGCCGTCACCGCCCCTGTCGACGCCGGAAACCGTGGCCTGCCGCCCGTGGCGTCGCACTCACGAATGGAGTGCCATGAACTTCCTCAGGTCCGAACGCTGGTCTGCCGTGCTGCTGCTGATCGCAGCCGTCCTCGGCCTTTTGCTCGCCAACCTCTCGTTCGGCCCGGCGCTGGTGGAGATGAAGAACGCGCATCTCGACATCCCCTGGCTCGGCCTCGACCTCTCGACCGGGCACTGGATCAGCGACGGGCTCCTCGCGGTCTTCTTCTTCATCGTCGCGGTCGAGCTCAAGCGCGAACTCGTCATCGGCGAGCTCAACTCTCTCTCGAAGGCGTTGCTGCCCGCGATCGCGGCGGTCGGCGGGGTGATCGTGCCGGCGCTCATCTACGTCGCGTTCACGTTCGGCACCGACACGATCGACGGATGGCCAATCCCGACGGCCACCGACATCGCCTTCGCACTCGGCGTGCTCGCCGTCTTCGGCAAGTTCATCCCGACGCGCGTCCGGGTGTTCCTGCTCGCACTCGCCGTGCTCGACGACCTCATCGCGATCCTCATCATCGCGTTCTTCTTCACGACCGACGCGAATCTCGCCTTCATCGGCCTGGGCGCGATCACGATCACCCTCTTCGGCGCGGTCAGCCGCATGCTGAAGCCGCGCTCGGCCTGGGTCCTCGCCCGCAGGCCGCAGTGGCCGATCGCGCTCGTGCTGTGGGTGCTGGCGATCCTCACCTGGTACTTCATCTACCAGTCGGGCGTGCACGCGACCATCGCGGGCGTGGCGCTCGGCTTCGTGATGGCCCGGCGCCCCGGTGGCCGATCCGTGCATGCGCTCGAGCCGTACTCGAACGGCATCATCCTGCCGCTGTTCGCGCTGTCGGCGGCGATGGTGCCGGTCCCCCAGGTCAGTCCGAGCCAGCTCGACCCGGCGTTCTGGGGCATCCTCGTCGGCCTCCCGGTCGGCAAGATCATCGGCATCGTGCTGGCCGGCGGACTCGCCGCCATGTTCATGCGGCGTCGCAGCGGCGCGCCGATCACGATCGGCGACACCGTCATGGTCGGCGCGCTCGGCGGCATCGGGTTCACGGTCTCGCTCCTCATGAACGAACTCGCCTTCGCCGGGCTGCCGGAGGTCGCCGACGAGGGCACGCTCGCCGTGCTCCTCGGCTCGGGCATCGCGATCGTGGTCTCGGCGATCGCCGTCACCGTGCGTTCGCGGCAGTACCAGCGGAAGGGCGCGTTCGGCGGCCCGGGCGGACCCTTCTCGCGATGAGCCGCGACGATGGCGAACCGGATGTCGCGCCGACGCCGGAACCCGCGGAACCCGCCCGGCTGCACCTGCGGGCCGAGTTGCATGAGCGTCGGCTCACCGGCGTCCGCAAGCTCCTGCAGACGACCCTGCTCCTCGCGGGCGAGGCGAGCGGCATCGGCGGGCCGTCGATCGCGGATCTCGTCGTGCTGCGCCGTGCGACCGACACCGCTGTCCTGCGAACGAAGGCGGGGTCGCTCGACGAGGCCGACGCCCTCCTCCGCGCCATCAACGACGACCTCGATCGCCTGAGCGTCGAGGAGTTCCTCGACGAGTGGGGTCACCTGCGTCCCTGAGCGCGACTGCGAGCTCGTTCCGGGTTCGCCGACGCGAGACCGGATGCGAGGGACCCGGTCGGGCGCGAGCCGCCGACCGGGCGAGCCGGCGGTCGGGCGCGAGCCGGCGGTCGGGCGCGAGACGCCGGCCCGGCGCCAGCCGGGCTCAGCCCGCCTCGGACGCGGAGGGCTGGGCGCCGGCCGCCGCCGCGGCCGGCTCGGGCTCGGGCAGCGGGAAGATGTTCGCGACGAGTCGCGACACCCACTCGATGAGGTCGGCATCGCCCGGAGCCTCGCCGCCGGGCGTGGGGAACGGGACCAGGATCACGTCGTTCTGCGCGAAGTGCTTCGCCCCCGGGTACATGCGCTCGAGCCGCACGCGACGCGAGTCGGGGATGTTCGCGGGCGCGATGCGGAGCTTCGAGCCCGTGGCGATGACGTCGGAGAGCCCCGCACGCTGGGCCTGGCGACGCAGCCTCGACACGGCGACGAGGTTCTCGACCGCGTCGGGCGGCGTGCCGTAGCGGTCGCTCAGCTCCTCGACCACGAGGTCGATCTGCCCGTCCTTCGCCGCCGGGCCGCTCGCGGCCGAGAGCTTCTGGTACGCCTCGAGGCGCAGCCGTTCGGAGTCGACGTAGTCCTCGGGGATGTGCGCGTCGATGGGCAGCTCGAGCCGGAGCTCGGTCTGCCCCTCGGCGACATCGCCGCGGAACGCCGAGACGGCCTCGCCGATCATCCGCAGGTAGAGGTCGAAGCCGACGCCGGCGATATGACCGGCCTGCTCGGCGCCCAGCAGGTTGCCGGCGCCGCGGATCTCGAGGTCCTTCAACGCGACCTGCATGCCCGAACCGAGGTCGTTGTTGGCCGCGATCGTCGAGAGACGGTCGTGCGCGGTCTCGCTGAGCGGCTTGGCCGGATCCCAGAGGAAGTACGCGTAGGCGCGCTCGCGACCGCGACCGACGCGGCCGCGCAGCTGGTGGAGCTGCGAGAGTCCGTACTTGTCAGCCCGGTCGATGATGATCGTGTTCGCGTTGGAGATGTCGAGGCCGGTCTCGATGATCGTCGTCGAGACGAGCACGTCGAACTTGCGCTCCCAGAAGTCGTTGACGATCTGCTCGAGCACGTGCTCGTTGAGCTGGCCGTGGGCGACGGCGATGCGCGCCTCGGGCACGAGCTCGGCGAGTTGCGCGGCGACGCGGTTGATCGAGGAGACCCGGTTGTGCACGAAGAACACCTGGCCCTCGCGCAGCATCTCGCGTCGGATCGCGGCTCCGACCTGCTGCTCGGAGTAGGGACCGACGTACGTGAGGATCGGATGCCGGTCCTCGGGCGGCGTCGCGAGCGTCGACATCTCGCGGATGCCGGTGACGGCCATCTCGAGCGACCGCGGGATCGGGGTGGCGCTCATGGCGAGGATGTCGACGTTGGTCTTGAGCTTCTTCAGGGCGTCCTTGTGCTCGACGCCGAAGCGCTGCTCCTCGTCGATGATGACGAGCCCGACATCCTTGAAGGTGACCTTCTCGGTGAGGATGCGGTGCGTGCCGATGACCATGTCGACGGTGCCGTCGGCGAGGCCGGCGATCGTCTCGCGCGCCTCCTTGTCGGTCTGGAACCGGCTGAGCGCCCGCACGTGCACGGGAAAGCCCGCGAACCGGTCGGTGAAGGTCTCGAGGTGCTGCTTGACGAGCAGCGTGGTCGGCACGAGCATCGCGACCTGCTTGCCGTCCTGGATCGCCTTGAACGCGGCACGCACGGCGACCTCGGTCTTGCCGAAGCCGACGTCGCCCGCGAGCAGGCGATCCATCGGGATCGCCCGCTCCATGTCGGCCTTGATCTCGTCGATGGTCTGGACCTGGTCGGGCGTCTCGACGAACGGGAAGGCCTCTTCGAGCTCGTGCTGCCAGGGCGTGTCCGGCCCGAACGCGTGCCCCTTGGCGGCCATGCGCGCCGAGTAGAGCTTCACGAGCTCGACGGCGATGTCGCGGACCGCCTTGCGCGCCCGGCCCTTGGCCTGGGCCCAGTCGCTGCCGCCCATCTTCGACAGGGACGGCGCCTCGCCGCCGACGTAGCGGCTGAGGAGGTCGAGCTGATCGGTGGGCACGAACAGGCGATCGCCGGGCTGTCCGCGCTTCGAGGGCGCGTACTCGATGACGAGGTACTCGCGCACGGCCTTGGGCTGCTGGGCGATGCCGGCCGTGCGGCTCGGGCCCGTGGGACGCGCGCCGGTGGCGACCTCGCGCTGGACCATCTCGACGAAGCGGCCGATGCCGTGGGTCTGGTGCACGACGAAGTCGCCGGCCTTGAGTTGCAGCGGGTCGACGACGTTGCGGCGACGAGACGCCAGCTTGGTGCTGCGCCGGGTGTCGTAGCCCGCGCCGCGCCCGTAGAACTCGGACTCGGAGACGAGCCCGATCTTGACCTCGGGCACCTCGAAGCCCCTCGCGGCGCCCGCCTGGACGAGGTACGCGACACCCGGCTCGAGATCGGCCGGCACCGCGTCGACGATGCGGGCGGCGAGACCGGCCTCGGAGAGCACGTCGCGCGCGCGCTCGACGAGCCCGTGACCGGCGGATGCCACGACGAGGCTCCAGCCGTCGCGCAGGCGCTCGCCGGCGTGGACGACCGCGCCCTCGACGTTGCCGGCGAAGGTCGGCATGGCGGTCGCGTCGACGCGCACGTAGTCGGATGCGACGCTCGCGGCGAGGTCGGCGCCCGCTCCTGCGCCGGCCGCCGCCACGATCGCGGCGGCGTCGCCGATGTCGAAGTTCGAGAAGGTCCACCACACCCGCCGCGGATCGGGCTCGCCGGGCGCGCTGAAGATCGTCGCGTCGCGGAACTCGCGGAGGGTGAGGAAGTCGCCGGCGGCAAGATCGATGGGGGCATCGGCGCCGACCGTGGCGGCGCTCCATGCGGCGCCGAGGAACTCGCGATTGGTCTCGGCGAGGCTCGCCGCCCGCCCGGTGACGCGCTCGGGCTGCAGCACCGCCACGGCGGCGCCGAGCGGCAGGTAGTGCGCGAACGGCACGAGGCGCTCGAGCAGCGCGGGCGCGAGCGACTCCATGCCCTCGACCGGGATGCCCTCGGCGACCTTCTCGAGCATGCCCGAGAGGCTCGGGAACTCGTGCACCATCTCGCGGGCCCGCTGGCGCACCGCCGGCGTGAGCAGGAGTTCACGGCTCGGCTCGAGCACGACGCGGTCGACGACCTCGGGCAGCGAGCGCTGATCGGCGACCGAGAACGCCCGGAGCTCCTCGACCTCGTCGCCGAAGAACTCCACGCGCACGGCGTGGTCGGCCGTGGGCGGGAACACGTCGAGGATGCCGCCGCGAAGGGCGAACTCCCCTCGACGCGAGACCATGTCGACCCTGGCGTACGCGAGGTCGACGAGGGTTCGCGAGATGGCGGGCAGGTCGTGGCCGCGCCCGCCCGCGACCAGCTCGATCGGCGGCAGGTCGGTCAGGTTGTCGGCGAGCGGCTGCAGCGCGGCGCGCACGGAGGCGACGACCACGAGCGGATGCCGCGCGCCCTCCTGCTGCCAGTCGTGCATGCGCCGCAGCGCGTGGAGGCGTCGCCCGACGGTCTCGGTCGACGGGCTCAGGCGCTCGTGCGGCAAGGTCTCCCATGCGGGGAACTCGAGCACCTCGACCTGGTCGAGGTAGGGCTCGATGGACGCGCGCACCTGCTCGCCCTCGCGACTCGTCGCGGTGATGACGAGCAGCGCCGGAGCGAGCCCGGCCTCGGCGCGCCGGGTCAGCAACCCGGCGAGCAACGGTGCGTCGACGCCCTCGGGCGCGGAGAAGTCGGCGTTCCGCAGGGCCTCGGCCAGCGCGCCGTCGATCGTCGAGGCGCGCGAAAGCGCCGTGTTCAAGCCCTGCAGGATCACCGTGCAAGTCTACGCGCGGACGCGGACAGGCCCCCCGCCGGCGGCGAAGTCGCCCGCGCCGGCCGACCCGCGGACGGCGTGAGCGGTCACGCCGGACGCGCGCGAGGCGCCGGCCGACGCCCCCGTCGGCGGCGCCCGATACGATGGGCGCCGCACCACGCAACTGGAGGAGACCCGTGATCACAGCCGCCGCCGACGGATCCGCGCTCGGAAACCCCGGACCCGCCGGATGGGCCTGGTACGTCGACGACGACCACTGGGCGGCCGGCGGCTGGAAGCACGCGACGAACAACCAGGGCGAGCTGCGTGCGGTGCTCGAGCTCTTCCGCGCCACCGCGCACCTCGACGACGACCTGCTCGTGCTCTGCGACAGCCAGTACGTCATCAACTGCATCACGAAGTGGATGCAGGGCTGGAAGCGCAAGGGCTGGCGCAAGGCCGACGGCAAGCCGGTGCTGAACGTCGAACTCCTGAAGGAGCTCGACGAGGAGCTCGCGGGTCGCCGCTACCGATTCGAATGGGTCAAGGGGCATGTCGGCCACGTGATGAACGAGGCCGCCGACATCCGGGCACGCGCGGTCGCCGAGGCCTACCGCAGCGGCGGGCCCGTACCCACGGGTCCTGGTTGGGGCGATGCCGACGCGCCGCGGGCATCGGCGGAAGCCGCCCCGGCGGCCGCGGCATCCGACGTCGTCGAACTGGCGGCCGAGCTCGAGGCGGCATCCGTCATCGATGCGTCGGTGCCGCCCGACGCGACCGACGACGATGCGCTCTTCTCGTTCGAGGATGCGCCCGACGCCTGGCACCAGCTCACGGTCGAGCTCTCGACCGAGGAGCACGACCGGCTGCTCCAGCTCGCGCGGGCCGCGGGCGTCGCACCCGAGGAGTACCTGCGCAGCCTGATCTGACGCCCGCAGCCCTGCGAGGGCCGAAGGTCATCAGGCGGGCGAGTGGAACCGCTGCTGCGCCGCGACCAGGCCGTCCTCGGCGATGGCCTCGACCGCGTCCGCGGCATCCGACACCAGGTTCGGCAGCGTCGCCCGCTCGGTGCCCGAGAAGTCCTTCAGCACGAAGTCCGCGGCGTCCTGGCGGCCGGGGGGACGCCCGACGCCGACCCGCACGCGCGTGAAGTCGGCATTGTCGGTGGCCTTGAGGATGTCGCGGAGGCCGTTGTGGCCGCCGTGGCCGCCGCCCGCCTTCAGCCGGACGGTGTCGAACGGGATGTCGAGCTCGTCGTGCACGACGATGAGACGGTCCGGCCCGAGGCCGTAGAACTTCAGCAGCGCCGAGACCGGTCCGCCCGAGGTGTTCATGTAGCTGTTCGACTTCGCGATCACGAGCTTCGGCCCGCCGGGGCGGAGGAAGCCCTCGGCGACGCGCGAGGGCGTCTTGTGGCTCTTGAACGCCGCACCGATGCGCGAGGCCAGCTCATCGGCGACCATCTGGCCGACGTTGTGCCGGTTCGCGGCGTACTGCGCCCCGGGATTGCCGAGGCCCACGACGAGCCAGGTGTTCGCGGCCACGGTGGGTTCGCCTTTCGAACGGGAGCGGAGGAGGTCGAAGAAGCCCACGTGAGCCGGTCCTCTCGAGGCTGGGTGCGGATGCTGGGACGGAGGTGGGGCACGGAGACGGGAACGGGCCCGCGGCCCGCATCCGAGCGTACCCGGATGCGATGCCGCAGGCCCGATCGGCGTGCGTGCGCTGCGACTACTCCGCGGCGGCCTCGTCGGCGGGAGCCTCGGCGGCGTCCTCGGCCGTCTCGCCCTCGGCTGCCTCGGCGGCCTCTTCGCCCAGGTCCACCTTCTGCGGGGTGTGCACGTTGACGACGAGCGAGTCGCCGTCGGTGATGAGCGAGGCGCCCTTGGGCAGCTCGACGTCCTTGGCGTGGATCTGCGCGCCCTCTTCGAGACCCTCGACCGAGACGACGACGCTCTCGGGGATGTGGGTCGCCTCGACCTCGAGGAGCAGCGTGTGCGAGTCGAGGTCGGCGATGGTGCCGGCGGCGGTCTCACCCTCGACGTGCACGGGGATCTCGACCTGAACCTTCTCGCCCTTCTTGATGACGATGAGGTCGAGGTGCTCGATGATCTGGTGCACGGGGTCCTTCTGGACGTCCTTGACGAGCGCGAGCTGGCTCTTGCCCTCGATCTGGAGGTCGAGCACGGCGTTCGCCTTGCGGATGAGCAGCTGGACCTGGTGGCCGGGCAGCGTCACGTGCTGCGGCTCGGTGCCGTGGCCGTAGATGACCGCGGGGATCTTGCCGACGGCGCGGATCTTACGGGCCGCACCCTTGCCGAACGATTCGCGGACCTCGGTGATGACCTTGTTGTCGTCGTCCATGATGTCTCCTTTAGCGGGCTCACTCGGCCCAGATCGTGTGTCTGATGTCTTCAACTCGAACGCGCGGCATGCAAGATGCGCGGATGCGTGAGGAATAGCCGTTGGAGCCAGCTCCCACCGCGTCGATCACGGATGCCCCGTGCGCGATCTCTCGCGCTGCGGGCCTCCCTCGCCGAAGTTCAATCGCCCAGTCTAGCAGCCAACTGCTCGACGATCGTCGCCGTCTGGCCGGCGACGTCGACCACCACGCCCGGTTCGTCGGGCCCGAGCGGTTCGAGCACGGCGAGCTGGGATTCGAGGAGGCTCGCCGGCATGAAGTGCCCGGTCCGCGCCCCGGTCCGCTCGGTCAGGAGTTCGACGGTGCCGTGGAGGTGCACGAAATGCGCGGCCGGCGCCTGCGCGAGGATCGCCTCGCGATACGAGCGCTTGAGCGCCGAGCAGGCGATCACGAGGCCCGCGCCGGTGCGCTGGCCCTCGGCGAGCGCCGCTCCGACGGTCGCCAGCCACGGGCGACGGTCCTCGTCGTCGAGCGGGATGCCCGCGGCCATCTTCTCGATGTTCGCGAGCGGATGCAGGTCGTCGGCGTCGGCGAACGGGACGCCGAGCTCATGCGCGAGGAGGGCACCGATGGTCGACTTGCCGGATCCTGAGACCCCCATGACGACGATGACGGGGTGCATCAGGTACTCCTGGGTTCCGGGGGCGTGGGTCGAGCGTACTGCAGCATACCGGTGGGCATCGCTCACGGGTCGCGGCCGTCCGACCCGGCACCCGTGAAGTCGAGCAGCACCTTGGAGGAGACGGATGCGTCGGCGGCGATGCCGAACGCCTCGAGCGCCCGGCCGGCGGGCAGCACATGCGTGACGATGCCCGACACGTCGAGGCTGCCGTCGGCGAGCGCCGCGATGACGTCGTCGAACTCGTCGGCGAACCGGAACGAACCGACGATCGTGAGCTCCCGCGTGATCGCGGTCGCCACGGCGGCCGGCACGTCCCCGGCGCGCTGGAGCCCGAGCAGCACGACGGTGCCGCCCCGCCGGGCGGCCTCGATCGCGCTCGCGAGGCCGGGCACGGTGCCGCTGGACTCGACGACGACGTCGGCGTGCAGCGCGGCGATCGCCGCGGCATCCGTCGCCGGCAGCGTGATCGCCCCGTGCTGCTCGGCGATGCGCCGAGGCAGCTCGTGCAGGTCGGTGGCGATGACCTCTGCCGCGCCGTGGTGACGCGCGACGGCCACGACGAGCTGGCCGATGGGCCCGGCGCCGATGACGAGCACGCGCTTGCCGCGCACGTCGCCCGCCCGTTCGAGGCCGTGCCAGGCGACGGCGGCGGGCTCGGCGAGCGCCGCGACCTCGAGGGGCAGCCCGTCGGGCACGGCGTGCAGGAGGCGGGTCGGCAGTGCGACGCGCGTGGCGAAGCCGCCCTGGGTGTGCGGGAGGTGCAGGGCGGAGCCGAGGTAGCTCGACGCCGGTGCGAGGTTCGGGCGGCCGGCCGGCCACGGCGTGCTGCCGTCGCCGAGCGGCGTGAGCGGGTGCACCGCGACCCGGGCGCCGACCGTCGGCCCGCTCCCGTCGGCGGCCGCACGCACGACGGTGCCCGCGATCTCGTGCCCGAGCACCATGGGCTCGCGCAGCACCGAGGCGCCCGCTGCGCCGTGCCTCCAGTAGTGCAGGTCGGAGCCGCACACGCCGCCGAACGCGATCTCGAGCACGGCTTCGTCGGGTCGGGGTGCTGGTTCGGGCAGCGCTTCGACGCGCAGGTCGTCGGCCGCATGGGCGACGACGCCGAGGTTCGGCATGGGTCCTCCGGAGAACTCGATGGAGCTGAAGTGCGGCTAGCGGGTCGGCGTCACGAGTCGGATGCCGGCGACCTCGACCTCGACGAGCGCGCCGGGGTCGATCGGCGCCTGCGAGGTCGGGGCGCCCGTCATCACGACGTCGCCGGGGCCGAGCGTCGTCCACGCCGCGAGGTACGCGAGGCACTCGCGCGGCGAGGCCGGCAGCGCACGACTGCTCGTCGAGCCGGCCGGCACGCCGTCGATGCGGAGTTCGAGGGACACGTCGTCGAGGCCGGCATCCCTGTCGATCACGGGACCGAGGGGCGTGTACCCCTCCCCCGCCTTCGACTCGAAGTTGCGCGGGTCGCCCGCGGCCCGGTCGGGACTCGAGAGGTCGTTCACCGCGGTCACGCCGAGCACGTACTCGTGGGCGTTCGCCGCCGTGAGCCCGGTCGTCTCGCGTCCGATCACGATCGCGATCTCGCCCTCGGCGACGGTCACGCCAGCGTCGCGGCGGAGCGTCACGGGCACGCCGGATGCCACGACCGAGCGCGGGCTCTTCAGCCACGCCTGCACGGGCGAGTGGTGCTCCGGGCCGTTCTGGGCGATGCCCACGACGACGCGCGGCTCGCAGGGAGGGAGGAGCTCGCCGAGGAGAGGGGGCCCGGCGTCGACCGGATCCCTCCCCTCGGCGAACGCGGGATACGGGTCCTCGATCGGCACCCAGCCGTCGACGGATTCCCGCACGTGCACCGGTCCGGCCGGCGTGGCGATCCTGGCGATGCGCATCAGACCACCGCCGTCATGCCGCCGTCGACGTAGATCGTCTGGCCGTTCACGAAGTCGCTCGCGCCGCTCGCGAGGAAGACGAGCGCGCCGACGAGGTCGTCGACCTCGCCCCAGCGGCCCGCTGGGGTCCGACCGCGCACCCACGCCGAGAAGCCCTCGTCGGCGACGAGCGCCTGCGTGAGCTCGGTGGCGAAGTACCCGGGGGCGATCGCGTTGGCCTGCACGCCGTGCGGCGCGAGGTCGGCGCAGAGCCCCTTGGTGAGCATGACGATCGCGCCCTTGGTCGCCGCATACGGCGCGATCGAGGGGCGGGCGAGCTGCGACTGCACGCTCCCGATCTGGATGAGCTTGCCCGAGCCGCGTTCGATCATGCCGCGAGCGACCCGGCGCGAGAGGTGGAACGCGCTCGACAGGTTCGTCTCGACGAGCTCGTGCCAGTCCGCGTCGGTGAACTCGGCGATGGGCGCTCGGCGCTGGATGCCCGCGTTGTTGACGAGGATGTCCGGGGTGCCGAACTCCGCCTCGAGGGCGGCGATGCCCGCGTCGACCGCCGCGGCATCCGTCACGTCGAAGACCGCGCTGACGGTGCGTGCACCGGTCGCCTCCGAGATCTCGTCGGCCGCGCGCGCGGCCTTGCCGGCGTCGCGACCGTGCACGGCGACCGTCGCTCCCGCCGCCGCGAGGCCCCCGGCGAGCGCGCGCCCGATGCCCTGGCTCGACCCGGTGACGAGCGCCGTGCGCCCGGTGAGGTCGAAGGCGGCGAGCCCCGTCACCACTGGATGGTCCGGATGGAGAGGGTGCTCGCGTCGACGTCCTCGCCCGATTCGGCGCTCGAGACCTTGATCGCATCGTCGGTGCGGGTGAGGTCGCGGCGCAGCGTCTCGGGCACGAGGAAGGTCGACGCGGTCGTGATGAGGGCGAGCACGACCATGTAGATCGCGAGCAGCACCCAGTTGCCGTCGCTGACGGCGATGAGGTAGGCGCCGAGCACGCCGGCCAGGCCGCCCGCGAGCACCGCGGAGATCTCGCGGGCCATGGCGACGCCGAGGTAGCGGTGGCGGTTGCCGAAGAGCTCGGGCAGCATCGCGCACTGCGGGCCGAGCATGGTGTTCACGGCCACGCCGATGCCGACCGCGACGGCGGCGATCGCGATGGGATAGCTGCCGAGCGAGATGAGCCACCAGGCGGGCACCGCGTAGAGCAGCATGAACACGGCGCCGAAGCGGTACACGGTGCGCCGGCCGACGCGGTCGGAGATCGCACCCGTGAGCGGCACCGTGAAGATGCCGAGGAGCGAGCCGAACGTGACGCCCCAGGTGAGGAGGCTCTTGTCGGCCTCGGGGCCGACGACCGACACGAAGAAGGCGAGCGCGAGCGCCTGGAACATGTAGGAGCCGCCGTTCTCGGCCATGCGCAGGCCGATGCCGACGATGACGCCGGGCAGGCCCTTCGTGAAGATCTCCTTGACGGGCTTCTCGGCGATCTGCTCGTGCTTCTCGAGCTCGACGAACGTCGGCGTCTCCTTCAGGCGCATGCGGATGAAGAGCGCGACGAGGATCAGCAGGAACGAGGCGAGGAACGGCACGCGCCAGCCCCAGCTGAACAGCGCCTCCTCCGGGAGCAGCGTGATGAGGCTGAATACGAGCGCGGCGAGCAGGGTGCCCGCCTGGATGCCGATGAACGGCAGCGAGGAGAAGAAGCCGCGGCGACGCACGGGGGCGTACTCGGCCATCAGGACGGTCGAGCCGGCCTGTTCGGCACCCGCTCCGAACCCCTGCAGCAGGCGCATCGTGACGAGCAGGATCGGCGCCCAGATGCCGATGGCCTCGTAGGTCGGCAGCAGGCCGATCGCGGTCGAGGCGCCGCCCATGAGCATGATCGTGACGACGAGCACCCACTTGCGGCCGAGCCGATCGCCGAGGCGCCCGAAGAAGAGGCCGCCGAACGGGCGGGCGAGGAAGCCGACGCCGTAGGTGGCGAACGCGGCGACGGTGGCCATGGCCGGATCATCCTGCGGGAAGAAGAGCACGTTGAAGATCAGGGCCGTCGAGAGACCGTACAGCGCGAAGTCGAAGTACTCCAGCGCGCTGCCGATGCTCGAGGCGTACGTGGCGCGCTTGAGGTTGGCGGCGTACTCGGGGTCGTCGTTCACCGCGGTGGGACTGGGGGCTGTACCGGTCATGTGCCATCTCCTTTGATCGGCTCGCACGAGTCGCGATGACGGCCACTGTACCAACGTGTTGTACGCAGTTCAACCCTTTGGCCCGCATCCGAGCGATCGGATGTCGCGTCGCGCACGCATCCGGCGACGGAGCCGCCCGGCGGCATGGCGAAGCGTCGCGCAGGCGTGACGAATGAGGCGGTGGCCGTGGCTGTGGCACGATGCGATGGAGATGCCGGCCGGCGCGAAGGCCCCCGGTGGGGCTCAGTCCCTGGTGCGACCCGCGCTCAGCGGGTTGGTGAGCCTCGCGGCCGCGTCGACGAGCGCGGCGGCCACGGAGGCGACCCTCCCGGGCGTCGCCTCGGCGACCGGCAGCGCGACCCCGAGCGCGAGGCTCGGATCGCTCGGCGCCCACCCCTCGAGGGGCACGGCGACCCCGACGATGCCGGGGAAGGACTCCCCGTCGTCGAGCGCCCAGCCGCGATCACGGGCCGCGGCGAGCTTGACGAGCAGGTCGGGGATGTCGCGGATGCTGCGGTCGGTGAGTCGTGGGAACGGCGCCTGGTCCGCCAGGAGGGCCGCAACCTCCGCATCCTCCATCGCCATCAGCAGCGCATTGCCGGTCGCACTGAGCGCCGCCGGCAGCCGCGACCCGAGCGGCGTGCCGAACCGGACACTGCGCGACCCCTCGTGACGTGCGAGGTACAGCGCCTCGGTGTCATCGAGCATCGCGACCTGCACGACCTCGTGGACGAGCACGGGCGAGGTCTCGCAGACCGTGTAGAACTCGCGCACCTGGCTGAACTGCGAGGCGTAGGCCCCGCCGAGCTCGATCGTGCGACGGCCGAGCTGGTAGCCGAGCGGCACGCGCTGGACCATCATGGCCGCCTCGAGCGCGAGGCAGAGGTTCGCGGTCGAGGACTTGGCGAGTCCGAGCCCGCTCGCGATCTCGGTGAGCGTCAGCGGTCCGGATGCCTCGGCGAGCAGACCGAGGATGCGCATGCTGCGCGTGACCGCCGGCGCGGGATCGCGCCCCTGGCGGTCGGCCTTGGCGTCTGGCTCCTCGGACATGCCACCCCTCTCGCCCGCGGCATCCGCGGATCAGTAGAACTCGACCGTGTCCACCACGCTGCGCATCGGCAGGCCGTCGAGGAACCGGGAGGCGTCGTCGGCGAAGCGTCGTGCGATGCGCTCCTCCTCCTTGCGCGAGAGCGCCGCGGTGTGCGGACTCACGAGCACCGAGGGGTGCGACCACAGCGGCGACGCCGCCGACAGCGGCTCGGACTCGAAGACGTCCAGTGCGGCGAAGCCGACCCGTCCGTCGTCGAGCGCCGTGATGAGCGCCGCCTCGTCGATCACCGTACCGCGCCCCACGTTCGCGACGATGACGCCGGGCCTGACGGCGCGGAGGATCCGGTCGTCGAGCAGGTGGTGCGTCGCCTCGGTGCCCGGCAACGTCATGACGATCGCGTCGACGTCGGCCACGGCGGACTCGAGGTCGTCGATGGGCACGAGTCGATCGACGCCCTCGACGGGCGCCCCGCTGCGGGTCGTGCCCCACACCCGTGCACCGAGCGCACTGAAGCGTCGGGCGCACTCCGCCCCGATGCCGCCGAGGCCGACGACGAGCACCGTCATCTCGTCGACCTGGCGCATCTCCCAGCGTTCCGGCCACTCGCGTGCCCGCTGGTCGGCGATCAGGCGCGGCAGGCCCTTCGCGCCCGCGAGCACGCCGAACACGGCGAACTCGGCCAGCGGCCCGCCGTGCACCCCGGCACTCGTGGTGAACGCGATGCGGTCGAGCTGCTCGCGGTCGAGGCCGGCGGCCTTGACCTGGCTGCCGCCGCCGGCGGCCATCGTCATGACCCAGCGGAGCGCCGGGTTGGCCTGCGCGGTGCGCGCGAGCGCGGCCGGGTCGACGTCGGGGATGCCGAACAACGCCTCGGCCGAGTCGACCATGCCGTCGAACGCGGACTGCTCGTCGGGCGTGCGCACGTGATCGGGGTCGCCCGACCAGTCGGCGGGCCCGCGCATCGGGCGCGTCAGCGCGTGGTCGCGCACGAGGTCGATGCGGGGCTCGAGAGCTTCGATGAGGCGGCAGTGCTCCTCGGACAGCGGCACCGCCACCACGGCTCGCAGGCGGTTCTGGGTGTCGGTCATCCGGTCTTCCCCTTCAGTGCGGTCTCGGCGACCGAGCGGGGCGGGCCAACGGCCCCTCCAGCGCGGTCAACGGGATCAGCATAGCCGATGTTCAGCAGGTTGAACCATGTACGACAGGTTGTAGATCCGCTATGCTGCTCGCATGTCCAACGCCGAACATCCCGCCGATGCCGACCATGCGAGCGACGCCCTGCCCTCTGCAGGCCGCCGCTCCCGATCCGACGACGGCGTGATCGGCGTCGTCGGGCTCGGCTCGATGGGCGCCCCGATGACCCGTCGGCTCCTCGCCGCCGGGCGCCGCGTCGCCGTGACCGCACGCCGCACCCAGCCCGAGCTCGTCGGCCTCGGCGCGGAGTGGGCCGACACCCCGCGCGCACTCGGCCTCCGCGCCGGCGCCGTGCTCGCGATGCTGCCCGACCTGCCGCAGCTCGAGCAGGTGCTCGACGGGCCGGACGGACTGTTCGCCGGCATGCTCGAACGCGACGGCGAGTCGCTCCTCATGATCGGGTCGACCTCCTCGGCGCCGCAGGTCCGCGCGCTCGCAGAACGGCTGGCCGTGGCATCCGACGGGCGTGTGCACGTGGTCGACTGCCCGGTCTCGGGCGGAGAGGACGGCGCGACGGCCGGCACGCTCTCGATCATGCTCGGCGGCGCCGAGGCCGACGCCGCGGCCGCCGCGGCCCTGCTCGCCCCCTGCGGCACTCCCGTGCACCTCGGCCCGCTCGGGGCGGGAGAGGTCGCCAAGGCGTGCAACCAGCTCATCGTCTCGGCCACGATCCTCGCGCTCGGCGAGGCGGCCGTGCTCGCCGAGCGCTCCGGGCTCGACCTGGAGGCCCTGTTCGGCCTGCTCGGGGGCGGCTACGCCGGTTCGAACCTGCTCGCGAGCCGCATGGACAAGCTCGTCACGGGCGACGACTCCCCCTCCGGCGTGGCCCGGTACATGGTCAAGGACCTGCGCTTCGCCGCGGAGGCCGCGGCGGCCACGGGCACGGAGCCCGTCCTGCTGCCGACCCTCCGCACCGCCTTCGACGAACTCGTCGAGCGCGGCCTCGGCGATCGGGACATCGCCGTGACCCGGCGCTTCGTCGCCGAGCGATCACGATGACCTCTCAGCAACACCGTGCAACGGTGAGGCCGCCTCACAGTACGCTTGAGAGGACCCCCAGAACTCATTCGAGGAGAGTGTTCGTGCCTGCAACCGGATCAGCAAACATCGGCGTCGTCGGACTCGCGGTGATGGGGTCGAACCTCGCCCGCAACCTGGCGAGCCGCGAGGGCAACACCGTGGCGGTGTTCAACCGCTCCTACGAGCGCACGAGCACGCTGATCGCCGAGCACCCCGAGGCCGGCTTCGTCGCCGCCGAGACGTACGACGAGTTCGTCGCGTCGCTCGCGAAGCCCCGCACCGCGATCATCATGGTCCAGGCCGGCAAGGGCACCGACGCCGTGATCTCCGAGCTCGCGAGCCGGTTCGAGCCGGGCGACATCATCGTCGACGGCGGCAACGCACTCTTCACCGACACCATCCGCCGCGAGCGCGAGGTGCGCGAGACCGGCATCAACTTCGTCGGCGCCGGCATCTCGGGCGGCGAGGAGGGCGCGCTCAACGGTCCCTCCATCATGCCCGGCGGCTCCGACGAGTCGTGGGTGACCCTCGGGCCCATCCTCAAGTCGATCGCCGCGATCGCCGAGGGCGAGCCCTGCGTGACCCACATCGGGCACGACGGCGCGGGCCACTTCGTCAAGATGATCCACAACGGCATCGAGTACGCCGACATGCAGCTCATCGCCGAGGCCTACGACCTCATCCGCCGCGGCACGGGCAAGTCCCCCGCCGAGATCGCCGAGGTCTTCGCCGAGTGGAACCGCGGCGAGCTCGAGTCCTACCTCATCGAGATCACGGCCGAGGTCCTGAAGCAGGTCGACGCCGAGACCGGCGCCCCGCTCGTCGACGTCATCCTCGACGAGGCGGGCTCGAAGGGCACCGGCGTCTGGACCGTGCAGACCGCCCTCAGCCTCGGCACGCCCGTCTCCAACATCGCCGAGGCGGTCTTCGCGCGCGGCCTCTCGTCGCACCCCGAGCAGCGCGCGGCGGCCAAGGGCCTCGCCGGCCCCGACGAGGCCTCCCGCATCCCGGCCGACCAGGTCGACACCTTCATCGAGGACGTGCGCCTCGCGCTCTACGCCTCGAAGATCGTGGCCTACTCGCAGGGCTTCGACGCCATTCGCGCCGGTGCGGCCGAGTACGACTGGAACATCGACCTCGGCGCGGTCTCCAAGATCTGGCGCGGCGGCTGCATCATCCGGGCCCAGTTCCTGAACCGCATCGCCGACGCCTACGACGAGAACCCCGAACTCGAGCTCCTGCTCTCGGCGCCGTACTTCGCCGAGGCCTTCACGCGCGCGCAGGCCGCCTGGCGCCGCGTCGTCGTGCGCTCGGTCGAGGCCGGCATCCCGGCTCCCGCCTTCTCGTCGTCGCTCGCCTACTACGACGGCCTGCGCGCCGACCGCCTCCCCGCGGCGCTCGTGCAGGGCCAGCGCGACTTCTTCGGTGCGCACACGTACAAGCGCATCGACAAGGAGGGCGTCTTCCACACGCTCTGGTCCGGCGACCGCAGCGAGATCGCCACCACCCCGTCGACCCACTAGTCGCACGGGAGCGAGCGCGGGAGGAGCGCCGGATGCCGCAGCCGAGGTGGCGACGCGAGGGCGAGGAGCCCGACTATCGGTTCACGCTCGCCAATGAGCGGACGTTCCTCGCCTGGATCCGCACGGCACTGGCGCTCCTCGCCGGCGGCGTGCTCCTGTTCGAGTTCGCGCAGTCCATCGGCCCGCGCTCGCTGGTGCTCGTGCTCGCCGTCGGCCTCGCGGTCGTCGCGGCGGTGCTCGGCGGGCTGTCGTACGTGCGCTGGCGCGCCAACGAGGTGGCGATGCGCCACGGGCGCCCGCTTCCGGGCAGCGTCGTCATCCCGGGCCTCGCCGCCGTCTCGTTGCTCGCGGCCGCGGTGATCGCGATCATGATCCTCACGGCCTGAGGCGTCATGATCGACGCCGTTCCCGAGCACACGCCTCGCGACCCGGGGCTCCAGGCCGAGCGCACCGCGCTCGCCTGGAGCCGAACGGGGCTCGCGATCGCCGTGAACGCCATCCTCGTGCTCCGCTCGGGACTCGTCGCCGAGCAGCCCGCGCTCGCCGCCGCCGGCGTGGTGCTCTTCGCGATCTCGGCCGCGGCGACCGGGTACGGCGTGATCCGCCGGCGTGAGCTCGCGGCCGAGCACGGGCCCGTGATGCCATCGGCCTGGCCGCTGCTCGCCGTTGCGGCGACCGTCGTGCTCGCAGCGGTGGCAGGCGTAGGCTCGCTCCTCGTGGAGGTCACCTGATGAGCGAAGAGCACCCCGAACTCGCCGGTTACGAGCCGGCGGGCGGCGATCGCAGGCCCCGGCGCCAGCGCGTCATCCGCGTCTTCGTCGTGCTCGCGCTCGCCGGCATGGTCCTGCCGATCGTGCTGTCGACCTTCTCCGTCGCGGCGACGACGGCCAGGAACACGTGCTCGGCCTTCGCATCCGCCGCGATCCGCGGCGAGGTGACCACGGATGCCCCCCTCGAACTGTTCGCCGCCGGCGGCCCCGGGTGGCAGTGCTACATGGTCACCGAGAACGGCGACCGCCGTCACCTCGCGAACTTCGGGTTCTTCCCGTCGGCTCCGCGGTACGGCGTCGGCACGCCCACCTGATCGTTCAGCCGTCGGAGCCCGGTGCCCGGTCGGCGACGAACACGCGCTTGTACGACCGCCCGTCGGGCAGGGTCACCGTTCGGGCCTCGAGGAGCCCGCGGGTCACGCGCTGGTAGATCGCCTGCGGCGTGACGCCGAGCCGCTTCGCCGCCTCGGACACGCTCTCGCCCGGCAGGTCGGTCGGCACGCTCGACGGCCGTTCGCGCTTGCGGCGCCGGCTCGTCTCGTGCCGTTCGGCGATCTCCGCGTCGTCCCCCGCCCACCGGTACTTCGCGGCGGACGGGCTGAGCCCGGCGGCATCGGCCACCTGCTCCCACGAGGCCTCCGCCGCGAGGGCGTCGCGCACGGCTGCGAGCGTCGCCGGTTCGGCCTCGAGCGCGGTGACGAGCGAGCGGATGCCCCGGATCCGGTCGAGCGGGGCCGGGTCGGCCCCGGACTCCAGGGCCTCGAGCGCCGCGAGGGCGGCTGCGGCGTCGGGAGACAGGAACGGCATGGGCGTCAGTCGGCGAGGAGGCGGGTGCGGACCTCGCGGCGGATGACCTTGCCGATGAGCGAGCGCGGCAGCTCGTCGACCTCGACGACGCGCTTGGGCACCTTGTAGGCGGTCAGGCCGTCGCGCGCGAGCGCCCGGATGCCGGCCTCGTCGAGCGTGGCGCCGTCGCGGAGGACCACGACCGCGACGACCTGCTCGCCGGAGTGCTCGTCGGGCACCCCGACGACGGCCGCCTCGATCACGTCGGGGTGGGCGAGCACCGCCTCCTCGACCTCGCTCGGGGCGACGTTGAAGCCCCCCGTGATGATGAGTTCCTTGATGCGGTCGACGATGCGCACGAAGCCGTCGGCGTCGATCGAGACGATGTCCCCGGTGCGGAACCAGTCCGCGCCGCCATCGGTCGCGGGCACGAAGACCGCTGCGGTCTCATCGGGCTTCTGCCAGTAGCCGGAGAACACCTGCGGGCCACGGACGATGAGCTCGCCCTCGGCGCCGGGCGCGACATCCGCCTGGGGGTCGTCGGGGTCGACCACCCTCGCCTCGGTCGAGGGCAGTGGGAGGCCCACCGTGCCCGCGCGGCGGTTGGGGGCGACCGGGTTGGCCATGAGCACGGGCGAGCACTCGGAGAGGCCGTAGCCCTCGACCAGGGTTCCGCCCGAGGCCGCCTCCCAGGGCTCGACGACCTCGGCCGAGAGCGGCATGGCCCCGGAGATCGCGATCTCGATGCCCTGCAGCGAGACGCCCGCGTCGGCCGCCGCCTTCGTCAGCCGGTCGTAGATCGGCGGCACGGCCGGCAGGAACGTGGGCGGCCGACGCTTGATGGACTTCAGGACGAGCTCGGGGTCGAACTTGGGAAACAGCACCAGTCGCGCCCCCATGCTCATCGCGAACGTGAGGCAGAGGGTGAGCCCGTAGGCGTGGAACATGGGCAGCACCGCGTGCACGACCGCGCTGCCGCGCTCGATCTGCGGGACCCAGGCGCGAGACTGGGCCGCGTTCGCGACGAGGTTCGCATGCGTGAGCGTCGCGCCCTTCGGGCTGCCGGTGGTGCCGCTCGTGTACTGGATGAGCGCGACGTCCTCGACCGAGGGCGCGACGATGTGGTCGCCGACCGGGTCGGATGCCACGAGCTTCTCCCAGGGCGTCGTCCCACGGACCTTCGTGGTGAGCGCCGCGCGGGAGTCGCGGGCCTTCGCGATGGGAAGGCGGAGCAGGGCACGCGTCGCGAGGGGCATCGCACGCGTGACGTCGACCGAGACGATCTCGCGTACCGCGACGTCGGCGGGGAACGCCTGGATCGTCTCGACGACCTTGTCCCACGCGATCACGACCGCGGCGCCGTGGTCCTCGAACTGGTGCCGGAGCTCGCGCGGGGTGTAGAGCGGGTTGTGCTCGATGACGATGCCGCCGAGGCGCAGCACGGCGTAGAACGCGACGATGTGCTGCGGGCAGTTGGGCAGCACCAGGGCGACGGGGTCGCCCGGCTGCACGCCGAGCAGGCGAAGGCCCTCGGCGGCGCGCTCGATCTGCGCGCCGAGGTCGCGGTAGGTCGTCGTGCGATCGAAGAACTCGAGGGCGACGCTCTCGGGGTAGGCCTCGACGGAGCCCCGGACGAGGTCGTAGAGCGAGTCCGTCTGCGGCTCGATGTCGTGCGGCACGCCCTCGGCGTAGCCGGCGAGCCACGGACGGGGTGTCTCGATGGTCATCGCGGGCTACGCGGCCCCGTCGAACATGCTCGTGACGGAGCCGTCCTCGAACACCTCGTGGATCGCGCGCGCGAGCAACGGCGCGATGGGCAGGACCGTGAGGCGGTCCCAGCGCTTCTCCTCGGGGATCGGCAGCGTGTCGGTCACGACGACGCGGTCGATGACGTCGGACTGGAGGATCTCGGTCGCCGGGTTGGAGAACACCGCGTGCGTCGCCGCCACGACGACACCCGTGGCGCCCGCGGCCTTCAGGGCCTCGGCGGCCTTCACGATGGTGCGGCCCGTGTCGATGAGGTCGTCGACCAGGAGGCAGACGCGCCCGCTCACGTCGCCGACGATCTCGTGCACGGAGACCTGGTTCGGCACCAGCGGGTCGCGTCGCTTGTGGATGATCGCGAGGGGGGCGCCGAGCTTGTCGCTCCAGATGTCGGCGACGCGTACCCGGCCCATGTCGGGTGAGACGACCGTGAGCGTCGACGGGTCGAGGGAGTTCTTGAACTCCTCGAGCAGTACGGGCATCGCGAAGAGGTGGTCGACGGGACCGTCGAAGAAGCCTTGGATCTGCGCGGCGTGCAGGTCGATCGACATGATGCGGTCGGCGCCGGCGGCCTTGAACAGGTCGGCCACCAGGCGGGCCGAGATCGGCTCGCGGCCGCGGCCCTTCTTGTCTTGGCGCGCATACGGGTAGAACGGGGCGACGACCGTCACGCGCTTGGCCGAGGCGCGCTTCAGCGCATCGAGCATGATGAGCTGCTCCATGAGCCACTCGTTGATCGGCGCGGTGTGGGACTGGATCACGAAGGCGTCGGAGCCGCGCACGCTCTCGTCGAAGCGGGCGTAGATCTCGCCGTTCGCGAAGGTGCGCGCGTCGGTGGGCACGAGCTCCGAACCGAGTTCATGCGCGATCTGCTCGGCGAGGGCCGGGTGGGCCCTCCCCGACACGAGCACGAGCCGCTTCGATCCGGTGGTCTCGATTCCCGACATGTGCTGTGTCCTCTCCGCCTGCGCTCGGCGCGGCGTGTTCAGTCGGCGTCGGAACCGGATGCCTCGCGCGCGGCCTCGGCGGCGTCGGCCGCCGCTGAACCGGCCCGGTGCTTCTGGACCCACTCCTCGATGTTGCGTTGCGGTGCCACGTTCACGGCGAGGGCGCCGGAGGGGACGTCCTTGCGGACGACGGTGCCGGCAGCCGTGTAGGCGCCGTCCCCAATCCTAACCGGCGCGACGAACACGCCGTGCGAGCCCGTGCGCACATGCGAGCCGACCTCGGAGTGGTGCTTGCGGATGCCGTCGTAGTTGGCGAAGATCGAGCCCGCGCCGATGTTGGAGTGCTCGCCGATGGTCGCGTCGCCCACGTAGCTGAGGTGCGGGACCTTGCTGCCCGTGCCGATGGTCGCGTTCTTCGTCTCGACGAACGCGCCGATCTTGCCGTCGGCGCCGAGGACCGTGCCCGGACGCAGGAACGAGAACGGACCGACGCTCGCGCCAGGCCCGACGACCGCGAGCGTGCCGTCGGTGCGCCGCACCTCGGCGCCCGCGCCGACCTCGCAGTCGGTGAGGGTCGTGTCAGGGCCGATCAGGGCGCCCGTCTCGACGACCGTCGCACCCTTCAGCTGCGTGCCCGGGCGGATCGTCACGTCGGGCGCGATCCGGACGGTCAGGTCGATCCACGTGGTCGCGGGGTCCTCGATGGTGACGCCGTTCAGCTGCCAGCCGCGCACGATGAGGGCGTTCAGTCGGGCCGCGGTCTCGGAGAGCTGTGCGCGGTCGTTGATGCCGGCCACGAGCCACGGCTCGGTGACGGGCACGGCCTCGACCTCGGACCCGGCGGCGCGGAGCAACTGGATCACGTCGGTGAGGTACTTCTCGCCCTGGGCGTTCTCGGTCGTGAGGTTGGCGAGCTGGTCGCGCAGGGCGGCCGCGCCGAACGCGTAGATGCCCGCGTTGATCTCGGCGATGGTGCGCTCGGCGTCGCTCGCGTCCTTCTGCTCGACGATGCGGTCGAAGACGCCGACGCTGTCGCGGACGATGCGACCGTAGCCGGAGGGGTCGTCGTAGAAGGCCGAGAGCACGGATGCCGCCGCAGCGCGGCCGCGGTGCCGCTCGAGGAAGCCGGCCAGCGTGTCGGCGTTCAGCAGCGGCACGTCGCCGTTCAGCACGAGCACCTCGCCGTCGAAGCCGTCGGGCAGCGCGGCGATCGCCTGCTCGACCGCCCGGCCGGTCCCGGGTACCTCGTCCTGGTCGACGATGACGGTGCCCGGCAGCTCGGCCTCGACCGCGGCGGCGACCTGGTCGCGCTCGTGGCGCACCACGGCGATGACGTGCGCGGCGTCGAGGCTGCGCGCCGTGGCGAGCACGTGGGCCACGATGGGTGCGCCCGCGAGGGGGTGCAGCAGCTTCGGCGTGGCCGACTTCATGCGGGTGCCCTGTCCCGCGGCGAGAACGATGATGGCGAGGTTCTGGTCGGTCATTCGCGGCTTCCTGTGGGTGGGGATCTGGCGGGGTTCCGGCTCCGCCACCAGGATTCGAACCTGGACCGAACAGCTCCAAAGGCTGTCGTGCTGCCGTTACACTATGGCGGACCGCTCGCGCGGAGTCCGCACGGGCGCCATCCAGTCTGCCAGACCGGCCGACCGGTTCGGGGCGGTGCAGGTGCGGCACGCGGCATCCGGGGCACGTCTCGTCATACAGCGCGAGCGCGCGGCCGGCCCGCGCGATAATGGCGGGATGACGCATGCCGACGAGGTCGACCGCATCGTCGAGGACTGGGAGCGCGAGCGCCCCGACCTCGACTTCGCACCGCTGCAGGTGCTCTCGCGCGTCGCGCGGCTGTCCAAGCACCTCGATCGGGCCCGCCGGCAGGCGTTCGCCCGCTCCGAGCTCGAGTCGAGCGAGTTCGACGTGCTCTCGGCGCTGCGCCGGGCGGGCGCTCCGTTCCGCCTCTCCCCCAAGCAGTTGCTGCAGCAGACGCTCGTCTCGAGCGGCACGATGACCAACCGCATCGACCGGCTCGTCGAGCGCGGGCTCGTGACCCGCCAGACCGATCCCAACGACGGGCGCGGCATCCTCGTCGAGATGAGCCAGGCCGGCCTCACCCGGGTGGATGCCGCGATCACGCGCCTCGTCGACGCCGAGGCCGAGCTGCTGAGCGGCCTGCCGGCGGCCGAGCAGAAGCGCCTCGCGGGACTGCTGCGCAAGCTCAGCCTCGGCTTCGACTGAGGCGGCTCAGCGGCGCATGATCTTGCGCGCGAGCCAGTTGCCGAAGAACTGGGCGAGCTGCACGAAGACGACGATGAGGATGACGGCGGCCCAGGTGATGGCCGGTTCGAACTGGCGGTAGCCGTACGTCAGGGCGAAGGCGCCGAGGCCGCCGCCGCCGATCGCGCCGGCGACCGCCGTCATGTCGACGAGTGCGACGAGCACGAACGTGTAGCCGAGCACGAGCGGCCCGAGCGCCTCGGGGAGGACGACCGTTCGGAGGATCCGGATCGGTCCCGCGCCCATCGAGCGCGCCGCCTCGATCACCCCGGGCGAGACCGTCAGCAGGTTCTGCTCGACGATGCGCGAGATCGCGAACGACGACGCGATCGAGAGCGCGAAGATGAGCGCGTCGTTGCCGATGCCCGTGCCGATGACGTACCGGGCGAACGGCTGCACGGCCGCGATGAAGATGATGAACGGGATGGGCCGGAAGAAGTTGATGACGACGTTGACGATGGTGAACACCGGCTTGTTCGAGAGCAGGCTGCCCGGCCGCGTCGTGTAGAGCACGATGCCGAGCAGCAGGCCGAAGAAGCCGCCGATGAGCAGCGTGAGCGCCACCATGTAGAGGGTCTCGGCGGCGGCGACCCAGAACTCGGGGGCGAGCTCGAACAGGCGATCCATCACGCCACCTCCGTGACCTCGGCGCGGGCGCCGACCTGGGCGAGCGCCGCGTCGACCGCGGCATCCGCTCCCCTGATGGCGAGCGTCAGGTGACCGAACGCCCGCCCCTGGATGTCGTTGATGCCGCCGTAGACGAGCTCGAACTCGAGCCCGGCGTTCGCGAGGTCGAGGAAGACCGCCGACTGCGAGGCGCCGCCGTCGCGGAACGAGATCGTGACGATGCGGCCGTCGTGGCGCTCGCGCAGCACGGCGACCTCGGCGGGCGACGGGACGCCCTTGACCACTGTGGAGACGAAGCGCGCCGACGAGGGGTTCTGGGGCGACGAGAACACGTCGAACACGTCGCCGGACTCGATGACCCGCCCGCCGTCCATGACCGCGACCTTCGTGGCGATGGACTGGATGACCTCCATCTCGTGCGTGATGATCACGATCGTCACGCCGAACTCGCGGTTCACGCGCTTCAGGAGCTGGAGCACCTCCTGCGTGGTCTCGGGGTCGAGCGCGCTCGTGGCCTCGTCGGCGAGGAGCAGTCGGGGCGAGGTCGCGAGGGCGCGCGCGATCCCGACGCGCTGCTTCTGGCCGCCGGAGAGCTGGTCGGGGAAGGCACGCGCCTTGTCGGCGAGCCCCACGAAGTCGAGCAGCTCGTCGACCCGGGTCGCGATCTCGGCCTTGGAGGCGCCGGCGACCTGCAGCGGGTAGGCGATGTTCGCCCGCACCGTCTTGGAGTTGAAGAGGTTGAACTGCTGGAAGATCATGCCGATCTCGAGCCGGATGCCGCGGAGCTCGCGCTCGGGCATGCTCGTGATGGTGCGACCGCCGACCTCGATCGTGCCCGAGGTGGTGGGCTCGAGGGCGTTGATCAGCCGCACGAGCGTGGACTTGCCCGCGCCCGAGTAGCCGATGATGCCGAAGACGTCGCCGGCCTCGATCTCGAGGCTGACCGAGTCGACGGCGACGATCGGCGCGCCGCCCTTCTCGGGCGACGGGTAGGACTTGGTGACGTCGGTGAGGCTCACGAGAGCCATGTGGTGCTCCTTCCAGAACGCCGGAACGGGCGACGGGGCCGATGCTTCGGCTCCGTCGCCCGGACGATGCTGGCGATCCGCAGCGGCGGACGCCGGCTCGATCAGCGCTTGGCGTCCGCGGTGTCGGCCTCGACCTTGGCGAGCGAGTCCCGCAGGTCGGCCTCGGAGACCTCGAGCGGCACCGCGGTGTCGCCGGATGCCTCGAGGAGGCCCGCCTGCACGTCGGCATCGGTCTGGAAGATCTCGACGAGCTTCAGGTAGGTCTCGTTGTCGGCGTCGTCGGCGCGCGTCGCGAAGATGTTGACGTACGGCAGCGCGTTCGGGTCGGACGGGTCGTCCTGCGCGATGGCGTCCGCGAACGAGAGGCCGGCGTCGGCAACGTAGTCGTTGTTGATGATCGCCGCGGCGACGTCGGGCAGCGAGGTCGGGGTGAGCGAGGCCTCGAGCGCGGTGACCTTCACCTTGGAGTTCTCCTCGTCGATGTCGGCGAGGTCGGAGAAGATCGTGCCGCCGCTCTCCAGCTCGATGAGGCCGGCGGACTGCAGCACGAGGAGCGCGCGCGCCTGGTTCGACGCGTCATCGGGCACGGCGACGGTCTCGCCCTTCTCGATGTCGGCGACATCCTGGTACTTGGTCGAGTACAGCCCGAGCGGGTAGATGGCGGTCGACCCGATGGGCGTGAGGTCCTCGCCCGCGGACACGTTGTAGTCGGCCAGGTAGACGATGTGCTGGAACTGGTTCAGGTCGAGCTCGCCCTCGGTGGTGGCGGGGTTCGGCTGCGCGTAGTCGGAGAAGTCGACGAGCTCGATGTCGATGCCCGCCTTCTCGGCTGCGGTCTCGAACGCGGCCCACTGCGGGTCGCCCTTGCCGACGACGCCGATCTTCACCACGTCGTCGGCACCGGCGCTGTCGCCGGAGCCCGTGGAGCAGGCGGCGAGGCCGAGGACGAGGGGGACCGCGGCGAGGGCGGCGATGAGCTTGGTGCGGGATGCCATGGGAGTTCCTTTCGTCGTCGCGCGCGTCCTGGTGCTGATGGCTGTGGTGCAGGCATGGCTCCGCCACGGTGGGTCACAGTGGGGGCTTCGATGCCGCGAACGCGGGCGCACTCCCACGTTAGGCGAAGATTCTTTGCACCCTGACCGCCATGGTCACGGTGCGTCACAGGATCTGCGACGTCAGGCTTCGAGGGTCTCAGATACTTCGAGCCAGCGCGTCTCGAGGTCGGCGACGGATGCCTCGAGCGCACGCAGCTCGTCGCCGAGCGCACCCAGTCCGACGTAGTCGCTCTGGTCGTGCACGGCGAGCTTCTCGTGCGCACGGGCGATCTCGGCGCCGAGCTTCTCGAGCTTGCGGTCGATCGAGGCGAGCTCCTTCTCCGCGGTGCGCCGCTCGGCGCCGGCGAGGCTCGCTGCGGCGGGGGCCGTCGATGCGCGGGACGACGACGCGGAGTCGCCGTCGCCCGAGGCGGCCGCAGTGGTCGGTGCCGCTCCGGAGGACTCGCCCTGCGAGGTGCGCCCGGCCGCGGCATCCGCCCGGCGGGAGGCATCCGTCGCCTTGCGGAGCTCGAGGTACTGGTCGACGCCGCGCGGGAGGTCGCGCAGGTGCCCGTCGAGGATGGCGAACTGCCGGTCGGTGACGCGCTCGATGAGGTACCGGTCGTGCGAGACGACGAGGAGGGTGCCCGGCCAGGTGTCGAGGAGGTCCTCGATGGCCGCGAGCATGTCGGTGTCGAGGTCGTTCGTGGGCTCGTCGAGGATCAGCACGTTCGGCTCCTGCAGGAGGATCAGCAGGAGCTGGAGGCGGCGCTTCTGGCCGCCGGAGAGGTTCTTCACCGGCGTCGAGAGCTGTGCGTTCGTGAATCCCAGGCGTTCGAGCAACTGGCCGGGCGTCATCTCCTTGCCGCCGACCTCGTAGCTCGTGCGCTGCTCGGCGACGACCGCCGAGACGCGGTGCTCGGACCATTCGGTCAGCTCCGCGAGCTCCTGGCTGAGGGTCGCGATGCGCACGGTCGACCCGCGCTTGACGCGACCGGTCGTCGGCTGCACCGCGCCCGTCACGAGGCCGAGCAGGGTCGACTTGCCGGCACCGTTCACGCCGAGGATGCCCGTGCGCTCGCCGGGGGCGATGCGCCACTCGAGCTCGTGCAGCACCGTGCGGGTGTCGGGCGCCCCCGGTGCGGCATCCGCCACCGGGAAGGTGACCGAGACGTCGATGAGGTCGACGACGTCCTTGCCGAGCCGCGAGACCGCGAGGCGATCGAGTTCGACCGGGTTGCGCACGGGCGGCTCGTTCTCGATGAGCTCGTTCGCCGCGTCGATGCGGAACTTCGGCTTCGACGTGCGGGCCGGTGCACCGCGGCGCAGCCACGCGAGCTCCTTGCGCATGAGGTTCTGCCGCTTCGCCTCGGATGCCGCCGCCATGCGGTCGCGCTCGACGCGCTGCAGCACGTAGGCCGCGTACCCGCCCTCGAAGGGCTCGACGATGCCGTCGTGCACCTCCCACGTGTCGGTGCAGACCTCGTCGAGGAACCACCGGTCGTGCGTCACGACGACGAGCGCGCCCTGGCCCGTGGCCCAGCGCTGCTTGAGGTGCCCGGCGAGCCAGGCGATGCCCTCGACGTCGAGGTGGTTCGTCGGCTCGTCGAGGAACACGACGTCCCAGTCGCCGACGAGCAGGCCCGCGAGGCCCACGCGCCGACGCTGGCCACCCGAGAGGCTCGCGATCTGCGCGTGCCACGGCACGTCGGCGAGGAGCCCGCCGATGACGTCGCGCACCTTCGGGTCGCCGGCCCACACGTGCTCGTCGATGCCGCCGACGACCGCCTCGGCAACCGTGAGGCCCGGGTCGACGACGTCGGACTGGTCGAGCATGCCGATGCGGATGCCGCGGCGCATCGTCACGCGCCCGCCGTCGGGCTCGATGCGGGCCGAGAGGAGCTTCAGGAGCGTGGACTTGCCGTCGCCGTTGCGGCCGACGACGCCGATGCGGTCGCCCTCGTCGATGCCGAGGGTGACCTCGTCGAAGACGGTGCGCGTCGGGAACTCGAGGTGCAGGCGCTCCGCGCCGAGAAGATGTGCCATGTCCCGTCGAGCCTAGCCGCCGCGCCTGTGCGCTCGGTCCGGCGGCCGGCCGCGCTGCCTCGGGCGAGGGGCCGACGGCCGGCGCTCAGCGCGGGAGCACCCTCGCGCCGTGCACCGCGCCGTGCACGTGGATCGCGTGGAGCCTGGCGGCGGAGAGGGCAACCTGCAGTTCGAGGGCCTCGTCGGTGTCGGCCGCGAGGAACGCCACCGTCGGCCCCGAGCCGGAGACGAGGCCCGCGAGGGCGCCGTTCGCCATGCCCAGCTCGAGGATGCCGCCGAGCCCGGGCGCGAGCCGGAGCGCGGCCTCTTGGAGGTCGTTGTGCAGCGCGGTCGCGAGCAGGCCGGGGTCGCCCGCCCGGAGCGCCTGGAGCACCTCGGCGTCGACGACGGGAGACGCCGGTGCGTGACGGCCCTCCTCGGCTCGAAGCCGGTCGAGCTCGCCGTACACGCCGGGCGTCGAGAGCCCGAACTCCGCGACGGCGAGCACCCAGTGGAAGGACCCGGTGGCGAGCGCCGGGCTCAGGCGATCGCCCCGACCCGTGCCGATCGCGGTGCCACCGGCGAGGGAGAAGGGCACGTCGGCGCCGAGCTGCGCCGCGAGCGCGAGCAGCTCCTCCTTCGGCATGGCCGTGCCCCAGAGCGCGTCGCACGCGACGAGGGTGGCCGCGGCATCCGCGGACCCGCCGCCCATCCCCCCGGCGATGGGCACGTGCTTGTCGATCTCGAGCCGCACGCCGCCGCGCACCCCGGTCGCCCTGGCCAGCAGCTTCGCGGCGCGGATCGCGAGGTTCGAGGAGTCGGTCTCGAGGCCGGAGGTGTCGACGCTGCCGCCGAACGCGACGCTGAACTCGTCGTCGGGCCAGGCCCGCACGTCCTCGTAGAGCGAGACGGCCTGGTACGCCGTCGCGACGTCGTGGTAGCCGTCGGGCTGCACGCCGCCCACGCGCATGAACAGGTTGATCTTGCCGGGCGCGCGAACGTGCACCGACTCCTCGGACCAGGCGATCGTCATGCGCTCACGACCCCGCGGCGACTCGGGCGATGCGGAGGAAGTCGTCGACGACGAGCTGCTCGCCGCGGGCCTGCGGGTCCACGCCCGCACCGACCAGCAGTTCGCTCGCAGCCGCAGCCGACCCGCCGAGCACGCCCGACAGCGACTGGCGGAGCATCTTGCGGCGCTGCTGGAAGGCCGCGTCGATGAGCGCGAAGGTCGCCCGCCGCTCCTCGACCGTGCCGGGCTGCTCGCCGCGGTCGAAGCCGACGAGCACGGAGTCGACGTTCGGGATCGGCCAGAAGACCATGCGCGAGACCTGGCCGGCGGTGCGCCAGGATCCGTACCAGGCGGCCTTGAGGCTCGGAGCCCCGTAGACCTTCGAGCCGGGCTCCGCCGCGAGACGGTGGCCGACCTCGGCCTGCACCATCACGATGCCGGACTCGAGCGACGGGACGTGCTCGAGCAGGTGCAGCAGCACCGGCACCGAGACGTTGTAGGGCAGGTTCGCCACGAGCCGCACGGGGTCGCCCGGCAGCTCGGTGACGCGGAGCGCGTCGGCGGTGATCACCGTCAGCGACGTGCCCGGCTGCATGATGTCGGCGGTGTGCGGCAGCTGCTCGGCGAGCCGCTTGTCGATCTCGACGGCGATGACGTCGGCGCCCGCTTCGAGGAGCCCGAGCGTCAGCGAACCGAGGCCCGGACCGATCTCGAGGACGGTCTCGCCGCGCTGCACGCCCGCCGTCTGCACGATGCGCCGGACGGTGTTGCCGTCGTGCACGAAGTTCTGGCCGAGCTTCTTCGTCGGCGTGACGTCGAGGAGCTCGGCGAGGTCGCGGATCTCCGCGGGACCCAGCAGGCGCGCGATCGTCGGCGCACCCTCGGCCTCGTGCCGATGCGCGTTCATGTCGCGGCCCCGGTGCGCGCCGCGAAGCCCGCACGCCCCTGCACGACCCGACCGTTCAGCCGTTCACTCCCCCACACGGGCATCATCCTCCCACGCGCCGTACACGCGACGCGTGTTCGACGCGAGATCTGCGCTCAGCTCATCGATGGGGACGCCGAGCACCCCGGCCATGAAGCGCACCGTGTGCGGCACCAGGTACGGCGCGTTCGGGCGCCCGCGCAGCGGCACGGGCGTGAGGTACGGGGCATCCGTCTCGACCAGGATGCGATCGCGCGGCGCGACCCGCAGCGCCTCCCGGAGGATCTCGGCGTTCTTGAACGACACGTTCCCGGCGAACGAGAGGTACCAGCCCTCGGATGCCGCGAGCCGCGCGAGCTCCTCGCCGCCCGAGAAGCAGTGGAAGACGGTTCGCTCGGGCGCGCCGACGCGCCGCAGCGTGGCGACCACGTCGTCGTGCGCGTCGCGGTCGTGGATCTGCATGGCGATGCCGTGCCGCTTCGCGATCTCGATATGCGCCTCGAAGGAGCGGAACTGCGCCGGCCGGCCGTCATCGCCCGTGCGGAAGAAGTCGAGTCCGGTCTCGCCCACGGCACGCACGCGCGGCCGGGCCGCGAGCTCGTCGATGACCGCGAGCGCCTCGTCGAGGGTTCCGGCCGCCTCGAGTTCGGGCGCCTCGTTCGGGTGCAGGGCGACCGCGGCCAGGAGTCGCGGCTCGCGCGCGGCGACCTCGGCCGACCAGCGGCTGGTCGCGACATCCGTGCCCACCTGCACCGCACCGATCACGCCGACGGATGCCGCGCGCTCGAGGTGCTCGTGCACGTCGAGCGGCAACGCGCCGTCGGCGATCTCGAGGTGGGTGTGGTTGTCGTACACGCCGACCGCGAGGGGCTCGGGCAGCGGCGGGTACTCCACCGGCCGGCCGCCGTCGCCGCGGACGCGCAGGTGGTCGGGGCTCACCGCGCCCGGCTCGCCGTGCTGCTCGCTCATTCAGCCGTTTCGATACGGGGGAAGAGCGCCTCGAGGGGCGCGACCTGCGAGCCGACGGCCCACGCGTTCGCGCGATCGATGCGCTGCTCCTGGACGGTGCCCGGTGCGCCGAGTGCGGTCCAGAGCTTGGCGGTGGCCTTGGGCAGCACGGGCGAGAGCAGCACGGCGAGGGTGCCGAGGCCGTGGTACGCGGTCGCGAGCACGGTCTCGAGGCGCGCACGGTTCGCCGGGTCCTTGGCGAGCACCCACGGCTCCTCGCTCGTGATGTACCCGTTCAGGGCGTCGACGAGCTCCCACACGGCGGCGATCGCCTCGTGGATCGCGATGCGGTCGATCGCCGCCCACGAGGCATCCGTCACCCGCTGCTCGATCGCCGTGATGGCCTCGTCGGCCGCCGTCGGCGCCGTGGCCGACGGCACGACGCCGTCGCAGTACCGCGTGATCATGGCGATCACGCGCGACGCGAGGTTGCCGAAGCCGTTCGCGAGTTCGGCCTGGTACCTGGCCGAGAGGTCCTCCCACGAGAACGAGCCGTCTTGACCGAACGCGATCGCGCGCAGGAAGTAGTAGCGGAACGCGTCGGAGCCGAACGTGTCGGTGATCTGCTCGGGGGCGATGCCCGTGAGCTTGGACTTGGACATCTTCTCGCCGCCGACGAGCAGCCAGCCGTGCCCGAACACGCCGCGCGGCACGTCGAGCTCGGCGGCCATGAGCATGGCGGGCCAGATCACCGCGTGGAAGCGCAGGATGTCCTTGCCGACGATGTGCTGCGCAGGCCAGCGGCTCGCGAACTCCTCGTCGTCCTCGCCGTAGCCCACGGCGGTGATGTAGTTCAGCAGCGCGTCGAACCAGACGTAGACGACATGCGACTCGTCCCACGGGACCTTGACGCCCCAGTCGAAGGTCGAGCGCGAGATCGACAGGTCGGACAGGCCGGAGCGCACCCAGCCGAGCACCTCGTTGCGCGCCGACTCGGGCTGCACGAAGTCGGGCCGTTCCTCGTACAGGGCGAGCAGGCGCTCGGCGAACGCCGAGGTGCGGAAGAAGTAGTTCTTCTCGTGCAGCAGCTCGACGGGCTTGGAGTGGATCGCGCAGACCAGCTGGCCCTCGTACTCGCCGGTGCCGGGCACGAGGTCGGACTCCTGCTTGTACTCCTCGCAGCCGACGCAGTAGTAGCCCTCGTACTCGCCCGTGTAGATGTGGCCGTCGTCGTAGAGCTTCTGGAGGAACTTCTGCACGTTGCGCTCGTGCCGCTCGTCGGTCGTGCGGATGAAGTCGTCGTTCGCGATGTCGACCGTCTCGAGCAGCGGTACCCACGCCTCGGCCACGAGCTTGTCGGCCCACTGCTTCGGGGTGACGCCATTCGCCGTGGCGGTGCGCAGGATCTTCTGGCCGTGCTCGTCGGTGCCGGTCAGCGACCAGGTGCGCTCCCCCGCCTGGCGGTGCCAGCGCGCGAGCACGTCGGCAGCCACCTCCGTGTACGCGTGGCCGATGTGCGGCACGTCGTTGACGTAGAAGATGGGCGTGGTGACATAGAACGAGGAGCCTTCGGCCATGCGCTCAATCCTACGGGCGAGCGGATGCCGCTCCGGCCGCGTTACAGCATGGTCGGATGCAGGCCGGGGCCGTCCTCGCCCGAGGTCTGCTCGACTCCGTGCTCGCGCGCCTCGCGCCGCCGCCGCCGCACGCTGCCATCGCCCACCGCGGCCGGCACCGCCTCCTCCACGTCGAGGCGATCGTGCTCGGTCGGGACGCCGATCGTCACGTCCTGCTCCTTGAGCTCGGGCTCCCTCGACTTCTGCATCGGGTAGTCCACGACGCGCATGCCCAGCACGATCTTGCCCGGCGCCTCGCGGCGCTCGAGGGCGCGGTACGCGTCGGCGACCTTCTCGAGCGGGAAGACGTCGGCGATCGGCAGGCGCAACCGTCGGGCGGACACGAGCGCCGCGATGCGCCCGAGTGCCACGATGTCGCCGGCTCCGGCCCGGACGGCCTCATCGCGCTCGATCGCGTCCCAGTCGGTGAGCGTGAAGACGCGCGACGGCGGGATGCCGAGCGCCCTGGCCTCCTCGGCCTGCTCTCCGAGGAAGTCGAGGAACACGTTCGCCGGGTGCGGCGCGACCTCCCGCACGCGATCGGCCAGGTCGGGCCCGTATGGGAGCGGGATCACGCCGAACTGCCGCAGGAAGTCGAAGCGCATGTCCGGCGCGGTGCCGATGACCGCGGCGCCGCGCAGGCGCGCGAGCTGCGCGGCGAGGCATCCGACCCCGCCGGCGGCGGCCGTGATGACGACCGTGTCGTTCGGGCCGAGGTGCAGCCCCTCGACGATCGACCAGGCGGTGGTGCCCGCCGTGTACAGCGACCCGGCGACCTCCCAGGACAGGGCCGACGGGCGTTCGAGCAGGTTGGCCTCGGGGACGACGACGTGGGTCGCCTGTGCGCCGCGGTCGACGAAGCCCATGACCTCGTCGCCGCGCCCGAGGCGGACCACGCCGGGACCGGTCGCGATCACGAGGCCCGCGAGGTCGCGCCCCTGGGATGCCGGTGGCTCGACGTGCCATCGCTCGGGATGCTCACCGCGCCGCACCGCGCTCTCGACCGGGTTGAGGCCCGCCGCGTAGACCTCGACGAGCACCTCCCCCGGACCGGGCTCGGGCGTGGGGATCTCCGCGATCTCGAGCACCTCGGGACCGCCGAATGTCGCGAACCTGACTTCGTGGGCCATGTCGCACCTCCTCGTGCGTGTCCTCCCATTCTCCGCCACATCCCCCGAAAAGGGGACACCGATCTCGGAGGGAGCAGCCGCGGCCGCCGCCGCCCGCCGCCGGCCGCTGCCGTCAGGCGTCAGGACGCGCTGGAGTCGCGCACGACGAGGTCGATCGGGATCAGGGTCTCGGCCCCGATCTCCGCGCCCTCGATGAGGCGGATGAGCGTTGCGACCATCGTGGCGCCCTTGTCGGAGGTGTGCAGGTCGACGGTCGTCAGCTGCGGCACGGTGTTCGTCGAGAAGACGTTGTTGTCGAGGGTCGCGATGGCCACGTCGCCCGGCACCCGCCGACCGTGCGCCTTCAGCACGGGGAGCGCGCCGGAGGCCATCTGCGCGGATGCGACGAAGACGGCATCGAACGGGGTCGCACCCGCGAGGAGGCGCTCGGCCGCCGCCGCGCCACCGGCCGGGGTGTAGTCGCCCTCCTCGCAGCCGGCGGGCTCGAGTCCGGCTGCGGCGAGGACCTCGCTCCAGCCCTGCAGTCGTTCGCGACCCGCGGACGTGCTCAAGGGCCCGGTGATCGTCGCGATACGACGGCGCCCACGGTCGACGAGGTGCTGCGTCGCGAGCGCGGCCGCCGCGACGTTGTCGACGTCGACGCTGCGGACCTCGGCGTCGAACGCGGCGTCCAACTCGCCGGGCGGCCGGACGCCGAACACCACGGGCAGTGTCCGCGACAGCTCGAGGTAGGCCGACGACGCGCTGTGGTGCGACAGGATGAGCGCGCCGTCGACGTTGCCGCGCCGCAGGAACTGGTGCGTCTTCTCGGGATCCTGCTCGGACTCGATGAGCAGCGTCAGCGAGTAGTCGCTCGACGAGGCGTACATCGCCGCACCCTGGATGACCTCGGCGAAGTACGGATCTGCGAAGAACTCGGCCGTGCGCTCGGGGATCATCATCGCGATGGTCTGCGTCTGGCGGCGGACGAGGCTGCGGGCGGCCCGGTTGGGCACGTACCCGAGCTTCGCGATGGCGTCGTTCACGCGCGCCACCGCGCTCTCGGTGACCTGGGGCGACCCGTTGATCACGCGCGACACCGTCGAACTGGAGACGCCGGCCAGGGCCGCGACCCCCTCGAGGGTCGGGCTCAGGGCCGGCGCCTTGCGGCGCGTCTGCGTCGTCACGTCTCGTCTCCTGCCGCCCGTCGGGGCGCTTCGGGTGCTTCCTCCGTCGGAGGTGGCACCTTCACCGTACGACAACATCCGCGCCGCGCCTCACTCCGGGATGACGTGCCCGTCGATGAGGCGGGCCACCCACAGCCCGCTGTCCTTGATCGTGCGACGCTGGGTCTCGTAGTCCACATGCACGATGCCGAAGCGCTTGCTGAATCCGTAGCCCCACTCGAAGTTGTCCAGCAGCGACCAGACGAGGTATCCGCGCAGGTCGACGCCCTGCTCCATCGCCCGGTGCGCGGCCGTGAAGTGCCGCCGCAGGTAGTCGACGCGCTCGTCGTCGAAGACGCGGTCGCCGATCACCTCGTCGGCGAACGCGGCGCCGTTCTCGGTGATCATGAGCGGGAGGTCGGGGTGCTCGCGGCTCAGCGAGAGCAGCAGGCCCTCCAGCCCGTCGGGGGCGATGTTCCACCCCATCGCCGTGTACGGGCCCTCCTGGTGGAGGAACTCGACCCCGTCGCTGCCGGGCCACGGGGAGCCCCCGACGTCCTTGTGGCCGTCGGCGCGTTCACGCGGCGACACCCCGTCCCACATGCGCACCCGGGTCGTCGAGTAGTAGTTGACGCCGAGGAAGTCGAGCGGCTGCCGGATGATCTCCGTGTCGCCCGGGAGGACGAACGACCAGTCCGTGACCGAGGAGGTGTCCTCGATGAGGTCGACGGGGTACCCGCCGACGAGCATCGGCTGGGTGAAGGAGCGGTTCGCCAGCGCCTCGATGCGGCGCACGGCCTCCGCGCTCCCGTCGCCGTCGCCGCGGACGACGTGGAAGTTCAGCGTGACCGAGACCTCGGCCTGCGGGACGACCTCGCGGAGCACCTGCACGGCGAGGCCGTGCGCGAGGTTGAGGTGGTGCATGGCCGCGAGCGCCGCGGCGCCGTCGGTGCGGCCCGGCGCGTGCGCGCCCGACCCGTACCCGAGGAAGGCACTGCACCACGGCTCGTTCAGCGTCGTCCACACGGGGACGCGATCGCCGAGCGCCTCGGCGACGTGTCGCGCATACTCCGCGAAGCGATACGCGGTCTCGCGGTTGGTCCAACCACCGGCATCCTCCAGCGCCTGCGGGAGGTCCCAGTGGTACAGCGTCGCGATCGGGCGGATGCCGCGGGCGATGAGCCCGTCGACGAGACGACGGTAGAAGTCGAGCCCCGCCTCGTTCACGGCTCCGGAGCCGGTCGGCTGGATGCGCGGCCACGCGATCGAGAAGCGGTACGCCTCGAGGCCGAGTTCGACCATCAGGTCGAGGTCCGACTCGAGTCGGTTGTAGTGATCGTCGGCGACGGCGCCCGTGTCGCCGTTCACGATCTTGCCCGGCGTCGCACTGAACGTGTCCCAGATAGACGGACCGCGCCCGTCGGCCGTGGCGGCGCCCTCGATCTGGTACGAGGCCGTGGCGGAGCCGATGAGGAACCCGGTCGGGAACTCGAGTCCGGAGTCCCGGTAGTCGGGGCTCTCCCTGGTGCGTGTCGGAGTCTCGATGGTCATGTCAGCCTTTCACTGCGCCTTGCATGATGCCCGCCACGAGCTGCTTGCCCGCGACGAAGAAGAGGATGAGGAGTGGGATCACCGACAGCACGGCGCCCGCGAGCACCATCGCGTTGTCGGGGTTCTGGCCGCCGCTGGCGCTCAGGGCCGCGAGGGCGGTCTGCACGCTGGGGTTTCGCGGGCTCAGCGCGAGGCTGGGCCAGAGGTAGTCGGTCCAGGCGGCCATGAAGGTGAAGAGGGAGAGCACGGCCATCGCGGGTCGGGCTGCGGGGAGCGCCACGTGCCGGAACGTGCCCCACATGCTGGCTCCGTCCATGCGGGCGGCCTCGATGAGCTCGTCGGGGATCACGTCCACGAGGTACTGGCGCATGAAGAACACGCCGAAGGCGGTGACCATGCCGGGCACGATGACGGCCTGGAGGGTGCCGATCCACTGCCATTCGGCCATGAGCATGAACAGCGGGATGATGCCGAGCTGCGTCGGGATGGCCATCGTGGCGATCACCGCGAGCAGCAGGCCGGTGCGCCCGCGGAAGCGCAGCTTGGCGAACGCGTACCCGGCCAGCGTCGAGAAGAACACCACGGAGACGGTGATGGCGCCCGAGATGAGGATGCTGTTCAACAGCCCCTGGAGGAACGGCACCGTCTCGAGGGCCTTCATGGCGTTCGAGAGGAAGTTCGGGCCCGGGAGCACCGCGGGGGGCACCAGGTTCGTGTCGGACGACTGGCGGCTGCCGATGACGAACGACCACCAGAGCGGGAACGCGGAGCCGACGAAGAACGCGATGAGCAGCGCGTAGGTGAGGACGCCCGGACGTTCATAGGCGCGCTTGCGCTTCGCTCGGCGCTCGGCGTCGACGACGCGACGATCCTCGAAGGAAGGCGACTTCGACGGCTTCGGCGTCTTGGGCGACGTGACGGTGGCGGTCATGACTCTCCCTGCTGCGCGCCGATGGAGGCGGCGCTGATGCGGGCCGGTTTCACGTCGGCGGTGCGGATGGCGCGGGTGATCGCGTAGCTGATGAGCCCGACCAGCACGATGATGAGGAACAGGATCCAGGCGGTCGCCGAGGCCTGGCCGAAGTCGCGCCGCGGGAACGCGAGCTCGTAGAGGTACAGCACGATCGTCTGGAACTGGCGGTCGCTGCCGCCGTACGTCCGTCCGTCGAAGAGCCGCGGCTCAGTGAAGATCTGCAGGCCGCCGATGGTCGCGGTGATGACCACGAAGATGAGCGTGGGCCGGATCATCGGGATCGTGATGGACCAGAAGCGGCGGATCTTGTTGGCGCCGTCGAGCGCGGCCGACTCGTAGACATCGCGCGGCACGGCCTGCATGGCGGCCAGGAGCAGGAGGGCGTTGTAGCCGGTCCAGCGCCAGTTCACCATGGTGGCGATCGCGATGTGGGAGGGCAGCACGTCGAATGCCCAGCGGATCGGCTCCAGCCCGAACAGCTCGAGGAGCCCGGCGATGGGGCCGTGGTACTGGTTGAAGATCTGGAGGAAGATCACGGTGACCGCGACCGGCGCGACGATGTACGGCAGCAGGATGCTCATGCGCCAGAAGGTCTTGCCGCGGATCGCCTGGTCGAGCAGCGCCGCGATGCCGGTGGCGATGACGAGCTGCGGGATCGCCGACAGCAGGAAGATGCTGACGGTGTTGCCGAAGGCGTTCCAGAAGAAGGGGTCGCTGAGGATCGAGACATAGTTCGCCAGGCCGACGAACTCACCCTGGCCCTCGAGCAGATGCCAGTCGTAGAGCGAGACGTTCAGCGTGTACGCGATCGGGAAGACGCCGATCAGGGCGAACAGGACGAAGAACGGCGCGACGTAGAGGAACGGGGAGAAGGTGTAGTCGAAGCGACTGACCTTCTGCCGGAACGTCAGTTCCGAGCGGGCCGGTCGACCCAAGGTGGAGGTGGTCATCGTTGAGCCAATCCGCGAGACGATGAATGGAGCGGTGGAGGGTTGTGCGCGGGCGGCTCGACGCGTGGTGCCGAGCCGCCCGACGGATCAGCCGACGATCTGGTCGAGCAGCTCCATGGCCTCATCCCAGGCTTCGTCGGGGTCGGTGACCTCGCCCTGGCTGACCCGGTCGAAGACCGGGCCGAACACGTTGTCCTGGATGTTGGAGTCCTCGGGGCCCTTGACCTGGGCGATCACGCCCTCCGAGCGTGCCGCGAAGATCTCGCCGACGGGAGCGTCGTTGAAGAAGGCGCTCGTGGTGTCGGCGACGAGCTCCTGGCCCTCGGGCGTGCTCGGGAACGGGCCGGCGAGCTCGAACGAGGCGGCCTGCTGCTCGGGGGCGGCGAGCCAGAGCGCGAGCTTGGCGGCCTCCTCCTTGTGCTCGGACGACTCTGCGACGCCGAGGAACGCGCCGCCCCAGTTGGCCGCGCCGCCGGGGAGGACGTCGGCGAAGTCCCAGCCGCTGTCGGTGGTGCCCTCGTCGTAGTAGCCCTGCACGATGCCGAGCATCCAGCTCGGGCACATGTAGACGGCGAAGTCGCCGGCCTTGGCCTCGGGGCCGACCTCCCAGCCGGGGAGCCCTGCGCCGAGCTCGTCGTTCTCGGCCTCGACGATCTTCGTGAACTGGTCCTTCAGCACGTCGTTGCCCTCGATGTTCAGGGTCTCGCCGTCCTTCTTGTAGTACCCCTCCTCCTGCTGGTTCACGAAGGAGTTCCAGAAGAAGCGTGGGCTGTGGTAGAACGCCTTCCCGGAGTTGTCGACGTACTCCTGGCCGACCTCGAAGAATCGGTCCCACGTGGCGTCGTCGCCGCCGAAGTACTCGGCGACCTCGGTGCGCTCGCTGGGCAGCCCCGCGGCCTCGAACAGGTCGCCGCGGTAGCAGAGGCCCTGCGGGCCGATGTCGAGGCCCGCGCCGATGACCTTGCCGTCGGTGGTCGTGCCCTGGTCGTACTTCCAGTCGAGCCAGGAGTCCTTGACGTCCTCGATGCCGTAGTCGCGCAGGTCGACGAACGAGTCGTCGGGGATCGTGCCGAGCCAGCCCTCCTCGATGGCCACGATGTCGCTGAGGCCGGTGCCGGCCGCGATCTTGGCGTACGCGTCGTCACGGGCCGCACCGCCGCCCTCGAGATTCGTCGCCTCGATCGTGACGTTGGGGTTCTCCTCCATGTACTGCTCGTAGTTGGCGTCGACGCCCATCGTGCCGAAGGTCGTGATGGAGAGGGTGACCTTGTCGTCACCGCCGCCCTCACCGCCTCCGGTCGAGCAGCCTGTCGCGATGAGGGCCAATGCTGCGATGCCCGCGACGGACGCGGCGATCCTGGTTCGTGATGAGTTCACGGTCACTCCCTTGTGTGCGTGGTCCTAGGTCATGGGAACGCTCCCACAGAACACTCATGGGAACGCTCCCACGAGTTCGACGCAACCATACCCGGCCGGTCGATCGCCCGTCAAGAAGAATTTGGGCGCGCTCCCATCCGCGTGGAATCAGGCCTCGACGACTCCGAGCTGAGCGCGGGCCGCGTCGATCACGGTCATGACGTCGATCGTCGTCTGCAGCGGATGCAGCGGCGATTCCGTGAGGCCGTCGGTCACGTGCCGGGCGACCGCGGCGGCCTGCCACGCCATGCCCTCGCGGAAGCTCAGGCCCGATGGGTCGTCGTACCTCGCGCGCGGCTCGCCGCCGGCGGCGACCACCAGCTCGAACCCGCCGGGAGCCACGAACGACGGGTCGATGTCGAGGTTGCCGAGCGAGCCGGACACCGCGGCCCGACCGGGCGAGGACACCTGCAGGCTCGTGCTGAGCACGGCCTGCGCATCCTGCGGGTACGCGAGCACGATCGCGCTCTGCACGTCGACACCGCTCTCGGCGAGCGTGCCCCGCGCCGTCACGGAGCTGGGAGCACCCAGCCAGAGGTGGCTCAGCCAGACCGAGTAGACGCCGATGTCGAGCAGGGCGCCCCCGCCGAGGCGCGGATCGAAGAGGCGCCCGCCGGGCTGCGCCGTGAAGCCGAGGTCGGCCGTGACCAGGCGCACGTCGCCCAGCACCCCGTCGTCGCGCAACTGCACCATCACGTCGGTCTGCGGCAGGAACCGGGTCCACATCGCCTCCATGGCGAAGACGCCGGCCGCGCGGGCGGCGTCGCGGATGGTGCGCGCCTCGTCGGCCGAGAGCCCGATCGGCTTCTCGATGAGCACGTGCTTGCCCGCGCCGATGGCGTCGAGCGACAGCCGGAGGTGCTCGCTGTGCGGCGCGGCGACGTAGACGATCTGCACGTCCGGGTCCGCGTACAGGTGCGCGTACTCGCCATGGCTGCGGGCGATGTCGTGCCGACGGGCGAACTCGGCCGCGCGTTCGGGCGACCGGGAGGCGACCGCGACTACGCGCTGGTCCGTGTAGGCGTGCAGGGCGTGCACGAAGTCGGCCGCGATGCCGCCAGGGGCCACCACGCCCCAGCGGAGCACGGGGCCGCCTCGCAGCGGCTGCGAGCGCGGGGAGGGCAGGGCGTGGGTCGAGAGTGTCATGGGGCCCGAACCTACTGCACCGATGCGGGCCGGTGCGGACGCGCGCACGTCGCCGGTGACCGGCTCGGCAGCGCCGCAGACCGGCGGTCAGCGCGTCGGCGGGTCAGCGCGTCGGCGGCGTCAGCGCGTCGCGGTCAGCGGGTCCTCGACGCGAGCGCCGCCTCGTAGAGGTCGCGCTTGCCGAGCCCCGTCTCCGCGGCCACGAGCGAGGCCGCATCCTTCAACCGGGTGCCGGATGCCGCGAGCTCGAGCACGCGGTCGAGGGCGGTCGCGGCATCCGCCTGCCGCTCCGCCGCACCCTGCACGACGATGCAGATCTCGCCGCGCACGCCGTCGGCCGCCCACTCGGCGAGCTCCCCGAGCCCGCCCCGGCGAACCTCCTCGTGGAGCTTCGTGAGCTCCCGGCACACCGCCGCCGGACGATCGGCACCGAAGGCCTCGGCGAGCGCGGTGAGGCTCACCGCGAGGCGCGACGGCCCCTCGAAGAACACGAGCGTACGGCGGTCGCCCGCGAGCTCGGCGAGACGCCTGGCGCGCTCCCCTGCCTTGCGGGGCAGGAACCCCTCGAAGGAGAACCGGTCGGTCGGCAGTCCGGCGACGGCGAGAGCCGTGATCACCGCGCTCGGGCCCGGGATCGCCGTGACCTCGACGCCGGCCGCCACCGCAGCTTGGACGAGCGGGTAGCCGGGGTCGGAGACGGTCGGCATGCCGGCGTCGCTCAGCACGAGCAGGTCGACCTCGCGCGCGAGCTCGACGAGTTCGGCGGCCTTCGCACGCTCGTTGTGCTCGTGCAGGGCGATGAGGCGGGGCCGGTTCGTGATGCCGAGCCCGGCGAGCAGCCGCTGCGTGACGCGTGTGTCCTCGGAGGCGACGACGGTCGCCTCGGCGAGGGCCTCGCGCAGTCGGACCGACGCGTCGCCGAGGTTGCCGATGGGCGTCGCCGCGAGGATGATCATCCCCCCAGTCTCCCGCACCACGGGGTCGACGCCCATCCGGTCCGGCTCGGTTACTCTGAAGCCCATGACTTCAGAGACGGATGCCGCCCCCACGGCACCCGCCGCGACCGTGACGCCCGGGGCATCCGAGGTCCCCGCGACGTCGGCGACCGGGGCCCCGCAGGAGGCCGCAGCCGGTGCTGTCGGCGCCGAGGCCGACGAGCCGGGGGCGGGCCCGTCGAGCGAACCGCCGACGGACCGGGAGCCCGCGCCGCACGGGACCCGCCTCGACGCCTGGTGGTCGCGCACGCTCTCGACCCCGCGCCGTCGCGCGCTCTGGTACTGGGGCGGCCCGGTGCTCGTCACGCTCCTCGCCGCCGTGCTGCGGTTCTGGAACCTCGGCCACCCGCAGGCGATCGTGTTCGACGAGACGTACTACGTCAAGGACGCCTGGACGCTGCTGCACCACGGCTACGAGACGAGCTGGCCCGAGGGCGCCGACGAGGCCTTCTCGAGCGGTGACACCGACTCCTTCCTCGAGGACCCGTCGTACGTGGTGCACCCGCCGCTCGGCAAGTGGATGATCGCGCTCGGCATGCTCCCGTTCGGCGCCGACAACGCGTTCTGGTGGCGTGCCTCGACGGCGCTCGCCGGCACCGCCGGGGTGTTCGTGCTCATGATGCTCGCCCGCCGGCTCTGGCCGTCGACGATCGTCGCCGTGATCGCGGGCCTGCTGTTCGCCGTGGACGGCAACGCGATCGTGATGTCGCGGGTCGCGCTCCTGGACAACTGGGTGATGATCTTCGCGCTGCTCGGCGTCTGGTTCGTGCTGCTCGACCGGTCGTGGGCACGCGAGCGGCTCGAGCGACGGCTCGACGCCTCCCGGCGGGCCGGCCACGACCCGCACTACGGGCCGGCGCTCTGGGCCAGGCCCTGGCTCATCGCGGCCGGTGCCGCCTTCGGCGCGGCATCCGCCGTCAAGTGGTCGGGCATCTGGTTCCTCGCGGCGTTCGGCATCTACCTCGTCATCGTCGACGCCCTCGCGCGGCGCCGTGCGGGGGTGCCGCTCTACGCCACGGCCGCGATCCTCAAGCAGGCGCCGGTCACGTTCCTGCTGTACGTGCCCGTGGCCTTCGTCGTCTACCTCGCGTCCTGGACCGGTTGGCTCGTCACCGACGGCGGCTACGACCGGCACTGGGCCGACGATGCGGCCAACCGGGCGACCGGGTTCTTCGCCTGGGTGCCGACGGCGCTGCAGAGCCTCTGGCACTACCACCAGTCCGCGTACCAGTACCACGTGGGCGTGCATTCGGAACATCCGTGGCAGGCGAATCCGCTGACCTGGCTCGTCATGGGCCGGCCGACCAACATGTACTTCGCCTCGACCGAGGACGGCTCGGGCGGGTGCGGCACCGAGACGTGCTGGTCCTCGATCATGGGCATCGGCAACCCGATCATCTGGTGGGCCGCGGCGCTCGCCTGCCTCTACCTCGTGTACCGGCTCGCCAGGTACCGCGAGTGGCAGGTCGGGCTCATCCTGCTGGGCCTCGGCGCCGGCTACCTCCCGTGGCTCATGTACCTGGACCGCACGGTCTTCCAGTTCTACTCGATCGCCTTCGAGCCGTACCTGATCCTCGCCCTCGCGGCCGTGGTGAGGCTGGTGCTCGGCCGACCCGACGACGTGTGGTGGCGCCGCGAGCGGGGCATCGCCACGGTGGCCGTCTACCTCGTGTTCGTGCTGCTCGTGTCGCTGTTCTTCTACCCCCTCTGGAGCGGCATCCCGATCACGCCCGACTACCGCCAGCTGCACTTCTGGCTCCCGAGCTGGGGCTGATTCCGGGCCGCGGCATCCGATCGGCTACCGTGACATGGTGCGGGAGCGGATGCCGGGACTCGCGGTCGCGGCCTCGGCGGCCGCCATCGCGTGGCTCGTGCACCTCGCACTGCCGGCCCTCCCACTGCTCACCGCGGCCGTCGCGATCGGCATCATCGCCGGGCAGGTGCCGCCGGTGCAGCGCCGGCTCGACGGCGTGCTCGCCCCCGGGCTCCGGGTCGCCTCCCGCACCCTGCTCCGAGTGGGGATCGTGCTGCTCGGCCTGAAGCTGAGCCTCGTCGACATCGCCGGGCTCGGGTGGGTGACGATCGCGACGACCGTCGCCGTCGTGGTGCTCACCTTCGTCGGCACGATCGGCCTGGGTCGCGCGCTGGGCCTGCCCGGTCACCAGCCGCTCCTCGTCGCGAGCGGCTTCGCGATCTGCGGCGCCTCGGCGATCGGCGCGATGGGCTCGACCGTGCGGGCACGCGACGAGGACCAGGCCGTGCCGGTCGCGCTCGTGACCCTCTGCGGCACCCTCGCGATCGCGGTGCTGCCCGCGCTGTGGCATCCGCTCGGCCTGGACGCGGTCGGATTCGGCCACTGGGTCGGCGCGGGCGTGCACGACGTCGGACAGGTCGTCGCGACCGCGCAGCTCGCGGGCCCGGCCGCCCTCGCGGTCGCCGTGGTCGTGAAGCTCACGCGCGTGCTCATGCTGGCTCCGCTCGTGGCGGTCACGGCCGCCGTGGAGCGGCGTCGGCACGTCCCGACGGACGGCAGCCGGCCACCGGTCGTCCCGCTCTTCATCGCCGGGTTCGTCGCCGCCGTGCTGCTCGCCACCTTCGTCCCGCTGCCCGAGGCGGTCCTCTCGGCCGCCGACACCCTGCAGACGGCGGTGCTCGCGATGGCGCTCTTCGCGCTCGGTGCCTCGATCCGGTTCGCCGACCTGGCGGCCACCGGCTGGCGCGCCGTCGTCGTGGGCCTCACGTCGTGGGTGCTCGTCGCGACGCTCGCCTATGGCGCGGTGCTGCTCGGCTGAACCGCACGCGGTCCGTGCGCGTCAGGCCACGGCGAGCACGAGCTTGCCGCGCACGTCCCCGGCCTCGAATCGCCGCACGGCCTCGGCCGCCCGCTCGAGCGGGAACACGGCGTCGACCACCGGGCGCAGGTCGCCGGCGTCGATGCGACGGGCGAGCTCGGTGAGGTCCTCGCCGCTGCGCTTCGCGGCGAGCGGCCGGAGCCGCTGGGGAACGAAGGGCGAGACGACGGATGCCACGGCGAGGCGCCCCAACGGACCGGTGACCGTGCCGCCGCGGCCCGACGAGAGCACGAGCATGCCGTCGCGCACGAGCGAGCGGCGCACGCGGCCGAGCGGATGGTCGGCGACGAGGTCGAACACCACGTCGAACGCGCCGGCCCTCGCGGTGAAGTCCTCGCGCGTGTGGTCGATGACCTCGTGCGCTCCGAGCGCGCGCACGTGCTCTGCCTTCGTCCCGCGGCACACCCCCGTGACCTCGGCGCCCATCGCCACCCCGAGCTGCACCACGAAGCCCCCGACGCCGCCCGACGCGCCGTTCACGAGCAGGCGCTGACCCGGCCGCAGGCCTGCCAGGCGGAGTCCCTGCAGCGCGGTGGTGCCGGACACCGGCACGGCGGCCGCATGCACCGCATCGACCGAGGCGGGCCGAAGCGCGACGAAGCGCTCGGGAACCGTCGCGTACTCGGCCCATCCGGCCTGGTCGGACTCGGCGAAGACCCGGTCGCCGACGGCGAACCGCGTGACGCCCGCCCCGACGGCGGCGACCTCGCCGGCGACATCCCGGCCGATCACGGGCTGCCGCGGCGCAGCGAGGCCGAACGCCAGCCGGATCATGCGCGGCTCACCGTGCATGATGAGCACGTCGCCGGCGCTCACCGCCGCGGCCTCGACCCGGATGAGCACCTCGCCGGCCGCGGGCCGGGGCGCCTCGATCTCCGCGAGTTCGAGGACCTGGGGCCCGCCGTAGCGGCGCATCGTGATCGCCCTCATGCGTCGGCCCGCCCGCCGGCACGGTCGGAGCCGCCGGATGCGCCGGCCCGTGCTCGCGTCGGCTGCGGGATCGGCACCAGCGGATGCACCGCGAGCACGACCGCTCCGACCTTCCGGCCGGTGCCGGCGCGCCGGTGTGCGGCCGCGACGTCGGCGAACGCGTCGACCCGGTCGACCACGGGCGCGAAGGCACCCTCGGCCACGAGCTGCTGGAGCAGCGCGAGGTCGGCGCGCTTGGCCGCGTCGGGACGCAGTCCCGTGAACGTGATCACCGCACGACGCCGGCCCAGCAGGCGCGTGATGGGCGACAGCAGGAGCACGCCGGCGGTCGGGACCGTCGTGGCGTAGACGCCCCGCTTCGCGAGCGTGCGGCGGCACCGGCCGAACGAGGCGCGCCCGACGGCGTCGAAGACGAGCTCGTAGGCGTCGCGCTCGTCGGTGAACGCCTCTGACGTGTAGTCGATGACCCGGTCGGCGCCGAGCGAGCGCACGAGCGCGACGTTCGGACCGCTGGTGACCGCCGTGACCCGCGCACCCATCCACCGCGCGAGCTGCACCGCAGCCGATCCGACGGCTCCGGACGCCCCGTTGACGAGCACCCGGTCACCCGGCTTCACGCGCCCGAGGTCACGGAGGAATGGCAGCGCGGTCAGGAACCCGTCGAGCATCGCGACGGCCTCGATGTCGTCGACGCCGTCGGGGATGCGCTGGAGGGCGCCGTCCTCGGCGACGATCACGTACTCGGCGTGGGTGCCGCCGTCGACCCCGGTCACCCCGTGCACGCGATCACCGACCGCGAACGCCGTCACGCCGCCGCCGACGGCGTGGACCACGCCCGCGAAGTCCGAGCCGAGCACGGGCCGCCGTGGGCGTCGGAGGCCCGTCACGAGCCGCGCGAACCAGGGCGAACCGGCCCGGAAGGCGACATCCGACGCTCCGACCGTCGTGGTGCGCACCTGCACCCGGATCGCGCCCGGGCCGGGCGTCGGCGTCGCGAACTCCTCGAGGTGCACGACCTCGGGCGGGCCGTACCGGCGAGCTGCTGCTGCGAGCATCATGATCACTCCTCTGACTGCACCGGCGACCGTGCGGTCACTCGGCGGGGTACTGGAACACGTCGTCGAGCGGGACGCCGAAGACGCGGGCGAGCTGGAACGCCAGCTCGAGCGAGGGCGAGTACCGACCCTGTTCGATCGCGATGACCGTCTGGCGGGTGACGCCCAGGCGGGCCGCGAGCTCGGCCTGGGTCATCTCGCCGTTCGCGAAGCGCAGGGCGCGGATCGAGTTGGTCACCCTGGTCGGCTTCACCACGACTGGAACCCGCCCACGCGGTAGGCGGCCAGCCTGGTCATGCTGGAGAGCACGGCCGAGATGACGAAGCAGAGGTAGATCGTGTTCGCGATCCAGAACCAGTCGACCTCGAGCCAGGCGAGCACCATGGCCCCGAGCGCGCCGATGATCACGAACGAGTTGCCCACCCGCTCCCCCGTGCGCTCGATCTCGCGGTCGCGCTGGTCGGCCGAGCGCTGCTCGCTCGGCACGACGATCTCGATGAGGATGCGCGAGAAGATGCCCGCGACGATCGCGCCGCCGATGGTCCACAGCATCGGTCCGACGTAGTCGACCTCGCCGAGCGGCATCGCCCAGAGCTGCGGCAGCACGAGCCACAGGTAGACGCCGTAGCCGATCACGGCGATGGCCAGGAACGACCAGACGCCTTTCTCCTCGTACGACATGACCGCCTCCATGTGTCAATGATTCTTTACATGGCGAACGTAAACGATTCTCGACTTCATGTCAATGATTGTTTACACACTCGGATGCGGGCGCCGCAAGCCCGCGGACGGGTTCGCCGCAGTGCGCGCGGGGCTGCGCCGCGCCATCCGCCCGCCAGCGACGGGCTAGTGCCCGGCGCCGCCGTCGACGAACTTCAGGCCGACCACACAGCCGACGAGCCCGACCAGCAGCGCGATGCGCACCCACGAGACATCCGTCTCGCCCGTGACCATGGCCCACACGACCGTGAGCGCCGCACCGATGCCCACCCAGACGGCGTAGGCCGTGCCGGTCGGGATGTCGCGCATCGCGAAGGCGAGGCCGCCCATCGAGGCGACGAGGGCGACGCCGAAGACGACCGACGGCCAGAGCTTCGTGAAGCCCTCCGAGCGACCGAGCGCGGTGGCCCAGACGGCTTCGAGCACGCCCGAGACGATGAGGACGATCCATGACATGACAGCTCACTCCCTGAGCCAGTCTTGTCGCGTTCCGGGTACTGGGTGCCCTCGTCCGGAGTCGCCGCTCGGGCGATCTCCCCCGACGCTATCGAGGCCCGCTGATCAGGCGCTGTGCACGGGGGCGAAGTGCTCGACGACGGGGAACGGCTCGTAGAAGCCGTGCAGCAGCTCGCGCCACCGTCCGTACTCCGGCGACCCCCGGAACCCCTGCTCATGCGCCTCGACGCTCTCCCAGTGCACGAGCAGGAGGTACTCGTTCGGGGTCTCGATCGAGCGCGAGAGGCGCAGGTCCACGAAGCCGGGCATCGACGCGATGATCGCCTTCGCCTCGGCGAACGCCGCCTCGAACGCCGCCTCTCGGCCGGGGACGACGGGGAGCAGCGCGTGTTCGAGGATCATCCGCCAACGCTAGCGCGCCGGGCCGCGGCATCCGCCCGATCGCATTGCACTGCATTACGCCCGTTGGCCGCCGTGCCCGGGCGGCACGGCTAGCGTGGCTGCATGGCAGACCGCGAATACGGCTTCAAGACCCGCGCCATCCACGCGGGCAACATCCCCGACCAGGTGACGGGCGCCCGCGCCCTGCCGATCTACCAGTCGAGTGCGTTCGTCTTCGACGACACGGCGGATGCCGCGGCGCGATTCGCCCTGCAGAAGTACGGCAACATCTACTCGCGCCTCGCCAACCCGACGGTCGCGAGCTTCGAGGAGCGCGTGGCCAGCCTCGAGGGCGGACTCGGCGCCGTCGCCACCGCCTCGGGACTCAGCGCGCAGTACATCACGTTCGCGAGCCTCGCCGGCAGCGGCGACCACATCGTCGCGTCCGCGAACCTCTACGGCGGCTCCATCACCCAGCTGGATGTCACGCTCCGGCGCTTCGGCATCGAGACGACGTTCGTGCGCTCCTCCGACCCCGCCGACTACGCGGCGGTCATCCAGGACAACACCAAGGCGCTCTTCGTCGAGACCATCGCGAACCCGTCGGGCGAGATCGCCGACCTCGAGGGCCTCGCCGACGTCGCGCACGCCCACGGCATCCCGTTCATCGTCGACTCGACGCTCGCGACCCCGTACCTCAACCGCCCGATCGAGTGGGGCGCCGACATCGTCACCCACTCGGCGACGAAGTTCCTCGGCGGCCACGGCACGACGCTCGGCGGCGTGGTCGTCGAGTCCGGCCGGTTCCACTGGCACTCCGAGAAGTTCCCGCTGTTCGGCCAGCCGGTGCCGAGCTACGGCGGCCTCGAGTGGTCGGGCAACTTCGGCGAGTACGCCTTCCTCACGCGCCTGCGCGCCGAGCAGCTCCGCGACATCGGGCCGTCGCTGGCACCGCACTCGGCCTTCCTGCTCGCTCAGGGCGTCGAGACGCTGCCGTATCGCATCCAGGCGCACATCGACAACGCTCGCGCCGTGGCCGAGTGGCTCGACTCCGACGCCCGCATCGAGAACGTGTGGTGGGCGGGCCTGGCGAACCACCCGCACCACGACCGCGCGCAGAAGTACCTGCCCAAGGGCCCCGGCTCGGTCTTCAGTTTCGAGGTGAAGGGCGGCCGCGCGGTCGGCCAGACCCTCATCGAGTCCGTCAACCTCGCCAGCCACCTGGCGAACGTCGGCGACGCGAAGACCCTCATCATCCACCCGGCCTCGACCACCCACGCGCAGCTCACCGAGCAGCAGCTCGTGGATGCGGGCGTGCTTCCCGGCGTCGTGCGCATTAGCGTGGGCATCGAAGACGTCGAGGACATCATCGACGACCTCGACCAGGCCCTCCGGGCCGCGACTGGAGCAGCACGATGAGCACTGCGACCGACACCACCACGACGGATGCCGCGGCGAACGCCGCGGCCGACGGCGACGCCTCGACCGAGACCGTCCGCCTCGTCAACGGCCTCTCCTGCGACCTGCCCGCGAGCTCGCCGCTCGCGAAGCTGCTGAAGTCGCAGCGCACCTGGGTCGGACCCGACGCCAAGCAGCGCCTGGCGATCCTCCGCGCCGCGAAGTCGGTCGCGATCGTCGGCGCCTCGCCCAAGCCGCAGCGTTCGAGCTACTTCGTCGGCACGTACCTGCAGCAGTCCAGCGACTACCGCCTGTACTTCGTGAACCCCATGGAGACCGAGATCCTCGGTCAACCCGCGTACGCGAAGCTCGCCGACCTGCCCGAGGTGCCCGACATCGTCGTGGTGTTCCGCCGCGGCAGCGACATCCCGAGCGTCATCGACGACGTCGTCGCCGTCGGCGCGAAGACGATCTGGGTGCAGCTCGGCATCTGGAACCAGGAGGCCGCGTACGCCGGCGAGGAGCAGGGCCTCACCGTCGTCATGGACCGCTGCATCAAGGTCGAGCACGCGCGCTTCCACGGCGGCCTGCACCTGCTCGGCTTCGACACCGGTCAGATCACCGCGCGCAAGACGCTCCGCTAGCACGGCCGGCACGATGGCGCCCATCGCCAGAGGGTCAGTCCCTCGACGGCTCGAGATCTGCGCCATCATGTCCTCATGACGAGCGACGTGCAGAATGTGACCCGGGCCTTCGACGCGATCGCGGAGCCCTGGCAGCCGCACCGACTGGCGAGCATCAACGACTACGACGTGAAGGTCGTCAAGCTGCTCGGCGAGTTCGTCTGGCACAGCCACCCCGACACCGACGAGCTGTTCATGGTGCGCACGGGCAACCTCGTCATCCAGTTGCGCGACCGGGATGTCCACCTCGGCCCAGACGACGTGTTCGTCGTCCCCGCAGGAGTCGAACACTGCCCCCGCGCCGACGAGGAGGTCACCGCGCTGCTCTTCGAGCCCCGAGGGACCGTCAACACGGGGGACGCCGGAGGCGAACGCACCCAGGCCCTCCGCGAGCTCTAGGTCCCGCTGAACGGCCGGCTCTCGCGACGAATCCGGCCGCCGTCCGATCGCCGGGATCTGGTCGGGTGCCGCTGCCTACTCCCCCGACGAACCCCAGAAGTCGACGAGTGCGCTCGTGATCTCATCGCGCACCTCGTCGTCGGGCATGGTCGCGACGCCGTCGCCCGGCTGCACGCCGTAGTTGCCGAAGCTCGCGTGGTTCGCACCGGGGATCTCGACGAAGACGGCGTCCTCGGGCAGGAGATGCGCCGCGTCCTCGATCTTCGCGGGCGTGCTCAGGCCGTCGTGTCCGCCCGAGATGCTCAGCGCCTCGAGGCCGGAATCGCTGACGTCGTTCGCGCAGTACGAGCCGAAGAAGACGAGGCCCGCGACATCCTCCTCGGTCGCCATCATGCAGGCGCGCACGCCGCCGAGCGAATGACCGCCGACGTACCACTCGGTGGCGTCGGGCGCGTGCCGGGTGAACGTGTCGAGCGGCCGCTGGTCGAAGAACGCGAGGTTCAGCGTGGGCTTGGTGATGACGACGGTCGTGCCGGTCTCGACGACGGCGCCGGCCAGCTTGGCCATGTAGGCGTAGGGGTCGACCTTGGCGCCCGGGATGAAGACGAGCCCTCGGTCGGATGCCCCGTCGAGCGGCGTCATGACGATCGAGTCGTCGAACGACTCGATGCCGACGCCGGTGTTGCGCCACGCGTCGAGCGCGGCCGGGCGCTCGCCCTGGTAGACGGTCTTGGCCCACACGAGGAAGCCCACGACGATCAGGGCGAGCACGGCGAGGACGGCCACCACCACGACGACCGCACGCCGGCGGCCCTTCGAGGAGCGAGCGGGCCGGGGCACGGCGGTTTCGGTCATCCCACCAGTCTCGCAGAGCAGTACGGCGGACCCGACCGGCGGGTCAGCTCCGCTCGACGGTGTTGCCGTTGCCGGTGACGCGCACGGGCTGCGGGTCGTTGTCGGCCTCGACGCTGTTGTCGTCGCCAGAGATCTCGACCGAGCCCACGTTGCGTGCGTCGAGGTCGTTGCCGTTGCCCTGCACGTCGATCGACGCGATCGTGCGCGCCTCGACGTCGTTCTCGTCACCGGCGATCTCGACGGCCCCCAGGTCGCCGGATGACTCGACGTCGTTGTCACGGCCCTCGATGCGCAGCGACGTGCTCGACGCCATGCGCACGTCGAGGTCGTTGCCACGGACGATGACCTCGGCGCAGTCGCCGGTGACGTCGTACTCGACGCGCTCCCCGTCGAGCGTGATGGACGCCGACTCGGCGCAGGTCACCTGCTCGCGCCCCCCGCGGTTCGCCGCTCCCCCGTCGCCGCGGTCGCGGTCGTCGGGATCCGCCTGGATGACGCATCCGGCGAGCAGCATGACGGCCGCCACTCCCACCACTACCCCTGCGCGTGCCCTCATGTCGTACCCCCTCCTCCAGCCTAGACATCGCGCGCGAATGGCGCAGGTGAGCGTCAGGCCGGGGCGGATGCCGCGGCGTCGCGCCCGTACGCCATCATCAGGAAGCTCGACCCGTCGGGCCTGGTGAACGTGTACTCGCGTTCGGGCAGGCGCTCGAAGCCGAGCCGCTCGTAGAGGCGGTGCGCACCGACCATGTCCGGCCCGGTGTTGAGCACGACCCGCCGGGCACCGCGCGCGCGGGCGAGGCCCAGAACGTGCTCGACGAGCACCTCGCCGATGCCGCGCCTCCTGGCCTCCGCGGCGACGGCGAGCAGCCGGAAGTCGAGCTCGCCCTCATGGGCGACCGCCGACATGACCCGGCCCTCGCGCGGCGTCGACACGGTCCCGAGGAGCGCGCCCGACGCGGCGTCGACCGCGACCCAGACCTCGTGCTGGCGCACGCGGTCGGCGACGGCACCGATGTCCGAGCGGTAGGTGTCGCTCAATCGGTACGAGGCCGCGTACGCGCCGACCGCGAGGGCGGACACGGCGTCGACCTCGTCGGGCCGCACGAGGCGGATGAGGACGCCGTCGCGCTCTCGGTCGGCGGATGCCGTGGTCGCGGGGGTGGACGTTACGGAGGGGCTGGTCGTCTCGCTCATGGACCTTCCAGCCTACGACCGCGAACCGGCGCGAAGTCCGTGTGCGGCGAACCGCCACCGCGCAAGATCGTGCAGCACCACGCCGGATCCGTGCAGGGGCTTCGACGTACGCTGGATTCGTGACAGCGTTCGTCTCAGCCCTCGACCTGTTCTCGATCGGCATCGGGCCATCGAGTTCGCACACGGTCGGCCCCATGCGGGCCGCGCGGGCATTCGCCGAGCGGCTGGCCGACGGGGGCCGGCTCGAGCAGGTCGACCGCATCTCCGTCACCCTCTACGGATCCCTCGGCGCGACCGGGCTCGGCCACGGCACGCCCGACGCGGTCGTCGCCGGTCTTCGCGGCCTCCGGCCCGACACGTGCGATCCCGATGAGGTCAGGGGGCGTTGGGCGGCACTCGGCGACGGCGCCGAGGTGGCGCTCGCCGGGCGGCATCCGATCGTCGTGGCGCAGGACGACGTGCAGTTCGCGCCCCGCACCCGCCTGCCCGGCCACCCGAACGCCCTCACCCTGCAGGCCTGGCACGGCGATGACGCGATGCCGCTCGCCGAGGAGACGTTCTACTCGGTCGGCGGCGGGTTCATCCGCCGCGACGGCGATGCCCCGCACGAGTCCGAGGTCGTGCGGTATCCGCTCGACTACTCGACCGCGGCGGAACTGCTCGAGCTCTGCGGTCGGCACGGCCTCTCGTTCTGCGACGTCGTGCGCTCGAACGAGGTGGCACTGCACGGCGACGCCGGCATCGACGAGGGCCTCGACACGATCTGGGCCGCGATGGCCGACTGCGTCGCCCATGGGCTCACGACCGAGGGCACGCTCCCCGGCGGGCTCGGGGTCAAGCGGCGGGCGCCCGACGTCCGGCGCCGCCTCGAGCAGTACGAGCGGGAGGAGACCGGTCACTCCGGAGCTCGCGACACCTCGACGGAGTGGCTGCACGCGTACGCGCTCGCCGTCAACGAGGAGAACGCCTCTGGCGGTCGCGTGGTCACGGCCCCGACGAACGGCGCCGCCGGCATCATCCCCTCGGTGGGCCACTACTACCTGCGCTTCGTGCCGGGCGCGGATGCCGCCGGCATCCGCCGCTACCTGCTCACGGCCGCCGCGATCGCGTCGCTCGTGAAGCGCAACGCCTCGATCTCGGGTGCCGAGGGCGGATGCCAGGCCGAGGTCGGCTCGGCGTGCGCGATGGCGGCCGGCGCGCTGTGCGCCGTGCTCGGCGGTACCCCGCAACAGGTCGAGAACGCCGCGGAGATCGCCATCGAGCACCACCTCGGCCTCACCTGCGACCCCGTCGGCGGACTCGTGCAGGTGCCCTGCATCGAGCGCAACGCCATCGCCTCGTCGACGGCCGTTTCGGCCGCGCGCCTCGCCCTGCACGGCGACGGCACCCACCTCGTCACGCTCGACGCCGCCATCGAGACCATGCGTCAGACGGGGGTCGACATGAAGGACAAGTACAAGGAGACGAGCCTCGGCGGCCTCGCCGTCAACGTCGTCGAGTGCTGAGCACCGCCCGGGTCGGCAGGCTCGGCAGGCTCGGCAGGCTCGGCAGGCTCGGCAGGCGAACGCTCGGCGGGCTCAGCAGGCGCAGGTGATGCCGTGGTCGATCGGGGCGACGGATGCCGCATGCCCCGCGGGCTCGCCCACGAGGCCGCCGGGCGCGACGTTCGTGAGCCCGTCGGGCCGGCGCTGCGCAAGCCCGTCGGTCGTGTCGAAGGCGAACCCCTCGCGGACCCAGTACTCGAAGCCGCCGATCATCTCCTTCACGGGGTGGCCGAGGGTCGCGAACTCGAGCGCGGCGCGCGTCGCCCCGTTGCATCCGGGCCCCCAGCAGTAGACGACCACCGGCGTGCCCGACGGGACGAGGTCCCCGGCTCGCGCGGCGATGTCGCGGCGGGGCAGGTGCACGGCTCCCGGGACGTGCCCCTGCTGCCAGGCGGCGTCGTTGCGCGTGTCGATGAGCACGAACGGCTCGCCGTCGGCGAGGGCGGCCTGCACGTCGGAGACGTCGGCCTCGAAGCCGAGCCGTCCACGGAAGTGCGCGATCGCGTCGACCGGTGCGGCGACGTGGTCGAAGAGGGAGGATGCGGTGGCCGTTTCTTGCGTCATGCCTCGATGCTGCCATCGAGGGCGCGTGCGGCAGTCATGAAATCCTGACGGCGACCCGCGACATCCGGCCAAGCCTCGAACGTGGCGCCCTGGATCAGGCGGGTGCGAAGAAGGCCGTCGCCGCCGACGCGAGCGCCGCGAGGTCGTCGACGTGCGCGAGCTCGCGCGCCGAGTGCATCGAGAGCAGCGGCGGTCCGACGTCGACCGTTCGGATGCCGAGGCGCGTCGCGCTCAGCGGCCCGATGGTCGAGCCGCACGGGATGGCGTTGTTCGACACGAAGGGCTGGAACCCGACGCCCGCCTGCTCGCAGGTTCGGGCCCAGAGGGCCGACCCGTGCGCGTCGGAGGCGTACTTCTGGTTCGCGTTCAGCTTCAGCAGCGGACCGCCGCCGAGCTGCGGCCGGTTGGCCGGGTCGTGGCGCTCGGGGTAGTTCGGGTGCACGGCGTGCCCGGCATCGGAGGAGACCAGCCACGACGCGGCGAACGCGCGGCTGCGATCGACCTCGTCGGCACCGAGTCCCGCCCCGATGCGCGCGAGCACGTCGACGAGGAACGGGCCGCTCGCCCCCGAGCGCGACTCCGAGCCGAGCTCCTCGTGATCGAAGGCCGCGAGCACGCTCACGTGCCCGGCAGCGGCGTCGTCGGCCGCGGCGAGCAGGGCCACGAGTCCGGCGTGCACGGAGGTCAGGTTGTCCTGGCGTCCGGCGGCGAAGAAGACGTCGTCGAGCCCGAAGCGCGCGGGTGCCGCCGTGTCGGCCACGAGCACGTCGTGCCCGGCGATCGAGTCCACCGGCACTCCGGCGAGGTCGGCCAGGTGCGCGAGCACGTCGCGGGCGGCGCCAGAGCCCCAGATCGGCTGCACGTGCCGCTGACGGTCGAGCGTGAGGCCCTTGTTGACGTCGCGGTCGAGGTGGATCGCGAGCTGCGGGATGCGCAGCAGGGGGCCGGAGCGCACGAGGTGCACGGCGCCGTCGACGGTGACGAGGCGACCGGCGAGCTCGAGTTCACGGTCGAGCCAGGAGTTCAGCAGCGGGCCGCCGTAGACCTCGACGCCCGCCTGCAGCACGCCCTCCGAGCTCGTCGAGGGGCCCGGCTTCAGCTTGAACGACGGCGAGTCGGTGTGCGCGCCGATGATCCGGAACGGGCTCGTCGCGGTGACGGCCTCGGGCTGCACCCACGCGATGACCGCGCCGTCGCGCACGACGACGCGTCGACCCGGACCGGCCGGCCAGGCGTCGGCCTCGTCGAGCCGCTCGAATCCGGCCGCCACGAGCCGGTCGGCCACCGTCGAGGCCGCGTGGTACGACGACGGCGAGGCACGGATGAACGAGGCGAGGTCTTCGACATGGGCGTCACGATCAACGAGGGGCATGGGTCAATCCAACACCGTCGGGTGCCGCGGACGCGAACCGGCGGATGTCGGCTCAGGCGAAGCGCACGGTCTGCTGGAGGCGCGTGCGGACCTCCATGACCTCGGAACCCCCGAGCTGCGCCGACCCGGGGATGCCCTCGAACACGGCGCTCGCGAGTCGCGATGCGCGAACGAGGGCGATGACCGCCCCGCGCGTCGAGCCGCCGACCTGGAGCGGCTCGTCGGCGAACTCGTCGGGCACGACGACGACGAGTGCGGTCGGCTTGACCCGGGCGGCGCGTCCGATGGACTTCGCCCGTGCCGCGAGCGCTCGGATGGGCCGCTCGCCGGCGAGCGCCTCCCCGATGAGCTCACCGCGCCGGAAGCGCACCGGCCCGCCCCAGTCCTCGGACTGGATGGCGAACAGGCCCGTCGGGCCGAGCACGAGGTGGTCGAGCTTGGGCGGGAGGCCGGGCCCGGCGGCATCCGTCGCGAGGTCGTGCCAGACGGTGAAGGCGATGCCGAGCGTCGACAGCGAGCGGGCCGTCGCCTCCTCGGCGAGCGCGTCGGCGAGGAGATGACGGATCTCCCGCGGCGCGCGCCGTACGAGCGCCGGGTCGTAGGGGTCGGGGATCTCGTCGCCGTAGCCGACCCACTCGCGGATGCCGTCGAGGTAGCGCTGCCGGGTGAGCCCGCCGGGGTGCCCGTACGAGCGGGCGAGCGGGCGCGAGTCCCGTCGTGGGCGCGGCGGTGCCGGCGCCCAGGTCTCATGCGCGGGCTCGGGGGATGCGCTGCGACCGCGGCGGTCGAACTCCGCCCTCGCCTCCGGCGTTCCGACCTGCACCCATGCGCGCTGCACGGCGTCGAACTGCGCGGTCGAGCCGCCCGTGTCGGGGTGCGCGCGACGCAGGGCGCGGCGGTACCCCTGGCGGAGTTCGTCGAGGTTCGCGTCGGCACGGACGCCGAGGACCTCGTACGGTGAGGCGGAGAGCGGACTGTCGGGCATGGGCTCGCTTTCGGTGTGCGCAGACGAGACTACCGCCGCCTCGCTGCGCTGCGGCCGTGTGCGACGTACGACACGGAGCGGGGCTCCGGCCACGGGACGGAAGGCCGGCTCCCGAGTGGGGAGCCGGCCCTTCATCGCACCTGGGCCGGATGGATCAGCCGACGGCCGCGGTCGCCGCCGAGGTCTTCGCGATCGTCGGGTAGCCGCTCAGCGCACCGGTGACCTTGACGGTGATGGTCTTGCCCTTCTGGGTCGACGTGAGCTTGAACGTCGACGCCGTCGCCCCGGTGATCGCCACCCCCGACGCGGACCACTGGTACGTGAACGCCGTGCCCGTCGTCCACGTGCCGGTCTTCGCGGTGAGCGTCGAGCCGACGACCGCCGTGCCCGAGATCGTGGGCGTCCCGGCCGTCGCGACCTTCGCCGTCGCAGCCGAGGTCTTCGTCACCGTCGGGTAGCCCGACAGCACGCCCTTGACCGCGACCGTGATCGTCTTGCCCGCCTGCGCGCTCGTGGGCTTGAACGTCGACGCCATCGCCCCGGTGATCGCCACCCCCGACGCGGACCACTGGTACGTGAACGCCGTACCCGTCGTCCACGTGCCGGTCTTCGCGGTGAGGGTCGAGCCCACCGCGACCGTGCCCGAGATCGTCGGCGTCCCGGCCGTCACGACCTTCGCCGTCGCAGCCGACGGCTTGACCGCGCGCGTGTTCCCGCCGACCTTCCCGGTGACGGTGACGGTGACGGTCTTGCCCGCCTGGGCGCTCGTGAGCTTGAACGTCGAGGCCGTCGCGCCGGTGATCGGGACGCCGGAGGCGGACCACTGGTGGGAGAACGTCGTGCCGGTCGTCCAGGTGCCGGTCTTGGCCGTGAGCGTCGAGCCGACCGCGGCGGTGCCGGAGATCGTCGGGGTCGCCGCCGTGTAGCCGTCGGCCTGCGAGGGTCCGATGCCCGTGCTCCGTGCCTGCGCCGGCTCGTATCCGGGCAGGGTCCCCGTCACGAGGACGGAGAGGAGCCGGCCCTGCTGCGCCGAGGTCAGCGTGAAGGTCCGGCCTGTCGCCCCGGCGATGTTCCCGCTCCCGGTGGACCACTGGTAGGTGAACGTGGTGCCCGCGGGCCAGACTCCGGGAACCGCCGTCAGCGTCGCCCCGGTCACCGTCGTTCCCGTGATGGTCGGCACGCCGGCCGTCATCCAGCCCTTGGCGACGGTGCCGACGCCGATCGTGTCCGAAGCCGGGAGGAAGCCGGTCTTGGCCCCGGTGACGCGCACGCTGAGCTGCGCGCCGACCCGGTCGGCGGTCGGGGTGTACGTCGACGCGGTCGCGCCCGTGATCGCCGCACCGTTCGCGAGCCACTGGTACGACACGGTGTCGGGCTGCGTCTGCCAGGTCGCGGTCGCCTGCAGGACCGATCCGACCTGACGCTGGCCGCTGACGCTGACCGTGGGCATCCACAACGCCGCCGACACGTCGACGTCGTACCCGGCGAGCGCCTGTCCGGCGCCGAGCTCGATGCGCGTCGCCGACACGAGATCGGGCTTCAGCTTCCAGTACTGGTCCCGGTAGGTCCCCGTGTTGAACTGGAGCGTGTACGTGCCCGCACGGAGCCCGGCCAGCGTGTACGCGCCGTTGGCTTCGACGCGCAGGTACCCCGTCTGGACCCATTGGCCCGTCCCGTCGAGCCGCCATGGCAGCACGGTGGCGCCACCGGCCGGGACGCCCGACAGCGAACCGGTGATGGTGGACTCCTTCACGAGGGTCGCGTCGATGCCCGTCACCTGCTGTCCGGCCGCGACGGCCACCGTCTTGGCGGACGCGAAGTCGATGGCCCCGCCATACCAGCCCGGGAGCGCCGAGGGCGCGTTCCAGGCACGGAACTCCACCTTGTAGGTGCCGGCGGCGAGTCCGCTGACCACGTAGTCGCCCTCGGGCGTGATGGAGCCGCCGATCGAGCTGTTGTCGACGGACGCCTCGTACACCCCCACCGAGATGCCGGCCGTGGCCGGGTCGATACCGGCGGGCAGGGTCACATGGCCCGAGATGCTCGCGGTGCCGGTGGCGGCGTGCGCAGGCTGGGCGGAGAGCCCGATCGTTGCGAGGACGAGCGCGACGACCGCGCCGAGGACGGCCCCGGCTCGCGGCCTGAGGGTGAGTGGAGCGGTCAAGCGATGCCTCCCAGCATGCGAGCGGTGCCCGCCCGGCACAGGCACGAGACGGAGCGATCCTCACGGCCGGGGTGACGTCATTGTCACACGAACCGGGGGGCGTTCTCCGGTTCCCATCGGCGGAGATGACCTCCGGCGTCGAACCACCGCGTCGGCGGACGGCCGTGACGGTCCCAGGCCGGCGGCACGGAGCGGAAGGGCGCGCGCCTCCGCGGGCTGAGCTTTGCTCACCGATAGACTCCGGCCGAGCGGCCGCGCCGCAGGGGGAAGGTGATCGATGTCGATCGAGGTCAACTACTGGGCCGTCGCGCTGGCCACGATCTCCACGATGATCGTGGGGTCGATCTGGTACACGCCGAACGTGTTCGGCAACTACTGGTTGCGGGTCGCGAAGGTCGACATGGAGGACCGCAGCGCGGTCGGGCCGATCCTCACGACGCTCATCGTGAGCTTCATCTCGGCCTGGGTGCTCGCGATCGCAGTGCAGGTGACCTGGCTCGCGTTCGGCGGCAACTACCTCGTCGTGGCGCTGACCGTCGCGGTCGTCGCCTGGGCCGGGTTCACCGCCGCACGGTTCATCACGCACGACGCGTTCGAGGGCCGGCCGTCGGGGCTCACGATCCTGAACATCGGGCACGAGCTCGTGACCTTCATCGTCATGGCGCTCATCATCGGGGCCTGGCCGCCCGCCGGCACCGTCTGACGGGCTACTCCGTCGGGGCGTCCGCGAACCGCAGGATGCCGTCGTCGAGGAGCGTGCGCACCGCGGGCAGGAGCTCCGCGGCGAGCGCGACGGCGTCGACCTCGAGCAGGTGCGCGATCGCGGCGATGATCTGGCCGACCTCGAGGTCGCCGTCGCAGGCGCCGACCAGCGCGGCGAGGCCCGTGTCCAGCGTGATGGCGCGCCCGAAGCCACCGCCCTGGCGCAGCACCATGGCGGTCGGGTTCTCGTCGCCGGGCCAGTGGTGGCGCTCCTCGGTGACGTCGGGAGCGACCGCGAGCCGGCTGCCCGCGAGATCGGCGTCGTCGAGGCCGGCGGCGCGGTCGTGCGCCTCGAGGCACTCCCCGAGATGCGTGCCGAGCGTGGCCCCGTCGGAACCGAGCGGGCCGTGCAGGCGTTCCAGCCGGGCCAGGCGAGCGGATGCCGCGGGCGGCGCGCCCGCGGCATCCGACGCCTCCTCATGACGGCGCAGCAGCACGTACCCGAACCCCACCTCGCGCACCCCGCGCTCGGCGAAGTCGTCGAGCCACGCATCGTAGAGGCGGTCGAAGTCCTCGCCCGGACGCGTGCCGCCGTCGCGGATCCACGTCTCGGAGTACTCCGTGACATGCTGCACCTCGCGCTCGACGATCCAGTGCTCGAGGCCGCTGCGGCCGACCCAGTCGGCGACCCGGTCGAACGCGTCGCCGCGCCCGCGGTACTCCCAGTTTCCGAGGAGCTGCGCGATGCCGCCGGGCTCGAGGTGCTCCCCGACCCCGGTGACGACGGCCTCGACGATACCGTCGCCGACCATGCCGCCGTCGCGGTACTCGTACTCGGGCACGCCCTCGCGCCGCGGGGTGATGACGAACGGCGGGTTGCTGACGACCCGGTCGAAGCGTTCGCCCGCGACGGGTTCGAAGAGGCTCCCGAGCCGGAACTCGACGCCCTCGATGCCGTTCAGCTCGACGTTCATCGCCGCGATCGCGAGTGCCCGCGCCGAGATGTCGGTGGCCACGACACGCTCGGCGAAGCGCGACGCGTGCATGGCCTGGATGCCGCATCCGGTGCCGAGGTCGAGCACGCTCGTCGCGGCATCCGGGATCATGAGGCCCGAGAGCGTCATCGAGGCGCCGCCGACGCCGAGTACGTGCTGCTCGCCGAGCGGGTGCCCGAGGGCGAGCTCGCCGAGGTCGGAGGCGATCCACCACTCCCCTGCCCCGAACGCGTCGACGAAGGCGTACGGGCGCAGGTCGAGGAGCGGGCGGATGCCGCCGTCGCCCTCCTCGCCGACGAGTCCGAGTTCGGCCGCTCCCTGGACGCCGAGCCCGGGGAGCGCACGGGCGAGCTCCTCGCGCCCGACCGGCAGGCCGAGCACGAAGAGCTCCGCCAGCGCGGCGAGCTCGGCCGACGGCGCATGCTCCGCGCGGCGCGCGTCGAGCACGCGGCGGGCGGGCACCCGCTGGCCGCGGTGCAGGGCCGCGGCCGCCTCGGCGCCCCAGAGCGAGTCGAGCGAGGCGACGGTGAATCGCGCTGCGCGGAGGTCGGCGGCGAGCAGTGCGAGCAGGTCGCCGCGGCGCTCGGGACCGGCCGTGCCGATGGTGTCGTGGCCGGGGTCCCGATGCGCGCTCATCCGTCCATTCAAGCGCACCGTCCGGTCTGCGCCGATGACCCGGTGCCCGACCGGGATCGTCACCGGCGCGTCATCCGGCGTCCATCTGGGGTCACCCGGCGTAACCCGCGCGACACACGAGGGTCGTAGCGTTGGCTAGCATCGAGACAGCGAGGGGAGGTCGCCATGACACACGCGACGATGCTGGAGAACCTGCGGCAGGACGCCCGCGACGAGCTGTCGGCGCTCATCGAGCTGCGATGCCGCCTCGGCGAGGACCCGTGGGTCTTCCTGCCCGACCTTCCGTCGGTCGACGAGCAGGTTGTGGCCACGCTCCGCGAGGAGCGCATGCACTCCGAGCGGTGGAGCCTTCCGCGGGCCCGCGCCTACCATCCGGCCGCGCGAGCCGGCGACGTCGAGAAGTTCGAGTTCGACCTGCTCCGCGAGATCGCGCTCGAGCTGCCAGAGCTCAGCGCCGCGGTGTGGAAGATCCTGGATCGGGTGCCGTCGAGCTGGTAGCCGCGAGCGCGGCGGCCCTGCGCTGCACGAGCATCCACGTGAAGAAGCCCACGATCGTGAACGCGCCGTAGAACACGTACATGAACGCCGAGGCGTAGTAGCCGGCGCTGATGAGCAGCGGCACGCCCACGAGGTCGACCGCGACCCAGATGAGCCAGAATTCCGTCCAGCCCTTCGCCATGCCGTAGGTGGCCAGGAGCGACCCGACGAAGATCCACGCATCGGCCCAGACCGGCTCGAACGAGCCGAGCGCGCGGAAGATGGGCGTGAGCAGCAGGGTCCCGCCGACCATGCCGACGCCGAGGAGCACCCTGGCCTTCCAGCCGGCCCACCGTGGTTCGACCGCCGGGGCGTCGACCCCGCCTGCGCGCTGGTGCTGCGACCACCGCACCCAACCGTAGATCGAGACGATGATGAACATGACCTGCCGGCCCGCCTGGCCGAGCAGGTTGACCGGGTTCGGGGTGTCGAACACGGCACCGAGGAAGACCGTGAACAGCAGGGCGTTGCCGACGATGCCGACCGGCCACGCCCAGATCTTGCGGCGTAGTCCGCCGAGCGCGCTCGCGAGGCCGAACAGGTTGCCGACGATCTCCCGCCAGAGCACCACCTGGTCGCCGATGACGAGCTGCGCGTCGAAGAGCCACTCGATGGGGTTCACGCGCCGACCCCCGCAGAGGGCGACGCGGATGATGAAGCGGATGCCGCGCGCCGCCGCCGCGCGCGGAGCACGAGCTGTGCGATCGCCCGCCAGCCGACGAGCAGCAGGCCGAGCGTGAGCGTCGCGACGACGATGAACGCGAGCGCGGTGCCCTGACCGGTCAGCGCGCGGAGGAGCATGCCGAGCACGACCGAGGAAGCCCACACGATGACGCCGGTCGGCCACACCGCGAACGGTGCGCGCCAGGCGCGGATCGCGAGCCACCCGATCGCGGCGCCCACGAGGAACGGCCAGGCCGTGCCCCAGAGCCCCGCCGGGTCGAGCGCCTCGGCATGGCTGCTGCGACCGGTGAGGGCGAACCCGACGACGAGCACGGCGTCGACGACCGCGGCGATGGCGACCCGGCCGGCGGGGACCGCGTGCTGCTCGACGGAGGAGGCTGAGGGTGAGGGCGACGTCACGCCCTCATCGTACGGTCAGATCGGGCCGGCTCAGCGGCCGTCCGGGGCGGCCAGCGCCGCGAGGTCGGCCGCCGCCCGCACCGGCAGCGCGCAGACGAACGACTCGCAGCGGTACGCCGCGGCCTCGCCGTCGACGGAGGCGCGACCCTCGAAGAGCTCGAACCCGGCAACGGCGAAGGCGCGGGCCTGGGCGTCGGTCACGATCGCGGTGATGGATGCCGCGTGCCGCCTCGAGGCGTCGACGAGTTCCACCGTCGGGTCGAACGCGGGCCGGAACGCCTCGCCGAGCACGGGGTCGGATACGACGGCCGGCTCGACCTCCGCATCGGCCTCCGGTTCGGGGCTCGACACCACGGGCGCCGCGGCCGCGGCATCCGGGACCACCGTGACGAGCTGGACGAGCGGGGACCCGAGCCTCGCCATCATGGCGAGCGCACCGCCGAAGGCGATCGGGCGCTGCACCGCGATGCCCGCGACCTGGCGCATCGCCGCGCGCGCGGCGTCGAGGAAGCGATCGCCCGCGCCGAGCACGGCGAGCCGCCAGGCGGCGTCGGCGCAGGAGGTGAGCCCCGACGGCGTGGCCCCCTCGGCGGGGTCGTCGGGCATCGCGAGCCCGCGGGCCGCGAGCACCGGGTCGGGGCCGGCTGGCGGCGCGAAGACCGCCTCATCGTCGAGCGCGCCGTCGATCAGGTCTCGGGCGATGGCCGCGTACGACGCCTCGCCGGTCGCGAGGGCGAGGTCGACGAGCCCGGCCGAGAGCATGCCGAGGTCCTCGAGCGTGGCCACGGCGTCGGACACGTCGGCGCCGAGCGAGGCGCGCACGAGCGAGCCGTCCTCCCGCAGGTGCAGGCCCAGGACGTGGTGCGCCGCACGGGCCGCGGCGGCGAGCAAACGCTCGCCCTCGACCCCGCCCTCGACGGCGCCGTACCGCGCGAGCGCGCCGATCGCGAGCCCGTTCCACCCCGCGAGCACCTTGTCGTCGAGCGCGGGCGGCGGCTGCGACATCCGCTGCTCTCGGGAGAGGGCGTAGTAGCCGCCCTCGGTGCGCACGCCGTCGACGTCGCTCTCGGAGTCCTGCGCACTCGCGAACCCGCCCAACGGCAGCTGCATGACCTCCTGCAGGAACGCGCTCACGCCGGCCGCGAGCTCCTCGAGCTCGGCCACCGCGTCGGCGCGTTCCCCCGACGGGTCGTTCGGCTCCGCGAGGAGGTCGGCGAGCACCCGCAGCAGCAGGGCGTTGTCGGTGAGCATGCGCTCGTAGTGCGGCTCGCTCCAGTCCTCGCGCGTGGCGTAGCGGAAGAACCCGCCCTCGACCGGGTCGCGGAGCGGCGACCGCCCCATCGCGAGCATCGTGCGCTCGGCGAGCGCACGACCCTCGGCGCCCGATGCCACGAGGAAGTCGAGCACGGGCGCCACCGGGAACTTCGGGGCGCCCCCGAACCCGCCGTGCACGGGATCCTCCTCCGCGGCGAGCGACTGCACCGAGGCGGCGAGGGTCGCGGCGTCGGGAAGCTCCCCGGAGGTCGAGGCGACGGATGCCGCGGCGAGCGCCTCCGCCACCGCACCGGCCGTCTGGTCGAGCTCGTCCCGACGCTCGCGCCAGGCATCCGCCACCGCCGCCAGCACGTCGACGAACGCCGGCATGCCCTGCACCGCTCGCGGCGGGAAGTAGGTGCCGGCGTAGAACGCACGACCCTCGGGCGTCGCGAACGCCGTGAGGGGCCAGCCGAGCTGCTTCGTGAACGCGGATGCCGCGGCGAGGTAGCTCGCGTCGACGTCGGGATGCTCCTCGCGGTCGACCTTGATCGCCACGAAGTGCTCGTTCAGGTAGGCGGCGACCGCCGGATCGCTGAAGCTCTCGCGCGCCATCACGTGGCACCAGTGGCAGGTCGCGTAGCCGATCGAGACGAGGACGGGCACGTCGCGCTCGCGTGCCGCCTCGAACGCCGCCTCACCCCAGGGGTACCAGTCGACGGGGTTTCCGGCGTGCGAGCGCAGGTACGGGCTGAGCGCGTCGGCGAGGCGGTTCACCGCGCCCACCGCCCGCCCGCGCCGCGGGACGTGCTCCGAAGGACGTCGCGCATCGGGGGCATCCGCTCAGTTGAACTCGTCGGGGTGCGCGCTCACGCGGCCCTCGCGTTCGAGCCCGGTGATCGCCGCGACCTCGTCCTCGCTCAGCTCGAAGCCGAGGACGTCGAAGTTCTCGGCCATGCGCTCCCGCGAGTTCGACTTCGGGAACAGGATGTGCCCGCGCTGCAGGTGCCAGCGGATCACGACCTGCGCCGGCGTCACGTCGTGCGCAGCCGCCGCGGACGTCACCTCCGGCAGGTCGAAGAGGGGGTACTTGCCCTGGCCGAGCGGGCCCCATGCCTCGATCGCGATGCCGTGCTCCTCGGCGAAGGACGCCGTGGCCGGCTGCTGGTGGTACGGGTGCAGCTCGATCTGGTCGACCGCCGGCACGATCTCGGTCTCGGCGATGAGCCGCTCGAGGTGGTGCGAGAGGAAGTTGGAGACGCCGATCGAGCGCAGTCCGTCGGTCTGCTGGAGCTGCTCGAACGCCTTCCAGGTCTCGACGTAGCGATCGCGGGCCGGGGTCGGCCAGTGGATGAGATAGAGGTCGACGTACTCGAGGCCGAGGCGCTCGCGGCTGGCCTCGAACGCGGTGCGCACCGACTCGGTGCCCTGGTCGTCGTTCCAGAGCTTCGTCGTGATGAAGAGCTCCTCGCGCGGGATGCCGGAGGCCGCGATCGCGCGCCCGACTCCCTCTTCGTTGCCGTAGATGCGCGCCGTGTCGAGGTGCCGGTAGCCGACCTCGAGCGCATCGCTGACGATGCGCTCGGTCTCGCCGGGGTCGACCTTGAACACACCGAACCCGAGCTGCGGGATCGAGAAGCCGTCGTTGAGCTGGACACGGGGAACGAGCTGATCGGTCATGGCTCCATCCCATCACGGCGGCCGCGGCATCCGACAGGGGTTGCGCCGAGCGCGAAGGCGGGGCAACTCGACCGGTGCCCTCCCGGCCCGCCGTACGATGGAGGGCTGATGACCTCGACCTCGCAGATCCCCGTGATCACGTACCCGCCCGAACTGCCCGTCTCGGGGCAGCGGGAGGAGATCGCGCGCGCGCTGCGCGAGAACCAGGTCGTCATCGTCGCCGGGGCGACGGGATCGGGCAAGACCACCCAGCTGCCGAAGATCTGCCTCGAGCTGGGCCGCGAGTCGATCGCGCACACCCAGCCGCGCCGCATCGCCGCCCGCACCATCGCCGAGCGCATCAGCGAGGAGCTCGGCGTCGAGCTCGGCGGCCTCGTCGGCTACCAGGTGCGCTTCACCGACCAGGTGAGCGAGTCCACGCGCATCAAGGTGATGACCGACGGCATCCTGCTGAACGAGATCCACCGCGACCGGGATCTCCGCACGTACGACACGATCATCATCGACGAGGCGCACGAGCGCAGCCTGAACATCGACTTCCTGCTCGGCTACCTCAAGCGCCTGCTCCCCCGTCGCCCCGACCTCAAGGTCATCATCACGAGCGCGACCATCGACCCCGAGAGCTTCGCGAGGCACTTCGCGAGCACCACGGATGCCTCGGGCGCGCCGCTGCCCGAGCCGGAGCCGGCCCCCGTCATCGAGGTGTCGGGCCGCACGTACCCCGTCGAGGTGCGGTACCGGCCGCTCGTGGCCGAGACCGGTGCGGGTGCCGGCGGCGACGAGAGCGATGACGAGGGCGCGGCCGCCGACGACAAGGACGTGCAGCGCGGCATCCTCGACGCCCTCGACGAGCTCGACCGCGAGTCGTCCGGCGACGTGCTCGTCTTCCTCTCTGGCGAGGGCGAGATCCGCGACGCCGAGGCGGCGGTGCGTGCGCACTACGCGACCGCCCGCGGCGGCCGTGCCGGCGAGACCGAGGTGCTCCCGCTCTACGGCCGGCTCTCCTCGGCCGACCAGCACCGGGTGTTCGAGCCCTCGAAGGTCGCCGGGCTCCGCCGACGCGTCGTGCTCGCCACGAACGTCGCCGAGACGAGCCTGACCGTGCCCGGCATCCGCTACGTCGTCGACGCCGGCACCGCGCGCATCAGCCGGTACTCCGTGCGCTCGAAGGTGCAGCGCCTGCCGATCGAGGCGATCTCGCAGGCTTCCGCGAACCAGCGCTCCGGCCGCTCGGGCCGAACGAGCGACGGCATCGCGATCCGCCTCTACTCGGAGGAGGACTTCGGGCGCCGCCCCGAGTACACCGACCCCGAGATCCTCCGCACCAACCTCGCCGCCGTCATCCTGCAGATGGCCTCGCTCGGCCTCGGGCCGATCGAGGAGTTCCCGTTCCTGACCCCGCCCGACAGCCGCGGCATCCGCGACGGCCTCGACCTCCTGCGCGAGCTCGGCGCCATCGACGACGACCGCGGCGATCGGGCCGGGCGCGACGAGCGCGACCGGCGCGACGGGCGAGCGGATGCCGCGGCCGCGCGGGGCCCGCAGCTCACGCGCATCGGGCGCCAGCTCTCGCGCCTGCCCATCGAGCCGCGCTTCGCGCGCATGGTGATCGAGTCCAAGGCGCAGGGGGTCTCGCGGGAGGTGCTCGCGATCGTCGCGGGCCTCACCGTCCAGGACCCGCGCGAGCGTCCTCTCGAGCGGCGCGAGGTGGCCGACGGCTTCCACGCCCGCTTCGTCGACCCGACGAGCGACTTCCTCAGCCTGCTGAACCTCTGGAACCACCTCGAGGCCAAGCAGCGCGAGCTCTCGGGCAGCGCGTTCCGGCGCATGTGCAAGGCCGAGTACCTCAACTACCTCCGCGTGCGCGAGTGGCAGGACCTCGTGCGCCAACTCGTGCGGCTGGCCAAGCCGCTGGGCCTGCACGTCGCCAAGGAGGCCGGCGAGCCGAACGGCGACGGCATCCACCGTGCGCTGCTCGCGGGCCTGCTCTCCCAGATCGGCCTGCGCGACGACAGCAAGACCTCCACGGGCCGCGGCGGCGCCGGCTCGGCACGCGAGTCCGAGCGCAGGGGACGTCGCCAGCAGGCCGAGTTCATCGGGGCGCGCAACGCGCGATTCGTGGTCTTCCCGGGCTCGGCGCTCTCCAAGAAGCCACCCGCCGCGATCATGAGCGCGGAGCTCGTCGAGACGAGCCGCCTCTTCGCGCGCACCAACGCCGCCATCGACCCGGCCTGGGCCGAGCAGCTCGCCGGCCCGCTCGCCAAGCGCTCCTTCAGCGAACCCCGCTGGGAGCGCCGCCAGGGTTCGGCGGTGGCCGACGAGAAGGTGACGCTCTTCGGCGTGCCCATCGTGGCCAAGCGTCGCATCCTGCTCGGCCGGGTCGATCCCGCGCTCGCCCGCGAGCTCTTCATCCGCCACGCGCTCGTCGAGGAGGACTGGGACGCAGACCGGCTCGACCGCCGCGTGTTCGGCTTCGTTCGGGCCAACGCGGCGCTCCGCCGCGAGCTCGGCGAGGTGGAGGAGCGCACGCGCCGCCGCGACCTGCTCGTCGGCGACGAGACCGTGGTGCGCTTCTACGAGGCGCGGATCCCGGCGGATGTCGCCGACACCCGATCGTTCGAGCGCTGGTGGCGAGGAGAGCACCGCCGACGCCCCGACCTGCTGACGATGACGCGCGCCGACCTGCTCGGCGAGGAGGCCGTCGCCGAGACGGGCGACGAGTTCCCCGATCGCTGGGTGCAGGGCGACCAGACGCTCTCCCTCTCGTATCGCTTCGAGCCGGGCACCGCCGACGACGGCGTGACCGTCGTCGTGCCCATCGTGCTGCTGCCGCGCATCACCGCGAGCGGGTTCGACTGGCAGGTGCCCGGCCTCCGGGACGAGCTCATCACCGCGATGCTGCGGACGCTCCCGAAGGTCATCCGCCGCCAGGTCGTGCCCGCCGCCGAATGGGCCGCGAAGATCGCCGCCGAGCTGCCCGAGGGTCCCGAACGCGGCGAGGAGCGCGAACCGTTCGCGACCGCGCTCGCGCGCATCATCCGCTCGCTCACCTTCGCCCCCGTCGACCCGGGCGACTTCGACCTCGAGCGCGTCCCGCCCCACCTTCGCGTGACCTATCGAGCCGTCGACGAGCGCGGCCGCACGCTCGGCACGTCGAAGGACCTCCCCCAGTTGCAGCAGTCGCTCGCGGCCCGCACGCGGGAGGCCGTCGCCAAGGCCGTCACCGGCACCTCGGATGCCGCGGGCCGGCGCCGCGGCGACCGCGGCGCCGCGGCACCCGGCGCGCCCG
>NZ_WBIR01000016.1 GCF_009749395.1 Agromyces salentinus
CGCGGCGCGCCCGCTCGGCCCGGTCGGCCCGGTGCATCGCAGCGCGCCCGGGCGGCCCGGTGCTGCGTCGCGGTGCGCGCCGGGCGGCTCAGGCGAGACGCGGGGTGCGCGGCGGCTCGGTCCGCCGGTGGCCGGTCCCCTCGAAGGCGGCGGCCAGGCGCAGCAGCGTCGTGTCGTCGTAGGCACGGCCCGCGAACGTCAGTCCGACCGGCATCCGGATGTCGGCCATCGTGCCCATCGGCACCGTCACCGTCGGGATGCCGAGATGCCGCGGCACGAGGTTGCCGTTCGCCACCCAGACGCCGTTGCGCCAGCCGAGGTCGGCGGATGCCTCGTTCACGTCCATGTCCGCGGGGCCGACGTCGGCGACGGCCGGGAACACGACCGCGTCGAGTCCGAGCCCGTCCATCCACGCCTCGAGGTCGACCCGGCGGGTCTCCTCGAGTCCCCGGAGGCCGTCCTCGAGCTCGGGCATGTCGTCGAGCGTCGCGCCGGGGTGCGCGCGCGCCCAGTCCGGGTACTCGGCGATGTCGTCGTCGAAGCCCGTGTACCGGTCGGGCAGCGCGCCCTCGGGGTGCGGGAAGATGCGGGCGCCGTCGACGTCGGCGAGGGCCCGCAGCGCGGGGTCGCCGTTGGCGTCGAGGAAGTCGTTCCACGACCAGGCCGAGAGGTCGACGATCTCGCGCCGCAGGTACTCCGGCGCGACGAGTCCACGCGTCGCGATCGTCGGCGTCCCCGGGCGGTCGCCCTCGTAGTTGGACACCACCGGGAAGTCGACGAGCACGACCTCGGCGCCCGCCGCCTCGAGGTCGCGGCGCGCGGCCTCCCAGAGGTCGAGGACCGTCGCCCTCGTCCGGATGCGCTGCCCGGTGGGCCCGCCTATGCCGGGCCTGCGCCCGGGCTCGGCCGTGCCCGCCTCGGGGTCGGCGTCGACGTACATGCGCGGCACGCCGAAGCGTCGCCCGGCGAGCACGGCGCGAGCGACCGCAGGTGGTTCGGCGGCGGCATCCGGCTCGCCCGCGGCATCCGCTTCGCCCGCGGCATCCGCCCCCAGCAGGGCGACGTACGAGTCGGGGCGCACGTCGGAGGATGCGGGGATCTCGACCCAGGGCTGGACGCGCCAGAAGTCGCCGCGCGTCTCGGGGTCGTCGGCGACGATGACGTCGAGCACCTCGAGCAGGTCGGCCATGGTGCGCGTGTGCGGCACGACGACGTCCATGGTCGGCACGAGGGGCCAGTTGCCGCGCACCGAGATCACGCCGCGCGAGGGCGTGTAGGCGCAGAGCGCGTTGTTGGACGCCGGGGCGCGGCCGGACGACCACGTCTCCTCGCCGAGGCCGAACGCCGCGAACGACGCCGCGGTCGCCGTGCCGGAGCCGTTGGAGGAGCCCGAGCCGAACGCGGCCGTGAGGTACGCCGCGTTGTACGGGCTCTCGGCGCGGCCGTAGACGCCGCGCTGCATGCCGCCGTTCGCCATCGGCGGCATGTTCGTGAGCCCGATGAGCACGGCGCCAGCATCGCGCAGGCGCTCGATCGTGAAGGCGTCGCGCTGCGCGACGAGGTGCTCGAACGCGGGCGATCCGGCGGCGGCGGTCAGGCCGCGCGCGAGGTAGCTGTCCTTCGCGGTGTACGGGATGCCGTCGAGCGGGCCGCGCACGCGCCCCGCCGCCCTGCGCTCATCGGAGGCGAGCGCGTCGGCCCGAGCTTCCGGGTTCATCACGACGACGGCGTTGAGCGCGGTGTCCGTCTCGGGCGCGTCGTACGCGGCGATGCGCGCGAGGTAGGCGTCGAGCAGCCCGACCGCGGTGACGCGCCCAGTCTCGAGCGCGGCGCGGAGGTCGGCGATCGACGCCTCGACGACGTCGAACCCGCTCCCCGGCGGTCGAGTGGGCAGCGACGCAGGAGCAGCCCCCGGCGGTCGAGTAGGCAGCGACGCAGGAGCAGCCCCCGGCGGTCGAGTAGGCAGCGACGTAGGAGCAGCCCCCGGGGGTCGAGTAGGCAGCGACGCAGGAGCAGCCGTATCGAGACCCCCCTCCAGGGGGTCTCGAGACGCTTCGCTCCTCGACCGCCGGGACTCCTCCGTCATCGGCCGGCCTCCACCTCGAGCGAGGGCTGCTGCTGCGTGATGCAGTGGATGCCGCCGCCGCGGGCGAAGATCTCGCGCGAGTCGATGGTGACGACGCGGCGGCCGGGGTAGGCGTCGGCGAGGATCTCGCGCGCCGCGGCATCCGCCCGCTCCTCGCCGAAGCCGCACGCGATCACGCCGTCGTTCACGACGAGGTGGTTGACGTAGCTCCAGTCGACGAAGCCCTCGTGGTCGCGCAGCGTCGCGGGCGCCGGCAGGTCGACGATCTCGAAGGGGCGGCCCGCGGCATCCGTCTCGGTCTCGAGCTGTTCCCGGAGCGCGCGCGTGACCTCGAAGTCGGGGTGCTCGGGGTTCGTCTGCGAGTGCAGCAGGAGGCGACCGGGTGACGGGATGGTCGCGACGATGTCGACGTGCCCGTTCGTGCCGAAGTCGTCGTAGTCGCGCTCGAGTCCGCGGGGGAGCCAGATCGCCTTGGTCGTGCCGATCGTGCGCGCGAACTCCGCCTCGACCCTCGCCCGGTCGGCGTAGGGGTTCCGGCGCGGGTCGAGCTGCACGGTCTCGGTGAGCAGCACGGTGCCCTCGCCGTCGACGTGGATGCCGCCGCCCTCGTTCACGAGCACCGAACTCACGAGCTCGGCTCCGATGCGATCGGCGATGAACCGCGCGATCTCGGCGGACTTGGCCCACTCGGCCCACTCGGGGGCGCCCCAGCCGTTGAAGACCCAGTCGACGGCGCCGAGCACGCCGGGGCGCTCGTCGTCGACGACGAAGGTGGGGCCGAAGTCGCGCATCCAGAACTCGTCGAGCGGGGCCTCGACGAGCTCGATCGCGCCGTCGAGCATGCGACGGGCGCGGGCGGTCTCGGTCGGGTCGACGACCATGACCAGCGGCTCGAACGGCACGATCGCGTTCGCGACGGCCGACCAGGCGGCGTAGCCGGCCTCGCGTTCGACCTCGGTCTCGCCGAGTGTCAGGCCCTCGCGCGGGAACGCCATCCAGGTGCGGTCGTGAGGGGCGGTCTCTGCGGGCATGCGCCAGGTCATGCGGGCACCTCCTGAGTGCGAGCTTCTGCAGTGCGGTCGGCAGTGCGGTCGGCCGTGCCGTCGGCCGTGCGAGCGTCGGATGCCGCGGGGCGCGCGGCCGGGTCCCGGTACGGCGGCGTGGTGAGCCACAGCACGGCGTAGAGCCCGCCGGCCAACAGCGGTCCGACGATCGCCGAGAGGTCTGCGCCGCCGAGCGCCTCGGAAATCGGCCCGACGTAGAGCGTCGTGTTGGCCATGAGCACGGCCGTCGTGGTGGCGCCGACCATGGCGATCACGCCGGGCCAGAACACGCCGCCGCGATACCAGAACGGGCTGCCTTGGCGCTCGTCGGTGAGGGCCCGTCCGTCGTATCGGTTGCGGCGCAGCAGGATGTCGACCGCGTACACGGCGACGAGCGGGCCGAGCACGGTCACGGCGAGTTCGAGCGAGGAGTTCAGGGCGTCGAGGAAGCTCGGGGCGATGAACAGCAGCCAGGCCGCGGCGGCGGTCGCGGCGGCGCCGGTGACGACGACGGTCAGTGCTCGGGGCATCCGGAACCCGAGGCCCTGGGCGTAGAGGCCCGTGGAGTAGGCGACGAGCACGTTGTTCGTGATGCTCGAGAGCACGATCATCGCCAGGAAGACCGGCGTGAACCAGGCGGGCACGATCTCGGCGATCGTCAACTGCGGGTCGGTCATGTCGATCGCGGTGCCGGCGACGACGCCGAGCGTGCCGATGAAGATCGCGGGGATGAAGCCGCCGAGCGCCGTCCACAGCGCGACCCTGCGCTTGGACACATCCGTCGGCAGGTAGCGCGCGTAGTCGGCGCCGGTGCCCCACGACAGCGGGCTCGACGCGACGATCGCGAAGCCGAGCAGCAGCATCGCCCAGTGCTCGCCGGGCTCGAGCGGCGCGGGGGCGTACGAGAGGTCGGCCGCGCCGAACACGAACACCGCGAGCACGATGAAGACCACGGCGAGCGCGGCCGAGAAGTACGGAGCCAGCTTCAGGATGGTCGCGTGGCCGTAGATGCCGATGACGAAGCTGAGCGCGGCGACGACGACGAGCACGCCCCACTCGGCGCCGGCCGGGAGCACGATGCCGATCTGCGCGACGAGCGCGAGCGCGGCCAGGGTCGCGAACGCGATGTTGATGATCTCGTAGAAGATGCCGATGGCCACGCCGAGGCCCGCGCCGAAGACGCGGCTGCCGCGGATGCCGAACATGGCCCGCATGATCGCGACGCTCGGCGTGCCCGAGACCGGTCCGCTGATCGCGAGCAGGCCCACGGCCGCCCACCAGAGGTTGCCGAGCACCGTGATGAGCAGGGCCTCCCACACCGGGAGGCCGAGCAGCATGAGCACGCCGCCGACGACGAAGTAGAGGTAGATGACGTTGGCCGACATCCACACCCAGAAGAGCTCGCGCGGGCGGCCGCGCCGCTCGTCCTCGGGGATGAAGTCGGCGCCGTGGGTTTCGATGCGGCCGGCGCGGTCGGCGTCGGCGGCTGCGGTGGCCGCGGTGGCGGTGGCGGATGCCGCGGCAGCCGCGGCTGCGGGCGCGATCGCGCCGGGCTGCGTGATCGCGCCGGGCTGCGGCGTCGCTGCGGCATCCGGGGTCGCTGCGGCATCCGGGGTCGCGGTGGTGGTGTTGCTCATCGTTGAGGACTCTCTGCTCGTCGATCTCTCGACAGGATCGGGGACTCGATCTACTATTGATCACACGATCAATAAGTTGCAGCGACGCTACCGACACGAGGTCACCATGTCAAGACCGGCCCGCAAGAAGGCCGCCCGCAAGAGCGCAGCCGAACGCTCGGTCGAGATCGCGGATGCCGCGTGCGCGGTCGCCCTCGAACACGGGCTCTACGCGGTCACGCTGCGCGGCGTCGCGGCCCAGGTCGACGTGGCCCCCGCCCTCGTCGCGCACTACGAGCCCAACATGGACGCCCTCGTCGCGAACACGTTCGGCACCATCGTCGCGCGGGAGCTGGCCGAGGTCGGCGAGCTCGTCGCCGAGCGCGAGAGCCCCCGCACGCGCCTCGCCCTGCTCCTCGAGACCCTCCTCGACGGCTCCCGCGACGACGTGACGCTCATCTGGGTCGAGGCGTGGGCGCTCGGCCGCCGTAACGAGGCGCTCGCCGAGCGCGTGCGCGCCGAGATGGACGACTGGCGCACCTTCCTGCAGGCCATCATCGAGGCGGGCATCGCCAGCGGGGAGTTCGAGACCGACGACGCGGCATCCGTCGCCTGGCAGGTGCTCGGCATGATCGACGGCCTGAACGCCCACGCGCTGGTCAGCTGGGAGGACTCCGGCGATCGCGGCACCCGCATCGGCCACGCCGTCGAGGGCATGCTCGGCCTGCACCGGGGCGTGCTCGCCGAGCCCTGATACGTGGGACGGAGCACGCGGCGGCGCCGGGCCGTGCCGTGCCGCGCCGCCGATTCGGCACCGTCCGCGATGTCGGATGCCGCGACTACCGTGGAGGCACGGCGAAGGGAACCCGATGTATCTGGTCGACGGCATGGTGGTCACGAGCGCGAGCGACCTCAAGAAGGCCTCGGAGTGCGAGTTCGCCTTCCTCCGCGCGCTCGACGCCAAGCTCGGCCGCATCGAGGCCGTGCCCGATCCCGAAGACGCCATGCTCGAACGCTCGGGGCGCATGGGCGACGAGCACGAGCTGCGGGTGCTCGAGCGGTACCGCGAGCAGTTCGGCGCCGGCGTCGTCGAGATCGAGCGGCCGTCCGTGCGCGACGCCGATGCGATCGCCGCCGCGGTCGCGGCCACCAACGCCGCCTTCGCCGCCGGTGCGCCCGTGGTCTTCCAGGCCACGTTCGCCGACGACGGCTTCATCGGGTTCGCCGACTTCATCGTGCGCCAGGCAGACGGCCGCTACCTCGTGCAGGACAGCAAGCTCGCCCGCCGGGCGAAGGTCACCGCGCTGCTGCAGCTCGCCGCGTACGCCCAGCAGCTGCACCGCATCGGAGTGCCCTGCGCCGACACCGTCGAGCTCCTCCTCGGCGACGGCACGACGAGCACGCACCGGCTCGACGACATCCTCCCCGTCTACGGACTGCGTCGGGCCCGACTCGAGCAGATCATCGACGAGCGGCTGGCCGACACGGGCCCCGTCGCCTGGGGCGACCCCAGGTACGGGCTCGACGGTCGGTGCCCGACCTGCGACCTCGAGGTGCAGGCGCACCGCGACGTCCTGCTCGTCGCCGGCCTGCGCGTCACGCAGCGCCCGGCCCTGGCTGAGGCCGGTATCACGAGGATCGACGCGCTCGTGGCCTCCGACGGGCCGGTGCCCGGGGTGCTCGACAACACCCTCGCGAACCTGCGCCTGCAGGCACGGCTGCAGCTCGAGGCCGAGGCCGCCCAGTTCGCGGCAGACGCGGCGGGCGGGCGCTCGCCCGACGACCCGCCGCTCCCCCCGCCGGTCGCGCTCCGCGATGCGGCATCCCTCTCGGCGATCCCCGAGCCCGACGCCGGCGACCTCTTCTTCGACTTCGAGGGCGACCCCCTCTACACCGAGGGCCCCGCCAAGGAGTGGGGCATCGACTACCTGTTCGGCATGGTCGACGTCGACGAGCAGTTCACCCCGCTCTGGGCGCACAGCTTCGCCGAGGAGAAGGTCGCGCTCGAGCGGTTCCTCGACCTCGTGGCCCTGCGCCGCGCAGCGCACCCCGAGATGCACATCTACCACTACGCCAACTACGAGCGTGCGCACCTGCTCGCCATCGCCGCCAGGCACGGCGTCCGCGAGGCCGAGGTCGACCAGCTGCTCTCCGACGGCGTGTTCGTCGACCTCTACCCGATCGTCAAGCGCGCGGTGCGCATCGGCAGCCGCTCGTACTCGATCAAGAAGCTCGAGCCGCTGTACATGGGCACCGAGCTGCGCGAGGCCGAGGTCAAGTCCGGCGGCGACTCGATCCTCGAGTACGTGCGGGCGCGCGACCTGGCCTCGAGCGGCGCCACCGACCCGGCCACCGGACTGTCCGGGCAGGCCGCCGCGCAGCACATCCTCGACGACCTCGCCGACTACAACCGCTACGACTGCGTCTCGACGCTCCGACTGCGTGACTGGCTGCTCGGGCTCGCGCGCGGCGCGGGCATCCCCTCGGTTCCCGAGTCCCAGCTCGTCGAGGCCGCGAAGGCCGAGGGCAAGGTCTACGAGCCCTCGCCGATCGCCCTCCACCTCCAGCATCTCGCCGGCCCCCGTGATGACCCCGACCGCGACGCCGACCACACGGCCCTCGCCCTCGCCGCAGCCGCCATCGACTACCACGACCGCGAGGCGAAGAGCTTCTGGTGGGCGCACTTCTTCCGGCTCGAGCAGCCGATCGAAGGGTGGGAGGAGCAGCGCGACGTCATCGTCGTCGACCCCGCGGCGTCCGCCGTCGTGCAGCCCTGGTTCCGTGAAGAGGGTCAGCAGGTCGACCGTCGTCACGTGCGCCTGCGCGGGCGCATCGCGCCCGGCTCGCGCTTCTCGGTCGGCGCCAGCGTGTTCGTGCTCTACGACTTCCCGGCGCCGTTCGCCCGGCGTGCCGCACGACCGGGGTCTCGCACGCCCAACCCCGTCCAGATCGTCGAGGTGCTCGACGACGGCGTCGTCGTCGAGGAGCGAGCCGTGGCCGGCGACCTCTGGTCGACCATGCCGGTGGCGGTCGTGCCGGGTCCGCCGCCGCACGCCGGTCGCCAGAAGGACGCGATCGCGGCCTGGGCCGAGCAGGTCGCGCGCACCTGGCCCAGGTGGCCCGCGAACCCGGCGGTCGACATCCTGCGCCGCATCGAACCACGCACCCGTGACGGGCTGGGGCTCCGCTCGATCGGCGCGCTCGCAGCCGACCTCGACTACGTCGGCGCGGTCGTCGCAGGGGTGCGGCACCTCGACGACTCCTACCTCGCGGTGCAGGGGCCTCCCGGCACGGGCAAGACCTACGTGGCCTCGCACGTGATCGCGACGCTCGTCGCGCAGCACGGGTGGAAGGTCGGCGTGGTCGCCCAGTCGCACGCCGTGGTCGAGAACGTGCTCGATGCGACGATCCGCGCGGGGCTCGCGCCCGACCTCGTCGGCAAGGCCCCGAAAGACGACGGCGAGCCCTTCGACCACGAGTACACGCGCCTCGACAAGCGTCGCAACGGCATCGCGCAGTTCGCCGAGGCCCATGCCACCACCGGGTTCGTCGTGGGCGGCACGGCCTGGGACTTCGCCAACGCCGACCGGGTGCCCCGAGGGTCGCTCGACCTGCTCGTCATCGACGAGGCCGGGCAGTTCTCGCTCGCGTCGACCATCGCCGCGTCGGTGTCGGCCCGCAACCTGCTGCTGCTCGGCGACCCGCAGCAGCTCCCGCAGGTGAGCCAGGGCATCCACCTCGAACCCGTCGACACCTCGGCGCTCGGGTGGATCGCCGACGGCCACGACGTGCTGCCGCCAGAGCTCGGCATCTTCCTCGCCGAGAGCCGCCGCATGCACCCGGCGGTCGCCGCACCGGTCTCACGCCTCTCGTACGAGGGCGAGCTGCACTCCCACGAGGTCGCCTCGACCCGCTCGCTCGACGGCGTGCATCCCGGACTCGTACCCGTGCCGGTGCTCCACGAGGGCAACACCGTCGCGTCGGGCGAAGAGGCCGCGGTCGTCGTCGAGGTCGTCGCCGACCTGCTCGGGCGCCACTGGGTCGACCCCACCGACCCCGATGCCGCCGGCGGGCGCCCGCTCGAGGAGTGCGACCTCATCGTGGTCACGCCCTACAACGCGCAGCTCACCCTCGTACGTCGTGCCCTCGACGAGGCCGGCTATCACGACGTCCCCGTCGGCACGGTCGACAAGTTCCAGGGTCAGGAGGCCGCGGTCGCCATCGTCTCCCTCGCGGCCTCGAGCGCCACCTCCGCGCCTCGAGGCGTGGAGTTCCTGCTGCTGAAGAACCGGCTCAACGTCGCGATCTCACGCGCCAAGTGGGCGGCGTACCTGCTCTTCTCGCCCGGACTGCTCGACGCCCTGCCGTACACGCCGGCCGGCGTCGCCCAGCTGAGCGCGTTCGTCCGGCTGGTCGGCGCCTCGCGCCCCGCGCTCCCCCGGCCCGGCGGAGTCCATCCGGGCGGAGCCCAGCCCGGTGCCGCACGCCCCGACGCTGTCGACGCCACCGACGACGCGCCCGACCTCCTGCTGGGGTCGCGCTAACCTCATCGCCCGACTGCCCGTGCATGGCCATGGGCTTGGCGGCGCACGCGGCATCCGCTCGTCAGCCGAGACCGGCGACGATCCCCTCGATTCATCCCTGCCGACCCCGGCTCCGACGCCGACTCACCGCTCGGGCGGTCAGCTGAGCTTCGCGACGATCGCCTCGATCCGTCGCTGCCGGGTCTCCGGCGCCTTCGCCGCCTCGACGTTCGTCACGTGGGCCTTGCGGGCGCTCGGCGACAGCGCATCGAACGCGGCCCGACCACCTGATGCCTCGAGCGCCGCGGCGAGGTCGTCGGGCACCTCGACCGTGCGCGGCGCGGTGTCGACCTCCAGGTCGACGACGATCGGGTCCCCACCCCGGATGCCGGTCTGCGCGCGCTTGTCGGCACTGAATCCGATGAGGTACCTGCCGCCCATCACGGCGACCGTGCTGCGGTACTCGAAACCGTTGACCGTCACGACCACCGGCGGCTTGCGCCCGGCGCCGAGCGCCTCGATCACGTCTCGGGCACCTCGATGCCCGTGTTGTTGCCCGTCTGGAACATCGTCGACTCGAATCGCATGGGGCGAGTCTGCCACCGCGATGGCGCCGCCGACACCGTCGCGCGCGTCCGGGCCGAAGCCCGCCGAAGCCCCCCGAACGCTGGGAATACCCCTCAGCGTCGAAACGTAGGTTATGGGTATGACTTCCCCTGCATCCGACCTGAACCCCGACCGCATCACCATGTACGGCGCCGAATGGTGCATCGACTGCCGCCGCTCCAAGGCGCTGCTCGACGGCCGTGGCGTCGACTACGACTACGTCGACCTCGAGGTCGTCCTCGACGGCGCCGACCGCGCCAAGGCGATCTCGGGACGCACCCAGATCCCCGTGGTCGTCTTCCCCGACGGCACGCACTTCACCGAGCCCACTGACGCCCAGCTCGCCGCGAAGCTCGACGAGGCCATCGCGGCGTAACCGGCGCCCACCGCCCAGCGCGCACGCGCTCGGCGACGCGGGCGGAGGAGATCGCGGGATCGGGAGGACCATTCCGCGGAATCGGTCCTCCCGATCGTGCGAACTCCTCCCGACCGGCGACAGCGCCCACCGAGTCCGGCGCTGACGCAGACAGCGAGGCCCGCGGCATCCGCCGCGGGCCTCGCTGTGTGTGCTGCTCTAGTCGGCGAGCGCGGGGATGACCTCCGCCTCGAACAGCTCGAGGCCGCTGCGGTCGTAGGCGAGCTCGGGCATGTAGTGGATCGCGTAGCCGAGGCCGCGGTCGCGCAGACGCTCGATCTTGGCCACGACCTCGCTCACCGTGCCGACGGCGGCGTCCTCGGAGTGGAAACCCTGCAGGTACCGCTCGGTGCCGGCCTGGCCGAGGTACGGCGCCACCCGCGCCTCGATCGCCGCGAGCCGGCGCTCCACGTCCGCGGCATCCGTGCCGACGACCGTGTTGAAGTTCGAGCTGCGCACGATGGAGTCGAAGTCGCGACCGAGGGCGTCGGTGTGCCCGCGCAGGACCTCGCTCTTGTGGGTGAAGCCCTCGGCGCCGCCGTTGAAGTTCGTGTAGCTCGCGTACTTCGCCGCGATCTTCAGGGTGACCTTCTCGCCGCCGCCGGCGATCCACATCGGGATGCCCCCGGCCTGGAGCGGCTTCGGCTGCACGATGGCGTCGTCGATCTGCCAGAACTCGCCGTCGAGGCTCGCCCGGCCGGTCGTCCAGGCCTGGTGCATGACCTCGACGCCCTCGCGCAACATCCGGAGCCTCGTGGGGGCGTCGGGGAATCCGTAGCCGTAGGCGAGCCACTCGTGCTCGTACCAGCCTGCGCCGATGCCCATCTCGGTGCGTCCACCCGAGATGAGGTCGACCGTCGCGGCGATCTTCGCGAGGTACGCGGGGTTGCGATAGGCGACGCACGTGCACATCTGGCCGAGGCGCACGCGCGAGGTCGACGCCGCGAAGGCCGACATGAGGGTCCATGCCTCGTGCGTGGCCTCGGTCTCGCTCGGCACCGGCACGGTGTGGAAGTGGTCGTAGACCCAGATGGACTCCCATCCGGAGTCGGGCGCATCCGCGTGCGCGGCGAGGTCGTGCATGGTCTGCCAGTGCTCGGCCGGGTCGATGTCGACGAGGTCGTGGCGCCAGCCCTGGGGGATGAACATTCCGAAACGCATGTCGTTCAGCCTAGGACGGATGCCGCGCGGATCGCCGTCGCGAATTCAGCGTTGTCCCTGAGGACGCGCCGTCAGGCCGGCCGTAGCGTGCTCGGAATGAACACGACCCACTGCGAATTCTCCGCCGAGGACTTCACCGCCACCGCCGTCACCTCGTCGGCGGGCCGCATCGTGCACGTCACGGGCTTCGGCCTCTGCCCGACCAGCGGCTGGGAGCTCTCGCTCGTCGCCGCGAACCCCGGCGTCGTCCCGCATCCGGAGAGCCTCTGGCTCGAACTCCGCGAGGCCGCGCCGCGCCGCGGCATGCCGCGCGTGCTCGTCGACACGCGCGTCGAGGCGATCATCGAGGACACGCAGGCGCGGGAGATCGTCATCCGCTTCGGGTGGCGCGAGCCGTTCCGTGTCGCGGTGGTCGAGCAGGTGCGCCACGGCGAGCGAGCGGATGCCGCGACTCGACGTGCCGCGGCATCCGTCTCCGTGTCGTGACCCGGCGCTCCGGAGGCTGAACGAGGGTCGACTGCGCGATCGGGCGCCCGACGAGGGCGACCGATCGCGAGCCGGCCGGCCGCTGATCAGGCGAGCGCGAACCGCAGCTCGGCCATCGCCGGGCCGTTCCACGTGTCACCGTCGAGGTCCTCGCCGCGCACGGTGACGACCTTGCCGCCCTTGGACACGACCAGCATGGCGAGCTGCGGGAGCAGGTCGCCGGCCGGCGTGCCGTCCGCGAGCGCGTCGCCGGTGCCGTTCGCCGTGGCGAACTCGATCGCCCCGCTCTCGCGGTCGAGCGTGCCGTTGACCGAGGTCGTGAAGTCGAACCACATGGTCTCGACCGCTCCGTCGGCGGCGAGCCTCGCGATGGCCGCGAGATCGCGCTCGACCCGCCCGGCATTGGCCTCGGCGAGCCCGCGGAGCGCGGCATCCGCTTCGGCGATGTTCAGGTGCGCCAACTGCTCGCGCAGGGCCGCGTCGATCTCGGCTGCGCCGAGCCGGTCGGGGGACCCAGGCACGCCGACGACGCGACGGCCGTTGCGGGAACGGTCGATGAACCCGCTGAGCAGCGGTTCCGCTGCGAACACGAAGAGCGGCACGCGCCCGTCGGGGTCGATCGCGGCGAGCTCGTGCTTGGTGGCGTCGGCGATGCGCTTGGCGTAGATGTCGAGCAGCGTCTTGCGACGCTCGTCGCCGACCTCGCCGCGGTCGCCGTGCTGGCCGCCACGGGGACTGGTCTCGCCCGGCTCGCGGTTCGTCGCGGCGTCGAGGTCGGCCGGATGCGACGGGTCGGTCTCGAGGCGGGCGGCACGCGCGGTGGGCGTGGCGTGCCACAGGCACCACTCGTGCGCCGAGAGCGTGAGGGCGAAGGCCTCCTGGTCCTGGCTCGGGGCGCGGAGCAGCTGGCCGAGCGTGAAGTGCGAGCCCACGTGCCAGGCGTCGTCGAGCCGGTTCGGCAGCACGAAGACCTCGGAGAAGCCCGGCGCGACGAAGATCGCCAGCGACCGGGAGAGTCCGCCCCAGAGCGTGACGTCGCCGAGCACGCCGTCGCGTTCGCGCCGGAGCGCATCGAGTTCGGAGGCGGAGGCCCCGCCGAGCTTGATCTGGTCGATCGCGTGGTCGAACGCGCTCTTGACCGCGACCTCGGCGCGTTCGCGCTCGTTGACCACGGGCGACGTCGAGGCGTAGACGGTGATGGCCGGTCGGTGCTCACCCGCCAGTGTTGCGAAATCGGCGCTGGTCGGCAGCTCGTGATGGAGCGTCATTCGTTCCTCCCCCGTGGATCGTGCGACGGCGATGTCGCTGAGACCCCAGCCTATGAAGGCGAGGCCGCGAGCGACACCCCCAGAGCGCGACGCTCGGCGCTCACGCAGGGTTCGGCGCCGTCAGCGGAGGAGCGGCGTCCGGGGCGCCGTCGGCGTCCTGCTCCCACTCCCGCACCGCGCGCGCCGCGATGAACGGCGCCCGCTGCTCCGCCCACTCGTCGACCGCCGCGAGCTCGGCCTCCTCCTGTCGCGCGACGAACGCGTCGGCGATGCGGCGGCCGGACTCGCGCCGGAGGCCGGCGCGGTACTCCGCGACGTCGAGCCTCGGCGCCGACTCCTCGCGAGCGGCGCGGAGCCGCTCGGCCGCGCGTTCGCGGTCGGCCGCCACGATGGTGTCGTCCGTGATCCCGGCCACCTCGTCGTAGGCGGTCGGCACCATGAGGTTCTGGAGGGTCTTGGTCAGCACGGGCATGAGTTCGATGCAGACGAAGAGCAGCGCGATCATGGCATGCGCGAACGCGAGCATTCCGTTGCGCTCGCCGATGCGCCACAGGGCGTCGAGACGGGCGAGCATGCCCGTGCTCTGGTCGGCGGCCGCGTCGTAGCGGGCGGCCTCCACGTCGCGGGCGGCGGTCAGCCGGTCGAGCCGCTCGGTGTCGGCGGCGAGGGTCTGCTCGGCCTGCTGCACCGCCGCGGCCGATCCGGCCTCGATGCGCGCCTCGGCCTGCGCCTTCGCGTCCGCCTCCGCGGCCTTCGCCGCATCGAGCGCGGCGAGCTTGCCGTCGCGGTCGAGCTTCTTGGACTGCGTGATCGGGCCGTCTCCGACGATGCCGGTGCCGCCGGTGCCGTCGAGCTCGGCGAGCCAGACCCGGTTGGCCTCGTCGTAGGCGGCCTGTGCGGCCGCGGTCGCCGCCTGGGCCGCGACGTAGTCGGCGTCGGCATCGAGCGCCGCACGTCCGCCGTCGGAGATGAGCGCCTGCTGGGCGGCGACGCTCTCGGTGAGCGACGCGATCTCGTCGTACCGCGGATCGGCGGCGAGCCGCTCCTCGAACGCCTGCTTCGCCTCGAGCACCATGACCTCGGTCTCGGCGGCGATCTCGCGCTCGAAGACCTGCAGCGTGAGCGGGGTCGCGACCACGACGCCGATCACGAGCGCGAGCGCGACCCGGGGCAGCGCGAGCAGCAGGTTCGCGGAGGCGCGGGGCTGCCTCGGCATGCCGACGACGAGCATGCGGTCGATGGCCAGGATCACGAGGCCCCAGCCGAGGCCGACGATGACGGCCACCCAGACGGGCGCCGTCAGCGCCATGGCCATCGCGAACGACGCCGCGGCCGCCGAGACGGCCGCGGTGGCGATGAGCACGAGGCCCATGGCGAGGTAGCGCTGACGCTCCCCCGGCGTGCGTTCGAGCACCTCGGGCCGCGCGCCGCCGAATGTCGCGAGCCTGTCGCCGAGCCGACTCATCCGTCCCCCGATTCCTTTGCGGCCGGCCCACCCGGTCCGGTCCGGCTCGCCACGCTACGCCGGGAGCCGGGCGAGGTCACTCGGGGAATCCCCCCAATCGACCCTGAGCGGGGCGGCCGCGAAGCCACCCCGCTGAGGTCGGGCGAGGGTCACGCGCAGTTCGCGCGCGGTTGGAGGTCTCAGCCGAGCACGGGGTGGTTCGAGCGGATCGTGCCGCTCGGGTCGACCGCCTGCTTGACCGCGCGCAGGCGGTGGACCCGCTCGCCGAACAGCCGCTCGGCCGGGCGTCGGCTCTCGCTGAAGTTCAGGTACTCGACGGGGGCGCGCCACGGTTCGATCCTCGAGAACAGCCGGCCGAGCGAGGCGACGAGCGCCTCCTGCATGCCGGGCATCGGGATGCCGCCGGCGAACACGAGGTACCCGGCGTCGAAGCCCGCGACGACCCCGGGCGCCGGAACGCCGTGGTCGTCAGCCGCGGCCAGCGCCGCGTCGGGGTCGAGCACACCGCCGAGGTGTCGCAGCTCGGCGACGAGCAGGGCCGTGTCGGCGCCGGGCCCCACCGCGGAGAGGAAGGCGCGCACGCCCTCGGGCGTCAGCTCGGTCAGCATCATGCCGTCGCCGAAGCCCGGAGTGGGCTCCGGCGGATCCATGTGGAGCTGCAGCAGTTCGGCGACGGGCTGCGGATGCACCGTGTCGATCTCGGGCGCGAAGGCGCGGAGCGGGGCGAGCAGCTCCGCGGTGCGCTCCGGCCCCTCCTGGCACACGGCCTCGATGAGCAGGAGCTCTCGTCCGGAGAGGAACGGCGGCAGGTCGGGCAGCGCCGGCAGGCGCATGACCCGCGCCGTCGAGGTGACGCTGTCGGGCAGCTCGGCCGTCCAGGCGGCCCACGCCGGCAGTACCTCGGTCGCGTCATCCAGCGGCCACAGCAGCATGCCGGCGATGACCTCGGCGATCGGGAAGAGGCGGAACTCGAGCGCGGTGACCACGCCGAAGTCCCCGCCGCCGCCCCGGATGGCCCAGAACAGGTCGGCGTCGTGCTCGGCGTCGATGCGCCGCATCCGCCCGTCGGCCGTCACGATCTCGGCGGCCAGCACCTGGTTCGCGGCGAGCCCGTGCGAGCGGGCGAGCCAGCTGATGCCGCCGCCGAGCGTGTAGCCCATGACGCCGACGTCGTGCGAGGAGCCGGCGAGCGCCGCGAGCCCGTGCGGCGATGCGGCCGCGACGACGTCGCCCCACTGGGCGCCCGGCTCGATGCGGGCGACACGGGCGGACGCGTCGATCTCGACGCCGCGCAGCTCGGACAGCTTGAGCAGCACGACCTCGTCGAAGCCGGCCTGCGCCGCGAGCGGTCCCGCGTTGTGGCCGGTGGCCTGGGCGGCGATGGCGAGCCCGAGGCTCGCGGCGGTGCGCACGGCCCGCCCGGCGTCTTCGGCGCTGCCCGCGATGACGACCGCCGCGGGCAGCTGGTCGACGGCGAGGTTCCACGCGAGGCGGTCGACGTCCCAGGTGGGGCCGCCCGGCAGGCTCAGCCGGCCGTCGAGCCGGTCGGCGAGGTCGGCGAAGGCCGCCTCGCGATCGGCGGCGGCCCGGTCCTGTCCGTGACGGGCACGTGCGGTGGCGAGGTCGGCGACGGGCGCGAGCGCGGGTTCCGCGGTCGGGGTGGTCTCGGGTTCGGCGGCGCTTCGAGCGGCGCCGGACACAGGGGTGTTCACAGCTGGTTCCTTTCGATGGGTCGCGCCGCGGGCCCAGGCCCCACTCGGGAGGCGGACGGCCGCGGGGGATCCCATCGGCACGCACGAACGCGAGATCCATCCAACGGCCGTCGCCCGCCCCGCGCCCCAGTGGCATCCCTCCACCCGCCTCAGGGTTATCCCTCGAGATCGGATGCCGCGGCGGTCGAGGCGGCGAAGAGGTCCGGATGCCGCATCCGCCGGAATACCCGGACGCGATCGGCGGTTCTCCTCATCGATGTCCGAAACACTGCGCCTGTCCGTCCTCGACCTCGTTCCCGTTCGGAGCGGCCAGACCAGCGCGGGGGCCGTCGCGGCATCCGTGGGTCTCGCCAAGCTCGCCGATCGGCTGGGGTTCACCCGCTACTGGTTCGCCGAGCACCACAACATGCGCTCCGTCGCGTCGACGACCCCGCCCGTGCTGATCGCGGCGACCGTGGCGCAGACCGAGCGCATCCGCGTCGGCTCGGGCGGCGTGATGCTGCCGAACCACGCGCCCTTCGTGGTGGCGGAGCAGTTCGCCGCCCTCGAGGCCATCGCCCCCGGACGCATCGACCTGGGCCTCGGCCGCGCGCCGGGCAGCGATCCCGTCATCACGCAGCTGCTGCGCATCTCGGGGCCGACCGCCGACGTCGACCGGTTCCCCGATCACATCGCCGACATCCTGAGCCTCGTCTCGCCCGACGGCGCGAACCTGCGACTGACGAGCGGCCGCGAGTACGCGATCACGGCGACGCCGGCCGCGACCTCGACGCCGCAGGTGTGGCTGCTGGGCTCGAGCGACTACTCGGCGAAGCTCGCCGCCGAGCTCGGGCTCCCCTACGTGTTCGCGAACCACTTCTCGGGCGAGGGCCTCGAGCGGGCGCTCGAGCTGTACCGCACGGAGTACCGGCCGAGCGAGGCGCACCCCGCTCCCGAGACCTTCCTGACCGTCAACGCGTCCGTCGCGCCGACGCTCGAGGAGGCGCGTGCGCGAGCGCTGCCGCAGCTCCGCGCCATGGCGCGCCTGCGCACCAACCGTCCGATGCGGGAGCTCGAGACGGTCGAGGCGGCCCAGGCGGCTCCCGCCGACAGCATGGTCGACGAGCTCATCGCCGGCATGGAGCGGCGCTGGATCATCGGCGACGCGGCATCCGCGGCATCCGAGCTGCGCACCCTGGCGACGCGCCACGGCATCGACGAGGTGATGATCTCGCCGATCGCCGGGTCGTACGAGACGGAGCCGGCGGATGCCGCGCCGGGCCGTGAGCAGACCCTCGAGCTGCTCGCGGGCGACCTCGGCACGGCGCGGGCGGCCGAGTAGCGGAACGCACGACGCCCGCGTGACCACGGTCACGCGGGCGTTCTCCATGCGGCGATCGACCGCGCCTCGGCGTCGTGCCGAGGCGCTGCAGCGCCTAGGCGGCCAGGCCCAGACGGCGCAGGTCGTCACCAGAGGCGCGGTAGTCGGCACCCGGCTCGACCACCAGCTCGCGCGGGACCCGGGCGGCGTTCTGCACGCGCGCGTCGGCGCCGACCTGGGCGAACGGCCCCACGACCGCGCTGCGGCCGATGACGGCGCGCTGGCCGATGCGGGCGTTCACGCCCACGGTCGCACGCTCGGCGATGATCGCCCCGGCCTCGACCCAGGCGCCGTGCTCGATCTGCGCACCCCGCTGCACCTCGGCCCCGGGGTCGACGTACGCCGTCGGATCGACGAAGGCGGTCGCATCGACCTTCGCGGTCGTCGAGACGAGACCGCGGCCGTTGACGTGCTTGCGGTAGCGACGCAGGACTCCGGCTTCGTCTTCGAACTCGACGTAACTGATGCCCACGTTCTCCTCCTTCCGGCGCGGATCCTCCGCACCCGGACATTGATACAACACGCGGGATGACCGGGGAATTCCCGGAACCCGGGCGGGGCTCGGTGCCAACCCTGAATCCCGGACGTGCCAGCACTGGGATCGGCCGGGAACCGTGGCGGCCGCGCCTGCCCGGGGCTAGCGTCGCACCACGTGCCGGGTCCTCCGGCATGCCCCGCGCTTCCGCTCGGCCCGCCGCATCCGTCGAAGAGATCCCATGTCGAACTACCTGCTCTGCTCGAGCCCCATCCAGGGCCACGCCGCCCCCGTCATCGCGATCGCGAGCGACCTCATCGCCCGCGGGCACACCGTCACCGTGCTCACCGGCTCGCGGTTCCGCGCCGCCGTCGAGGCGACGGGCGCCGGGCACCGCGCATTCGGCGGCATCGCCGACTTCGACGACCGCACCATGATGGACCACCTTCCGGAGCGCGACCGCCACCGCGGCATCGGCAAGCTCCAGTACGACGTGCAGACCATCTTCGTGAAGACGGTGCCCGACCAGTTCGCGGCTGTCGAGTCGGCCGTCGCGGAACTCTCGCCCGATGCGATCCTCGTCGACTCCGCCTTCGCCGGCGTGCTGCCGCTGCTCCTGGACGGCGTCACCACCCGGCCGCCGGTCCTGGCGCTCGGCGTGCTGCCGCTCAGCCAGTCGAGCGCGGATGTCGCGCCCTACGGGCTCGGACTGGCACCGAAGCCCGGCCCGTTCGGGCGCCTGCGCAACCGGGTGCTGAACCTGCTCGTGCAGCGCGTGGTGTTCCGCGCGACCCAGCGCCTCGCGAACGAGGTCATGCACTCGCTCGGACGCCCGACGCTGCCGGCCTTCGTGCTCGACTGCTCGCGCCTGTTCGACCGCTTCCTCCAGCTCGGCCCGTCGACGCTCGAACCCGCGCGGAGCGACCTCTCCGGCAACCTCCGCTTCGTCGGCACGGTGCTGCCGCCGGCACCGGAGGCCGGCCGGCTCCCCGGCTGGTGGTCGGAGTTGGACGGATCGCGCCCGGTCGTGCACGTCACGCAGGGCACGATCGACAACCACGACTTCGACCGGCTGATCCGGCCGACGCTCGACGGGCTCGCCGATCGCGACGTGCTCGTCGTCGTGTCGACCGGAGGCCGCCCGGTCGCCGAGCTCGGCGACCTTCCCGCCAACGCGCGGGCCGCGGAGTTCCTCCCATACGACCTCCTGATGGCGAAGGCCGACGTCTTCGTCACGAACGCCGGCTTCGGCGGCACGCAGTTCGCCCTGAGCCACGGCGTGCCGATGGTCGCCGCCGGCGACACCGAGGACAAGCCGGAGGTGGCGATGCGCATCGCCTGGTCGGGCGCCGGCGTGAACCTCGGCACCGGCACGCCGACCGCCGAGGCCGTGCGCGAGGGCGTCGACCGCGTGCTCGGCGACGAGCGGTACCGCGAACGGGCGCAGGGGCTGGCCGCGGACATCGCGGCGTACGACACGTCCGCCCTCGTCGAGGCCGAGCTCGAGGCCGCGGTCATCTCCCGGCTCGCCGAGGCCGCGCGCTGAGTCGCCGGCCCGCGTCGCGAGATCGGGCTGAACCCGTGGTCGCGGCATCCGCCACCAAAGGTTAGGCTCTCCTAAGCCGACGCTCTGGTCGGCGGACCCCTCCGGCATCCGGCCGGCCGATCCGGCGAGACCACGTGAACGCACAGCCCCTGATCACCCTCGATGGCGTGAGCATCCGCCACGACGAGGCGACGCGCGCCACCCCGGCCGACGTCTCCTTCGAGGTGCGGCCCGGCGAGGTCGTGCTGCTGCTCGGGCCGTCCGGATGCGGCAAGTCGACGCTCGCGCTCGCGCTCGACGGGCTCATCCCGCACGCCGTCCCCGCGACGCTCGAGGGCACGGTGCGCGTCGCGGGCCTCGAGACGTCGGCGCACACCGTCGCCGAGCTCAGCGAGCACGTCGCCATGGTCTTCCAGGACCCCGACGCGCAGGTCGTGACCGGCACCCTGCTCGACGAGGTCTGCTTCGGTCCCGAGAACCAGCTCGTCGCGGCATCCGAGGTGCTCGAACGCGCCGAGCGCGCGCTGAAGCTCGTCGGGCTCTGGGACCGGCGCACCGACAACCCCGACGTGCTCTCGGGAGGCGGGCGCCAGCGCCTCGCGGTCGCCTGCGCCCTGGCCCTCGCCGCACCGGTGCTCGTGCTCGACGAGCCGACCGCGAACCTCGACCCCGCGGGCATCGACGAGGTCTACGCCGTGCTCCGCGAACTCGCGAGCGAACGCGACCACGCGATCGTGCTCGTCGAGCACAACCTCGACGCGGCCGTCGACATCGTCGACCGCGTCGTCGTGCTCGACGCCTCGGGCCGGCTCGTGATCGACGGGCCCGCACGCGAGGTGCTGCAGCAGCGGGCCGACGAGCTGCTCGAGCTCGGCGTGTGGCTCCCGGTCTCGACGCTCGCGGCGATGCGCCTCCGCGCCGCCGGCGTGACGCTCAGCCCGCTCCCCCTGAACCCGGCGGAGCTCGCGGCCGCGCTCGACGCGGTCGACGTGCTGCCCTCCCCGCTCCTCGCACCCCCCGGCACGGATGCCGCTCGGTCGCGAATGGTCGCGTCCTCCGCCGAAGCGCGACCAGATGCGTCCGAACTCGCCGGCGCCACCGACGTCACGGCGCCCGCACCCGCGATCCGCGTGCGCGACTGCTCGGTTCGTCGCGGCGGGCGCCGCGGACCCGTCGTCGTCGACGGGGTCGACCTCGACGTGGCATCCGGCGACTTCCTCGCGATCGTCGGCACGAACGGCGCGGGCAAGACGACACTGCTGCAGGCGATCGCGGGCGTCATCCCGGCGCCGCGCGGCAGCATCGACGTGCTCGGCATGGACCCGTCGCGCGCCGACGCCCGCGCCCGAGCGCGCCAGATCGGCTTCGTCTTCCAGAACCCCGAGCACCAGTTCGTCGCGCACACCGTCGCCGAGGAACTCGAGCTCGGACTGCGCCTCCAGGGCGTCGACGAGGCGACCCGGCACGCCGAGGTCGAACGCATGCTCGCCCGCTTCGACCTCGTCGAGCACCGAGACCGGCACCCGTTCCTCCTCTCGGGCGGGCAGAAGCGCCGGCTCTCGGTCGGCACCGCGCTCGTGGCCGGCGCCCCCGTGCTCGCCCTCGACGAGCCGACCTTCGGCCAGGACCGCGCCCGCGCCTCCGAGCTGCTCGACATCCTGGGCGGCCTGAACGCCGAGGGCACGACCGTGCTCGTCGTCACCCACGACCTCCAGCTCGTCGCCGACCACGCCAGCCACGTCGCCGTCATGCGCGACGGCCGCCTGCTCGGCGCCGGGCCGACGGCCGAGGTCCTCGCCGGCCCCCTCGTCGAGGAGGCCGGGCTGCGGCATCCGCCCCTCGCCCGCGCCACGCGCGGGCTCGCCGGGCACCCCGAGTGGCATGCCGTCACGCGGATGTCGCAACTGCCCGTCGGCGATCGGGCCATCGCATGAGTGCCGCCACGCCCGGCACGGCCCCGACCCCGACGCCGCCCACCCCGACGCCGGTCACCCCGACGACGCCGGCCACCCCGACGCCGGCCGCCCAGACGACGCCGGCGACACCGGCGACGGGCGCGGCCGGCCCCGCATCGGTCGTGCGCGACCCGTACGCCGAGCAGGCGCCGGTGAGCGGCATCCGCTTCCTGCACCACCTCAACCCGCTCGCGAAGTTCGCCGCGCCGCTGCCCGTGATGCTCGCGCTCATCTTCACGCGCGGCGTCGCGATCCCACTCGCCTTCATCGTGCTCGCGCTGGGGCTCCTCGTCATCGGCGCCCGCCTCTCGGGTCGCGCTCTGGCGGCACTGCTCCTCGGTGTCCCTGCCGCGATCCTCGTGCTCGGCTTCAGCTTCGGCATCTGGGTGGACCCCGCTCGCATCGAGGGCGCGAGCGCCGCGGCATCCGTCGTCATCTTCGCGATCGGCGACTGGCAGTTCACCCTCGCGGCGTACCTCGTCGGCCTCGCGACGGCCCTGCGCATCACCGCGCTGCTCATGCTCTCGCTGCTCGCCGGGCTCACCACGAGCGGCCCCGAACTCGTGCGCGCGCTCGTGCAGAACCTGCGCGTGCCGTACCGCATCGGCTACACGGCCCTCGCGGCGCTGCGCTTCGTCCCCCGATTCGGACATGAGCTCGAGGTCATCCGGGCCGCGCACCGCGTTCGCGGGACGGATGCCGGGCGCGGGCCGGTCGCGGCCGTCAGGCGCACGATCGCCACGGCCATCCCGTTGCTCGCGAGCGCGATCCGCCACGCCGAACGGGTTGCGCTGGCCATGGACGCGCGCGCCTTCGGCGCCCACGCGACGCGCACCGAGCGCACCATCAGCCGGTGGCGCGTCCGCGACACGGCCTTCGTCGTCGCGTTCTGGGTCGTGTCGGCCGCCATCTACTGGTGGGCGCTCCAGGCCGGCCTCGGCGGCGTGACCCCCGACCGCACCGAGGTCGGACTGTGAACGCGCGGCTCGCCGCCGTCGAGCCGTCGGCACCACGACCGACGCGACTTCCCCCGAACCCCCATCCGATCGGAGCCCGGCCATGCGCCTGAACGTCCCCACCCGCCTGCTGCTCACCTGCGCCGCGATCGGCGCCGCCGCCGGGCTGCTGCTCATCCCGGCGTTCGTGCTCTCGACGACCGTCGCGCCGGCGATCCCGCTGCTGTACGCCGCGTTCGCCGGCGTGTGGAGCGTGCCGTTCGTCGTGGCCATCGCCCTCATCCGGCAGCCGGGCGTCGCCCTGCTCACCTCGCTCATCGCCGGACTCGTCAACGCCGTGCTGACCCCGCAGGGGCCGTCGGCGATCCTCACGTGCCTCATGATCGGCGCGATGGTCGAGATCCCGCTCGCGATCGGCCTCTACCGCTCGTTCCGCCCGTGGATCTTCTACGTCGGCGCCGGCGTGTTCGCCTTCCCGTACGCGCTCTACTCGATGCCGTTTCTCGGCGTCGACCAGTTCCCGCTCTGGGCGCAGATCGCGTACCCGACGCTGTCGGTGCTGTCCAACCTCGCCGGCGTCTGGCTCGGCCTGCTCATCGCCCGCCGCCTCGATCGCACGGGCGTCGCGCGCGGGCTGCAGCGCCCGGTGCGGCGCCCCAAGGCGACGGATGCCGCGCTGGAGCCCACGCCCGCCGCCTGACGTTGGTGCGCCGCGCGCGCCGAACGCGCCCCGCGCGCCGACCACCGAGACGTCGCAGATGGCGGCTTCACGCGCGTTTTCGCGACCATCCGGGACTTCTCGCGCGGTGGACCGGCGGCGCACCCGACCCGCAGCCGGCGATGGCGCGTACAGACACCGAACGGGCCGCAGCGACTGATCGCTGCGGCCCGTTCTGCCGTCCGTCGGTGACTACGCGGCGGGCGCGGTGTCGAGGATCTCGACGAGGAAGACCAGGGTCTGCCCGCCGAGCTCGGCGGCCGCGGCGTCCTCGCCGTAGGCGTACTCCGGCGGGATCGTCACGATGAGCTTCGTGCCGACCGGCTGGCCGACGAGCGCGGCGCCGAAGCCCTGGATGACCTGGTCGGTCGAGAACTGGGCGGGGTCTCCGCCGTAGCTCTGGTCGAAGACCTCACCGGTGTCCCAACTGGTGCCCTGGTAGTTGAGGGTCACGGTGTCGCCGGTCGAGACGACGTCGCCGTCGCCCTCCTCGAGCACCTTGAGCTGGTAGACGGCGGGCGGTGCGGTGTCGGGCAGCGTGACCGTGGGGGTCTCGCCCTCGGCGCCGAACTTGACCTCGGGCACGTCCTCGGTCCACTCCTTCGCGGTCAGCGGCTCCTTGACGTCGACCACGATGACGACGCTCTCGCCGGCCGCGAGGCCGACGTTCTCGTTGCCGGCACCCTCGTAGAGGCTCTCGGCGGGAGCGACCGTGACCGTGCGCGTGCCGGTCGGGACGCAGTCGATGCCGGCGCGGAACGCCTCGAAGACGGTGTCGTCGCCGGCGGTGATCGTCGCGGGCTGCGAGAACAGCTGCTTGCCGCTCGACCCGGCGAAGACGCTGACGACGGCGTTGACGCTGTCGCCGGCGGCCGTGGTCTCACCGCTGCCCTCGGTGACGATGGTGCGCTGCAGTTCGGTGGCCTCGAGCGGTGCCGTGAAGGTCGCGGTCGGCACGGCGCCGAAGTCGCCCTCGACCGTCACGCCGTCGCTCAGGTCACCCGACGGGAGGTCCATGCACTCGGCGGCCGCAGCGGTGGGGGTCGAGGAGGCTTCGGGGCTCCCGCCGGCGCAACCGGCGAGGAGGAGGGCTGCTGCGGCGGTCGCGAGCGCGACGGGCGCAGCGCGGCGCAGGGCACGATTCATGAGGGAGTGTTCTCGATTCGATCGGAAGGCAGGATGCGTCCAGTCTGCACGCTCCGGCTTTCCATTGCCTGAATCCCGGACATTCCCGGCGATCAGGGCGACAATGGGCTGCATGGGGGAACAGGTTGACGTCAGTGCTACCGTCCGGCATTTCGCTGAGCATGCCTCGGCTTTCGCCGAGTTGGACGATGCGGTGTGGAATCCGATCTCGATGGCGACGGTGCTCCGCGCGGCGCCGCAGTTCGGCGAACTGGTGCTCGACGCGTGCTGCGGGGACGGTGCGTCGGCAGTGCCGACCGCCGAACTCGTCGGGCCGACCGGGGTCGTCGACGCGGTCGACCTCTCGGAGCAGATGATCGAGCTGACGCGGCAGCGCGTGGAACGCGAGGCGGCCCCGCTGCCGCAGCTCCGACTCCACGCGGCGGATGTCACGCAGTGGGAGGTCGTCGGCTACGACCTCGTGCAGTGCGTGCTCGGCGTCTTCTTCTTCGCCGACCTCCAGGCAGGCGCGGCCCACCTCGTCGACTGCGCGAAGCCGGGCGGCCGCGTGGTCGTGACGATCTGGGCGCCCGGCGCCCTGCACGAGTTCACGGAGGCGCTCTGCGACGCGGTCGAGGCCGAGGGCGGTGACGCCGGTGCGGAGGCCGTCGCGGCGTACCGCGACGGCGGACCCCCCGAGATCCCGGAGTCACCCGGGGCGCTCGCCCAGTGGCTCGGCGGCCTCGGGCTCGAACGCACCCGTGCCGAGATCGTGCCGCGGCACCTCGACCTCGACGCCGACCTCGCCTGGCGCCTCGTGCTCGGGATGTCGCGACGACGCCTCGTCGCGGACCTGGACGACGAGTCGCGCGAGCGGGTCGCCACCGCGTTCCGCGCGCTCCTCGCCGAACGCGGCATCACCCGCGTCGACCTCTCCACGTTGATCGGCGTCGGCCACCGGCCGGAGTGACGCTCAGCGCGGCGCGGACCCAGTCGCGACCGGCCTCGAGTCGTCGTTGGACCACTGACTCCAGGAGCCGGGGAAGAGCGCCGCGTCGATGCCCGCGATCGCGAGCGCGGCGACCTGGTGGCTGGCGGCGACGCCGGACCCGCAGGACGCGGCCACGGGCGTGCCAGGCACGACGCCGAGGGCCGCGAACCGCTCGGCGAGCACGTCGGGGGCGAGGAACCGCCCATCGGCGTCGAGGGTTCCGGTGGTCGGCGACGACACGGCACCCGGGATGTGCCCGGCCTTCGGGTCAACGGGCTCGACCTCGCCGCGGTAGCGCTCGGCGGCACGGACGTCGAGCAGGACCCCGCGATCCGGGAGGGCCGCCGCCTCGTCGATGTCGATGACGGGCATGGCCCCGAAATGCGCCGTCGCGTCGCCCGGTTCGGGAACGTTCACGCCGGTCTCGAGCGAGTACCCGTCGGCGACCCAGGCGTCGATGCCGCCGTCGAGCATGAGCACGGACTCGTGGCCCGCGTGGCGCAGCAGCCACCACGCGCGCGCCGCCGCCTGGTTCGAGGTCGTGTCGGTGACGACGACGAGGTCGCCGGAGCGGATGCCCCAGCGCCGCATCGCGTCCGTGAAGGCCGCCTCGGTCGGGAGCGGATGGCGCCCGCGGCCGGCGACACCGTGGTCGGAGAGCTCGTCCTCGACGTCGACCGAGACCGCCGTCGGGATATGCCCGGCGCGGTATGCCTCGAGTCCGTGGGGCTCGGCGAGGGTCCAGCGCGCATCGAGCACGACGGTCCGCATGCCCGACTCGATGCGGGCGGCCAGTTCGCGGACGGAGATGAGGATCGACATCCCTCCATCCTGCGCCATCCCGCCCCCGCCGCGGCATCCGCCGGACGACCGTTCGCTCGCCGGATGCCGGAGAAGCCGCGCCCGCGGCCCCTCGCCCCCGGTAAACTGGCCGGACGGACGATTGCTGCTGGCGTGAGGAGGATGGATGATCCTCAGTCTCGCGATCTTCGCGGCGGTCTCCCTCGTGACGCCGTGGTTGGCGAGACTCCTGGGTCGCCGCGTGTTCATGCTCATCGCATTCGTGCCGGCTGCGGCATTCGTCCTGCTGCTGACCTGGCTGCCCGGGGTGCTCGCCGGCACGCCCGTGGTCGAGAACGTGCAATGGATCCCCGAGCTCGGCATCTCGCTGAGCTTCCGGCTCGACGCCCTGGCCCTCATCCTCGCCCTCGTGGTCACCGGCGTCGGCGCACTCGTGCTCCTGTACTGCACCTGGTACTTCACCGACGACGAGCCGGCGCTGGGTCGGTTCGCGGCTCTCCTCCTCGCCTTCGCGGGCGTGATGCTCGGCCTCGTCACCTCCGACGATGTGTTCGTGCTCTTCGTCTTCTGGGAGGCCACGAGCGTGCTCTCGTACCTCCTGATCGGCCACTACACGGGCCGCAAGGAGAGCCGCGGCGCCGCCCTCCAGGCCCTCACCGTCACGACGTTCGGCGGCCTCGCGATGCTCGTCGGCCTCGTCGTGCTCGCGGTCGACGGCGGCACGACCTCGCTCTCCGAACTCGTGGCGAACCCCGTCGTGGGCACCGCGGGCGAGTGGGGCATCGCGCTCGTGCTCGTCGGCGCGATCTCGAAGAGCGCGCTCGTCCCGTTCCACTTCTGGCTCCCGGCCGCCATGGCGGCGCCGACCCCGGTGAGCGCGTACCTGCACGCCGCCGCGATGGTCAAGGCTGGCGTCTACCTCGTCGCGCGCCTCGCCCCCGGCTACGCCGACCTCGAGGTGTGGCATCCGATCGTCGTCGGACTCGGCGTGCTCACCATGCTCGTCGGCGGATGGCGCGCGCTCCGCCAGTACGACCTGAAGCTGCTGCTCGCGTACGGCACCGTCAGCCAGCTCGGCTTCCTGGTGATCGTGACCGGGTTCGGCACGCGCGATGCGGCCCTCGCCGGTATCGCGCTGCTCCTCGCGCACGCGATGTTCAAGGCGGCCCTGTTCCTCACGGTCGGAATCATCGACCACGCCGCCGGCACGCGCGACTGGCGCAAGCTGTCAGAGCTCGGCCGTCGCATGCCGGTCGTGACCGCGATCGCCGTGCTCGCGGCGGCGTCGATGGCCGGGGTGCCCCCGCTCCTCGGCTACGTCGCGAAGGAGGGCGTGTTCACCGCGCTGCTCGAGGCCGGCACCGGCTGGGCCTGGTTCGCGCTCATCGGGGCGCTCCTGGGCTCGGTGCTCACGGTCGCGTACACCGTGCGCTTCATCTGGGGGGCCTTCTCCACGAAGCCGGATGTCGCGCCCACGCCGCTGCACTCCGCCGGCCCGGCGATCTCGATCGCCCCCGCCACCCTGGCCGTCGGCAGCCTCGTCGCGGCCTTCGCGATCTCGTTCATCGAGCCGCTGCTCGCGGCCTACGCCGACGAGCTTCCCGGCCCGCACGACTACCACCTCGCGCTCTGGCACGGCCTCGAGCCCGCACTGTTCCTCTCGGCCGGGGTGTTCCTCGTCGGCGGACTGCTCGCCTGGGCCCGTCGCCCCGTCGCCCGCCTGCAGGCGGCGCTCGTGCCCATGGTCGACTCGAGCCGGGGCTACCTCGGGATCGTCTCCGTCGTCGACCGGGTCGCCGCGGCGGTGACCACGGCGATCCAGTCGCGGGGCCTGCCCGGGTACCTGACGATCATCGTGGCGGTCTTCATCGGCGGTCTCGGCACCGCGGCGGTCATGAACACCGACTGGCCCGCCGAGGTGCGGCTCTGGGACTATCCGTCGCAGCCGTTCATCGCGTTCGTCATGTGCGTCGCGGCCGTCGCGGCCGCGCTCGTGCGCCAGCGCATGACCGCCGTCCTGCTCGTGAGCGTGACCGGTTACGGGCTCGTGCTGCTCTTCGGCATGTCGGGCGCGCCCGACCTCGCGCTCACGCAGGCGCTCGTCGAGACCATCGTGATCGTCGTCTTCGTGCTCGTGCTGCGCCGGCTCCCCAAGCAGATCGCGCAGCGCAACCCTCCGGTCCACAAGGTCGCCCGCGGCATCATCGGCGCCGTGGCCGGCGCCGTCATGGGCGTCATCGGCCTCGTGGCGCTCGGCGCCCGCGTGGAGCCGACGATCGCGAACGGACTGCCGGCACTCGCCCTCGAGGCGCACGGCAAGAACATCGTGAACGTCATGCTCGTCGACATCCGCGCCTGGGACACGCTCGGCGAGATCTCGGTGCTCGTCGCCGTCGCCACGGGCGTCGCGAGCCTCATCTTCGTCTCGGGACGCACGGGTGGAGCACCCCGCCTCGACGACGTCGACCTGGGTCTCGACCGGCGCGACCGCATGCGTCCGCTGCCCGAGCCGGCCTCGAGCATCCGGGCACCGCGCACCAGCCTCGCGAACACCGATGGCGAGACGGATGCCGCAGCCGACGCCGCCTCCACGAGGCAGACCTGGCTCCTGGCCGGCCGCACGATCTCGCCGCAGAACCGGTCGATCCTCATCGAGGTGCTCGTGCGACTGCTCTTCCACCCCGCCATCGTCGTCTCGGTCTTCCTGCTGTTCGTCGGCCACAACGCGCCAGGCGGCGGCTTCGCCGGCGGGCTGCTGGCCGGGCTCGCGCTCGTGGCGCGGTACCTCGCGGGCGGCCGCTACGAGCTCGGCGAGGCGGCGCCCGTCGATGCCGGGCGCCTGCTCGGCACCGGCCTGCTGCTCGCCGCCGGCACCGCGACGGCCTCGTTGTTCTTCGGCGGGGCGGCCCTCCAGTCGGCCTGGTTCGAGGCGGAGGTCCCGGTGCTCGGCACCCTCTCCATCGGCACCTCGACGCTGTTCGACATCGGCGTCTACCTCGTCGTCGTCGGGCTCGTGCTCGACATCCTGCGCTCGCTCGGCGGCGAGGTCGACCGCCAGGAGGAGGAAGCCGCGCACGACGAGAACCCCGAGGCACCGCCCACCACCGCGCCGACACCGCCCCCGCCGGCATCCGCGACGGCCTCCGCGCCGGTCGGAGCCCCGGCCGCCGGCGGGTCCGCCGAGTCGAACGCCGAGGGGAGCCCCGCATGACCGGTTCGCTCACCCTCGTGATCCTGATGGCCGTGATGTTCGGCGCGGGCATCTCGATCATGCTCGAGCGCAGCCTCACCCGCGTGCTCATCGGATTCCTGCTCGTCGGCAACGCGGTCAACGTGCTCATCTACCTCATGAGCGGCGCGCCCGGCCTTGCCCCGATCCTCGGCGAGGGCGTCGACCCCGACGAGATCTCCGACCCGCTGCCGCAGGCGTTCGTCCTCACGGCCATCGTCATCAACCTCGGCATCACGGCGTTCATGCTCGCGCTCATCTACCGCTCGTGGTGGCTCGCGCAGCTCGGCGCGAAGGGCGACCTCATCGACGACGAGGAGGAGGACCTGCACGACGCCGAGGAGGCCGCCGACCTCATCCGCATCTCGGCGGAGGACGACGCGGCGGTCCAGGAGATCATCGAGGCGAGCGACGAGGAGTTCGTGGACTCGCTCGACGACGAGCTCGAGCTCGAGGCATCCGCTCGCGACGACCTCGAACGCCGGGGTCCGTCGACGGGCGGATCCCGACCCCCGGAGGACGAGAGATGACCGCCGCCCTCGTGCCCCTCGTCGTGCTGCTGCCGTTGCTCGGCGCGGCATCCGCCCTCATCCTCGGCCGCCACCGGCGCGCGCAGGTCGGCGTGAGCGTCGCCGTGCTGGCGGCCGTCGCCGTCGTCGCCGGCGTGCTGCTCGCCACCGTCGATGCCGGCGAACCGCTCGCGGTCACGATCGGCGCCTGGCCCGCACCGTACGGCATCGTGCTCGTCGTCGACCGGCTGTCGGCGATCATGCTGCTGGTCTCCGCGGTCGTGCTCCTCGTCGTGCTCATCTACGCCGTGGGCCAGGGCGTCGCCGACCGGCATCGGGAGACCCCGGTCTCGATCTTCCACCCGAGCTACCTGATCCTGTCGGCGGGCGTGTTCAACGCGTTCATCGCCGGCGACCTCTTCAACCTCTACGTCGGGTTCGAGATCCTCCTCTCGGCCAGCTACGTGCTGCTCACCCTCGGCGGCACGGGCGAGCGCATCCGCGCGGGCGTCACGTACATCATCGTGAGCCTCGTCTCGTCGCTGTTCTTCCTCAGCGCGATCGCGCTCATCTACGGCGCGACCGGCACGGCGAACCTCGCGCAGCTGTCCGTGCGCATCGCGGAGCTGCCCGAGAACGTGCAGCTGATCCTGCACCTGCTGCTGCTCATCGCGTTCGGCATCAAGGCGGCCGTGTTCCCGCTCTCGTTCTGGTTGCCCGACTCGTATCCGACGGCGCCGGCCCCGGTCACGGCGGTGTTCGCGGGCCTGCTCACGAAGGTCGGCGTCTACGCCATCATCCGGACCGAGACCCTGATCTTCGCCGAGCACGACCTGTCGATGCTGCTCATGGTGGTCGGCGGGCTCACGATGGTCATCGGCATCCTCGGCGCCCTCACGCAGGCCGACGTCAAGCGACTGCTCTCGTTCACGCTCGTGAGCCACATCGGCTACATGATCTTCGGCATCGCGCTCACCACGCAGCTCGGCATGGCCGCGACGATCTACTACGTGGTGCACCACATCACGGTGCAGACGACGCTGTTCCTCACGACCGGACTCATCGAGCGGTTCGGCGGCGCGACCTCCATCAACCGGCTCGCCGGCCTGCTCAAGGCCTCCCCCCTGCTCGGGATCCTGTTCTTCATCCCCGCCCTGAACCTCGGCGGCATCCCGCCGTTCTCCGGGTTCCTCGGCAAGACGGGCCTCTTCCTCGCGGGCGGCGAGGAGGCCGCGGCCGACCCGGCGACGGCCTGGCTCGTCTGGGTCGTCATCGCGGCCGGCGCGATCACCTCGCTCATCACGCTCTACGCGCTCACCCGGTTCTGGAACATGGCGTTCTGGCGGCCGCGCGACGACCTCGACGGCTACGAGTCGGTGCTGCTCGGCTCGGTGCTCGAGGCACCGGAGGGCGCCACCGTCACCGCCACGAAGACCACGCCCCGCCTCATGGTGGCCGCGACCACGGTGCTCGTGGTCGTGACCCTGCTGCTCACCGTCTTCGCGGGCCCGATCTTCGGCCTCGCCGATCGAGCGGCCGCCAACCTCATCGACCCGTCCGTCTACATCTCGCTCGTCTTCCCCGGAGGTGCGCCGTGACCGACGACGCCCAGGCCGGGCACGACCCGACGCGCAGCACCGGTCGAGCGGATGCTGCGAGCCGGCCGGATGCCGCGGACGGGCCGGACACCGCCCGCCGCCCCCGCGGCACCACGGGCCCCGCGACCGACTCGATCCCCGAGATGTCCCGCTGGTGGAGTGTCTGGCGGCAGCTGCCGCTGCTCGTCGCCCTCGTCGCCCTCTGGTGCTTCCTCTGGGACCACATCGACGCACTGACCATCGTGTCGGGCATCGCACTGGCGGTGCTCGTCACCCGGACGCTCTACCTGCCGCCGGTGCTGCTCAGCGGACGCTTCAACGTGTGGCGGGGCCTCCTCCTCGGACTGCGGATGATGTACGACGTCGTCTTCGCGTCCCTGCAGGTCGCGTGGTTCTCGATCAACCCGCGCTGGAAGCCGATGAACTCGATCATCGCCGTGCAGCTGCTCACCAGGTCCGACCTCGTGACCACCCTGACGGCGGAGGCCATCTCGGTCGTGCCCGGAACCGTGGTCGTCGACATCGACCGCGAGCGGGGCCTGCTCTACCTGCACGCCCTCGGCACCCGCACGGCCGCCGACATCGAGCGCACCCGCACGGCCGTGCTCGGCACCGAGGAGCGCATCGTGCTCGCCATCGGCACGCGCGAACAGGCGGCGTCGGTGCACCGGGCCAGGCGCGATCGCCGCGCCGCGCGCGACTCCGTCGTCACCCCGCCGCCGAAGGGAGAACGTCCATGACCTTCCTGACCCTCGTGAGCATCGTCGCGGGCATCATGTTCGGCATCGGCGCGATCGCGTGCGTCATCCGAATCATCAAGGGCCCGTCGATCCTCGACCGCGCCCTCGCGACCGACGTGCTGCTCGCGATCGCGATCTGCGCCCTCGGTGCGGAGATGGCGCTCAACCGGCACACCGACACGCTCGTCATCCTCCTCGTGCTCGCGATGTTCGCGGTCGTCGGCTCGATCTCGATCGCCCGGTTCATGGGAAAGCAGGACGCCTCGTGAGCGCGGCCGAGATCGCCGTCGGCCTGCTCATCCTCGTGAGCGGGTTCCTCTCGATGGCCGCGGGCATCGGCATCGTCCGCTTCCCCGACGTGCTCACCCGGCTCCACGCCGCCACGAAGCCGCAGGTGCTCGGCCTCGCCGCCGTGCTCGTCGCGATCGTGGTGCAGGTGCCGACCTGGGGCGTGCTCACGACCGTCGTGCTCATCATGACGTTCCAGCTGCTCACGCAGCCGATGACCGCGCACATGCTCGGCCGGTCGGCCTATCGCAGCGACCACGTGCGCCGCGACCTCCTCATTGAAGACGACCTCGGCAGCGACATCGCCGAGCACGATCAAGAGGCCGCACGGATGCCGCGGGCCGACGACGTCGGCTGATCGGAGCCCGGCGCGCCGCGCGCCATCCTGGATTCGCACGGATCACGCGCCCCCGCTCCGGGAGTCGGCCGGGCGTCAGGGTCAGGGCCAGGGCCAGCCGAAGGTCGCGATCGCGCTCGCGGTATCGAGCACGGCCCGGCTGCAGCGGCTCCCGATCGGGAGCCCAGCCGACGCGCCGAGGCGCAGTCGTGCCGCGGCCTGTCGCCGGTGGGATGCGGCCTGCGGCATGCGTCCTGCCGGGTTCGCCGTCCACTGGAAACGGCGCAACGACGTACGCACGTTCTCCCTCGCGCCATGCCAGTTCACCCTCAACGATGAGGGGGAACTGGCATACCCGAATCGATAACGCCTACGACGGTCTGCGTGCAGGCGAGAACAGGCAGGAGACCGCACCGACGGCGTCAGGCGCGACCGGTGAACTCCGGCTTCCGCTTCTCCTGGAACGCCGCGAAGCCCTCGCGGTAGTCCTCGGTCTCGCAGAGCGCCGCCTGGGCGCGGTTCTCCTCGTCCATCGACTGCCAGAGCCCGATGCGGCCGTCGCGCAGCGAGGCCACGAGCGCCTTCGAGGCGATGAACGCCTGGGTGGCCCCGGATGCCGCGGCGCGGGCCGCGGCGCGGGTGGCATCCGTCACCTCGTCGGCGGGGAAGACCCGCGAGAACAGCCCGGCGGCGACCGCTTCGGATCCCGACATGAGGCGTCCCGTGACGATGAGGTCCATGGTCCGGTGCGCGCCGAGGCGCTCGACGAAGAGGGCGTGTCCGCCGGAGTCGAGCGTGGCCCCGAGGTTCGCGAACGGCGAGCCGATCTTCGCGGTGTCGGCCACGTAGACGATGTCGCTCGCCACGAGGAGGCCGAGCCCGACGCCGAGGCAGGCTCCGTGCGCGACGGCGAAGGTCGGCACCGAGAGCGAGGCCATTCGCTCGAGGAGCGGCTGCACCAGACCGCCGAGGTAGCCGAGCACGTCGTCCTCTCGCGGGTCGACGCCCGCGATGTCACGGCCGGCGCAGAACGCCCGGCCCTCACCGTGCAGCACGAGAGCGCGAACCTCACCGTCGACCGCGAGACTCTCGGCCCTGCGGTAGGCGTCGGAGAGCGCGATGAGGTCGTCGGGACCGAGCGCATTCAACTTCTGCGGGGCGTTCAGCACCACTTCCGCCACACGGTCGTTCACGCTGAATTCGATCATGATGCTCCTTCGTCAGGCGAGGCCGACCGCGCCGTCGGCTCGCTCGCAGGGTATCGACGTCAGACGTCGTAGTCGACGCTGACGCGATCGGAGGTCGGGTGCGACTGGCAGGTGAGCACGTACCCGCGCTCGAGCTCGTCGGGCTCGAGCGCGTAGTTCTCGGTCATCGTCACATCGCCGTCGATGACCCTCGCCCGGCACGTGCCGCACACGCCGCCCGCGCACGCGAACGGCACGTCGGGCCGGACGCGCAGCGCCGCGTTGAGGATCGACTCGTTCGCCGACACCGGGCTCTCCACGCTCGAGGACTGCCCGTCGAGCGTGAACTCGATCGCGAACGTGCGCTCGCCCTGGCGCACCTCGACCGGGCGCCCGTGGCGGGGCTCGACGCGGTCGGCGTCCGTCGTGAAGAGCTCGTATCGCACGTGCTCGGCGGGCACCCCGCGTTCGGCGAGGGTGTCGCGCGCGAGCTGCACGAGCTCGAACGGCCCGCAGAGGAACCACTCGTCGACCGTCTCCGGGCGGATGAGCACGTCGAGCATCGTCCCGAGCTTCTCGGCGTCGATGCGCCCCGACAGCAGCGGCGCCGTGCGCTGCTCGCGCGAGAGCACGTGGTGCAGCGCGAGCCTCGACGGGTAGCGGTCCTTCAGCTCCGCGAGCTCCTCGAGGAACATCACGTCGAGCGTCGAGCGGTTCGTGTAGACGAGCTCGAACTCGGATGTCGCGGAGCGGGCCAGCACCGTCTGCGCGAGCGCCATGAGCGGGGTGATGCCCGACCCGGCGGCGATGGCCACGATGTGCTTGCCGTCGAGTTCGTCGAGCGTGGACGTGAAGGTGCCCTGCGGGCTCATCACGTCGAGGGCATCGCCCGCCTTGAGCTCGGAGTTCGCCCACGAGGAGAACACCCCGCCGAGGTCGCGCTTGATGCCGACCGAGATCGTACCCGTGCCATCCGCCGCCCGCTCGGGCGGTCGGCAGATCGAGTAGCTGCGGCGGCGTTCGTGCCCCTCGAGCTCGGCGCGGAGCGCCACGTACTGGCCCGGCTGGTAGGCGTACTCGTCGGCGAGCTCGGCGGGCACCGCGAAGGTCACCTCGACGGCGTCGGCCGTCAGTGGGCGCACCTCGGCGACCTCGAGCCGGTGGAATCGGGCCCGACGACGCGTGGTCGCCTCCGGCGTGGTCGCGGCCTCGCCGCCGACGGTGGCGGCGAGAAAGGCCTCGGCCGCCTTCTCCGGCGGTCGAGGAGCCGACGAGGGAGCCCTCTCCTCCGGCGGTCGAGTAGCCGACGAAGAAGCCCTCTCCTCCGGCGGTCGAGTAGCCGACGAAGAAGCCCTCTCCTCCGGCGGTCGAGGAGCCGACGAAGAAGCCATCTTCTCCGGCGGTCGAGTAGCCGACGAAGGCGCCGCCTTCTCCGGCGGTCGAGTAGCCGACGAAGGAGGCGTATCGAGACCATCCAGCACGGGGTCCCGGTACGGCGCCGACGCGCCTGCTCGACCGCCGAGGGAACCGAGGTTGCGCGCGGCCATCAGAGCACCTTGAAGTAGTCGAAGGGCTCGAGGCAGTCGCGGCACTCGTAGAGCGCCTTGCACGAGGTCGAGCCGAAGCGGGCGAGTTCACGGGTGTTCAGCGAGTCGCAGCGCGGGCACTTGACCGCGAGCTGCACGCGCACGGGCCCGGCGTCGCGCGCCGCGGCGCGACCCGACGGGGCCTGGATGCCGTACCGGCGGAGCTTCTCCTTGCCCGCCTCGCTCATCCAGTCCGTCGTCCACGCCGGCGAGAGCACGAGGTCGACCTGCACGCGCTCGTAGCCGGCGTGGGTGAGCGCGAGCGTCACGTCGTCGCGCATCGCGTCGAGCGCGGGGCATCCGCTGTAGGTGGGGGTGAGCTGCACCCGCACGAGCCCGTCGTCCTCGACGGACGCCGTGCGGAGCACGCCGAGGTCCTCGATCGTGAGCACCGGGATCTCGGGGTCGGTCACGGTCGCCGCGACCTCCCAGACCTGCAGGTCGGCCGGCCGGACCGGGCGCTGGGCGCTGGTTTCGGGATGAGCGGATGTCGCGCGCGCGGCGTCGACCGCCACGGACCGGACATCGGCCACCGCGGTCACCACGAGGCCCCCGGGTGCTGGCGGGCCAGCACCTGCATCTCGGCGAGGAGCGGCCCGAGGTGCTCGGTGTGCCGGCCCTCGCGGCCGCCACCGGATGCGGTGAACGCGGTACGGCCGGTGGGCCGCTCGAGCTGCGCCTCGGCGAAGACGGCGTCGACGGCGGCCTCGAAGGCCGGACGCAGCGTCGACGGCAGCACGGCGACGCCGTCTGCGGCCAGTCGCTCGACGAGCGCGTCGTCGTCGAAGAGCTCGTCGACGTACGGCCAGGTGTCGGTCACCGCCACGATCATGCGGCGACGGGACTCGTCGGTGCCGCCCGCGAGGCGGAGCACCCACTGCACGGCGTGGTCGCGGTGGTAGTCGACCTCCTTGACGGACTTGGCCGCGATGGCCGCGATGGTCGCATCGGTCGATGTCTCGAGGGCCCCGTACAGCTCGTACAGGTACAGCGAGGCGACGAGCTGGCGCGCGATGGTGTGCGCGAAGTCGCCGTTGGGCTGTTCGAAGAGCCAGGCGTTGCGGAACTCGGGCTCGTCGCGCCAGTAGGCGAGGTCGTCTTCACTGCGGCCGGTCGCCGTGCCCGCGTAGTGCAGGAGCGAGCGCGCGTGCCCGATGAGGTCGAGGCCGATGTTGCCGAGCGCGACGTCCTCCTCGAGCTCGGGGGCGCGCGTGATCCACATGCCGAGCTGCTGGGCGAGCACGAGGGCGTCGTCGCCGAGGCGCAGCGCGTACTCCGCGGCATCCGCATCGGCGACCCGGCCGGCGCCGGTGATGCCCGCGCCGGCGAGCTCCTCGGCGAGCGCGACCTCGTCGACCGTGACGGAGCCGTGCGCGCCGTGCGCATCGTCTGGCGATCGAGTAGCCGACGAAGGAGGCGTATCGAGATCCTGATGCGAGGTCTCGATACGCTCGCTGGCGCTCGCTACTCGACCGCCGGTCTCGGCGCTCACAGGTGCTTCACCCCTTCGCTCTTCGTGTAGTACACGGCGTGCCGGTAGTTCTTGCCCGCGGGGCTCTCGAAGAAGGCGCCCTTCGCGTCGGGATCGCTCGTGGTGATCGCCTCGGCGGGCACGACCCAGATCGACACGCCCTCGTTGCGACGCGTGTAGAGGTCGCGCGCGTTGCGCACGGCCATGTCGGGATCGGGCGCGTGCAGCGAGCCGACGTGCACGTGGCTGAGGCCGCGGTTCGCGCGCACGAAGACCTCCCAGAGGGGCCAGGCCTCGGTTCCCATCTCGCCGGGGGTGCTCATCACGCCACCGCCCCGGATGCCGCGAGCCGGCGCTCGGCCTGCTTGCGGGCGTACTCGGCGGCGGCCTCGCGCACCCAGGCACCCTCCTCGTGGGCCTCGCGGCGGCGGCGGATGCGCTCCGCGTTCGCCGGCCCGCGGCCCGCGAGGACCTCCTCGAACTCGGTCCAGTCGATCTCGCTCATGTCGTACGCCTGGCGCTCCTCGTTCCAGCGCAGGTTCGGGTCGGGCAGCGTGACGCCCATGACCTCGGCCTGCGGCACGAGCATGCCGACGAAGCGCTGGCGCAGCTCGTCGTTGGAGAAGCGCTTGATGTTCCACGCCATCGACTGCGCCGAGTTCGGCGACTGGTCGTCGGGCGGGCCGAACATCTGCAGCGCGGGCCAGTACCAGCGGTCGACGGCGTCCTGCGCCATCCGCTTCTGGGCGTCGGAGCCCTGCATGAGCTCGAGCAGGATCTCGAAGCCCTGCCGCTGGTGGAAGGACTCCTCCTTGCAGATGCGCACCATCGCTCGGCCGTACGGGCCGTACGAGGCGCGGCAGAGCGGCACCTGGTTGCAGATCGCGGCGCCGTCGACGAGCCATCCGATCGCGCCCATGTCGGCCCAGGTCGGCGTCGGGTAGTTGAAGATCGAGGAGTAGCGCGCGCGGCCCTCGATGAGCTGGTCCATCATCTCGTCGCGCGTGATGCCGAGCGTCTGCGCGGCCGAGTAGAGGTAGAGCCCGTGACCGGCCTCGTCCTGCACCTTCGCCATGAGGATCGCCTTGCGCTTGAGGCTCGGCGCGCGCGTGATCCAGTTGGACTCGGGCTGCATGCCGATGATCTCGGAGTGCGCGTGCTGGCTGATCTGGCGGATGAGCGTCTTGCGGTACGCGTCGGGCATCCAGTCGCGGGGCTCGATGCGCGAGTCCGCGGCGATGAGGTCGTCGAACTGCGCCTCCTCGGGGGAGGGCTCGCGTTCGACCACGCTGAGGTCAGCGGGTGAGGTCATCGTCGACTCCTGTGTGTTCGCGGTTCCGACGCCGGTGGGCGCCCGATCGTCCTCGAGGCGCTGGTCGCCCCTCGGGAACATAATACTAACCGATCGTTCAGTTAGTATATAGTCGAAGGTGCGCCGCAGCAACGGCGCGGGACTCGACGAGGAGCTTCAGATGACGGATGCCGCGACCGACACCATGACGGACACCGTGACCGCCGCCCGCGCGAACCGCGCGATGATGGCGCAGGACCAGGCTTCGGCGGCGCTCGGCATGCACGTCGAACGTGACGATCCCGGCCACGCGGTCGTCTCCATGCGCGTCCGCGAGGACATGACGAACGGCTTCGCGATCACGCACGGCGGACTCGTGTTCACCCTCGCCGACACGGCGTTCGCCATCGCCTGCAACGAGGACGACACGGTCACCGTCGCCGCGGGCGCCGACATCACCTTCCTCAAGTCCACCGTCGCCGGGCAGACGCTCACGGCCACCGCCGTGCGGCGCACCCGAACCGGCCGCACGGGCCTCTACGACGTCTCGGTCGTCGACGAGCACGGCGACCCGGTCGCGGAGTTCCGCGGCCGATCCATCTCGACGAACCGCACCCGCTGACGAACCCCCAGGAGCACCACGTGTCGACGACGACCCTCTCCCCCAGCACGATCAGCAGCACCGGCGGAAGCACCGGCGCGGGCGGCGCCACGCGCCCGAGCATCTCGGGCCTCGCGCCCGCGGCATCCGACGCCCTCGATGTCGAGGAGCGCATGACGCGAGCCGAGTTGGAGGCCCAGCAGCTCGAGCGCCTCCAGCAGACCGTGCGGCATGCCTACGCGAACGTGCCCCTCTACACGCGCAAGTTCGACGAGGCGGGCGTGCACCCCGACGACATCCGGACCTTGGCGGATGTCGCGAAGCTGCCGTTCACGACCAAGGCCGACCTCCGGGAGACGTACCCGTTCGGCATGTTCGCCGTGCCCATGGAGCAGGTCGCGCGCATCCACGCCTCGAGCGGCACCACCGGGCGTCCCACCGTCGTCGGCTACACGAAGGGCGACCTCGAGCGCTGGGCGCAGCTCATCGCGAGGTCGCTCCGCGCGAGCGGCATCCGCCCGGGGATGAAGGTGCACAACGCGTACGGGTACGGACTGTTCACCGGCGGACTCGGCGCGCACGCCGGCATCGAGGCGCTCGGCGCGACCGTGATCCCGATGTCGGGCGGGCAGACGGCTCGTCAGGTCCAGCTCATCATGGACTTCGAGCCCGACGCGATCCTCTGCACCCCGAGCTACCTGCTCACCATCGCCGACGCCATGGTCGAGGCCGGCATCGACCCTCGCTCGACGTCGCTCAAGGTCGCCGTGCTCGGTGCCGAGCCGTGGACGAACGAGATGCGCCACGAACTCGAGGACCGCCTCGGCATCGACGCGCTCGACATCTACGGCCTGAGCGAGGTCATGGGCCCGGGCGTCGGCAACGAGTGCCTCGAGACGAAGGACGGGCCGCACATCTGGGAGGACCACTTCCTCCCCGAGATCATCGACGGCGACAGCGGCACCGTGCTCGCCGACGGCGAGATGGGCGAACTCGTGTTCACCTCGCTCACGAAGGAGGCGTTCCCGGTCATCCGGTACCGCACGCGCGACCTCACCCGTCTGCTGCCCGGCACCGCGCGCCCCGCGATGCGGCGCATCGAGAAGATCACCGGCCGCAACGACGACATGATCATCCTGCGCGGCGTGAACCTGTTCCCGACGCAGATCGAGGAGATCGTGCTCGGCATCGAGCACCTGACGCCGCACTTCATCCTCGAACTCACGCGCAACGGCCGCATGGACGCCATGGCCGTGCGCATCGAGCGCCACCCCGACCTCTCGCGCGAGGTGTGCGAAGCGGCATCCGTCGTGCTCGCCAAGAAGATCAAGGTGCTCATCGGGTCGACCGTCGAGGTCAGGCTCGAGGAGCCGGGCGCGCTGCCGCGCAGCGAGGGCAAGTACAAGCGCGTCTACGACCTGCGCGGGTAGCTCGCTCGTCGCTCGCGACCGGGTACTACTCCGCCGGCGACCCACCCGCGTCTCGCGCCGCCTGCGCCGCGCGCTCGACCCAGCTCGGGGTCTCGCCGTACCGCTGGAACGACACCAGCCTGCCCGCCGCGCTGTCGTCGATCACCTGGACGAGTCGCCGCTCGCGCGTCGCCTCCTGCTTCGCGGTGAGCACCCAGTGCGTGACGGTGCGACGGTAGGTCGGCGTGGCCGCCTGCCAGAAGGCGGATGCCGCCGGGTTCGCCTCGAGTCGCGCGACGGACTCGGGCGGCAGGATCTCATCGGCCGACTCGTGCGAGTAGACGCCCGAGCGATCGGCACGGCGACGCTCGTATGCCGCCAGGCCCGCGGGACGCATGCGCCCCTCGGCGATGAGCCGCTCGACATGGGCGATGTTGACCGCCGACCAGATGCTCGCGGGCTTGCGCGGACTCCATCGCTGGCGTCGCGCCTCGTCGTCGATGCGCTGGGAGACCGAGTCGATCCAGCCGTAGCAGAGCGCGACGGGCACGGCCTCGGCCCACGTGAGCCCCCGCTTCTCGGACTGCTTCTTGTAGAGGCCCATCCAGAGCTCGGTCGCCGTCTCGTGGTTCTCCTCGAGCCAGGCACGGAACTCCTCGGCATCGGCGAAGAACACCGCGGGGCGTTCGGGCGTGCCGCCCGGGGTTCCGATGCTCGTCGTCACCACGTCAGTCTGGCAGCGGGGGCCGACATCGGCGAGTGGCCGGGCACGCGGCATCCGCCCTGCGATGCTGCCGACCAACCGACCGTTCGGGTGGGAGACTGGGGGCGATGCCAGAGAACACCTCACTTCGACGCGGGCGGCCCGGCTACGACCAGCAGGGCATCCTCGACGTCGCCGTCGCCGCCTTCAACGAGTACGGCTACGACGCCACCTCCATGGGCGTGCTCGCCGAACGGCTCGGACTCTCGAAGTCGGCGATCTACCACCACTTCACGTCGAAGGACGAGATGCTCGACCGCGCGCTCGATTCCGCGCTGTCGGCGCTCGAGGGCGTGCTCGAGCAGGCGGATGCCGCGGGCGGGCGGGCCGCCGACCGCCTCGACCTCGTGCTGCGGGGCGCCGTGCACGTGCTCGTCGACCGGCTCCCGTCGGTCACGCTCCTGCTGCGGGTGCGCGGCAACACCGACGTCGAGCGGCGGGCGCTGGAGCGCCGGCGCGCCTTCGACCGGAGGGTCACCGCCCTCGTGTCGGAGGCGCAGGCCGAGGGGTCGCTGCGCAGCGACCTCGACGCGAGCGTCGTCTCCCGCCTCACCTTCGGCATGATCAACTCCCTCGTCGAGTGGTACCGCCCCGGCGGCGGCGAAGATGCCGACCGCATCGCCGACGACGTCGTGGCCGTCGCGCTCGACGGCCTCCGCATGCCGACGTCGAACCGCGTCGAGGACCTGCTCGGCTGAGGCGCTCCGGCCGCGACGCGTCAGGCGCCGGCCACCTCGGGGTGCTCGTCGGGCAGCCCGTGACGCTCGCCCGCACGGAGCAGGGCCAGCTGGCGCCGCTCCCAGTCGAGCATGTCCTGTCGCTGCGCCTCGAGGACCCGGCTCTCGCCGCACGCGGCCAGCGAGCGCCCGCAGGAGCACGTGCCGGGCTTTCGCGCATCGGGATGGTGGAACGCCTGCAGCCGCCAGAGCGCGACCATCGCCTTGTCGACGCGGCGCGCCGTCAGCGCGGTGGCACGCTCGGCGCGACGCACGAGGTCGCCCTCGAGCTCGGCGCGCACCGCCGCGCCGGCCTCGCTGCCGTCGAGCACGCCACCGGCGAGCTGGTCCCGCTCGGCCGTCATGCGTGCCAGCGCCGCCGCCGCCTCCTCCGACGCGACCGCGGCCGCCGCCTCAGCCGCGCGGGCATCCGCAGCGTGGCGTTCGAGGATGCCGCGCCAGAGGGCGATGTGCTCGCGGTCGCGGCGCTCCGCCTTCTCGGCGCCGCCGTGCGAACGACAGTGCGCGCAGACGACCTGGTCGGACGACGACGCGAACCGGAACGGCTGCAGGCTGCCGCAGCAGGGGCAGCGCGCCTCGACGTCGACGTGGAGCGGATACTCGTGGGGCATGTCCTCGTCGCCGTCAGTCGGCCGAGCGGACGCGGTCGCTCCGCGCGAGGAAGGTCGCCGCGATGATCGTCGCGAGGCACAGCACGGCGGGAGCGACGGTCTTCAGGAGATCGCCCTCGATCGCGCCGATGAACGCGTCGATGCCCTGCACGATCGTCATGGCCACGGCGATGGCCAGCAGCGCGGCATCCGACCGGAACATCGGGGCGACCAGGGCGAGCACGACGAGGGCGGTGCTGCGGGATGCCGCGTACAGGGCGTCGACCTGCTCGAGGCCCCCATCGGACACGGCGCCGATGCTGAAGGCGATGCTCACGACGGCGCTGATCACGGTGACGGCGTAGCAGACCCAGAAGGCCGCGCCGCGGACGTTCGCGCTCGTCGATGCAGTCATGTGCTCAGCGTGGACGAGTCGGGCCGCCGGGTCAAGGACGTGGGCGGCGCGGCTCCGCGCCGCCTGCGCGCAACGCCTGCCGGGCGGCCGGGCACCGCGTCCCGGGGCCGCGAGCCGGCCGACGTCGTCAGACGGTGCGAGCCCCGTGGGCGTGGCCCGCCCGGCGCTCGGCGCGCGCGCCCCGGGTCGTGTGCCACGGGTGCAGCACCTCGGCCCACCATCCGTCGCCCGAGGGCTGCCCGCTCGAGGTCGTGCGCACGGCCGCGGCATCCGCCTCCCGGATGCGCTCGCGGTGGTCGCGGCGTCGTTCGAGCTCCTGTGCGAAGCGGTCCTCCTCGGCCTGCTGGAGGTGGAGGTAGCTGAGTTCCGAGATCATCATGTCGACTCCCTGTCTGTCTGGAGTCGACTCTGCTCGCTGAGGTGCCGACGGCGTATCGGACATCCTCCCTATTCGGGGGCACCGGGTACGGCAGCCTCTCGTCGGGCCTGCGCTGATCGCCCTAGGCCGGCGGCCTCAGGCCACCAGCACGACCTCGCGTGCGGCGTGGTCGCGCACGCGCTTGGCGAGCAGGTGAGCCGGTCGTTCGACCACGTGGTAGAAGGCGAAGGCCACCACGAGGCTGACCGGAAGCGCGATCAGCACCGTCATGAACGGCCGGGGCACCAGATGTCCGATGGCGATCACGAGCGGCTCGTGGACGAGGTACAGGCTGAACGAGATCGTGCCGAGGAAGCGGAGCGGCCGGGATGACAGGATCGTGCTGAGCAGCCCCGCGTGCACGGCCGCCACGATCAGCATCGCGACTCCGATCAGCGTGAACGCCATCGTCGCCGTACGCGCCGTCGTGCTGTCGGTGTAGGGCAGGACCAGCCAGTACGAGCTCGCGAGCAGGAGCGCACCGGCGACCGAGACGGTCCACACGGGGATCGCCGCCAGGCGCGGCATCCGCTCGAAGAAGGCGCCCATGCGCTCCCACCCGGACGCGAGGGCGACGCCGAGCCCGAACATCGGGAGGTACTTGAGGGCCGTGACGCCCTCGAACGTGCCGAGGGTCGACAGCGCGACGGCGATCACGGCCTGGAGCCACGCGGGGACCCGGCGGGCGGCATAGAGGTAGACCGGGAGGAGGAGCGAGAAGAGCACCTCCCAGTAGAGGGACCAGAGCGGGCTGACCACGCCGCTCGGCCCGCCGAGGAGCGTGGCGTCCTCCAGCATGGACGACAGCGGGTACTCGGAACTGCGACGCGAGAGCCAGGTGCTCTCCGTCGCACTGTCACGAGGGAGGACCGCGATCACGATGCCGGCGAGGACCACGGACGCGATGACCGGCAGGTAGAGGCGCACGATGCGCGACGGGAAGTACGAGCGCCACGTGAAGGAGCGTGAACGGGCCGCGAGCGACAGCACCAGCCCGGAGAGGATGAAGAAGAGGTACACGGCCTCCGTGCCGCCCCAGAGCAGGTGCAGCGGAGTGTGCACGAGCAGCCACGTCGCGCCGGGTTCGGCGCGGCCGCCGTAGTACGGAGCCGCGAGCGCCGGCACGACGAGCAAGGAGTGGTGGACCAGCACGATGACCGCTGCGAGGCCGCGAAGCCCGTCGAGCGCGTGCAGACGACGGCGCGGAGCAGGCATGACACACCCCATCGGTGATCGAGAACGTGGACGGGCCCGACGCCGTCAGCGGGCCGAAGCAGCATGCTACCCGAAGGACCCCGCACGTTCACCCGGAACCTCGAGCCCAGCAGACCCGCGGAATCCAGCAGTTACGATCGCCTCATGGATTCCCCGCGTGCCGTTCGTCGTGGCTCGGCGGCGCGCTGGTGGGCGCTCGCCGCCGTCGGCACCGCGCTCTGCGTCGCGATCGTCGTCACGCCGGTCGCACTCGGCTCGACCACTCCGGCGAGCGGCGGACCAGTGGGGGCGATCGCCGCGACGACGACCCCGAGACCGACGCCCTCGGTGCCGTCGACACCGTCGACCGGTCGGGACGGCACCGACGCATCGCCCCGCCTCGCCGACCTGCCCGTGAGGCCGAGGGCGCTGTTCCTGGGCGACTCGTTCACCGAGGGGTACGGGGCGTCCCGGCCGGCGGCCATCTGGGCGACGATCGCAGCCGGCAGCCTCCGCTGGCAGCCGACGGTGGACGGCATCGGCGGCACGGGATTCACCAAGACGACCGCGACCGACGGCACCGATGGCCTCGGCTTCCGACAGCGCCTGCTGGCGCGAGGGAGCACCGGCGCACTCTACGACGTCGTCGTGCTGCAGGGCGGTCTCAACGACTGGCAGGCGACCGGCGACGAGGAGTACGCGGCGGTGGCGCGCGCCGTGCGCACCGCCCGCACCCTCTGGCCGGAGGCCGTCGTCGTGGTGTTCGGCCCGGCCGAGCCGATCGCCGACGGCACGAAGCGGCTCGCGCACCTTCCCCTCATCAGGGATGCGGCGCTCGACTCGGGGGCCGTCTTCATCGACCCGTCGTCGCCGAGCCCCTGGATCACGGCGGGCAACAGCGATCTCCTCGACCTGGGCGACGGCCTGCACCTCAACGACTCGGGCTACGCGTACCTCGCGGCCAGGTTCGTGGCCGCGGTGCTCGCGCAGGCGGGCTGAGCGTGACCGGGCGGATGTCGGCGGCATCCGCCAGAGTGGGACCATGACGCCAGCCACGCCGTCCGATGCGATGCCCCATGCCGACGGCGAGCCGACGACCGACCTCCGCACGGCGGCGCTCGACGCGCTGCGCGAACTCGTCGGCCGAGACGATGCGACGTTCCACGACGGGCAGTTCGAGGCGATCCGCGCGCTCGTCGAGGGGCGCCGCCGGGCACTCGTCGTCCAGCGCACGGGGTGGGGCAAGTCCGCGGTGTACTTCGTGGCGACGCTGCTGCTCCGCCGCCAGGGGGCCGGCCCGACGGTGCTCGTGTCCCCGCTGCTCGCGCTCATGCGCGACCAGATCGCCGCCGCCGAGCGGGCCGGCGTTCGCGCCGTGGCGATCAACTCGACCAACGCGCACGAGTGGGGCGACGTGCTGCAGCGACTCGACGCCGACGAGGTCGACGTGCTCCTCGTCTCGCCCGAGCGGCTCAACAACCCCGCCTTCCGCGAGCAGCAGCTCCCGACGCTCGTGCAGCGCATGGGCATGCTCGTCGTCGACGAGGCGCACTGCATCAGCGACTGGGGCCACGACTTCCGCCCCGACTACCGGCGCCTGCGCGACCTCATCGCGCAGATGCCGGCCTCGGTTCCGGTGCTCGCGACCACGGCGACGGCCAACAGCCGAGTCGTGGCGGATGTCGCGGAGCAGCTCGGCGCCACCTCCGTCGGCGTCGAGGCGGGCGACGGCGTGCTCACCATCCGCGGGCCGCTGGCCCGGACCTCGCTGCGGCTCGGGGTGCTCCGCCTGCCCGACTCGGCGAGCCGGCTCGCCTGGCTGCTGAGCCACCTCGACGATCTGCCCGGATCCGGGATCATCTACACGCTCACCGTCGCGGCGGCCACCGACATCGCCCGCGTGCTCCGCGAACGGGGTCACGACGTCCGGGCCTACACGGGCCAGACCGATCCCGACGAGCGCGAGGAGTCCGAGGCACTCCTGAAGCGCAACGAGGTCAAGGCGCTCGTCGCGACGAGCGCCCTCGGCATGGGCTTCGACAAGCCGGACCTGGGCTTCGTGCTGCACCTCGGGGCACCGTCATCGCCGGTGGCGTACTACCAGCAGGTCGGTCGCGCCGGCCGTGCGAGCGAGAGCGCCGACGTCCTGCTCCTGCCCGGCACCGAGGACCGCGCGATCTGGCACTACTTCGCCACCGCCTCGATGCCCGACGAGGACCGGGCGCGCCGGGTCATCGACGAGCTGTCGGATGTCCCGCTGTCGACGCCCGCCCTCGAGGCGAGGGTCGACATCCGGCGCACGCCCCTCGAACTCCTGCTGAAGGTGCTCGACGTCGACGGAGCGGTGCGCCGCGTGTCCGGCGGCTGGGTCGCCACCGGCGAGCCCTGGGCCTACGACGCCGAGCGCTACGCGCGCATCGCGGCCGACCGCGAGGCCGAACAGCAGCACATGATCGACTACGAGCAGACCGACGGCTGTCGCATGGAGTTCCTGCAGCGCTCGCTCGACGACGAGACGGCGGCGCCGTGCGGCCGCTGCGACAACTGCGCCGGCGTCTGGTACCCGGGCGATCTCGCCGAGGGCGCTGCCGAGGCGGCATCCGGCGCGCTCGACCGCGTCGGCGTCCCGGTCGAGCCGCGCAAGGCCTGGCCGACGGGTGCCGATCGGCTCGGCGTCCCCGTCAAGGGCCGCATCGCCCCGGCCGAGCAGGCGGGCGAGGGTCGCGCCCTCGCCCGCCTCACCGACCTCGGCTGGGGCGGCACGCTGCGCGAGGTCTTCGCCGCGGGCGCCCCCGATGGGCCCGTGACGCCGCAGATGCTCGACGCCTGCGTGCGCGTGCTCGCCGACTGGGGTTGGGCCGAGCGACCCGTCGCCGTCGTCTCCATGCCGTCGCGCTCGCACCCGCTGCTGGTCGACTCGCTCGCGACGGGACTCGCCCGCATCGGTCGCCTGCCCTACCTCGGGTCACTCCAGCCGGCGAACGGCGGTCCGAGCGGGCTGCCGGGCGGCAACAGCGCGTTCCGCCTCGCGGGTGTCTGGCAGCGCTTCACCGCCGAGGGCCTCGACGTGCCGTCCGGCGGAGTCCTGCTCGTCGACGACCTCGCCGACAGTCGGTGGTCGCTCACGGTCGCGGCTCGAGAACTCCGCCTCGCGGGCGCCACCTCGGTGCTCCCGTTCGTGCTGGCGCTGCGAGGCTGACGCCGGCTACGCCGCGGACGCGGCCGGAGCCTGTTCCTTCGCCACGAGCGTCAGCACGTCGTACGACGCCACGAGCTCGTCGTCCTGGTTGCGCAGCACCGCGTCCCAGCGCACCTCGCCGTACTCGTCGGTCTCGCGCGGCGTGATCTGCTTCGCAGTGAGCTCCACGCGGATGGAGTCGCCGGGCGAGACCGGCGTCACGAAGCGGAGGTTCTCCAGGCCCGAGTTCGCGAGCACGGGTCCGGGTGCGGCGTCGACGAAGAGCCCGGCCGCCCACGAGACGAGCAGGTATCCGTGCGCCACGCGTCCGGGGAAGAACGGGTTCGCCGCGGCCGAGGCCTCGTCCATGTGCGCGTAGAACGTGTCGCCGGTGAAGTGCGCGAAGGTCTCGATGTCCTCGAGCGTCACCGTGCGCGAGCCCGAGACGACCTGGTCGCCGATCCGCAGCTCGGCGAGCGACTTGCGGAACGGGTGCGGTTCGCCCGCCTCCGCGTACGGCGTCGACGCCGAGCCCGCGTGCCAGACGCCGGTCAGGGCGGTCAGCATCTCGGGCGAGCCCTGCACCGCAGTGCGCTGCATGTGATGCAGCACGGCACGGATGCCGCCGAGTTCCTCGCCGCCGCCCGCGCGTCCGGGCCCGCCGTGCACGAGGTTCGGCAGCGGCGAGCCGTGACCCGTCGAGGTCCGGGCGTCGTCGCGGTCGAGCAGGAGGAGCCGCCCGTTGTAGGCGGCGATGCCCGAGGCGAGGGCCACGGCCACGGCGGGGTCGTGCGTGGCGACGCTCGTGACGAGCGAGCCACCGCCGCGGGCGACGAGGCGCACGGCCTCGTCGACGGAGTCGTACCCGACGATGGAGCTCACCGGCCCGAACGCCTCGACCTCGTGCAGGGCCGGGCTCGAGGCATCCGCGAACCGCAGCATGACCGGCTCGACGAACGCGCCGTCGGCGGAGGAGCCGTCGGTGCCGTCGGCGAGCCGCACGGTGGGCGCCTCGGTCGAGCCGATGACGATCTCCCCGCCCTCGGCGGCGAGCCGGCGAACCTGGCGGAGCACCTCGTCACGCTGCCCGGTCGAGGCGAGCGGGCCCATGGTGACGCCCTCGGCGCGCGGGTCGCCGAGCACCATGCGCTCAGCGATGCGCGTGCGCACGGCGTCGATCACGCCGTCCACGGATGCCGCGGGCACGACGGCCCGGCGGATGGCGGTGCACTTCTGGCCGGCCTTCGACGTCATCTCGGCGACGAGCTGCTTCACGTACGCGTCGAACTCGGGCGTGCCCGCGACGGCGTCCGGACCGAGCACGGACGCGTTGATGGAGTCGGTCTCGCTCGTGAAGCGGACGCCTCCGGTCTGCACCGACTCGTTGGCCCGCAGTCGTTCGGCGGTCGACGCGGACCCGGTGAAGGACACGAGGTCGCCGAGGCGGAGGTGCTCGAAGAGGTCGGGCACGCTTCCGGAGACGAGTTGCAGCGAGCCGTCGGGCAGCAGGCCGGACTCGACGAGGACCCGCACGAACGCCTCGGCGAGGTATCCGGTGGGCGTGGCGGGCTTCACGAGCGTCGGCACGCCCGCGAGGAAGGCGGGCGCGAACTTCTCGAGCGAGCCCCACACCGGGAAGTTGAACGCATTGATCTGCACCGCGACCCCGGGGAGGCGCGTGTAGATATGCCGTCCGAGGAATGAACCGTCCTTGGAGAGCTGCTCGACGCCGCCGTCGACGTAGACCTGCGAGTTCGGGAGCTCGCGGCGCCCCTTCGAGGAGTACGTGAAGAGCACGCCGATGCCGCCGTCGATGTCGACCCACGAGTCCTGCTTGGTCGCGCCGGTGCGGCTCGAGAGCTCGTAGAGCTCCGCCTTGCGCTCGGTGAGGGCGAGGGCCATCTGCTTCAGGAGCACGGCGCGCTGGTGGAAGGTGAGCTCGCCGAGCGAGCGCTGGCCGGTCGTGCGCGCGTACTCGAGCGCGGACGCGAGGTCGAGACCCTCGGTCGACACGCGTGTCACGAGTTCGCCGGTCGAGGCGTCGAGCACCTCGGTCGCGGATGCGGCGACCGCGGCATCCGGTGTCCACCACGCGCCATTCACGTAGCTGGGCAGGATCGTGTTCATCGTGTGTGCCTTTCGTGGAACGGGCGTCGAGACGTCGCAGATGGCGACGTGTCGGAGGCGGAGGTCGCCATCCGCGACCTCTCGAGGAGGAGGATGGGGGCGAGTCGGGCGGGAGCGCTCACGAGGCGTCCCAGGTGTAGAAGCCCTGCCCGGTCTTGCGACCGAGGCTGCCCTCGGCGACCATGCGCCGCAGGAGGGCGGGCGGCGCGAACCGTTCGCCGAGGTTCGTCGCGAGGTACTCGGCGATGCCGAGCCGCACGTCGAGGCCGACGAGGTCGGTGAGCCGCAACGGGCCGACCGGATGCTTGTAGCCGAGCGTCATCGCCCGGTCGATGTCCTCGGCACTGGCGACGCCCTCCTCGAGCATGCGGATCGCCTCGAGCCCGAGGGCGACCCCGAGGCGCGATGACGCGAAGCCGGGAGCGTCCGCGACGACGATGGGCGTCTTGCCGATGGCGGCGACCCAGTCGCGAGCCTCGTCGACGAGCGGCGCCTCGGTGGCGCCGCCGCGCACGACCTCGACGAGGGTGGAGGCCGGTACCGGATTGAAGAAGTGCATCCCGAGGAAGCGCGACGGCCGGTCGAGGAGGGCCGCGAGCTCGTCGATCGAGATGGACGACGTGTTCGACGCGAGCGCGGCGCCGTCGCCGAGGACCGCCTCGACCCGGGTGAGGGCGTCGATCTTCAGCTCGAGCTGCTCGGGCACGGCCTCGACGACGAGCCCGCAACCGGCGAAGGACGCCACGTCCGTGCTGGTGCCGAAGCGGGCGGCGATGACCTCGGCGCCCTCGTCGGCGGTGCCGCGGTCGACGGATGCCGCGACGGACTCGAGGACCCGCGTCGACGCGGCGGCCGCGGCATCCGCGTCCCGTTCGACGACCGTCACGCGGGAGCCCGCGAGCAGGAAGGCGTGCGCGATGCCCGCGCCCATGCGCCCGCCGCCGAGCACGCCGACCGCGGACGGCGCACCGCTGGCGACGCTCGAGGAGCGCGACGTATCGAGACCCCGCGATGCGTTCACTTCTGCTTCCTCTCGAGGAACTCGGTCATGCGCCGGAACTTTTCGGGGCTCTCGAAGAGCACCGCCTGCGCCTCGTTGTCGACCGCGGGATGCGCGGACCGCGGCGCGCGGAACACGCGCTTGGTCGCGATGGTCGCATCGCGATCGTTGCGCGCGATGCGGTCGGCGATCGCGTGCGCCGCGGCGAGGAGCTCCTCGGCCGGATGCAGCGCACTGACGAGCCCGATGGCGAGCGCCTCCTCGGCCAGGACCGTACGGCCGGTGAGCAGCATCTCGGCGGCGCGCGCGTCGCCGACGATCTCCTTCAGTCGCCAGCTCGCCCCGGCCGCGGCCAGGATGCCGAGCCCCGTCTCGGGGTTCCCGATCTTCAGTGACGGCGTCGCGACGCGGAGGTCGGCGGCGTAGGCGAGCTCCGCGCCCCCACCGAGCGCGTACCCGTCGATCACGGCGATGACCGGCATCGGCAGTTCGGCGATGCGCAGGAACGCGCTCGCGTTGATGCCGCGGAGCGCATCGGCCGCGCGGCGCTCGCGCAACTGCGCGATGTCGGCGCCCGAGGCGAACACGCCGCCCGCGCCGGTCAGGATCAGGATGCGCGGGATCGCCTCGAGCTCGGCGCAGAGCAGGTGCAGCGCATCGATCGTGCGCTGGTCGATCGCGTTGCGCACCTCGGGCCGGTCGAGCGTGGCGACGACCCGGTCGGGGAAGCGCTCCACGCGGAGCGGGGAGGCCTCGGCGCCCGTCGAGGGCTGTGCTGCGGCATCCGTCATGAGATCGCCTCCACGATGAGGGCCGAGCCCTGGCCGACGCCGACGCACATGGTCGCGAGTCCGTACCGCGAGCGCTCGCGCTCCATGCGGCCGAGCAGCGTGACCACGAGACGCGAACCCGAGGATCCGAGCGGATGCCCCAGGGCGATCGCCCCGCCGTCGGCGTTGACGCGCTCGGGGTCGAGGCCGAGCCGGCGCATCGAGGCGATCGACTGCGTGGCGAAGGCCTCGTTGAGTTCGACGGAGCCGAGGTCGCCCACGGTGAGCCCGGCTCGCGCGAGCGCCTTCTCGGTGGCGGGCACCGGGCCGAGCCCCATGATCTCGGGGGCGATACCGGCGGATGCCCCGACCACGATGCGGGCGCGGGGCACGAGGCCGTGGCGCTCGACGGCCTCGGCGCTCGCGACGAGGATCGCGGAGGCGCCGTCGTTGAGCGAGCTCGCGTTGCCCGCCGTCACGACGGAGCCACCCGCGACGACCGGGCGCAGGCCCGCGAGCGCCTCGAGTGTCGTGTCGCGACGAGGTCCCTCGTCGACGAGCACCTCGCCGCCACGGGCGAGCGGGACGCCGACGATCTCATCGGCGAAGCGGCCGGCGTCGATCGCGGCCGCGGCGCGCTGCTGCGACCGCAGGGCGAACTCGTCGGCCTCCGGGCGCGTGATGCCGTCGAGCCTGGCGACCTCCTCCGCGGTCTCGGGCATCGAGAACGTGGCCTTGTCGCGCGCGAGCAGGCGCGGGTTCGCGAAGCGCCAGCCGATGGACGTGTCGAAGGACGCACCGGGCTTCGCCCAGGCCTTCTCGGGCTTGGCCTGCACCCATGGCGCCCGCGTCATGGATTCGACGCCACCGGCGATGACGAGGTCGGCGTCGCCGGCGCGAACGGCCTGTGCCGCCATCGTGATCGCGGACAGGCCCGAGGCGCAGAGGCGGTTGACGGTGATGCCAGGCACCGAGTCGGGCAGGCCCGCCAGGAGCACCGACATGCGCGCGACGTTGCGGTTGTCCTCGCCCGCCTGGTTGGCCGCGCCGAGGATGACCTCGTCGATCGCCCCGTCCGCCACCGCGGCCGGATCGAGGCCGGCCCTGCGCACGGCCTCCGCCACGACGAGGGCGGCGAGGTCGTCGGGCCTCACGGTCGCGAGCGCGCCGCCGTAGCGACCCACCGGCGTGCGCACGCCTCCGACGAGGTAGGCCTCGGGCATGTGCATCTCCTGACGTCGTCGTCTCGTCGGAATTAGTGACCGACCGTTCAGGAAGTAATTATGGCACGGTCGCGAGCCGTCACGCCAGTCGGCCCGGGAACGCGACGCGCCCCGACCCGCGGATGCGGGCCGGGGCGCGATGGCTCGGAGATCGCCGGCTACTCGAGCAGGTCGCGGTCCTTCGTCTCCTTGACGAGCGAGACGCCGATGAGCGAGATGACACTCGCGATCGCGATGTACAGGCCGATCGTCCACGACTGGCCCGTCGCATTCAGGAGCGACTCGGCGATCATGGGCGCGAACGCGCCACCGAGGATCGCGCCGAGCGCATAGCCGATCGAGACGCCCGAGTAGCGGACGCGGGCGGGGAACATCTCCGCGTAGAGCGAGGCCTGCGGGCCGTACGAGAGGCCGAGGCCGAACGTCATGACGAACAGGGCCACGAAGTACCAGAGGATCTCGCCGGTGTCGATGAGGAACCACATCGGCACCGCCCAGAGCGCGAGGAACACGTAGCCGATCTGGAAGGTGCGCACGCGACCGAGCCGGTCGGACACGCGCCCGCCCCAGAGCGTGAAGATCAACCAGCCGAACGACGCGAACGTCGTCGCGAGCAGCACGCTGGGACGGTCCATGCCGAGCCCGACGACCGCGTACGTCGCGAAGTAGGCGATGAGCAGGTAGCCGGCGGCGTTGTTCGCGATGAAGATGACCGCGGTGAGCACGACCTGCTTGGTGTTGTTGCGGAACAGCTCGCGGAGGGGCGCGGAGGACTCCTTGCGGCGGCGCAGCAGCTCCTCGAAGACGGGGCTCTCCTCGACGGCGCGGCGGATGACGTAGCCGACGATGATCAGCACGATCGAGAGCAGGAACGGGATGCGCCAGCCCCACTCCATGAACGCCTCAGGCGACATCGAGCTCGTGAGCACCCACAGCGTGAAGGTCGCGAGGATCATGCCGACCGGGACGCCGATCTGCGGGAAGGCGCCGAAGAAGCCGCGCCGGCCCTTCGGGGCGTGCTCGACCGCCATGAGGGCCGCGCCGCCCCACTCGCCGCCGGCCGAGAAGCCCTGCAGGATGCGGAGCAGGATGAGCAGGATCGGCGCGGCGATGCCGATGGCCGCGTAGGTCGGCAGGAACCCGATGAGCGAGGTCGAGACGCCCATCATGACGAGCGTGAACACGAGCATCCGCTTGCGCCCCAGCTTGTCGCCGAGGTACCCCGCGACGATCGCGCCGAGCGGCCGGAACAGGAACGAGATGCCGATCGTGGCGAACGCGAGGACCTGCGCGAGCCCGGGGTTGGACTCGGCCACGGGGGCGAGGAACAGCGGGGCGAGCACGAGGCCCGCCGCCTGGGCGTAGATGAAGAAGTCGTACCACTCGATCGAGGTGCCGACGAGGGTGCCCGCGAGCACCCTCCGCTCCTCGGCGGGCATGCGCCCGGTCTGCGTGCGCTCTCTGGCTTCGGTGGACATGCGAACTCCGTTGTTCTGGGCCTGCGGGGAAGGGGGTGCGGCGGCCGGGTCGCCTGCGTCGCCGACTTCCTGACCGATTGTTCGGTTGGGAATTGAGGGTACGCAACACGGAGGCCTCCGCGCAACCCGAACGGGTGGCACGGCGGAGCCGGGACATCCGCCGGACGTCCGCGCGAACGGCCTACTCGACCTCGAGCGCCTCTCGACGGCCGGCCTCGCGGGCGTCCTCGACGAGCCGGCTGACCTTCGCGGTGCGACGCCGACGACCGATGGTGAGTCCGACCACGATGAGCACGAGCGCGAGCAGCAGCACCGACTGCGGCAGCGGGAGCGCCCAGACCGTCACCGTCTGGGAGGCCGGCTGCACCGCGACCTCCGCGCCGTCGGGGCCGACCGCGCCGGCCTCGACCGAGACCGGAACGCTCACGGGTCCGATCGGCCACACGGCCGGAATCGTGAAGCTCAGCGTCCGGCGCTCGCCTGGCAGCAGGTCGGCGCTGGTGGGACCGGTGGCTTCGCCCGCCGGTTCGCCCTCTTCGGCGACCACGAAGCCCGTCGCGGGGATCCGCTCACCGCCGTACTCGGCGGTTCCCGCGATCGCGACCGCGACGTTGCCGGTGTTCTCGACGACGCCGGTCACCTCGAGCCGGCCCGGCTGGAACGGATTCCAGGAGATGTCGTACGCGCCGTCGGCATCGAGGGCGACGGTCGCCGCGATCTCACCCGCGACGCGGGTCATCACCCGGAACCCCACCCGGCTCTCGACGCCCACCTGCGCGCCATCGCCGGTGGAGGTCGACACCACGGATGCCGCGATGCCCGCGGCGTGATCGCCGGGAGTCGCATCCTCGGGCACCGTGACGGTGAACGGCACGACCGCCACCTGCCCCGGCGCCACGGTGACCGAGTCGGCGACCTCGATCCACGTGCCGGCGTCGACGGACGGCTGGTCGGAGGGCAGCATGTTGAAGCGACCGGTCGACGTCAGGTATCCGTCGGCCGCGGTGATGGCGAAGGTCACCTCCTCGTCACCGAGGTTGTGCACCGCGAGGTGATCGGCCGCCGACGCTCCGGGGTCGAGCTCGAGCTCCACCCGGGAGCGACCGTCGGGCCCAGCGGCATCCGCCGGCGAGACCGACCAGGTGATCGGTGCCGCCGTCTCCTCCTCCGCCCAGGCCGCGGGCGATGCGAGCGCCCCCGCGAGGGCGAGCGCGATGGTGGCCGCGACGGCCAGGCCGGCGGGGAGGAGACGACGCATGGTTTCCTACTCGAACAGGGACAGGGTCAGGATTGCGGCGTAGTTGCCGGGCGCGACGGTCACGGGGGTGCGCAGGAACAGGTCGGCGTTCGCGGTCCACTGCCCCTCGGGCGCGACCTCGCTGGACTCCCATGCCGATGCGAACAGCTCCTGGTCGACGAGGCCGAACGGGTCGGATGATCCCTCGTCCATGACGGTGTCGACGGGGTCTCCCTCGGAGACGAGGCCGAGGTCGCCGCCGTCGAGCAGGCGCGGAGCCCAGCCGAGGTGGCCTGCGCCGATCTCGGCCTGACCCGCGTCGCCGGCGAAGCCGCTCGAGGAGCCGAGGACGTACCAGGCGGCGCCTTCGGGGATCTCGTCCGCGGTGCGCGTGTCGGTGATCGTCACGGTGGGCAGTGTACCCGTGAACTGCCGGACGGTCTCGGTCGAGCCCGTCTCCACGAGCGCGGTCGAGGCGCTCGCGACGGTCATCGCCAGCACGCCGGGCTCGGCGATCTCGGGGATGGCGACCTGCACGTCGACCGTGCTGTCGCCGTGGTTCTCCTCGGCCGCCGCGACACCGGCGACGCCGACGAGCATCAGGGCGCCGACGCCGATCGCACAGGCGCGGGCTGCGATTCGCAGGTTCTTCATGTGGTGTTTCCTTCTCTTGTTCTCTGGTGGGATCGATGGCGAGCGGATGCTGCGCCGTGAGGTCAGCCGCAGTCGGATGCCGCGTACGGGGCATCCGTCGTCTGCGTGATGGTCGAACCGTCGACCACGGCCGTGAGCGTCACCGCGACCGAGCCGGCCTCGATGTCGGCCTGTCGCGTCGTGAACGTGTGCGTGCCGTTCGCTCCCGGGGCGATCGAGGGGAGCGTCTTCGTGCCGTAGTCGGACTCGAGCTCGGCGGCGAGCGGCATGTCCTCGGCGCTCTGCACTCGCACGGCCACGACCGACTTCCGCGCGACGCAGCGCGTGCTCGCGGTGACCTCGACGTCCAGCTCGGGCTCGGCGGCGGGTCGACTGCCGACGACGACGCCGGGCTTCAGCGAGACGACCGTCCATCGATAGGTCTGGCTGTCGCCGTTCGGGGCGATCGTCCTGGCCTGGATCACGTTCGGACCGGCGGACAGGGGCAGGTCGATCGCGCCGGCACCGAGCTCGATCGGGCGATCGTCGACCGTCAGGACCACGCGGGTGTCGTCGTCGACCGCGGCAAGTGTGGTCGAGACCCGGTCGACGTCGGCGGGGACGACCGCGAGCCAGGACCGCGGGGCGACGGGCGCACCGAAGTCGACGCCCAGCCACGTCGGTTCCTCGAGGGCCGCCGCGAGTCGCATCTCGACGGGCTCCGGCACCGCGTCGAAGAACGGTACGGCCCGCCCGTCGACCTGCAGGCCGCTCATGACGAACGCCGCGGGAGTCGAGCCCGTTGCGAACGGGCCGTCGGCCATCACGCCGACGCGCGGTGCTGCCGCACCCACGGCCGCGTTCGTGATCGTGCCGATGGTGGTGAAGTCGACGCCGTTCGCGGAGTAGCTGCCCGTGAAGGAGTCGCCGTTGCGCACGATCTTGAGCCAGATGTCCGGCGTCGAAGGCGCGGGGATGCGCGTGTTCTCGTTGGGCGATCCCGCTGCCTCGGTGACGAGGGCGAGCTGGGGCGTCCCGTTGGCATGCTTGCGATGGAGCGCCACGTAGTTCTCGTCGTCGACGTAGTAGACGAGTCCCGCCTCCTCGTAGAACGACTTCGTCGCGCCGCTCATCTTGACGACGACCTCGTTCGGCGTCGCGCCGCCCGAGTCGCGCAGCAGGATCCCGTTCGAGGAGTTCTGCGTCGCCCACAGCGTGCCGCCGCCTGAGAGCAGCCGGATCGAGTCGGGCGCGACGGCCGACCAGCGCGACGCGTCCTCGCGGATCCAACTGAGGCCGGCGGCCAGGGGCACGGTGGGCGCCTGCGTCATCGCGTCGGCGTTCACGGCGAACGGGTCGTTGCCGGTCACCTCGGATGCCGCGGTGTTCGTCGAGACGCGAACGTTGAATCCAGGCGCGTAGGTGTTGTCGCTGAACTCGAAGCGGTGGCTCCCGTTCATCGAGAACAGCGCCGTTCGCGAGGACTTCGATGGGTCGGGGCTCGTCGTCGGCCCGTACCATCCGACCGTGTTGTTCGTGAACGCCAGGTCGGACACCGACTTCGCGTTGATCAGCTGCGTGCCCGGCAGCAGGTTGAACCGGTTCGCGTCGATGCGCACATTCCGGTGCACGGTGCGGTCGGGTTCGGTGCTGCCGTTCGTAGGGTCGAAGAAGATCACCGGAGCACTGGTGGTGGGCCGGTCGAAGATGTTCTCGCGGATGACGAGGTCTTCGACGCCGCCCGACTCGTACCAGCTCGCCGCGTCGCCCGAGACGTAGATGCTGGCCATGCCGGCCTGGTCGAACAGGTTCCGCTCGATGAGCACCGGCTTCGGCGTGGTCACGAGGATGCCGCGGGTCGGAACGGACGTGAACGTGTTGCCCGCGATGCGCACTTCAGGCGTGTACGTGAGGCTCTCGGCCGCATGCGTGTCGACCTGGATGCCCTCGGGCGCTCGATCGAGCGTCACCGTCATCTGCGTGAGGCTCGTGTCGCGGTCGTAGCCGCTCGGACCGCTCACGCCCGTGACCGTGTACTCGTCGCCGGCGACCGGGAGCATCGTGCCACGGTTGACGAAGCGCAGCGTGTCACCGGGGTAGAACTGCGGGAAGCCCGCGCTCTGGTGGTGCATGTACTGCAGCGTCACCTGCTTGTTCGCGATGTCGACCGCCTTGACCTGCATGTACGTGCCGTGGATGTTGATGGGGTCGTCGTGCGGGTTGTCGAAGAGGGAGTTGAGGATCTGGACCTTTCCGCCCACACCCGACATCTGCAGGTAGTCGGCGAAGCCCGAGGTCTGCCGCCACGTGCCGGCGTCGGTCTTGAACCGCACGCCGTCGAGCGTGACGTTGTGCGCCATCTGCGCGACCATGCCGAAGCCGTGCAGGTAGCCGAACTCGAGGTCGACGAGGTCGGTGTTCCTGCTCTCGAACGCGAAGATGCCGGGGGTGTCGCGGTAGGTCGGTCGAAGCTCGTAGACCTCACCGCGGCCGCCGGGGTCGGCGCCGCCGGAGTAGGTCACCCGAAGCCGGTTGTCGCCGAGTTCCGAGACACCTGTGGAATTCGTCCACACGGGGGACGAGGTTCGATAGGTCTGGCCCGTGGCGAGATGGCGTCGCTGGTTGTGCCCCTGCGTGGCCCAACCGGGTTCGTAGCGCCAGTACGGCTGCCCGGTCGTGGGGCTGGTCTCGCCGAGGAAGGCGGCCCGGCCGTTGCTGATCTCGTATCGCGTGCCCGGCGGCACCTGGATGTCGCGGTACGGCACGCCGTTCGCGACGCCCGTGCCGAGCACGGTGAGGTCGATCGTGTTCGGCGCGACCCAGTCGGTGCCGAAGCGGGTGAAGGTGACGTCCTCGGAGCGGATGGACGCGATCTGCGTCTGCAGGCCGTGGAAGTTGAACTTCGAGCCCTCCCCGTCGACGATGACATCGGACATGTCCTCGATCAGGATGCCGATGTTCTTGATGCGCGGGCCGGCGTCGGCTCCGGTCGTGTTCGAGACGTACAGCTCGCGCTTCTCGGTCTGCTCCGGGTAGATCTCGTACGTGCCGTACGGGAAGAGGATCGTGACCGGCCCGTCGAGCCCCTTCGCGTGCCGCACGGCGTCGGCGATCGCCGCGGCGGAATCGTGCGCGCCCGACGGATCGGCGCCGAAGTCCGTGACGTCGACGACGGCGCGTTCGGCGGCGTGCTCCGCCATGGTCGAGGTGTCGGCTTCGGCCGGGGCCGAGGAGCCGTACCCGGCGGTTGCGGGAGTGACGGGTGCGCCGTCCTCCGCGCTCGCGGCGGTCGGGGCGATGATGGCCGCGGCCAAGGCGGCTGTCGCGGCGATGACGCCGAGCGGGATCGCCCGCGGCGAGCGTGATTTCGTGCGCATGAATGCCTTCCAGTGCGTCATTGAACAGCGATGGCTAGATTCAATGTGGAATGCGGCGCCGACAATGTCAAGCAAAAGATCTGATGTCTGTGTCTCGAAACCGGCTCTACGAGAACGAATCTTCGGGTATCGCGCTGAGAGTTCCGATCTTTCGGGCGGCATCCGCTCGATCACAAGACCGACGGATGCCGCCCGACAAGATCAACCGCAGATGGTCGCCGGGTAGGCGGCCTGCACCGACTGCGTGACCGGGGCGCCGTCGATGACCGCGGTGACGGTCGCCGCGACCGCCCCGGCGGCGACATCCGCCTTCCGGGTGGTGAACGTGTGCGTGCCGTTCGCACCCGGCGCGATCGAGGCGATCGACTTCGCGCCGAACGTCGACTCGAGCGTGGCCGCGACGGGCACCGCGGCCGTGTTGTGCACGCGGGCGCTCACCATGACCTTGTTCGCCACGCAGCGCGTGCTCGCCGTGACCTCGACGCCGAGCGCCGGAGCCGCGACCTCGTCGGCCGTCACGATCAGCCAGCTCAGCTGTACGTCGGGAGCCCTCGTCGGGCTCAGCGAGACGTCGATGCGACCGTCGACTCCGACGACGACCCCGGCGTACGCGGCGGTCTGGTTCGCCGCGTCGAAGTCGTGGTCGGCTTCGACGACGACGCCGTTCACGGTGACCTCGGCGCCGCGATCAGGGGCCCACTGCGCCCACGGGTCTGCGTACCCGGCGTACACCGCGTACGTGCCGGGCGCGAGGCCGTCGAACCGGTAGGCGAGATCGGCGCCGCCGGTCGCGTACCTCAGCGTCGAGAACATGTCCCCGCTCTCATCGCCGGAGGAGGCGTTCGCGTCGCCGAGATAGCCCCACGAGGCGTGCGATCCAGTGTCGACCCCGTACTTCTGGTCGGGTCGCGTGTTGAGCAGGAGCCCCTCGCCGGCCGTCGTGTCGACGAGCGCCTGCCAGTCGGCGGTCCGCTGTCCGCCCGCGTTCACGGCGTAGCGCACGTGCTCGGGCACGACCGTCACCGCCCGGGTGAAGGTCCGCCCGCCGAACTCCGGCAGTGTTCCCGTCACCGTCACGACGCCGGGCAGGTCGAGCGAGCCGTCGATGGCCCACTCGACCGGCTGCGCCGTCGATGCGCCGTTCTGCTCGACGGTCACGGTCGGCACGTCGAACGCCTCGCCGAGGCGGATGCTCGCGGGCACGCCCGTGACCTCCCATGCGGCCCACTGGTCGAGGTCGTCGAGCGTCCACTCATCCCAGATCTCGACCGAGAGCGTGTCGCCGCCCTGGCCCATGTTCAGGGGCAGCCAGACAAGGGGTGCGTTCCGCAGCGCGTCGTCGGAGCCGCCGTTCCAGCGGTCTCCCATGTAGATGTACTTGCCGTGCTCGCGGTCGACCGGGATCACCGAGGTCGGCTGGGTGTTCCACGAGTTCGACTGCGCCCACCAGGGGAACGGGTCGCCGATCTCGGTCCAGTCGCCCATGAGGTCGGTCGCGCTCGCGTACTTCGACGGGTTCGGCGACCAGCCCGTGGTCCCCGAGGTGATCAGGAAGTAGCGTTCGTCGTGCTTGAAGAGGGCCGGCGATTCGCGCGACCATCCGACGAAGATGCGGTTGTAGTCGACGCCTTCGACGGCCTCGGCGGCCGGGGTCGCGAGCGCGGTGTAGTCGGCGTCGAGCTTCGAGATGTACATCGTGGCGTTGTCTTCACTCGAGTAGATGATGTACCCGGTGCCGTCGTCGTCGACGAAGAGGTTCATGTCACGCGCCATGCCCGGCGTCCCCCAACCCTCGGGCGAGGAGTTGAGGGCGTAGTTGTCGATGTAGCGGAACGGACCGAACGGCGAGTCCGCGATCGCCACGCCGGCCCTCGCTTTCGCGTACTGGGCGGTCGAGGTCTCGCTCGGGCCGTCCATGTGGGCCCACATGACCCACTTGCCGGTCGACTCGTTGAAGATCACCTTCGGGCGCTCGATGATGGGCGGCGTCACGCCGGGCACCGGCGTCGTGCCGAGGTCTCGGTAGACGGCGTCCTTCTGCGCCTGGGTGTAGTCGCCGTAGAGCGCCTCGAAGTACGGCTCGTCGAACTGCGCCCGCGACGAGAGTGCGCGCAGCGCGAGCCCCTCGTCGGTCCAGTTGGTGAGGTCCCGGGAGCTGTACACGTGCACGCCCGGCGCGGAGTGGTAGCCGTTCGTGCGGTCCTCGCCGTACAGGTAGTAGATCGTCTCGCCCTCGGCGTCGGTCGACGGCACGACCTGACCGCCGTGCGCCTGGATCACGTTCCCGTTCGTGTCGAGCCATTCCTGTCCCGGCCGGAAGCTCGTGTAGGTCGGGCCGACCGGCCCCTCGGGTGCGACGAGCGAGAACCGCTGGTTACCGCCGCCGTTCGAGGTCCAGAGCCCCACGGATGCCCCGACCGACGTCGACTGCCCCGCGACGTCGAGCACGCGCTCCCGCGCTGCGTTGAGCAGGGTGAATGTGGTGCCGTCGGTGGTGTTCGCGATCCACTGCGCCGAGGCATCCGCTCGGGCCTCGTCGTCGTTCAGCGTGCGCAGTTCGGTGCCGCCGCTCGCGTTCGCGGCGAGTGTGCGCCCGTCTGCCAGGCGGAGGGCGAACCGGTCGCCCGTGGTGCCGTCGCCTTCGCTGAGGCGGGTCGCCGTCCAGAGTTGCGCGGCGTCGGCGTCGGCTGCGGCCGCATCGCCCAGCACCGTGGCCGGGCTGCCCGAGGTCGCCGCGAGCGGCTTGCTGCTCTGCGCGCCGACGAGCCGGAAGGTCTCGCCGTCGCGCACGGCGGGCGCGTCGGCGGCGGCTCCCGAGACTCCGCTGACCACGAAGGTGGTGATGGACTTCGCCGGTACCGTCAGTTCGGCCGTGGCGGAGGCCGGGTCGACCGCGACGGGCGCTCCCTCGACGAGCGCATTGGCCGACGGATCGCCAGCCGGCGACTCGGTCGTCACGATGGGTTTGACGGTCGCACCCGCACCGAGTTCGCCGAACCGCGAGAGGTCGACGCGAACGGTCCGCTCGTCGCCGGAGGGGTTGGTGTGCACGAGCACCGCACCCGACCCGTCGGCCTTCACGGCGGAGGTCGTCTGGGTGTCGTCGGTCGGCACGATGCGGTCGCCGGGCTCGATGTAGTGCGTGAAGTTGCGGATCGCGTCGAACTTCGAGTTCGTCACGACCTTGCACGAGGGGTCGGCATCGCCATCGGCCAGACGCCGCTCGGAATCGCCGTCGGCTGTGCAGTCGAAGTCGATGAAGACCGAGCCCCAGTTGAGCTTCTCCTGCTTCTCCATGTTGTACAGGTCCTCGACCGGCTGCCAGAGGACCCAGGCCGAGGGGTCGAGTTCGCGCAGGTCGCCGGTGATGTGCTGGGCGATGCCGAGCCCGTTCTCGATCGAGGCGGGGTTCCACGCGTTGCCGCCCCAGTTGCCCTCGACTTCGCTCATCCAGAGCGGCTTGTCCGCTGCCTTGGCGATGTCGCGGGCCCGCAGCCGGTCGCCAGTCCCGTAGGTGTGTACGTTCAGCTGGTCCACGGCCTGCTTCGCCTCGGGCGTCCAGCCCTCCCAGTCGGCGACGAACTGTCCGGGGTTGGTCTCGTCCGGCCCCGAGAGGAGCGCATCGGTCGTCGTCTCCGTTGCGGTGAGTTCCGCGTCGAGCGCGGTCAGCACCTGCGACTGCATCGCGGGCCCGACGTGCGCGCCCTCCTGACGGCCGCCCGTCGGCTGCCCGTTGCCCCCGAGGGTCGTGCCCCAGTAGTTCGTGTTGGGCTCGTTCAGCGGGTCGATCGTGTCGAACTCGATGCCGTGCGCGTCCTCGACATGCTCGGCGACCGTCGTGAGGTAGGTCGCGAACTTCTCGATCGCCGCGGGCTTGATCTGCTCGGCGTTGGCGTCGAAGCCGCCGCTCACGTAGCCGCTCTCGGTCATGAAGTACGGGGGCGAGTTGCTGAACGCCTCCCACTTGGTCACTCGGTCCTTGATCTGGTCGACCCAGGCGAGCTGCGCGGCGTCGGCGCCGAGGTCGTAGTCGGATGCCGCGTCGCCGGTCCATGCGGCGAGGAACCGATCGCGGTCGGCGTAGCTCGAGGTGATCTCGCCCTGTGCGTCCGTGAGCGGGGCATCCGCGTTCCACCAACCGGGCACGGCGCCGCCGGGTCGCAGGTAGTCGGGCACGTCGGAGGCGTTGCCGCCGCCGATGTTGTACCTCGCGATGTTGAGGTTCATGCCCTCGTCGCCGAACACCGCGTCGATGAGGTCGGTGCGGAGCGCTTCGGGATATTCGCCGGTGGCGTTCGCCATCCAGACGAGGCTGGTCCCCCAGCCCTCGAACGCCGGACCGGTGACCGCCGGATTCGGCGTGAGCACCACGTCGGCCTCGGCGGCGGAGGCGGCGAGCGGCATGAACTGCAGCGACGCCGCAACGGCCGCTGTGGTGGCGATGGCGGCCGCGGCTGCGCGCGGGCCAGGTGTCGAACGGGACATCTTCGTCTCTCCCAATCTGGAGGGTGGCGTCGACATGCGAGGTGTCGACCGGATTCTTGGCATGGGTGTGCCGAGGTCGTCGGTACGGAGGGCGGATGGGGCGAGCAGGTCAGGCCGGTTCGATCCGCCAGCGCTGGCTCTCGCTGCCGGCGTCGATCGCACGCTGCACGAGACGAGCTCCGTCGGCGGTGGACCCGTCGAGGACGTCGAGGCAGTGTCCGCTCGCGACGTTGACCAGTCGGTGACCGCCTCCGTCGGCCGGGACGGCGCGCCACCACTGATTCGGGCTGAACCCATCGGCCCACTGATCGAGGCGCGTCCCGTCGGCCATCGAGGTGGCCGGGTTGTCGAGCACCTTGCCGCTGCGCTGGCTGCGGATCCGGAAGGACCCGTCGTGGCCGGGCACGAGCTGCCAGCGCTGGTTCGAAGCGCCCGACCACGACCACTGGATCACCGGCGCGCCATCGTTCGTCGATGCCCATTCGACGTCCATGACCTTGCCGCTGCGCTCGTTGGCGAGCCGGCAGACCACGGGGAGCAGCGAAAGCCGAACGGTCACCCGCGTCCCCTGCGGAAGCGCGAGGACGCGGGCGTGATCGCCGAGCTCCGACGAGGCGACGGACGCGCCGTCGACCTCCAACTCGACGACGCCGCGGCGGCAGATCAGGGTGATCTCCTGTGCGACGTCGGACACGATCGTGGCGGTCGCCGTGCGCGCGTCGAGGTCCCACGCGAGCTCCTCGACGAGGACCCGGTTGCGTCCACGTACCAGCGTGATGGATCCTCTGGCGAGCTCGGGCGGGATCGCCGGCAGCAGTTCCAGCACACCCGGACGCGAGTAGACCAGTGCTTCCGCGAGGACACCGGGGATCGCGTTGGCGGCATCGGCGTTGTAGAGGTGCAGGTCGGGATTGTGCGAGGTCATGAGCGAACGCCAGACCATGTTCTCCCCGAGGATCTTGCGGAGGTTCGAGCTCACGCCCTCGCCGTCCTTCAGTCGTGCGGAGGCCAGCGCGCGATGGAGGCTGCCGTGCGCCGACCGATTCTCGTCACCCCGACGGATCAGGGCGTGCCGGGCGGCGTGCATGAGGTCCGGGCGCTCCTCGGGATTCACCTCGTGGAGTGGCCAGGCCCCGTAGAGGTGCTGCACGTGCCGGTGGTTGTTCCGGTCGGCCAGCCCGGGCCAGGACCACTCTGCGAGCGAGTGGTCGTCGTTGATGCGATAGTCCGGCAGCTGCGAGAGCAGGGCCGTCCACCTCGCGATGCCCGCTCCCGCGCCGCCCTCGACGCCGAGTTCGGTGGCGGCATCGATGGCCGCCTGGAGCGCGTGCCGACCCGCCATGATGTCGCCGGTCGCGTTGATCGAGAGCATCTGCCCGGTGTTCGACGGCGAGTTCTCCATCGAGAACGAGGGGACGAAGATGCGCTTGCCGTTCGCATCCACGCGACCCAGGAAGTCCTCGTAGAAGAGCGCGAGCTCCATCAGGGCCGGGCCGAGCCGCACACGGAGGAACTCCTCGTCACCCGTGGTCTGGTAGTACTCGAGGAGCGGGTAGAGCATCCAGTCGGCTCCGCCCGTCCAGCACTGGCCGGGGAAGCTGTCGCCGTTGAAGTGCAGCATGTGTCCGTGCTCGCCGTCGGTGCGGCTGGGGGCGAGGAAGCCCCGAGCACCGTACAGGTTGCGGGCGTTCGCACGCCAGTCGTCGAGTTGGCCGAGCACCAGGTCGAAGTAGCCGTCCATCGACGCACCGTGATCGAGGATGTTGCCGCCCGCGACCTGCAGGTTCACGTTCGCGTCGGTCGTGAAGTCGTCGGCCCAGGCGGCGTCCCAACTCCCGGCCCAGATGCCGGTGAGCCGAGGCGGCAGTATCCCGCTCGAGCTTGCGAAGTGATACCGACCCGCATCGAAGAGGCGCTCGAGCAACGCGAGCTGGAGCGTCGAACGGTCGGCGTTCTGCAGCCCGATCAGCTCGGCGGTCGGGCGGGCGCGGTCGGCGTCTGGAACGTCGAGGACGAGTCGGGATTCCCCGAACCGGTCACGATGTTGCGGCAGGTGCCGTCGCAGGAGCGCGTCGTAGTCGACCTGCAGGATTCCGAGCAGCGCGTGCACCGGCCTGCCCTCCCACTCGCTCGCGCGCTCGTAGCGCGCGAGCTTCGTGAGGAGCAGGACCTTCGCCGCCTTCGAGATGACGAGGCCGTCGGCGTTCGAGGTGATCGAGGATCCGACGCCCGTGATGACCGCCCGCGTCACGCCCTCGAACCCGAACGCGCCTCCCCCCGGGTAGACGCCCCGCAGGGCGAGGATCCCATTGCGGCCGCTCGTGGTCGCCTCACGGGTGTACCGGATGCTGTCGGGCGCCCCCTCGAGGTCGGTCGCGATGTCGAGGGCGAGGTCGACGGTCGCACCCGCCGGCGGGGTGAGCTCGTGCACCACGACACCGCTCGCCCGCGAGACGAACGCGCGCCGCCTCCAGACGCCGTGCGAGGTGCTCCAGGTGTGGGTCACCTCCCCGGTGGCGTAGTCGGTCGTTCTCGTGTAGTCCCGATACTCCGACATCGCAGGACTCGACAGGCGAAGCTCGTACGCGGGGTGGAAGCTCTGCGTCCACTTCAGGTCCCACCCGTCGGCGAAGCGAGCCGCAGCGCCCCAGTAGTCCCCTGCGATCGCGCGGTCCTGGACCTCGGCGAGTCGCGCGGCGGCATCGGGTGCCTCGATCCCGCGGGTGCCGTTCGGCAGGACGAACCGGTGGTGGTTCAGCACGATCTTCTCGAGGGCGGGGGACCCGTGGAGGATCGCCCCGAGCTCGCCATTGGCGGAGAGGAATCCGTCGGTCCATCCGGTGGCCGGCTCGGTGTCGAAGATGCCGATGGCGGGCAGGGCGAGGCCCGCCGTGGCGGAACGCGGCGCCAGCGCCGAGGCCGGGGTCGCCGGCAGCAGCGCGGCACCGGCGCCCACGGTCGCAGTCGCGATGAATCCGCGCCGCGTCAGGCTGAATCCGTCGAGCGTCGTCATGCCGGCTCGGCAGTCACGAGGCGACGAGGGACTCCGTTGGATTGCGGCCGGGCGACGGCCGAGGCGGGGTGTCGGCGCGCTCCAACCACGGGGGAGGGCGTGGAGGTGTACGGACACGGTTTCAGTTGGGACATCGTCGTCTCTTCCGATACTTGGGGATGTTGACGTCAACATCCAGATGTTGACGTCAACATATCGAAGCTCGAACCGCCTTGTCGAGCGATTTTCAGATCTCGCCGAAAGTAAACGTTGGAAAGGTGGATCTCGCCCTTATGAAACGTTTCGCGGGCCGGATCAGGGAGTGCGCCCCGCCCCACCCTCCCGGAGGGATTCCCGGTCGCCGGCGAAGGCGTGCCGTCCGGGCAGGAGGAACGCCGCGATGAGGCCGACCAAGCCGAACACCGACGCAGTGAGGAACGCCGCCGACAATCCGTCCGTGACCGCCTCGGGGCCGCCGGGCGTCGACGAGGCGCCGGCGACCTGGACCGCCACGGCGGAGACGATCGCGATGCCCAGGGCTCCCCCGAGATTGAACGAGGTGTCCACGAGCCCGGCGGCGAGGCCGGACTCGTGCTCGGGCACGTCGTGCAGTGCGGCGATCTGGGAGGTGACGAACGCCGCTCCCATGCCCGATCCGAAGAGCATCAACGGCCAGAAGAGGTCGCCGAGGAAGCTGCCCTCCGCCGGGGCGGAGGCCAGCAGGACTGCCCCGGCCACGATGAGCAGCAGCGCAGGCACCGCGACCGGCCGCATGCCGAACCGCGTCACCGCGGCCTGCCCGGCGAATGCGCCGACCACCGACATGACCGTCATCACGGCGCTCGCGAGACCGAACTCGAGGGGTGAGAAGTCGAGCACCTGCTGTGCGTACAGCGTCAGCGGGAACAGCATGCCGTCCACCGCGAGGCCGATGGCGAGGATGACGAGGTTGCCGGCGACCAGGGTGCGCATCCGGAAGATCCGCAGTGGCACGAGCGGCGCGACGGATCGCGACTCGATGACGACGAACAGCACGAGCAGGAGCGCCGCGGCAGCGAGTTGCACGAGGGTGGGCATGCCGCCCCAGCCGGCCTCCGGCGCGTTCACGATCGCCGAGATCAGCAGGCCGAGTGCGGCGGTGATCGTGAGGGCACCGGCCACGTCGAACCGGCGCACCTCCGCCCGCTCGCGGGATTCGCCGACGATCGCCGGCAGGAGCAGGAGGATGACGAGTCCGACCGGCGCGTTGATGAAGAAGACCCACTCCCAGCCGAGTCCCGCCGTGACGATCCCGCCCAGGAGCAGCCCGGCGGTCGCCCCGATGCCACCGAGCGCACCCCAGAACCCGAGCGCCCGGTTCCGCTCGACCGGGTCCCGGAAGAGCCCGATCACGATCGCCAGTGCCGTCGGCGCCATGATGGCCGCGGAGACACCCTGCACGAGTCGCGCGATGACGAGGACCGGACCGCTCCATGCGAGCCCGCACATGAGCGACGCGATCACGAAGAGCGCGGTGCCGACGAGGAAGATCCTCCGACGCCCGAGCAGGTCGCCCACGCGACCGAAGAAGAGCAGGAGGCTGCCGAAGGCCACCGCGTACCCGGTGATCACCCACTGCACTCCGGTCACGGTGAGCGCGAGGTGCTCCTGGATCGACGGAATCGCCGTGAGGACGATCGTCGAATCGAGGATGACCATGAAGAACGCGGCCCCCAGCAGGGCCAATGCCTTCCACCGGCGAGGATCGGGACTCGATGCCTCGACCGATGCGGGCTGCGGCGCCCGCTGTTCGTCCGACACGGCGACCTCCAATGGTCGGCCCGACGGCGCCGACCTGGACCATCGACGTCGGTCGACTCGTTCGTCGACTTGGGTGGAGGCTACGCCAATCTAGTCCTAAACAACAACCAAAGATGTCAAACTATGTACTCCTCGGTATCCTTGTCGAATGGCGAATCGCTCGTACCAGGACGGATGCGCCGCGGCGCACGCCCTCGACCTGATCGGTGAACGATGGGCGCTGCTCGTGGTCCGCGAACTGCTCTTCGGGCCCAAGCGCTTCACCGACCTGAGGGCCGGACTCCCGGGCGCGAGCCCGAACGTCCTCGCGCAACGACTGCGCGAACTCGACGAGGCGGGCGTGCTCCGCCGCCATAGGCTTCTCCCGCCGGCGGCGGCCACGGTGTACGAGCTCACCCCGTGGGGCCGGCAACTCGAGCCAGTCATCATCGCGCTCGGGCGTTGGGGCGGCCGCTCGCCGAGCCTGCTCCACGACGCGCGGATGAGCGCCGACTCGGTCGCACTGGCCCTCCGCACCAGCTTCAGCGCCGAGCTCGCTCGCGGGCTCAGCGCCGAGCTCGGCCTCCGCATGCACGAGGACGTCTACGTTGTGCAGGTCGCCGGCGACGTCATCCGCATCCGCCGCGGAGAGGCCGAGCACCCCGATGCCGTCATCGCCGCAGAGGTGGGCGTCATGAACGACGTGATCTGGAACGACCTCTCCATCGAGGACGCCATGAACGCCGGCGAGCTCTCGATCACGGGCGACCCCGAGCTGGTCGAGCGATTCGTCCGGCTCTTCCCCCTCCCCGAGCCGGCGGATGTCGCGGCACGCACCATGCGCTGATCCAACCGGGTCCGGGGTTCGGCGCCGAGCCCGGGAACCTACTCGGCAGGCGCCTCCTCCTCGGTGGGAGTCGGCGCCTCATCGGTCGGCTCCGCAGGGGGCGGAGTGGCCGCGGCGGGCGGGCCGAACGGCGTCCACTCGCCGTCGCTGCACTGGAAGAAGGACCACGCGACGGTGTCGATGTAGAGATCGCCGTCGGTCAGGCACTTCGCGGGCTGCGGGTCGCCCTCGCCGAGGAGGACCTGCGTGCCCGGGGCCCCGGCCTCCCCGGCGGCACCGGTCTCCCCGGTCGCGCCGGTCTTCCCTGTGGCGCCGGTCTTCCCGGTGGCGCCGGTCTCGCCGGTGGCGCCCGTCTCGCCGGTGGCACCCGTCTCGCCCGTGAGGTTCTCGGCCGCACTGGTGCGGATGTTCCCGACGACCGTCCACTCGCCGTCGTCGAACAGGTACACGTCGGAGTTCGCGAGGTCGATGTACACGTCGCCCTGGTATCCCTTGCCCGCTTCGGGCACGCCCGTACCCGCACGAACCGCCGAGCCGGCGGGCAGGATCTCCTCGAGCGCCTCCTCGTACGCGGCGTCGTCGGCCTCGGCCGTGGGCGTCGGCGTGGCGACCGCCTCGACCGCGTCACCCGACCGGGCCAGCGAGGATCCGAGGAACGCCGCCACGAACGAGAGCAGCACGACCGCCACGCCGACCCAGATGAGCGCCGCCGTGCTGACACCGGCCGCCTTCTTCTCCGCCGGGGGCGAGCCCGCCGTGCCCGCGGCATCCGTCGCCGTGGTTCCGGATGCGGGCTGCGGGGTCCCGGGCGATGCCGGGGGCGTGCCCTGCGGGTTGCCGTCGTCGCTCATGTCGTGCCCCTCCACGCCGTGCGCTCGCACCCGACTCGTGGATCCACGGAGGCGGAGCGCATCGCGCTCATGCTAGTGGCGAGGGGCAGTACGGGAACAGGCCCCCGTCCAGATGGACGGGGGCCTGTTGCGCCGTGGAGTGGGCGGATGCCTCAGACGGCCGGCTTCGAGTCGCCGTCGATCGCGGCGGCATCGTGGTCGGATGCCTCGGCAGCTGCCTGCTCGTCGTCGGACTCGATCGTCTCGTCGGCCTCCTCGAGCACGTCGGGAGTGTCGGCGGTGTCGGGCTGCTCCTGCTCGGATGCGTCGGCCGCGGCATCCGTGCTCTCGATCTCGACGACCTCGATCGTCGCGACCTCGGCGACCTCGGCGACCTCGGCGACCGGGGCCTGGTAGCCGGGAGCGTCCTCGGGGAACGCCTCCTCGCCGAACGCGAGGAAGTCGAAGTTCACGTCGATCTCGGCGCGGTCGAGGAGGTCGGTCATGCGACGCTGGCGATTGCGCGGGATGAGGGTGACGACGCGTCCCTCCTTGCCGGCACGGCCGGTGCGCCCGGCGCGGTGCAGGTAGGTCTTGTACTCGTCGGGCGCGTCGGCCTGGATCACGAGGTCGATGTCGTCGACGTGGATGCCGCGTGCCGCGACATCCGTGGCGACGAGCACGTCGACGCGGCCCGAGGTGAGCTGCTGCAGGTTGCGCGTGCGGCGCGACTGGTTCAGGTCGCCGTGCAGGGCGACGGCGCGGATGCCGTAGTCCTCGAGGTGCGCGGTGAGGTCCTCGGCGAACGCACGCGTGCGGCTGAAGACGAGGGTCTTGCCCCTGCGGTTCGCGAGCTGGGCGACGATGTCGCGCTTCTCGCGGTTCTCGATGACGAACACGCGGTGCTCGATCGTCGACGAGGCCTGGTCTTCGCCGGCGACCTCGTGCACGGCCGGGTCGACGAGGAACTCGTCGACGAGCGTGGCGACGCCCTGGTCGAGGGTGGCCGAGAAGAGGAGCTTCTGGCTGCCCGCGGCGGTGCGGCGGAGGATGCGCTGCACCGGCTCGAGGAACCCGAGGTCGCACATGTGGTCGGCCTCGTCGAGCACGGTGATCGCGATCTCGCTGAGGTCGAGGCGGCCCTGCTCGATGAGGTCCTCGATGCGGCCGGGCGTTCCGATCACGATGTCGACGCCGCGCTGGAGGGCACCGACCTGGCGGCCCTGGGGCACGCCGCCGTAGATCTGCGTGGTGAAGAGGCCGACGCTCTGCGCGATGGGCTGCACCGTGCGGTCGATCTGCAGTGCGAGCTCGCGCGTGGGGGCCAGGATGAGCGCGCGGGGCTTGCGGCCCATCTGGCGCTTGCCGCCGGCCTTGCCCGACTGGGACCAGAGCGTCATGAGGCGCTCGACCGTCGGGGCGCCGAAGGCGATGGTCTTGCCGGAGCCGGTCTTGCCGCGGCCGAGCACGTCGCGACCCTCGAGCACGACGGGGATCGTCGCGGCCTGGATCGGGAACGGCGCCGAAGCACCGAGCTCGGCGAGCACGCGCACGACGTTCTGACCGAGGCCGAGGTCGCCGAAGCTCACGCCGTCGACGTCGCCGGCCTGGATCGCCTCCGCCTCGAGGCGCTCGAGCACGACGTCGTCGTTCGGGGTGAAATGCGCGCCGGCATCCTTCGCCGGGTAGAAGCTCGACGGACGACGAGCGGAGTCCTGGAAGCCGGGACGCTCGACGTCGCGGCGGGCGGGACGCTCGGTGCGGTCGTTGCGGTCGAACGAACGGGCCGGGCGGTCGTTCCGGTCGTTCCGGTCGAACGAACGCGCCGGGCGGTCAGTGCGGTCGAACGAACGGGGCGCACGATCCGTGCGGTCGTTCCGGTCGAACGAACGGGGTGCACGGTCGTCACGGTCGAACGAACGGGCAGGACGGTCGTTGCGGTCGCTCCGGTCGAAGGAGCGCGCCGGACGGTCGTTCCGGTCGTTCCGGTCGAACGAACGCGGTGCACGGTCGTCACGATCGAAGGAGCGCGCCGGACGGTCGTTGCGGTCGTTCCGGTCGTTCCGGTCGAAGGAACGGACAGGACGGTCGTTGCGGTCGTTCCGGTCGAACGAACGGGGTGCACGGTCGTCACGGTCGAACGAACGCGCAGGACGGTCGTTGCGGTCGTTCCGGTCGAACGAACGGGGTGCACGGTCGTCACGATCGAACGAACGCGCAGGACGGTCGTTGCGGTCGAACGAACGGGGTGCACGGTCGTCACGATCGAACGAACGCGCAGGACGGTCGTTCCGGTCGTTCGAACGGGGTGCACGGTCGTCACGATCGAAGGAACGCGCCGGACGGTCGTTCCGGTCGTTCCGGTCGAACGAACGCGGCGCACGGTCGGTGCGGTCGTTCCGGTCGAACGAACGCGCGGGGCGGTCAGTGCCGCCATTGCGGTCGTACGAACGCGGCGCACGGTCGTCACGATCGTTCGAACGCGCGGGGCGATCGTTGCGGTCGAACGAACGGGGGGCGCGCTCGTCACGGCCGTCGCGATCGGCACGGTGCGGCGACCGGCCCGCGGAGACGCGCTCGTCGCGCGACCAGCGGTCCTTGGCGCGGGGGGCGTCGACCTCTTCGGGGCGGTGGCCGCGGTGGCCGGCGCTGCGCGAGCCGGGCTTGGTCGCGGACTTGCCGCCCTTCGCGTACGACGGGTCGAAGTTCTTGGCGGGTCGGCCGCCGGCGGGCTTCTTGTTCTTGGGCATGGCGATGCTTTCTGGGTTACTTCAAGTACATGGCAGATCCGCCGCGGGGCGGCGCGCTGAGAACCCGGAACATCGTCGACCGGGGCCGTTCACATACGGTGACTATTCGAGGGCGACTGCCCCGAAACCGGCCCCTGGACTCACAAACCCATCCGCACGAACCCGTGCGGTGTCCAGAACCGACCTCTCAACGATAGCGGATGCCGCTGGGAAACCGCCGAGCCTGCCCGCCGCCGACCGCGCAGATGAGACTCGCTCGCCTTCGAGTTGGCCGCGCGCCGCACGCGGAGTAGCATCACTGCACCCCTGAACCCGGAGCCCTGGTGACCTCGACCCGAAACGCAGGCGGCTCCGGCATCCGCGCGCGGCGGATCCTGGTGGCCGTCGCCGCCGCCCTCGTGGCCGTCGTCGGCGTGTCCGCGCTCTCGGGCTTCCACCGTCAGCTGCGTGAGATCGACCCCTCGGGTGCGGATGCCGCGAGCGAACTCACGACCCCCGCGGTCGTGGGCATCCGCACGTTCGCGCCGCCTGCCGGAATCCTCGTGGACGAAGACCTGGAGTACGGCGTCCGTGACGACGGCACCGTCCTGACGCTCGACGTCTGCCGTCCGGGGTCCACCCCCGCCGAGGCGGCACCCGTCGCGGCGGCCGAGTTGACGACCGACGGCGCGGCCGCGCTGCCCGCGGTCATCTCGATCCACGGCGGCAGCTGGGCCCGCGGCGACAAGGCGAACGCCGACTGGCGCAACGTCTGCATGTGGCTTGCGAGCGAGGGGTTCGTCGCGGCATCCGTCAACTACCGCCTCGTCCCCGAGGTTCGCTTCCCGGCGGCCATCGAGGACGTCGCGCTGGCCGTGGAATGGCTGCGCGCGCCCGAGCAGCTCGACCGCTTCGGGCTCGACCCCGCACGCATCGGCGCCTTCGGCGGTTCGGCGGGCGGCAATCTCGCGGCGCTGCTCGGCACACGCGGCGAGGGCGCCCTCGACGCGGGTTCCCGCGTGGCGGCGGTGGCCGAGCTCTCGGGGCCGGTCGGACTCACGACCGACGAACTGGCTGCCGACGGGGCCTCGACCTGGCTGCGCGGCATCGTGGCGACCTACCTCGGCTGCGAGGCCGATGCCGACGACGACGCGTGCCCCCAGGCGACGGATGCCTCGCCCGCACCCTTCATCGACGCGAGCGACCCGCCATTCCTCATCGGCCACGCCGAGGCCGAGGCGGTCCCGCTCGGACAGTCCCGCCGTCTCGCGGCGAACCTCGCCGAGGGAGGCGTCCCCGTCGAGCTCGCCGTCGTGCCCGGGGCGGAGCACTCGATCGGCATCCTCGACGAGGCGATGCGCGCCCGCGTCGCGGCGTTCCTGCACGCGCACCTCGGCTGATCGCCGCGTCCGACCGGCACGCGGCATCCGCCTGGCACGCGGCATCCGCCCGTGGCAACCGCTCGACCCGAGGCGACGCGAGATGCGATCATCGGCGGGAGCCGTTCAGCCGAGGAAGGCGCAGATGACGCACGAGGATTCCCCCATCCGGGTCTCGAGGCACGAGTGGCGCCTGATCGCCATCCGCACCTGGCACGAGTTCCGCATCAACCAGTCGGCCGACATCGCGTCGGCGCTCACGTACTACGCGGTGCTGACGGTGTTCCCGGCCACGCTCGCAGGCCTGGCCATCCTCGGCGCGTTCGGCACGGCGCAAGAGGTGACCCGCGACGTGCTGGCAGTCGTCTCCGACCTGGGCGGGGGCTCGATCGTCGGCGCCCTCGGCCAGCCGATCGAGCAACTGCTCGACGCCTCGAACCAGTGGTTCGCGATCATCGTCGGCCTCGCCGGCGCGCTGTGGACCACGTCGGGCTATCTCGGCGTCTTCGGGCGCGGCATGAACCGCATCCTGAACGTCGGCGAGGGGCGCGCGTTCTGGACCTCGCGTCCGCTCATGCTCCTGACCGCCGTCGCGGTGCTCGTGCTCGGTGGGGCGATCGGCCTGCTCCTGCTCCTCAGCGGGCCGATCGCGGATGCCGCCGCGCGGACGCTCGGGCTCGACGAGGGCGTGGTCTTCTGGTGGGACCTCGCGAAGGTGCCCGTCGTGATCGCCCTGGCGGCGGTGACCCTCGCCCTCCTGTACTGGGCGACGCCGAACGTGCGGCGCCGGAATTTCCGGTGGTTCAGCGTCGGCGCGACCGGGGCGCTGCTCGCGTGGGCGATCGCGACCGCGCTGTTCGGCTGGTACGCCCTGAGCTTCGGCACGTACGAACGCAACTACGGGGTCCTCGGGGTGGCCGTGGCGTTCATGCTCTGGTTCTGGCTGTCGAACCTCGCGATCATGTTCGGCGCGGTGCTCGACACCGAGGTGGAGCGGGTGCGCCAGCTTCGCTCGGGCATCCCGGCCGAGGAGCACCTCCACCTGCCGCTCCGCGACGATCGGATGATCCGCAAGAACCGGCAGCAACGCGAGGCGGATGTGCGCGCGGCCGCCGAGCTCCGCCCGCCTGCCGATACCGAGACGTTCGTGTAGCTCGAGCCGCGCCGCGCCGCGGGACGCCGCGAGCGCGGACGGGCCGGGCCTCCGGCCGAGTGGCGCCGACCCGGCGCACGGGATGACCCGCCGCGCCCCCAGACCGAGGCGCGGCGGGCCGCTCGTGGGACCCGACTTCGATGAAGCGCGGCCCCGGGGTTCGGGGTCCCCGGGGCCGCTTTGGGTCCGCCTCCTCCGCGCGCGTCGCCGGCACGCGGGGAGACGGAGTCAGTGGTGCACGGAGTCGCCGTGCAGGTTGCCGTGCAGTTCGCCGTGCGGCACGGCGTCCTCGCCGGCATCGGTCGCGGCGAGGGCGGGTGTCGCCAGGGCCGCGACGAGCGCCGCCCCGATCACCATGCCGATGGCCGTTGCGGCCGGCCCGCCGGAGCGCCGGCCCCGGACGGCGCCGACCTCGACCGGAGGGCGCCCGGATGCGGCATCCGTCGGCCCTCCGCGTCGGCTCCGCACCGTCGCCGCGGCACCGACCGCGACGACCACGACGAACAGGTCGGCGACGAGCAGGGGCAGCACCGCGATGCCCACCGCCGGGGCGGCGCCCGAGGCGATGACCGCCCCGGACGCCGCGATCAGCACCAGCGACACGAGGAGCGTGACGCCGGGGGCGGGCACTCGAGCCGCCCGCAGTGCCGCCACGCCCCAGCCGAGGGCGGCGAGGCCGCTCCCGACGAGGACGACGGCCGCCGCGGTTCCCCAGCCCGATGAGCCCAGGGCACCGGCGCCCACCGCGGTGAGCACGAGCCCGGCGCCGAGGGCGGCGAACATGGGCCAGCTTCGCGTGAGGACCACCAGTGCCAGCACGGCCGGCTCCCTAGGCCGTCGCCGTGCGGTTCGAGGAGACCGCGCGCTCGGCTCCGACGCCGACTCCGAGCAGCACGAGCGCGCTCGCGAGGTGCAGGAAGTGGTCGGCCGTATTCAGCGCGAGGATGTTCGCGGCGGTGCCGGCCAGGAAGAACCCGACGATGCCGAGCAGCAGGTACGCGGCCCCGACGACCGAGTTCGTCGCCTTGGCGGCACGGGTGCTCGCGATGCCGGCGATGAGCAGCGCCGCACCGATCAGCAGATGCGCGATGTTGTGCAGCGGGTTCACCTCGAAGATGCCGAGCAGCAGCCCGCCATCGGTGGCGATGAAGCCGACGCCGCCGGTGACGGCGAAGCCCAGCAGGCCGACGACCAGGTAGACGGCACCGAACACGACGCCGACGATGCGATTGACAGAGCTTCCCATGATGATTCCTCCTCAGGTGGCGCAGCGGATGCCGCGACGATGACGTTCCGTTCCGGTGCGGGGTGCTCCACCGATCGGCGGAGCACCCCGCGAGGCGGCTACATGGCCGGCATCAGCACCGTGTCGATGAGGTAGACGGTCGCGTTGGCGGTGTGCACGCCGCCGCAGATGACCGCGGCGTCGTTGACCATCAGGTCGTCGCCAGAACCGGTCACCTCGACGGTGCCGCCCTGCACGGTCGTCAGCGTGCCGGCGACCTCATCGGGCGAGAGCTGGCCGGGCACCACGTGGTACGTGAGGATCGACGTCAGGGTCTCCGAGTCGGTCTTCAGCGCCTCGATCGTGGCGGGATCGATCTTCGCGAAGGCGTCGTCGACCGGAGCGAAGACGGTGAACTCATCGCCGTTCAGGGTGTCGACGAGGTCGACGTCGGGGTTCAGCTGACCCGAGACCGCCGCGGTGAGCGTGGTCAGGATCGGGTTGTTGGATGCCGCGACGGCCACCGGGTCCTCGGCCATGCCGGCGACCGAGCCCTCGCCGTCCGGGACGGCTTCGGCGTAGGCGGCGCAGCCGGTGCCGACGAGGTCGGCTGCCGGGTCCATGGCCTCCTCCGTGGGGGCGGCGGCCTCTTCGGACATGGTGGGCTCCTCGGACTCCGCCGAGGTGCTGCCACCTGCGCTGCAGCCGGCGAGGCCGAGCATGGCGACGGCCGTGATCGAGAACACGGCGAGTGCGGTACGGGTGCTGCGGATCGATCGCATCGGATCTCCTCCTTCGTAGTGGACGGCCCGGAGCGGGTCGACAGGAGGGATTCGGAGGGGGTTCGCGATCGGATTGGACGGATTTCCGGATTCCTCCGAACCAATCGGTTCGGGCGTCGGCTCCGAATACCAGGTGACACTCGAAACGAGGTGCCCCCTGTGACCGCCTTTCCCGTCGATGCACCGGCCGGTGCCGACCACGCCCCCTCCACGTTCGGATGACCCATGCCCTCCTCTCACGACCGGCGCCGTCCCGCAAGGGGCGGCCGGGCGGGCACGCCTCTGTCATGCTTGGGTGCGTGGTCGACGTCGCTGAGCAGCCCGGTGGGCACGCCCGTGCGCTCGAGGACCTCCTCCTCGCCACGGCGGCCGGCGACCGCGACGCCTTCAGCCTCCTCTACGACGCCACGGCGGCGCGGGTCTTCGGCCTCGTGCGACGCCTGCTCGTCGACGCGGCGCAGGCCGAGGAGGTGACGCAGGACGTGTTCCTCGAGGCATGGCAGACGGCCGCCCGGTTCGATCCCGAACGGGGCGCGGCGATCCCGTGGTTGCTGACGCTGGCGCACCGCCGCGCGGTCGACCGGGTCCGGGCCTCGCAGTCCTCGCGCGATCGCGACCTGAAGGTCGGCATCCGCGACCTCGACGTGCCGGTCGACGACGTCGCGGAGGCGGCCGAGATCGCGATCGAGCACGAACGGGTCGCCGAGGCGCTCACCTCGCTTCCGGCGGCACAGCGGGAATGCATCTCCCTCGCGTACTACGGAGGCTGCACGCAATCCGAGATCGCGACGAGACTCGACGTGCCGCTGGGCACGGTGAAGACCCGATTGCGCGATGGCATGATCCGACTACGAGACCTCCTGGGGGTGACGACATGAACCCATCCGACGGCCCGGCGGGCGACGAACTGCGCGAGCTCATCGACCTCGCACCGGCGTACGCCCTCGACGCCCTCGACGAGTTCGAGCGCGCCCGGTTCGAGCGCGCCCTTCCCGGTTCGCCCGAGCTGCAGGCCGAGGTCGACTCGTTCCGCGCCATCGCCGCGGGCCTCGGCGACGACGTCGCGCCGCTGGCTCCCCCGCCCTCGCTGAAGGCCGGCCTGTTCGACCGCCTGGACTCCGCCCCGCAGGAGCAGCGCGCCGCCGGACCCGCGGCCCCCCAGGGCCGAGCGGATGTCGCGGAGCCGGCGCCGTTCGCGCCGGCCGAGCCGGTCCGCGCCGAGCCGGCGCCCGTCGCCGACCTCGGCGAGCGCCGTTCCCGCCGCCGCCTTGCGATCGCGCTGTCGTCGGCTGCGGCCGCCGTGCTCCTGATCACGAGCGTCGTCGTCGGCGCCAACTGGTTCGGGCCCAACGGCTGGGGTGCGGAACGCGAGATGAGCACCATCGCCGCGGCACCCGACGCGCAGCAGACGACCGCCGAGGTCGCGGGCGGCGGCGAGGTCACCCTCGTCTCCTCGGCAGAGCTGGGTCGCAGCGCGGTGCTCGTCGACGGGCTCGAGCAGCTCGGCGACGAGGAGACCTACGAGCTCTGGTACATCGACGAGTCCGGTCCCGTGTCGGCGGGCACCTTCGACGTGCCGGGCGACGGCGAGACGTGGCGCGTCCTCGAGGGCGACTTCGCCCCCGGCGTCGTCGTCGGCATCACCGTCGAGCCGGCCGGCGGCTCGGAGCAGCCCACCACCGAGCCCGTCGCGGTCATCCAGACCTGACCGCGGGCACCGGCGCCCGCGACACGGGTGCGTTTCGCCCGACTGCGCGCGATGCGGCGACCCACTGCCCCAGACTGGTGGCGTCCGCACGCCCGCGGGCGGCGAGGGGGGCTACCGATGACCGATTCCATGACGACCGGGCAGGTGCAGGCCGGTGAACGACGTTCGTGGGCGCCGATGGTGGGGCTCTTCCTCGCCCAGGTGCTGATGTCGTTCAACGTCTCGGCGCTGCCGATCTCGCTCGGTGGCATGGTCGAGGACTTCGGCGTTCCGCCGACCGTGGCCAGCACCACGATCGTCGTGTACGGGCTCGCGGTCGCCGCCCTGGTGATGACGGGCGCGAAGCTCGGCCAGCGCATCGGATGGGTACTCATCTTCCGGTGCGTGCTCGTCGTGTTCGCGGCATCCTCGCTGATCATGATCTTCTCCCCCACGATCGGGTGGGCGATCGCCGGTCAGGCGCTGGCCGGCTCCGCGGCGGCGATCATCGTGCCGGCGCTCGTCGCCCTGATCGCCGAGAACTACCGCGGGACCCAGCAGGCCACGGCCGTCGGCTCCCTCGGCTCGGCGAGGGCGTTCTCGGGCATCAGCGCATTCCTCATCGGCGGCACGCTGGGCACGCTCGTCGGCTGGCGGCCGATCTTCTTCATCACGCTCGCGCTCGCGATCGCGGTGTTCGCGCTGAGCTTCGGCCTGCGCTCGGATCGCGGCGACAAGTCGGTGCGCATCGACCTCGTCGCCTCCGTGCTCATCGGCGCGGCGATCGTGCTCCTGACCCTCGGATTCAACAACCTCAACTCGTGGGGCATCCTGCTCGCCGAGCCCGGCGCGCCGTTCGACGTCATCGGCCTCTCACCCGCGCCGGTGTTCGTGGTGGTCGGCATCGTGCTCGGCCAGTGCTTCTTCCTCTGGACGAGGCGGCGCATGCGGCGCGGCCTCGTTCCGCTCGTCGACCTCAGCGTGCTCCGCCACCCGCGCGAGCGGGCCGCGGTCTACGCCATGTTCATCATCGTGTCGATGGAGGCGGCCGTGAACTTCACGGTGCCGACCTACATCCAGGTGGTGCAGGGCCGCACGCCGTTCGACACCTCGCTCGCGATGATGCCGTTCAACCTGACCGTCTTCGTCACGGCCACCCTGATCGTGCGGTTCTACCGGCGCTACAGCCCGCGCACGATCGCGCTGTTCTCGTTCGGGCTCACGACCATCGCCCTGCTCTGGCTCTCGCTCGTGGTCACGAACAACTGGGAGACGCTGCCCACGATCCTCGGCCTCGTGGTCTTCGGCATCGGCCAGGGCGCGCTCGTCACGCTCGTGTTCAACGTGCTCGTCACCTCGGCGCCGAAGGAGCTGGCGGGCGACGTCGGCTCGATCCGCGGCACCACCCAGAACCTCGCCTCCGCGGTCGGGACGGCCGTGATGGGCGCGCTGCTGGTCACCATGCTGACCCTGAACGTGGGCAACGCGGTGGCCGAGCACCCGGAACTGCCGGACGAGCTCGTCTCCCAGGTCGACCTCGACACCGTGAACTTCGTCAGCAACGACGAACTCCGCGGCGTGCTCGAGGAGACGACCGCGAGCCCCGCCCAGATCGACGCCGCCGTCGCGCTGAATGAGGAGGAGCGCCTGCACACCCTGCGGCTCGGATTCCTGATCCTCGCGGGCCTCAGCGCCATCGCCGCGCTTCCGGCCTCCCGGCTGCCGAAGTACCGGCCGCAGGAGATCCCCGACCCGTCGGCGGAGTGAGCGGGACGGCTCCCTACCAGGGCATCGGCCGGTCGCCACCGCGCTCGGAGTCGTCGGGGAACTGGGGAAGCTCGGTGCCGCCGGCGCGGATGCAGAGCCAGCGCAGCTGCCCCTCGCTGTCGGGACGGCAACGCCACGTGCGCCAGACGCCCTGCCCGACCCGTACCGCGGTGCCGGGGCCGACCTCGACCACCTCGTCGTCGAGGGCCAGCTGTCCACGCCCCTCGAGGAACACGTAGAGCTCCTCGACGCTCGCGTGACGGTGCCAGTAGCCGGCCTGCTCGCCGGGTTCGAGCGCGTTCGCGGTCATGCCGATGTACTGCATCGTGAGCTCGTGGTCGACGACGCGCCGGCCGTCGCGGGAGCTGTCGGGCCGGAAGCCTCCGTAGTGCGACCTCCAGTCGTCGAGGCCACCGATGTCCAGTACCTGATATCCGCTCACCGTCGCAGCCTATCGACGCGAAATGCACGCGTAACCGCGGTTGCCTACACTGGAGCACGCCGAGGGGGCTCACGGAACACCGAGGGCCCCCGCGGCCTTCGCTCAGATCCCCGCACCACCCCGGCGGGCCACGAGAGGCCACCACCCATGACCCCGAACCAACCCGTCACCGTCTCGATCCGCCGCGAGGTCGACCCCGATCGCGTCCCCGAGGTGACCGACTGGGTGCAGGCGGGCATCAATCGGGCGAACCGCTTCCCCGGGTTCCTCGGCTCGGGCTGGGTGCGTCAGGCCGAGGACTCCGACGTCTGGCACGTCCTCTACCGCTTCTCGAGCGAGGCGACGCTCGACGCGTGGGAGCACTCCGACGAGCGCGCGGCCTGGCTCGCCACCGGCGAGGGCCTCGTGCGCTCCGAGCGCAGCCGTCGACGCACCGGCATCGAGGGCTGGTTCGACGAGCCGCCGACCGGCTCCGTGCCGGTGGTCGATGCGGACGCGGCATCCGACGCCGAGGAACTGCCCCCCGCGCCGCCGCGCTGGAAGCAGGCCGTCACGATCTGGCTCGGCTTCTTCCCGGTGAACCTCGCGTTCAGCTACCTGCTCTCGCCGGTGCCGTTCTGGGGCGGGCTACCGCTCTGGCTCAGGGTGCTGTCGATGACGCTCGTGCTGACGCCCATCATGACCTACTGGGTGCTGCCGTTCATCACGCGCTCGCTGCGCGGTTGGCTCGCTCCGCGCACCACCTGAGCGGATGCCGCGGGCCGGCGTCCGGTTCCGGGAATCAGAGGCACTTCGCGGCTTCGGCGATCTGCGCGTCGGAGGGGCGGCCATAGGCCTCGATGCCCGACCCGGGCACGTCGTACCCGGCGGCGATCGCCCACGCCGTGGCCCACATCTCGTCATCGCGACCGAACACCGGACCGGTGAAGATCGGAGCGCATTCGGGACGGACGACCTGCGTGTGCCCGACCTCGTGCACGACGACCGCCTTCGCGTTGACGTCGGCGTCGAACTCCCAGCCGATGCTGTGGCTCAGCTGGATCGAGGCCCAGCCGCCGTCCGTGTACCGGTAGGTGGCGTTGCCGGCGTACCACTCGTCACTCGAGCGATCATTGACCACGTGCGCCCAGCTGAAGTCGAGGTTCACGCCACGGGCGATGGATCGGGCGAACTCCTCGACCGGGCCGTGCTCCGCGTAGGCGGCATCCGCTCGGCGTGCGCTCTCGGAACCGGCGGAGGCCCGCATGGCCTCGACCGCGGTCGCGAGCCTCGTGTAGGCACCTGCGCTGTCGGGAGCCTCGAACCAGTCGTCGCCTTCCTGGTCGATGCCGTGCTGCACGGCGATACGCGTCTCGTACGTGGCGACCTGGTTGGCGGCGAGCAGTTCGCTGCCGCTCGTCGCCGCCGAGGCGTAGAACGAGGTCCGCGCGGCATCCGCGCTCACCGCCGATGCGTCGACCTCGTCGGCGGTCGCCGCGAGGTCCTCGAGCTCGCCGAGGAGGAGCACGCCCCGGTCGCGGGTCTCGAGCAGTTCGATGACGCTGATCCAGGCCGGTCGCAGCGTGCCCTGGTCGTAGGCGATCGGTGCCGCCCCCTCGGGCACGTCGGTCTCCGCGAGTTCGAGAGCGCGTTCGGAGAGCTCGTCGAGCTCCGTCGCGAGCTCGGCGCCGCCGACGCCTGACACCACGACGGCCGCCATCGCCTGGCCCTGCTCGCCCGCGCTGCCGGCGCGCGTGATCGCGGCCCGGAGGTCACCGCGGGCGGCGGAGGCCTGCTCCTCGATCGCGGCCACCTTCGCGATGTGCTCGTTTCGGACGGAGTCGGCGACCGAACCCGCGAGGAGGTGGGTTCCCGCCGCTCCGAGCACCGCGATTGCGACGCCGAGCACCGGAATCCACCAGGTGCTCCGACGACGCACGACCGGGCCGGGCGCGCCGGCGACGAGCTCAGTCGTGTCGGTGGGCGGCAGGGCGTGCGTGGGGTCGGTCGCGTCGGTCATGCGGTCAGCCGTTTCGTTCAGGGCCGTACTGCACGGCTGGACGACTGTATCCGAGCCGGTGCCCGCGAACCACGCGGAACCATCACGCTTGCGTAACGGCTGCTGCCGTCAGGCCCCGTCGCTCGCCGCGTCGCCGTCGGATGCCGCGCCGGAAGCCCGGTGCTCGCGGATGCGCCGCACGACGAGCACCACGAGGGCGATCGCGATCGCGCCGTAGACGAGGACGTCCAGGTACTGCAGCCACTGGTCGAGCAGCTCGTGCTGGGTGCCGAGCGCGGCGCCCACGCCGATGAGCAGGGAGTTCCAGAGCGCGGACCCGAGCGCCGTGAAGAGCACGAAGGTCGTCAGCGGCATCCGGTCGGCGCCCGCCGGCAGAGAGATGAGGCTGCGAACGCCCGGGATCATCCGGCCGAACAGCACGGACCAGCGTCCGTGCCGATGGAACCACTCGGCACCGCGTTCGAGGTCGCTGCGGCTGACGAGCCGGGTCCACGCGACCCAGTCGATCGCCCTCCGGATGCCGATCACCGCGCCGAGCGCGTAGAGCAGCAGCGCTCCGAGCACCGACGCGAGCGTCGACCACGCGATGAGCCAGCCGAGGTGCAGGTCGCCCGCCTGGCTGAGGTAGCCCGCGAACGGCAGGATCACCTCGCTCGGGATCGGCGGGACGAGGACCTCGAGGAACACGAGCACGCCCACGCCGACATCGCCCATGGCGTTCAGGATGTCGGCGGCGAAGCCGGTGAGGCCCGTGAAGCCGTGGTCGGCGGTCTCGAGGGGAAGGGTCGTCAGGGGAGTCATGCGGCTCCGATGGTCGGCGGTCGATGGTCGTCGGCGTCGCCACGCTATCGGCCGCGGGTGAACGTCGGCTGGGCGTCCGGGGTGCGCGACCGTTCGGTCAGCGCCCGCCGCCGATGCGCCGGGCCAGCGTCGAGGCGGCCTCGAGCACCTCGGCCACGACCCGGTCGCGCAGGGCCGCGCCCGCGTCGTCGGGGTACGTCACGGCGATCGCCGCCGCCGGCCAGCCGAGGTGGTCGAGGACCGGTGCGCCGGCGGATGCGAGCCCGGGCGTGACCTCGCCGTCCTCGGCGGCCCAGCCGCGCAGGCGGACCTCGGCGAGCACGCGCTTCAGGCGCCCGTAGGTCCACTCCGCGGCATCCGGCCCGGTCGCCGGTGACGGATGCCGCGACGCGAACGCCGCGCGATCCGGGTACAGCGCCCGCAGTTGCGCCGGGGGCAGCTGCGCGAGCATGGCCCGGCCGGTCGCGGTGAGGTGCGCGGGCAGGCGCACGCCCACGTCGGTCACGAGCGACGGCCGCCGCGGCGCGCGCTCCTCGACGAGGTAGAGCACGTCCCGCCCGTGCAGCACGGCGAGGTGGCCGGACTCGCCGAGCCGGTCGACGGCGGATGCCACGAGCGGACGTCCGAGCCGCGCGAGGGGCTGCTGGCGACTGAACCCGCTCGAGAGCTCGAACGCGGCGATGCCGAGGCCGTACCGGCGCTCCTCGGGCAGGTGCACGACGAAGCCGCGCTCGGCCATGACGGCGAGGAGGTGGTACGCGGTCGAGCGCGGGATTCCGAGCGCCTGCGCGATGGTCGCGGCGGGCACGGGGCCGCGCTGGGCCGCGAGGTGGCTGAGGATCGCGAGCGTCTGGTCGGCCGCGGGCACCTTCGAGGGCGTCGCCATGCGTCCTCCCGTCTGGAATCCCGGACGCCAGCGTACTCCCGGCCGTTCGCGCACGCGCGACCGCGCGCTGGAATGGAGGGCATGAGCACCATCGCGCCCGCCCCTGCCACCTCCGCTGCGGCATCCGTCACCGTCGGCGCCGGCCCGCTCGGCATCGACGACGTCGTCGCGGTCGCGAGGCACGGGGCATCCGTCGTCCTCGATCCCGCGGCACTCGTGGAGGTCGAGCGCAGCCGCGCGATCATCGAGGGCCTCGCCGCCGACCCCGAGCCGCACTACGGGATCTCGACGGGCTTCGGCGCCCTCGCCACGACCTTCATCGCCGAGGATCGCCGGGCGCAGCTGCAGGCGAGCCTCGTGCGCTCGCACGCCGCGGGCTCCGGCGCCGAGGTCGAGCGCGAGGTCGTGCGCGCGCTGATGCTGCTCCGCCTGTCGACCCTCATGACCGGGCGCACGGGCGTGCGCCGCGCGACCGCCGAGACGTACGCGGCGATCCTGAACGCCGGCATCACCCCGGTCGTGCGCGAGTACGGCTCGCTGGGTTGCTCGGGCGACCTCGCGCCGCTCGCGCACTGCGCACTCGTCGCGATGGGCGAGGGCGAGGCACGCGACGCATCCGGCGAGGCGACGGATGCCGCGGCCGCCCTCGCCGCGGCCGGCATCGCGCCACTGCGCCTCGGCGAGAAGGAGGGCCTCGCGCTCATCAACGGCACGGACGGCATGCTCGGCGTGCTCGCGCTCGCGATCGACGACCTGCGGATGCTGCTCACCACGGCCGACGTCGCCGCCGCCATGAGCGTGGAGGGGCTGCTCGGCACGGACGCGGTCTTCGCCGAGGACCTGCACCGCCTGCGTCCCCAGCGCGGGCAGGCGGTCTCGGCGGGCAACCTCCGACGGCTGCTCGCCGGCTCCCCCATCGTCGCGAGCCACAAGGGGCCCGAGTGCACCCGCGTGCAGGACGCCTACTCGCTGCGCTGCGCACCCCAGGTGCACGGCGCCGCCCGGGACACGCTCGAGCACGCGGCATCCGTCGCCGAAGCCGAGCTCGCGAGCGCGATCGACAACCCCGTGCTCACGCCCGACGGCCGCGTCGAGTCCAACGGCAACTTCCACGGGGCACCCGTCGCGTACGTGCTCGACTTCCTCGCGATCGCGGTGGCGGATGTCGCCTCGATGAGCGAGCGGCGCACCGACCGGTTCCTCGACCGGGCCCGCAGCCAGGGCCTGCCGCCGTTCCTCGCGCACGAGGTCGGCGTCGACTCGGGACTCATGATCGCGCAGTACACGGCCGCGGGCATCGTCTCGGAGCTCAAGCGGCTCGCCGTACCGGCGTCGGTCGACTCGATCCCGTCGTCCGCCATGCAGGAGGACCACGTGTCGATGGGCTGGGCCGCCGGGCGCAAGCTGCGGCGCGCCGTCGACGGGCTCGCGCGCGTGCTTGCCATCGAGGTCATGACGGGCGCGCGCGGTCTCGCCCTTCGCGCGCCGCTCGAGCCAGGGCCGGCCACGGCCGGCGTGGTCTCGCTCGTCGCCGGGGTGGGCGCCGTTCCCGGCCCGGACCGGTTCCTCTCCCCCGAGATCGAGGCCGTGAGCGCACTCGTGGCGACCGGCGCCGTACGGGCCGTCGCCGCCTCGTCCGTCGGTGCAGGACTCGGCTGACAACGGGTGAAACCGGGGCTGCCCGTTCGCGCAGAGCTCGCGTCGGGGACCCCCGAACAGGGGCCGCAAGGCCCGAACGGGTGGTTGTGAACGGGGATGCCCGGTGCCAGACTGAGACCGGTCGGTGCCGAGCCGCCTGCACGAAATGGACCTGATGACGAAGCCGCGTTCTTTCTTCCCGAGCCCTCGCACCATCGCGGTGCGCAGGGGAAGGCGCGCAAGCCTCGCGGCATCTGCGGTCACGCTCACCCTGACCATCGGGCTCGTGGGCGCGGCGCCGTCGTACGCCGACGAGACCGACACCGCGGCGTCCACCTCCGCCGACGGGTCGAGCGTCGAGACGCCGACGGACTCGGCGGGCGACACGTCCGAAGGGACCACGGAGACGCCCACGCCGCCGCCTCCGACGACCGAGCCGCCCACGGAGCCGCCGGCCACGACACCACCGCCGACTCCCACGCCCGAGCCGACTCCCACACCGACACCGACTCCCACACCGACACCGACTCCCACACCGACACCGACTCCCACACCGACACCGACACCGACCCCCACCCCGACGCCGACGCCGACCCCCACGCCGACTCCTACCACTCCGCCGCCCACCAGCGCCCCCTCCACGCCGCCCGCCCCCGCCGCGCCCGCACCGCAGGCTCCGGTCGTCTTCCAGGGCGACGGCCCCTACGTGAAGGTCACCTCCGCCGCGTCGGGCGCGAGCCGCGACATCACGTCGATGCTCGGCGCACGCAGCGCGATCGATCGGGCCACCGGAGCCGTGCGCACGGCCGAGAAGGCACTCGCCGACGCGAAGACGACACGCGAGGGTGCACGCTCACTCGCCCGCGAGGCCGACGCGGCGGCTGAGACCGCTCGCGCCGAGGCCGACGCCGCGGCTCGCACCTTCTTCGCGGCCTCCAACGGCAGCGGCGACACGTCGACCTCCATGGATGCCGTCTTCGGGTCCGGCAAGGACCTCCTCGCCGGGCTGGCCGGCATGGCGCGCGTCGAGCAGATCGCCGGCGACACCGAGGAGCTGGAGCAGATCGCCGCCGCCCGCGACGACGAGGCCGACGCGGCCGAGGAGGCCGCCGACGCCGCGTGGGCCGCCGCCGACGAGGTTCCCGTCGACGAGCGCGAAGACGAGCTCAGCGACGCCGAACGGGCACTGACCGCTGCAAAGACGAACCTGAGCGGGCTGCAGGCGAAGGCCGCGGCGAGCAGCATCGCCGTCATCGACACGCTTCCCGCCGACTCGGGCCAGCTGAGCGACCAGGGCTGGTCCCAGCCCGTCGCCGGGCGTCTCACCGACGGCTACGGCCCGAGGCCCGACAAGCCGATCGCGGGCGTCAACGAGTTCCACCGCGGCACCGATGTCGCCGCCGCCTGCAAGACTCCCGTGTTCGCGGCGACCGGGGGCGTGGTCATCGAAGCACGAGCGAACGGCAGCTACGGCAACTGGGTCCTCCTCGATCACGGTGCCGGGGTCTCCACCGGCTACGCGCACCTCATCGACGGCGGCATCCTCGTGGAGCCCGGCCAATCCGTGTCCGCGGGCCAGCTCATCGGCATGGTGGGCAGCACCGGAGCGTCCACCGGCTGCCACCTGCACTTCGAGGTGCGTCTGGGCGGCATGGCCGTCGACGCCAGGCCGTTCATGGCCGCGCGCGGCATCGCCGTCGGCTGACGGTCGCGCCTCCGCCGCGTCTTCCCCTCTCCGTCCACCTCCGCGGCCGAGAGAGCTCCCGCGAGGGTCGGCGTGTCGGAGGCAACGCGCATCCCACCGCAGACCGGCGAACCGTCGCACGAGCGGATGCCCCGGTTCCCAAGCTGCGGCGCGCTCACCACTGACCGGCACCGCGTCCGGGATCCCGGACAGCCCGCCCGCGGCATCCGTTGTCGCCCGGTCGCCGGTGGTGTGGGATCGGAGCATGACCGACGCACCCATCACCGAGCACGCCGAAGCGCCCGCTGATTCCGAGCCCCGCGCCGACGGCGCCTCGTCCACGGCGCACCGCCCTCGCACCGTTCGCGCTGGTCGGGGATCGACGCTGACCGCCAAGAGCTGGCAGACCGAGGCACCCCTGCGCATGCTCATGAACAACCTCGACCCCGAGGTGGCCGAGCGGCCCGAGGACCTCATCGTGTACGGCGGCACCGGCAAGGCCGCCCGCAACTGGGAGTCGTTCGACGCGATCGTGCGCACCCTCGAGGGACTCGAGGCCGACGAGACCCTGCTCGTGCAGTCGGGAAAACCGGTCGGCGTCTTCCGAACCCACGAATGGGCGCCGCGCGTGCTCATCGCCAACTCGAACCTCGTGGGCGACTGGGCGACCTGGCCCGAGTTCCGCAGGCTCGAGCAGCTGGGCCTCACGATGTACGGCCAGATGACGGCCGGTTCGTGGATCTACATCGGCACGCAGGGCATCCTGCAGGGCACCTACGAGACCTTCGGCGCCGTCGCGCGATCCCTGGCCGCGAAGCGCGGCATGAGCGAGGCGGATGCCGCGCACGCGACGCTCGCCGGCACCATCACCCTCACCGGCGGCTGCGGCGGCATGGGCGGCGCGCAGCCGCTCGCGGTCACGATGAACGGCGGCGCGGTGCTGGTCGTGGACGTCGATGCATCCCGGCTCCGTCGACGCGTCGAGCACGGATACCTCGACGAGGTCGCGACCGACCTCGACGAGGCCGTCACCCGCGTCGTCGCCGCTCGAGACGCCGGCGAGGCCCTGTCCGTCGGGGTCGTCGGGAACGCCGCCCTGGTGTTCGGCGAGCTGCTCCTGCGTCATCGCGCGGGCGAGCTCGTGATCGATGTCGTGACCGACCAGACGAGCGCGCACGATCCGCTCTCGTACCTGCCCGTCGGCGTCGCGTTCGAGGACTGGCACGCCGAGGCCGAGCGGGATCCCGAGGGCTTCACCGATCGCGCCCGGGGCAGCATGGCCAAGCAGGTGGCCGCGATGGTCGGCTTCCAGGACGCGGGCGCCGAGGTCTTCGACTACGGCAACTCGATCCGGCGCGAGGCCGAGCTCGGCGGGTACGACCGCGCGTTCGAGTTCCCGGGCTTCGTGCCCGCCTACATCCGCCCGCTCTTCGCCGAGGGCAAGGGGCCGTTCCGGTGGGCGGCGCTGTCCGGCGATCCAGCCGACATCGCGGCGACCGACCGGGCGATCCTCGAGCTGTTCCCCGACGACGAGCACCTCCGCCGCTGGATCACCCAGGCCGGCGAGAAGGTGCACTTCGAGGGCCTGCCCGCGCGGATCTGCTGGCTCGGGTACCAGGAGCGCCACCTCGCGGGCCTGCGGTTCAACGAGATGGTCGCGTCGGGCGAGCTCAGCGCCCCCGTCGTGATCGGCCGCGACCACCTCGACTCGGGTTCCGTCGCGAGCCCGTACCGCGAGACCGAGGCCATGGCCGACGGCTCCGACGCGATCGCCGACTGGCCGCTGCTGAATGCGCTGCTCAACACGGCGTCCGGAGCGACCTGGGTCTCGCTGCACCACGGCGGCGGCGTCGGCATCGGGCGGTCCATCCACGCGGGGCAGGTCATCGTCGCCGACGGCACCGAGCTCGCGGCCGAGAAGATCGCACGCGTGCTCGTGAACGACCCCGGCACCGGCGTCATGCGTCACGTCGACGCCGGCTACGAGCGGGCGCGCGAGGTCGCGGCCGAGCGCGGCCTGCGCGTGCCGATGACGGAAGGCTGAGCGGATGCCGCGGCGCACGCTCCTCACGAACATCGGCGAACTCGTCACGAACGACCCGGCGCCCGGCCGTGACGGCGGACCGCTCGGCATCATCCGCGACGCCGCCGTGCTCATCGAGGGCGACCGCGTCGCCTGGGTCGGCCGCACGCACGACGCCGATGGCTCACGATCCGTCGATCCTCGACCATCCGAGGCGGCTGCGGGGGCGAGGATCGACGGATCGATCGCGTTCCCGACCCTCGAGCACGTCGGGGGCCGTGAGGACGTCGCGGGCGTCCGGCGAGCCGAGGACCTCGGGGGCGTCGGTGCGGTCGACATCGACGTCCAGGTCGACCTGGGCGGGAGGTCCGTCATCCCGGGCTTCGTCGACAGCCACACGCACCTCGTGTTCAGCGGCGACCGGGCCGACGAGTTCGCGGCGCGCATGTCCGGCACGGCATATGAGGCCGGCGGCATCCGCTCGACCGTCGTGGCGACGCGCGCGGCGACGGAGGACGAGCTCCGCGCACGGCTGGCCGGGTTCGTCGGCGAGCTGCACGCGCAGGGCACCACGACCTTCGAGGTCAAGTCGGGATACGGCCTGAGCGTGGCGGACGAGGCGCGCCTCGTCCGGTTGGCGCGCGAGGTCACCGAGGAGGTCACGTTCCTCGGGGCGCACGTCGTGCCGTTCGAGTTCCGGGAGGACCCGCGGTTCGGTGCGACGGGAACCGCCGAGGCCGCCCTGCGCACCGCCGACGCCTACCTCGACCTCGTCGTCGGCGAGATGCTGGCGGCCTGCGCGCCGCACGTCAAGTGGATCGATGCCTTCTGCGAGCGCGGCGCCTTCACGTCCGAGCAATCGCGACGCGTGCTCGAGGCGGGCGCTGCGTCCGGGCTCGGCGTCCGGGTGCACGGAAACCAGCTCGGCCCGGGCGGCGGCGTCCGCCTCGCGGTCGACCTCGGCGCGGCATCCGTGGACCACTGCACCTACCTCGACGAGGCGGATGTCGCAGCCCTCGCGGCATCCGACACCGTGGCGACCCTGCTGCCCGGCGTCGAGTTCTCGACCAGGCAGCCGTACCCCGATGCGCGCCGCCTCATCGACGCGGGCGTCACCGTGGCGCTCGCGAGCGACTGCAACCCGGGGTCGAGCTTCACGAGCTCGATGCCGTTCTGCATCGCGGTCGCGGTGCGCGACATGGGCATGACCCCCGCCGAAGCGCTGTGGGCCTCGACGGCGGGCGGCGCGGCAGCGCTCAGGAGGTCGGATGTCGGGGCGCTCCGGCCCGGCACCCGGGCGGACCTCGTCGAGCTCGCCGCTCCGAGCCACCTGCACCTGGCCTATCGGCCGGGGGTGCCGCTCGTGCGCCGCGTCTGGGCTGGCGGCGAGCTCATCGCCGGCTGAGTCGCGCTCCTCCCGCCGACTGACGTTCGGCTCGAATCAGGGGTGGACACGCGCCGCACCCAGGGCGAGGCATCGCTCTCGAAGCGGGCGCCACATCGCCATCGCCACATCGCCACATCGCCACATCGCCACTGGAATCTCGGACGGGACCTCCGCGCCGCACGGGCACAGGCACGGGCACGGCTGCCGAACCTCGTCCGACCCGACCCGACCCGACCCGACCTGACCGGGCGCCCGCAGTCGGAAGGCTCGCTGCCGTGCATCCGGGGCCGCGATCCGGAAGGTCGCCGGAACCAGCATCGGCCCCGACGCTCCATACCCGAGGCCGGGGGCACTCGGGCAGCGCGGCGTCAGGCCCGCCGCACCTCGATCGCGCTCACGCCGCTGAAGCCGAGCCATGCGCGTTCCCCCGCCTCGACGAGAGTCGCGAGCACGTGTTCGCACGTGGCGCAGCGAACCACCGTGCCGGCCGGGCTCGTGAACACGAGCGCCCTGGCGAACTCGGCGACCTCGCCGCATCCGTTGCACCTCGCGGTCGCGGCGGTGACGTCGAACGTGAAGTAGTCGGCAAGGGGCCCGGCGAGGGCGTTGCCGTCGAGGTGATCCATCAGGTTCCTCCGAAGCGTTCGGTGCGGATGTCGCGGGCGTCGTGCCCGAGTTCGATGAGCCAGGATGCGACGCGCTCCACGAAGCCCGTCGAACCGCACACGAAGATGCGCGGCGCCTCGGTCGCGGGGATCACGGCCGCGGCGAGCGCGTCGCGGGTCACGCGTCCGGGCGGCAGCGGCCACCCGTCGGGCGTCGTGCGCGTGTAGACGAGGTCGAGTTCGAAGGGGGCGGATGCCGCGCGCAGGCGCTCCAGCTCCGCCGCGAAGTAGACGTCGTCGGGCGTGCGCACCGAGTAGAGCAGGCGGAACGGCGTGGGGTCGTCCGCGTCGGCGTGCGCCTGCGCCATGGCGACGAGCGGCACCACGCCCGAGCCGCCCGCGATGAGCTGCACCGGCCGCGGGTCATCCGCCGGGGCATCCACCGCCGGGGCATCCGTCACGGTGTCCGCAGCCGCCGCTCCAGACACCTCCGCGGCGGCATCGGGTGCCCACACGAAGAACGCCCCGAGCGGGCCGTGCACCTCGAGGCGGTCGCCCTCGCGCGCATCGTCGACGAGGTACGGCGAGACCTCGCCGTCGGGCACGCGGTCGACGGCGAGCACCACGCGCGTCGCGTCGCCGGTCGCCGGTCCCGAGGAGGCGATCGAGTACGACCTGGTCGCCGTGTACCCGTCCGGCGCAGTGAGCCGCACGTCGAGGTGCTGTCCGGCCGCGTTGCCCGGCCACCCCTCGACCTCGAGCACGAGGCGCGCGGCCGTGCGGGTCTCGGGAGTCTTGGCGACGACCGTCGCGGCGTGCCAGCCCGATCGCGGTACCGAGGGGCGACCGATCACCAGTACCGCTCCTCCTGCCACGGGTCGCCGTGGATGTGGTAGCCGTTCTGCTCCCAGAAGCCGGGGTCGTCGCGCGGCATCATCACGAGCGAGCGCACCCACTTCGCGCTCTTCCAGAAGTACAGGTGCGGCACGAGCAGCCTGGCCGGTCCGCCATGCTCGGGATCGAGTGGCTCGCCGTCGAACTCGGTCGCGATCCACGCCTGCCCGTCGAGCAGTTCGTCGAGCGGCACATTCGTCGTGTAGCCGCCGAAGCTGTGCGCCATCACGTAGTCGAACTGCGATTCGACGTCCTCGAACAGGGTGTCGAGCGAGACGCCGCGCCAGCTCGTGCCGAGCTTGGACCAGTGCGTCACGCAGTGGATGTCGGTCGCGATGTCCTCGGCGGGCAGGGCCTGGAACTCGTCCCAGCTCCACCGGTGGGTGCCGGCCTCGGTCACGATCGTGAAGGACCACTCGGCGGTGTCGACCTCGGGTGTCGGCCCGGCCGAGAGCACCGGGAAGTCGTGCACCAGCGTCTGCCCGGGCGGGAGCCGCTCGTCGCGATCCCGTGACCTGCCGCCGAACCCGCGTGTGACGAATGACATGCGACCCCTTTCCACGCCTGACGATACCGGGCCGCGGCAGACCTGTCACAGGTGGGTTCCGGGTCCGGCGCGGGGATACCGTAGTCCCATGCCGAGCACTCGGGCCGAGTTCCACGAGACGGCCACCCTGATCCCGGTGGCGCAGCACCTCGCGCGCGTGCTGCGCGCGATGGGCGATCTCGCCGCCCGGCGCGCGGGCGACGACGTCGAGCACGTGCGACTCGCGGATGCCGCGGGGCGCACGCTCGCGGCATCCGTGGACGCCCGCCTCGCCTCGCCGCCCTTCGACAACTCGGCCATGGACGGGTTCGCCGTGCGGTGGGCGGATGTCGCGGGCGCCACGCCCGAGCACCCGGTCGCGTTGCGCGTGGTCGACGATCATGCCGCCGGCGCGGCCGGCGTCGCCGATGCTGCGCCGCTCGGTCCCGGCGAGGCGGCCCGCATCATGACGGGGGCGCCGGTGCCGCCCGGAGCCGACACGGTCGTCCCGGTCGAGCGCACCGACGGTGGCGCGACCGTCCAGGGCGATCACGCGCAGCGGGTCGCGATCTTCAGCACGCCCGATCGCGGACGCCACATCCGCCGCGCCGGCGAGGATCTCAGGGTCGGCGACCGCGTGCTCGAGGTCGGCACGGTGCTCGGCGCCCGTCAGGTCGCGGGCGCGGCGACCGCCGGCCATGCGACCCTCCCGGTGACGCGGATGCCGCGCGTGAGCGTCGTCGCGACCGGCAGCGAGCTCGCCGAGCCGGGCGAGCCGCTCGGGCCCGGCCACATCCCCGACTCGAACTCGCTCCTCCTGGCCGGTCTCGTGCGCGAGGCGGGCTGCCTCGTCGCCGAGGTCGTCCGCATGCCCGACGACGCCGAGCAGCTTCGCACCTGGCTCGCCGAGCGCCAGCCGTGCGACGCCGTCGTCTTCTCCGGCGGCGTCAGCGTCGGCGCCTACGATGTCGTGCGCCGCGTGCTCGGCTCAGGCGAGTCCGGCGCCGTCGAGTTCGTCCGTGTGGCCATGCAGCCCGGATCGCCGCAGGCCTTCGGCGTGCTCGCCGACGGCACTCCCGTGTTCGGGCTCCCGGGCAACCCTGTCGCCGTCGCGGTCTCGTTCGAGGTGTTCGTGCGTCCGGCGCTGCTCGCCCTCCAGGGCCGGTGCGACGTGCGCCGTCGGCGTGTCCTGGCCCAGGTCGCGAGCGGCTGGGCGTCACCTGCCGGGCGGCTGCAGGTGATGCCGGTGTCCTTCGTCACCCCTGACGCGGATGCGGACGCCGATGCGGATGCGGATGCGGCATCCGACGCCGGGTCCGCATCGCCGGCGGAGTCCCCGACCGGCCCGACCGGGCTCCCGCGCGTGCGCCCGGCCGCGAGCGGTGGCGCAGGCTCGCACCTCTCGGGAGGCCTCGCGGGCGCAGACGGGTTCGCCCTCGTGCCCGAGCATCTCGCCTCGGTCGCTCCGGGCGACACCGTCGAGGTGCTGGTCCTGCCATGACGGATGCCGCGACGCGCCAGCTCGACGCCGTCCTGCTCGCCGGTGGGCGGGCGAGCCGCCTCGGCGGCGTCAGCAAGCCCGGACTCACGGTCGGCGACCGCACCCTCCTGCAGCATGCCGTCGACGCGGCGCACGCGGCCGGCGCAGAGCGCATCGTCGTCGTCGGTCCCCCCTCGCTCGAGGCCCCGGGATGCCTCGTGGTGCTCGAGGATCCGCCGTTCGGCGGGCCCGTCGCCGCCATCGCCGCGGGTCTCGCCGCGCTCGATGCCGACGCCTCCCGGCGTTCGAGGGGCGACGCGTCCCGGGACCCGGGCGCTCGCCCCGCGACATCCGACGTGCTCGTGCTCGCCTGCGACCTGCCGACGGCCGCCGACGCGGTGGCGCGGCTGACCGCCCGCCGCCGCGAGCCGGGCGAGTCCGGCCGGGGCGGCGAAGGCGAGCACGGCGACGGCGTCCACCTCGTCGACGCCGACGGGCGCAGCCAGTGGCTCACCGGGATCTACGCGCGTGGCGCACTCGACCGGGCGTTCGACGCGATCGGAACGCCCGACGGGAGCGCCATGCGGCACCTCGTCGCGTCACTCGACCTCCTCGTCGTCGACGACGACGGCACCGCGGCCGACATCGACACCTGGCACGACCTCGATCTCGCGCGCGCCCGTTCCCGCGCCCGCGCCCGGAGCCCGCACCGTCCGCCGGGACCACGACCCGACCCGACCACAGCAGAGCAGCACACGACCCACGAGGAGTCCCCATGAGCACCGCAGGCGACCAGCAGACCCCCGCCGATCTCGATGCCTGGGTCGACCAGGTGGCTGCCGTCCTCGGACTCGAGCCGAGCGAGGTCCCGGTCGGTGAGATCCTCGACCTGACCCGCCGCGTGGCGCACGGCATCGCCCGCCCGGCCGGCCCGGTCACCGCCTTCATGCTCGGGCTCGCCGTCGGCCGGGGCACGGCGTCCGGCACGACGACCGAACTCGCGGACGGCCTGGGCGCCCTCGCCGAGCGCTGACGCTCGCGGCCCCGACCTACCGGCGGTCCGTGCCGAGGGCCCGGAGCCGGCGGATCACAGGTTGACCCATTCGGTGGTGCCCCCGTCGAGGTGCTGCCGCTTCCAGATCGGCGTGTGCTCCTTGATGCGGTCCACGAGCAGGCTGCAGACCTCGAACGCCTGAGCCCGATGCGGGGCGGCGACGGAAGCGATGAGCGCGACGTCCCCGATGCCCAGCGACCCGATGCGGTGCGCGGCCGCGATGCGCAGGCCCGAGTCCCTGGCCACCTGCGCGAGCGTCTCGTGCAGGAAGCGCTCGGCCTCGGGATGGGCCTCGTAGTCGAGTGCGGTCACGCTCTCACCGTGGTCGTGGTCGCGGATCACGCCCTCGAACGTGACCAGTGCGCCGTTCTCGCTCGAACGCACGAACCCCTCGATCTCGGCGCGATCGAGCACCTCGACGGTGACGCGGGCGAAGACCTCGGGCTCAGACAACAGCGTCTCCTTCGGAGGGTTCGGTCGAATGCAGGGAGTCGGATGCCGCGGGGCGCGCATGATCGCCCCCGGCGAGCTGGTCGACGAGATGGGGCAGCACGCCGTCGAGCACGGCGAGCCCGTCGGCGACACCGCCGCGGGAGCCGGGCAGGTTCACGATCACGGTCCGCCCGGCGATGCCGGCGAGGGCCCGGCTGAGGGCCGCGGTCGGCGTCGCCGCCCGGCCGGCCGCGCGGATCGCCTCGGCGACGCCGGGCAGCTCCTGGTCGAGCACGGCGAGGGTCGCCTCCGGCGTGCGGTCGCCGGGGTTCACGCCCGTGCCGCCGGTCGTGATGAGCACGACGGGCGAACCCGCCACGGCGCCGCGCACCGCGTCGGCGATGTCGGCGTCGGCGACGACGATCGGCGCGCCGGCGTCGTAGCCGCGTTCGCGCAGCCACTCGACGATCACCGGACCGGTCGTGTCCTCGGCCTGCCCGGCCGCGGCCCTGGTCGAGGAGACGAGCACGATCGCCGGGCGCAGGCCCGCGGCATCCGGAACCGACGGCGCGTCCGCCCCGTGCGCCGACGCGGGCGCCGACGACCCGTCCGCCGCATCCGCTCGCCAGACGCCGCGCTTGCCGCCGCGCTTCTCGATCAGCCGGATGCCGCCGGTCTGCGCCGCGGGATCGATGGCCTTGACCATGTCGTGCAGCGTGAGGCCCGCGACCGCGACGGCCGTGAGCGCCTCCATCTCGATGCCGGTGCGGGCCGTCGTCGACACGGTCGCGCGGATCGTGATCGCGCGCTCCTCGAACCCGAAGTCGATCGACACCGCGTCGAGGGGGACGATGTGGGCGAGCGGGATGAGGTCGCTCGTGCGCTTGGCCGCCTGGATGCCCGCGATGCGCGCGGTGGGCAGCACGTCCGCCTTCTTCAGGCCGTCGCTGCGGACGAGCCCGATCACCTCGGCCGTCGTGTCGAGCCGGCCCTCGGCGATCGCGATCCGGCGGGTGACCGGCTTGGCGCCGACGTCCACCATGCGCGCGCGTCCGTCGTCATCGAGATGGGTGAGCGGGTTCATACCCTCACGCTAGCCCGCCGCCGCCGACCGCGGGAACGGGAGCGGGCCGCGAGCGGGTCTCCCGCTCGCGGCCCACCGGCCCATCCGGGCCCCGGCTCACTCGTCATCGCTCAGGCGCCGGCCGGTGCCGTCCTCAGCAGCGCGCGCACCGAGGTCGTGCGGCGGCGGGCGACGGCGATCGTCGTCGCGCCGAACGCGAGCAGGGTCCAGACCGCGAGTCCGACCACGGCCGCGCCGACGCCGTCGGACTCGGTGAGGGCGGCGACCATGCCGTTGTAGGCGGGAGCGGTCGGCATGAAGGCGGCGATCTCGCTCAGCACGCCCGGCACGGTCGAGACGACACCGGTCGCGACCCCGAGCACGCCGATCAGGGCGGCGACCCATCGTCCGGCGCCGCCCAGCACTGCCACGAGTCCCTGGTTCACGGCGGCGAAGGCGACGCCCGATGCGACGCAGAGCGCCGCGAACGTGAGCCACTCCGCGACGTCGTACGTGGCCGCCAGCTGCACGACACCGGCGACGAGCAGGCCCTGCAGGGCTCCGAGCGCGGCGGCCGGGGCGAACCCGCGGAGGGCGAGCAGCGCCGAGGGCGCACGCGAGGTGAGCGCACGGCGCGAGACGGCCTGGAGTGCGACGAACGTCGCCAGCCCGCCGAACCAGAGCGCCAGCATCGCGAGCAGCGGGACCGCGGATGCCCCGAACAGCGAATCTCCGGACCCCTCGGCCGAGACGGGGTCGGCGACGACCGACGCGAGGCTCTGCGCCTCGCCGTCGGTGTACGAGGGCACGGACTCCGATGCGGTGCGGAGGCCGGTCGCGAGCTCGCCGGTGCCGTCGGCGAGCGACTGCACGCCGGTGGCGAGGGTGCCCGCTCCGGTGGCGAGCGACGACGCACCCGTGCTGAGCTGCGAGGCGCCGTCGGCGAGCGACCGGGCGCCGTCGGCCGACTGGGTCGTGCCCGTGGCGAGCTGGGAGAGGCCGCCCGCGAGCTCGTCGGTCTTCGCCGCGGCCTCGACGAGGCCGGCGCTCGACTGCGACGTGAGCGCGGCGATGCCGTCGGAGGTGGGCTTCGCGTAGCCGTTCGCGGTGCCGGCCGCCTGCGCTGCAGCCCCGGCATCGGTCGCGACCTGGCCCGCCGTCCCCGCGGCGGTCGCGAGGTCGGCGCAGAACGTGCTCTCCGGGGTGGGTGGCACGCACTGCGTCGCGAGCGCGCCGAGGCTCTGCGCGAGCCCGCCGGCCGCGGTGGCCACCCCGACGGTCTTCGCCGCGGCATCCGCGGCGTTGGCGGCCGTGGCCTGGGCCGCACCGACGAGCTCCTGGTTGTTCACGCCCGCGGCGGCCTGACGCAGGCCGGCGGCCAGCTCCCCGGCTCCCGAAGCCGCCCCGCTCGTGCCCTCGGCGATCGTGTCGAGGCCGGTGCCGAGCGAGCCCGCCCCGGTCGAAAGGTCGGCGGCACCTGTCGCGAGCTGCGTGGCGCCGTCGGGCAGGGCAGCGGCGCCGTCGGCCGCCTGCTGGGCGCCGTCGGCGAGATCCGCAGCACCATCGGCCGCCGTGCCGAGCTGCGTGCCGAGGCTCGTGAACCCGAGGAACACGTTCTCGAGGTACGTCGACGACAGCTGCTCGCCGAGCACGCTCGTCGCGGTCTGCGTGACCTGCGCGGTGATGGCGTCGTCGACGACGAGGCTGTCGGGCGGCGTGGTCACCTCGATGGTCGCGCGCTCGGGCGTGCCGCCGGGCGCCGTCGAGGTCGCGGCGGCCGAGAAGTTCTCGGGGATCGTGACGACCGCGGCGTACGTGCCGTCGGCGAGACCGCTCTTCGCGTCGTCGGCGTTCGAGATCGTCCAGGTGAGGTTCGACGTGTCGTCGGCGCCCTCGACGAGGCCCGCGGTCAGCTGGCGGCCGAGCGGCACGGTCTGGTCGTCGATCGTGACGGGCTCGTCCTCGTTCACGATCGCCGCGTTGAGCGCGTCGAGACGCTCGGTCGGGTTGTAGAGCGCGGCGACGAGGATGCCGCCGATCACGACGGGCAGCATGAGCACGCCGATGATCGTGAGCCAGGTGACGGGTCGCTTCGAGCGTGCGCGTTCGATGGGGAGGGTCATGCGTTCACCTCGGTGGTGGTGTGCGCCTCGGCCGGTTCGGCGGGCTGGGTGAGTTCGAGCACGGGGACGTCGCTGCGGCCGGCCGCCGCGAGCAGGGCGCGACCGGTCTCGCGATCGGTCGCCGAGAGCACGACGGTGACGGATGCCTCGAGCGAGGCGTCCCAGAGTGCGGAGGCGACCTGGTCGCGGGTGGCCTCGTCGACGAGCTGGTCGGCGCCGTCGATGACGACGATGCCCCCTCGCCCGCTCGCGGCACGACGCACGTCGGCGACGGGATCCGCCGAGTCGCCGAGCAGGACCACGCCGACGCGCGAGCGCACCCAGGCAGAGCGACCGGGCAGCAGGTGCCCCCCGACGCGCAGGCGGCCGTCGGTGGGATCGATGCGGCCGGCGAGCGTCAGCAGCAGCGCGCGCGAGGCGATCTGGTCGTCGCCGGTCACGATGAGCGACTGTCCGGGCTCGACCCGCAGGCTCACGCCCCCGAACACGGTCACGTCGCGCTCGACGAGCGAGACGCCGGCCCCGACGATCGCGGCGGACGTGTCGGGCTCCGGCCAGTCGGCGAGCGCGAGCTCGCGTTCGACGGCCTCGCCCTCGATGTCGAAGTGCGGCAGCGCCCGGTCGAGCCATGCCGGGAGCCACCAGGCCTTGTCGCCGAGCAGCGCCATGACGGCCGGCACGAGCGTCATGCGCACGATGAAGGCGTCGATCGCGATGCCGACGGCGAGGCCGAGGGCGATCGGCTTGAGCGAGGAGTCGCCCTCGGGCACGAAGGCGGCGAAGACCGCGAACATGATGACGGCGGCGGCGGTCACGACGCGGGCCGAGGCGGTGAAGCCGGAGCGCACGGCGCCGATGGCGACCTCGCGCGGGCTGCGGCTCGCGTGGCCGTCGAGCGCCTTGCGCGCGTGGACGTAGTCCTCCCGCATGCGGCTGACGAGGAAGACCTGGTAGTCCATCGCGAGGCCGAACAGCACGCCCATCGCGACGATCGGCATGAAGCTGATGATGGGCCCCACCTTGGTGACGTGCAGCAGGTCGGCGAACCATCCCCATTCGAAGACGGCCGCGACGACCCCGAACGCGGCCACGACGGAGAGCAGGTAGCCCGCTGCCGCGGTGATCGGCACCCAGATGGATCGGAAGACGATCGCGAGCAGGATGAGCGAGAGCCCGACCACGAAGAGCCCGAAGGGCAGCAGCGCCGCCCCGAGCCGGTCGGAGATGTCGATCGCGACGGCCGTGAAGCCGGTGACCTTGAGGTCGACCCCGTACTCGTCGAGGAAGTGGTCGTGCAGCCCGCGGAGTTCGCGCACGAGGTCGGCGGTGGCCGGGTCGTCGGGAGCCGTGGTCGGGATGATCTGCACGATGCCGGTGTCGGCCGTCTCGTTCGGCACGGCGAGCGCGACCGTCTCGACGCCGGGCAGGGTGGCGATCTCATCGCCGAGGTCCTCCATGAGCCCGAGCGGGTCGGTCGAGGTGACGATCGTGCCGGTCATCACGAGCGGCCCGTTGAATCCGGGCCCGAAGTGCTCGGCGACGAGATCGTACGACTGGCGCGCCTCGTTGTCCTTCGGCAGCATGCCGGCGTTCGGCAGCGCGAGCGCGAGGCTGGCCGCGGGGATCGCGACGATGCCGAGCGAGAGCACGACGGCCACGGTCGTGACGATCGGATGCCGCGTGATCAGTCCGACCCAGCGCGAGGCGAAGCCCCGACGGGCGGGCTCGGCCGGCGTCGACTGCCCGGCGGTCGCCGTCGCATCCGTCGACGGCCCCGCGGCACCGGGAACGGCAGCGGATGCCGCAGCACGCCGCCCGGCGGCATCCGCGGTGCCCGTCGCGCGACGACGCCGACGCGGCTCGCGCCGCTTCCAGCCGACGACGCGGCCCTTCGCGAACCCGAGGAGCGCGGGGGTCAGGGTGATGGCCACGAGCACGGCGATCGCCACGGCCGCGGCGGCGGCGACGCCCATGACCGTGAGGAACGGGATGTTGGCGAAGCCGAGGCCGATGAGCGCGATGAGCACGGTGATGCCCGCGAAGACGACGGCGGAGCCCGCGGTGCCGGTGGCCCGCGCCGCGGATTCCTCGGGGTCCTCGCCCGCTCGCACCTGGTCCTGATGTCGGGCCATGATGAACAGCGCGTAGTCGATGCCGACGGCGAGGCCGAGCATCAGCGCGAGCAGCGGCGTGGTCGAGGAGATGGTCGCGAACGCGGTCGACAGCATGATCAGCGAGAGCGCGAGGCCCACGCCGATGACCGCCGAGGCGAGGGGGAGGAACGCGACCGCGATCGAGCGGAACGTCACGATCAGCACGAACAGGGCGATGAGGAGGCCCACGCCCTCGGTGAGCGTCACGCCGGGGACGGAGACCGCGAACAGGTCGCCGCCCAGCGACACCTCGGCCCCCTCGGGGAGCGCGGCCTCGAGGTCGGCGGTCAGCGCGCCGAGGTCGTCCTTCGTCGAGGCCGGGACGTCGGTGGCCTGGCCGTCGAACTGGAGGCGGACGAGCGCGGCGCTGCCGTCGTCGGCGACGAGGCCGGTGACCATCTCGTCGTACGGATCGGTGACCGCGAGCACGCCGTCGAGGTCTTCGATCTGGCCGATCGCCTGCTCGATCTCGGTGGTGAACGGAGCATCCTCGACACTGTCGCCATCGGGGGCGACGACGATGAACTGGGCGCTCGTCCCGCTGGCCGACGGGAAGGACCTGTTCAGCTGCTCGAGGCCGGCCTGCGCCTCGGTGCCGGGGATCGAGAACGAGTTGCTCGTGCTCTTGCCGAACATCGCGAAGGCGCCGCCGGCGATCACGAGCAGCAGCAGCCACGAGACGAGCACGCGCCACGGGTGCCGGAACGACCAGCGACCGAGCGAATAGAGCAGAGTGGACACAGCGCCTCCGAGCCGATGTCAGAACGATTCGATACAGCGCTGTATCCGATACATAGTTGTATCGTAATTCGAACGCGCGCCACGAACCTGTGGCCTTCGTGTGAAACGGGGGGTTGAATGAGATCCATGGTCGATTCCGAGGTCACCTCGACGCGGAGCCGCGAGCGCACGAGGCAGCGGCTCCTCGACGCCGCGGCGCAGGTGTTCGCCGAGGTCGGGCTCGACGCGGCATCCGTGGAGGCCATCTGCGATCGCGCCGGATTCACCCGCGGCGCCTTCTACTCCAACTTCGAGACGAAGGACGAGCTCTTCCTCGAGCTCTCGGGCCTCGTCGCCACCGAGCGCGTCGCCGCGGTGCGCTCCCGCGTCGGCGAGCTCGAGCAGGAGGGCGGCTTCGACCTCACGCCGACCGATGCCTTCGCGATCATCGAGCAGGTGCTCGACCTCTCGGCCGACGACCGGCTCGGGGTGCTGCTCATGAGCGAGATCCGGATCCACGCGCTGCGCAACCCCGACCTCGCCGCGGCCTACCTCGAGCAGGAGGCTGAGATGCAGCGAGGGGTCGCGCAGATCGTCGCGGACATCGGCCGCGCCAAGGGCATCCGCTTCCGGGTCACGGCCGACGAGGCCGCGCGCATCATGCTGCTCGTGTGGGAGGGTGCCGCCGTGCGCGCCGCGATGGGCGGTGTCGACGCCGAGGAGCTCCGCCGCCGCACGAGCACCGAGCTCGCGCTCGTCGCGCAGCTCACGATCGCCGACTGAGCGGCGCCGCGGCCTCCTCGACCGCCGCCGCGATCAGAGCGCGATGGTCTCCACCAGGTCGCCGGCGGCGAGCTCGGTGACCTCCTCCGGCACGACGATCAAGAGGTCGGATGCCGCGAGCGTCGCGACGAGGTGCGACCCGGGGCCTCCGACGACGAGCGCCCGCCCGTCGTCGTCGCGTCGGCCGCGCAGGTACTGCCGCCTGCCCTCGATCGACACGAGCGGTTCGGCCAGCGCGATCCGCGCGACGGATGCCGCGGGGCGACCCGAGATGGCCCGCAGCGTCGGAGCGACGAAGAGCTCGAACGAGAGCTGGGCACTCACCGGGTTGCCCGGGAACCCGATGACCGGCATGCCCCGGTAGGCGGCCACGGCCTGCGGCCCGCCCGGCTGCATGGCGACACTGCCGACCCAGGCGCCGAGCGGTTCGAGGAGCTCGCGAACGACCTCGTAGGCGCCCTTCGAGACGCCGCCGCTCGTGAGGACGACCTCGGCACCCGCCGCGCGCGCGGCGTCGAGCTCACCCCGGAGCCGCTCGACGTCGTCGCGCACGCGGGCCTCGTGCACGACGAGTGCGCCGGCCGCGCGTACGGCGGCGGCGAGGGCGACGCCGTTGGCATCGGGGATCTCCCCGGCGCCGAGCGTCTCGCCGGGCGCCACGAGCTCGCTGCCCGTGCTGATGACGGCGACCCGGACCCGCTCGCGCACGAGCAGCTCCGTGAGGCCCGATGCCGCGGCGGCCGCGAGATGTCGGGATCCGAGCGTGAGGCCCGGCGGCAGCACGTCGTCGCCGGCTTCGAGGTCGGAACCCGCGTCGCGGACGTACTCGCCCGCCGACCTGCCGCGGAGGACGGTGACGGATGCCGCGCCGTCGACCTCCGCGCCCGGTTCGGTGTCCTCGACGGGCACGACCGCGTCGGCGCCCTCGGGCACCGGAGCGCCCGTCATGATCCGCACCGCGGTGCCCGGCGCGAGCGCCGCCGGCTCGCCGGGCGCGGCCGCCACCTCACCGGCGATCGGCAACGCCACCGGCACCGCGGCGACGTCCGCGGCCCGCACGGCGAACCCGTCCATCTGCGCGTTCCGGAACGGCGGCAGGGCGATGGGCGACTCGACGGGCGACGCCGTGATGCGGCCGAGCGCCTCGGCGAGTGCGACGCGCTCCGTCGGCCGGGCGCCGAGGCCGGAGAGGAGCGAGCGCACGAAGGCGGCGTGCTCCTCGACGCTCACGCGAGCGCTCATCGACGCGTCCGCGTCGGGCTGGAGGCGAGCGGTGCGGCGGTGAGGCGGGTCATCCCCCGATTCTCGCAGGCGGCCGACCGGTCACGATGTCCCCGACCCGCGGGTGCGCAATGCAGTAGCCTGAGATTCCGCGAATACGGGAGAAACCATGACCCAGTTCCGCATCAGCGAAGCGGCAGCCCTCCTCGGTGTCAGCGACGACACCGTCCGCCGCTGGGCCGATCAGGGGCGCATCCAGGCGCGACGCGGCGACAACGGCCTGCAGGTGGTCGAGGGCGCCGACCTCGTCGCGCTCATGACCGAGCACGCGGGCGGCGACGCCCTCGCCGGGGCCTTCCCCCTCGCTCGCACGTCGGCCCGCAACCGGTTCATCGGCCTCGTCACGGCGGTGCATCGCGACGGCGTCATGGCGCAGGTCGAACTCCAGGCGGGGCCGTTCCGCGTCGTGTCGCTCATGAGCCGCGAAGCCGCCGACGAGCTCGGGCTCGAGCCGGGCGTCCTCGCCGCGGCGACGGCCAAGGCGACCGTCGTGTCGATCGAGCGACCGCCGGGAGCGAACGGATGACCCGACCACGACGTGCGCCGTCGGCCGGCCGGATGCCTCGTGCTTGGCGGATGCCGCGTGCTTCGCGGCCGCGCGGCGCGGCCGCCCTCGCGGCGGCCGCCCTCGCCCTGACGCTCACGGGCTGCGCTCCGACCGCCGACCAGCCGGGCGGCTCGACGTCCCCGTCGGAGCCCACGGGTGCCGCCGCCACGGGCGAGCTGGGGGAGGCCGACCTCACCGTGCTCGCCGCAGCCTCGCTCACGGAGGCCTTCGACGCCCTCGCCGGGCAGTTCGAGCAGGCCAACCCGGGCGTCGAGGTGACCGTGAGCTACGGCGGCAGCGGCGCACTCGCGACACAGGTCCTCGAGGGCGCCCCAGCCGACGTCTTCGCCTCGGCGGCCGAGCCGCCCATGCAGCAGGTGGTCGACGCCGGCCTCGTCTCCGCCCCTGAGGCCTTCGCCACGAACACGCTCGAGCTCGTCGTCCCGGCCGGCAACCCGGCCGGCGTGACCGGCCTCGCGAACCTCGCGGACCCCGACCTGCGCATCGCGCTCTGCGATCCGTCCGTGCCGTGCGGCGCGGCATCCGTCGAGCTCCTCGCGAATGAGGACGTCACCGGGGCTCCCGACACGCTCGAGTCCGACGTGAAGGCGGTGCTCGCCAAGGTCTCGCTCGGCGAGGTCGACGCGGCGCTCGTCTACCGCACCGACGTGCTGGCCGGTGGCGACGCCGTGGACGGCATCGAGGTCCCGGCCGCGGCCGGCGTCGTGAACCGCTACCCGATCGCCGCGCTCACCGAGTCGCCCGCTCCCGGAGCCGCCGCCGCCTTCGTCGCGTTCGTGACGGGAGACGCCGGCCGCGAGACGCTCGCCGCGTACGGATTCGGCGCCCCCTGATGGCGAGGACCGCGACTCCCGTCACCGGACGCCTGGCCTGGCCGATCGTCGCCGGCGCGGTCCTCGCACTCGCGGTCCTCGTGCTGCCGCTCCTCGCGCTCGTGGTGCGCGCGCCGTGGGCCGACCTGCCCGCCCTCCTCGCGAGCAGTGCCGTGCTCGAAGCCCTCGCGCTCTCGTTCGGCACGGCGATCCTCGCGACCGCCATCTGCCTCGTCCTCGGCATCCCGCTCGCGGCACTCGTCGCCCGCGCTGAGTCATGGGCGACGCTCCCCCGGCGGCTGCTCCGGGCGGCGGTCACCGTGCCGCTCGTCCTGCCGCCGGTGGTCGGCGGCATCGCGCTGCTCACGCTCCTCGGCCGACGGGGCGTCATCGGCGAATGGCTCGATCGCGTGTTCGGCGTGACGATCCCCTTCACCACCGGCGCGGTCGTCATCGCGCAGGTCTTCGTCGCCCTTCCGTTCCTCGTCTTCGCCGTCGAGGGCGCCCTGCGCTCGTCCGACCGCCGCACGGAGCTCGCCGCCGCCACCCTCGGCGCCTCGCGCTGGCAGGTGTTCCGGCACGTGACGCTGCCGATCGTCGCGCCGGGCGTCGCGGCGGGCGGGGTGCTCTGCTTCACGCGGGCGCTCGGCGAGTTCGGGGCGACGATCACGTTCGCCGGTTCCCTGCCGGGCACGACCCGCACCCTCCCCATCGCGAGCTACCTCGCGATGCAGACCGATCCCGACGAGGCGGTCGCCCTGGCACTGCTGCTCCTGGCCGTCTCCGTCGTCGTGCTCCTCACCCTGCGCGACCGCTGGCTTCCGGGGGCGACGGCATGATCGGCGGCGTCGGGATGACGGATGCCGCGCGCACGCGCCCTGGCCTCGACGTCGATGTGTCGCTCAGCTACGGGCCGACCCGCATCGCCGCCGCCTTCGCCGTGCGCCCGGGGCATCCGCTGGCGATCATCGGCCCGAACGGCGCCGGCAAGTCGAGCCTGCTCGCCGCCGTCGCCGGACTCGTCCCGCTCGATGCCGGCACCGTCTCGATCGGCGACCGCAGGGTCGAGGCGCTGCCGCCCGAACGTCGGCGCATCGGCGTCGTGTTCCAGGACTACGTGCTCTTCCCGCACCTGACCGTGCGCGACAACGTCGCCTTCGCCGCCCGGATGCGCGGACCGCGGGCCGCCGCTCGCGCGGCTGCCGAGCCCTGGCTCGAACGCTACGACCTCATCGCGCTCGCCGATCGGCTCCCGTCCGAGCTCTCGGGCGGCCAGCGGCAACGCGCGGCGCTGGCCAGGGCCCTCGCCGCCGAGCCCGACGTGCTGCTGCTCGACGAGCCGATGTCGGCCCTCGACGTCGAGATCCGCGGGGACATGCGGGCCGAACTGGCCACCCACGTCCGCGAGTTCGGCGGCGCGACGGTGCTCGTCACGCATTCGCCCGCCGACGCGGCCATGCTCGCCGATCAGGTGCTCGTGCTGGAACGCGGCATGGTGACCCAGCGCGGCACCCTCGACGAACTGCGGGCCGCGCCCGCGACTCCCTACGTGCGACGCATGCTCGCGGCATCCGAGGCCTGAACCGCGACCTCGCGAACCGCGCCTTCGCGCGTCACGATCGGGGAGCCGCGCCCGGCGCCTCCTTCGGCGTGTCGAACCGCGAGGCCATCGGAGGTTCGAACTCGATCTCGGCCCACTCGTCGATGTCGAAGTCGAGTTCGAGCACGGCGCAGGTCGGCATCTCGCCGACGGAGCGGGTGAGGTCGAACGCGAAGTCCGAGATGCCGGGGTTGTGCGCCACCACCATGACGCGGGCGAGCTCGCCGTCGAGCTCGCCGACGACCCGCAGGATCGTCTCGGGCGAGGAGCCGTAGAGCCGGTCCTCGAGCACGACGGATGCCGCGTCGAGCCCGAGCGCGTCGGCGATGAGCCCGGCCGTGGTCCGCGCCCGGAGCGCGGTGCTCGAGACGATGAGGTCGGGGATCGCGCCGCGCTCGCGCAGGCGGCGGCCCATCTCCGGCGCATCGCGGAGCCCCCGATCGTTGAGCGGCCGGTCATGGTCGCTGAGGCCCGGCTGCCCCCAGTCGGACTTCGCGTGCCGAACGAGCGTGAGCGTCTTCATGCGCCGAGTCTGCCACCGTCGGGCGCGGGCCGCGCGGCGAGTCCCGCCGCGAACTCCAGCACGCACAGGGCCGCGAGCCGCACCGTGCGCTGGTCTGCGGCATCCGTGGTCGCATCGATCTCGACGAGGTCGGCGCTCCGCACCCGGAGATCGGATGCCGCGGCGCGGACCAGGGCTCGCAGCTCCCAGGCGGCGAGGCCGCCGGGCACCGAAGCCGGGCACGCGGGGGCGACGGAGCGGTCGCACACGTCGACGTCGACGTCGAGATGCACCGGCCCGCCGGCCGCGCCGGCGACGGCGAGCGCCTCGGCCATCACGTCGGCGGGCGATCGCCGGTGCAACTCGTCGCGGTGGATCACCGTGATGCCGAGGTCGGCCGCCCGCCTCGCGTAGGCGGCGGAGTTCGCGAAATCGGCGATGCCGACCTGCACGATGCGCGCGGGATCGAGTCCGGCCTCGATGAGCCGGCGCACCGGCGAGCCGTTCGAGACGCCGTCGCGAAGATCGTGGTGCGCGTCGATCGTGACGAGCCCCGCGGTGCCCAGTCCGTCTCCCCAAGCCCCGAGCGCCGTGGCGACCGTGACGGAGTTGTCGCCGCCGAGCGCCATGACGGCATGCGACCGCTCGAGCAACGTGGCCATGGCGGCGCGGGTCCGCCCCTCGCCCTCCGCGCCGTCGGGCTCGTGGATGTCGCCCGCGTCGGCGATCACGAGGTCCACGAGGTCGCGGATGCCCAGCCCGCCGGCATCTCCGCTCGTTCGGTCGGGCATGAGCGCCGGGCTGTAGCGACGCAGCGCCTCGCGGATCGCGGTCGGCGTCGCATGCGCGTTCGTCGGCGAGAGCGAGGTGCGCCAGGCCGGCACGCCGAGCAGCAAGAGATCCACGGATGCCGCGGCCGTCAGCTCGTCGAGGGCCGGCCACGCTCCGGCTCGGGGCCATTCGGGGTCATGCGAAAGCGTCGGCATGCCTGAACGCTACCGAGCGCACCCGTCGTCGATCGAGGGGCCCGACGCACCCGCCGTCTGCGATCCCGGACGCCACCGGCGGCCCGGCCGGGACTCGACCCCCGTCACGCGGTGAGTGCCGCGAGCAGCTCCCGCTCCTTCGCCGGCGAGAGCCCCGCGCCGCGCTCACGATCGAGGCCCTGCTCCCGCTCCCACTCGAGCGTCTCGGCCAGGAGCTGTTCGAGGGGGCGCAGGCCCAGCCCCTCCCGCTTCGCGGCCGCGTTCGACCGGTCCATGAACGCGTTCCACTCCGGATCCGCGATCCAGAGCGGGAGCGAGTCCGGGCCCGACCACTCGGCGACGCCCTGCTCGGCGAGCCAGGCGGTGTCCACGGCGACGACCTCCCCCTCGTACCCGGCGACCGCCCTCGAGGCGTCGAGCCACGCGCCGAACGTGACGCGGTCCCCGACCGCGTTGAGGGCGCCGACGAGTCCGCGCTCGGCGGAGTCCAACGTGAAGCGCACGAGGTCGTCGACGTGGACTGCCTCCGCCGCCGCATCGAGCACGTCGGGTACGAGCACCGGACCGCCGTCGCGCACCGCCCGTGCCATCCGCGCCACCCAGTAGCCGCTTCGCCCGGAGGTGTCGCCCGGTCCCGCGATGAGCCCGGGCCGGATGGCGAGGAACCGGTCGGCGAGCGCGTCGCGATACGCGAGCTCGATCGCCGACTTCGCCTCGCCGTACGTCTCAGGGGTCGAGTCGTCGTCTTCGAGCGGGGGCAGCAGCGCCGCAGACTCGTCTGCGCCCGGCTCGTCGTGCCTCGCGTACACGTTGCACGAGGAGATGAAGGTCCAGTGCCGCGACGCGTCGCCGAGCGCCTGGGCAGCTCGTCGCGCGTAACCCGGTTGACGGGTGACATCGATGACGGCGTCCCAGGTCCGCCCGGCGACGGCGTCGTACGCGTCGGGCTTCGACCGGTCGGCGCGGACGAGTTCCGCGCCGTCGGCCACGGCCCCGGCCTCTCCCCTGGCGAGGCAGGTGACCCGGTGTCCGCGGGCCACCCCCTCGGCTGCCAGCGTCCGTCCGAGCCATTGCGTGCCACCGAGTACGAGCAGGTCCATGGCGCCATCCCACCACAGGCCGGATGCCGCTGTCCCGCGTGTTCACGGAGCGCGAACCGATCACTTCGGCTCGGATCGCCTCCCCTGCACGGGCCGGCGTGATAGGCAGGAGGCATGGGCAGGATCACCGCGCGGACGCGGGTCACACGAATCACGGTCGGCGGCCGGACGTCCCATCGGGACGACGTGCTCGCCGTCGAAGAACCACTCGAGATCCGCGTGGGCCGCACTCCGCTCGCCGTCACGATGCGCACGCCCGGGCACGACATCGACCTCGCCGTCGGCTTCCTGGTCTCCGAGGGCGTCATCTCCCGCGGCGACCAGGTCGCCGCGGCCATCCACTGCGCCGGTCCCGACGGCGAGAACACCTACAACGTCCTCGACCTGACACTGGCTCCGGGGGTTTCCCAGCCGGATGCCTCGCTGCAGCGCAACCTCACCGTGACGAGTTCGTGCGGGGTCTGCGGCAAGGCCAGCATCGATGCGGTGCACACGCGCACGTCGTACCCGGTCGATGACGACCTGACCATCGGCGCGGAGCAGCTCATCACCTTCCCCGAGCGGCTGCGCGCCGGACAGGAGATCTTCGAGAGAACCGGCGGTCTCCACGCGGCCGCGCTCTTCGACGGTCGCACGGGGGAGTTGATCGTGCTCCGGGAGGACGTCGGCCGGCACAATGCCGTCGACAAGGTGATCGGCTGGGCCGCGCGCGAGGGGATGCTCCCGCTTCGCGGCATGGTCCTGCAGGTGTCCGGGCGCACGAGCTTCGAGCTCACGCAGAAGGCCTCCATGGCCGGGATTCCCGTCCTCGCCGCGGTCTCCGCTCCGTCCTCCCTCGCGGTCGAGCATGCGCGCGACGCGGGCATCACGCTGATCGGGTTCCTGCGCGGCAGTTCGATGGTCGTGTACTCGCGCCCCGAGCGCGTGCTCGATGCACCGACGCCACCAACCACGGCCACCGTCGCGGCGACGGCGACGGCGACGGCGACGGCCACGGCAACGGCGACGGCCCGCTCGTGACCGGGCCGGCGGGCGAGTATCCCGACCTCGAGGTCGGCCATCCGAAGGAGTGGGCCGTCGGGGTGCCGGGCATCGTGCACTCGATGGAGCCCGCGCTCGCGAAGATGGGCGTCTCGCGCACCACCCGGCTCGCGCTCGCGATCAACCAGCGCGACGGCTTCGACTGCATGAGCTGCGCCTGGCCCGACCCGGCGCATCGCAACGTGCTCGAGTTCTGCGAGAACGGCATGAAGGCCACCACCTGGGAGGCGACGCCCATCACGGTGCCGCGCTCGTTCTGGGCCGAGAACTCCCTCACCTCGCTCCTCTACCGCAGCGAGCACTGGCTCGGGCAGCAGGGACGACTGACCGAACCCGTGCACAAGCCGGCCGGCTCCGATCACTACGAGCCGATCGCGTGGGATGCCGCGTTCGCACTCATCGCGCAGCGACTCGACGCGCTGGACTCACCAGACCGGGCCGCCTTCTACACGAGCGGGCGCGCCTCGAACGAAGCCGCCTTCCTGTATCAGCTCTTCGTACGCGCGTTCGGCACGAACAACCTGCCCGACTGCTCGAACATGTGCCACGAGTCGACCGGCACCGCGCTCACCTCGACGATCGGCGTCGGCAAGTCGACGATCGCGTACGACGACTTCGCGAAGGCCGACCTCGTGATCGTGATGGGCCAGAACCCGGGCACGAACCATCCCAGGATGCTCACCGCCCTCGAGGAGACGAAGCGCAACGGCGGGCGCGTCGTCTCGGTCAACGTGCTCCCCGAGGCGGGCCTCGTCCGATACAAGAATCCGCAGCGCGTCCGCGGCATCCTCGGCAAGGGCACGGTCATCGCCGACCGCTTCCTGCAGATCCGGTCGGGCGGCGACATGGCGCTCCTGCAGGCGGTGTCCAAGCGCGTGCTCGACGCCGAGGATGCGGCGCCGGGCACCGTCCTCGACCACGGGTTCCTGGCGGAGCACACCATCGGCCTCGACGCCCTCCGCGCACACCTCGCCGAGCTCGACGAGTCCGCCGTGCTCGCCGCCACCGGGCTCACCGCTGACGAGATCGACGGCCTGGCCGCCGACTACCTCGCCGCCGACCGCGTGATCATCACCTGGGCCATGGGCCTCACCCAGCACAAGAAGGGCGTGGCGACGATCAAGGAGATCGTCAACCTCCTCCTCCTGCGCGGCAACATCGGCCGGCCGGGAGCCGGCGCCTCGCCCATCCGCGGCCACTCCAACGTCCAGGGCGATCGCACGATGGGCATCTGGGAACGGATGCCCGAGCGATTCCTCGCCGCGCTCGAACGCGAGTTCGGATTCCCCGTCCCCCGCAGGCACGGCGCCGATGCACTCCAGACGGTGCACGGGCTCCGCGACGGCGACATCGACGTCTTCGTCGCGCTCGGCGGCAACTTCGTGGGGGCGATCTCCGACACGGCCGCGGCCGAGGCCGCGATGCGCGGGGCGAAGCTGACCGTGCAGGTGTCGACCAAGCTCAATCGCTCGCATGTGGTCACGGGGGAGGAGGCGATCATCCTTCCGACGCTCGGGCGTACCGAGATCGACGTCCAGGCGGGCGTCCCGCAGTTCGTCTCCGTCGAGGACAGCGTCTGCGCCGTGCACGCCAGCCATGGGGCGATCCCACCCGTCGCGCCCGGCCTCCTCTCCGAGGTGGCCATCGTCTGCCGCCTCGCCGCCGCAACCCTCGAAGGACGAGCGGATGTCCCGTGGTCGGCGTTCGAGGAGGACTACGACCTGATCCGCGACCGGATCTCCCGCGTGGTTCCGGGCTTCGAGTCGTACAACGTCGACGTGCGACGGAAGGGCGGATTCGTCCTCCCGAACGGCCCGCGCGACGAACGCAGGTTTGACACCGCGAGCGGCCGCGCGGAGTTCACGGTGAGCGCACTCGAGCATCTGGAGCGACCCCCCGGCCGGCTCATCCTGCAGACCCTCCGGTCTCACGACCAGTTCAACACGACGATCTACAGTCTCGACGATCGCTACCGCGGCATCCGGAAGGGCCGCGACGTGGTGTTCGTGCACCCCGACGACCTCGCGGAGCTCGGCCTCGCCGACGGCGACCGCGTCGACGTCATCAGTGAGTGGCCCGGACAGGCCGACCGGATCCTCCCCGACCAGCGGGTCGTCGCCTACCCGACCGCTCGAGGCTGCACGGCGGCCTACTATCCCGAGGCGAACGTGCTGGTGCCGCTCGAGAGCGCAGCCGAGGAATCCAACACGCCCGTCTCGAAGGCCGTGATCGTCCGGCTCGAGCGCCGCTCCTGAGCCGCGCCTCACTCGGCAGGCCAGGCCTGCTGCGATTCGGATGTCGCCGTGAAACGACGAAAGCCACCCGGAGTCCGGGTGGCTTACTCGACTGGCTGAAGCGAGCGCTTCGCCCGCATCGTCTGTTAAATGCAGGAAGGCCACCCCGTTGGGGTGGCCTTCCTGGAATGGTTGTCCGGCGGTGTCCTACTCTCCCACAGGGTCCCCCCTGCAGTACCATCGGCGCTGCGAGTCTTAGCTTCCGGGT
>NZ_WBIR01000017.1 GCF_009749395.1 Agromyces salentinus
CGCCCACGGAAGACCCTCGACTACGACACCCCAGCACGACGCCTGAAACACGAACACCGCACCCCGCAACCAGCACTCCGATAGCCTGCAACCACCTGTCCTGTTGCGTCGATCATCAGAATCCGCCGTACCTGTGCGGGCGGTTTCACCGGGCGGGGTAAACGGGCACCCTCTCATCGGGCCGGCGAAGTTCACTCGACGGTCGGCTCACGCCCGCTGCCCGACCGGCTTGCGGGCCGTTGCGACGGCCGTCACTGTTGCGGTTTGACGTGTGGTCGCATGACCGGCCGCGTTACGGCGTGACCTTCTGCGAGTCGAGCGCCATTGCCTGAGCCGTCGGGTTCCTTGGAGACGAGCATGCCGCGGGAGCTGTTCGCGGATTCGAAGAGCTCTGCGACCCACAGATCATTGATGGCAGGATTCCGGCCGCCTGAGAATTTGAAGAAGAGGTTCTGCGCGGGATGAATCCAAACGGCGCTGTGGCCATTCCCGTAATCGACGGAGTCGCGCCACGACATCAGGAAGCTCTCGCCGCGGCGGATTTTCTGGGTGATCACGATTTGAATGTGCGCCAAGACCCGGTCATCGAACTCGATGAGTACGCCGTCGTATTGGAGTGTTCCCATGGTCAGTCCTCGATCTCGCAAGAGCGGTCCGGAACGGGACGAAACATCAGAGGTGCCCTCCTTGTGCATCACACGTGCAGGAGGTCCGGCCCGGGCTGGGTTGGTGACCGCCGCCTCCGGTTGGGACGCGGTTTCGAATTTCATCCAAACCGAACCTGGCGGGGTCCGGGCCAGGCCCGGCCATGGCAGACGCTACGCGAGGATGCGGCGGGCCCGGCGTCCGCGGGGGACGATTGGCGACCGGGACGCAAGGCCTACCGACACTCATCAAGAACACTGCGACGCAGGGGAACGCCTCACATGGTGGCATCGTCATAACTGGTACGGGCGGACGTCACACCAGCACCGTAGATTCAGCTGAACACGTTCTCCCGCACCTGCATCCGAAATATCGCGCAGGTGACGTCGACGCCGTGCATTTCCTCTGGCGGGGACTACTCCGTAGCTGCGCGTGCGTCAGAATACTCGCTATATCCGGGTCCCAGGATAAGGATCACGCTTGCTAGCCCGACAAGTGTCCCCAACTCTGCTTCAAACGCGCCGACAATCCACCCGGCGCCGAACGCAAAACTCTCCCCGCGCAACAGACCGCCGAAGACTCCTCCCCCGATCACTAGCACTGCTGCCAGCAACCAGGAGACAGTAACTACCCGCGCAGTCGTTGTGTACTTCACGAACTGCGCGGGCTTGAGCTCCCTACGGCCAGTCGCAGTCGTCATCAGCGCGGCGATGATCGCACCGATTGTCCCGCTCACCACGCCAAGGGTTGCTTTCGGATGCTGTGCAGAAACACTTGTGAATGCGACGGAGAACAGGCCAACCGCGGCAGCGCACCAAGCAAGAACCACCCACAGCCTCTGAGTTGAACGCTGTCGCACCGGGACGCTCACCTCGATGCTCCAATCCCTGTCGTCCAACGCTGGCGGAATCTGCTGGCGAAATGCTAACCGAAGGTGTGGCGTAACGGATCGCCGGTGAACCAACCAGTCAAGGGCAATCGTGCGCAGACGGTTAGTGACGGCGGCTCGAGTCCATGCGCCATAGGGATCCATACCCAACGGAGATCAGGTGTCGCGCCGGGGTATCCCCGCGGTGAGTGCGCCGTCGACGACGATCTCGGCCCCGGACACGTAGCTCGCACCGGGCGAGGCCAGAAACGCGACGACGTGTGCGATCTCCTCGGGGCGGGCGGGGCGACCAAGCGGGATATCGAACGAATCCGAGTCCACGCGCGAGGTCATCGATGTCGGCACGAGCCCGGGCAAGACGGTATTCACCCGAATACCGCTGGAGGCCAATTCCACGGCCAGGGATCGTCCGAGGCCGCGAAGCCCGGCCTTCGACGCCGCGTAGGCGTGCAGACCCTGCCGCCCCCGGATGCCGTCAATCGAGGACACGTTGACGATCACCCCGCTGCCAGCGCGTTTCATGACTGGCGCAACTGCCTGGCAACCGAGGAACGGACCTGTGAGGTTCGTCGCGAGGACCTTGTCCCACTGGGTCCGTGAGGTGCGGCCCAGAGGCGCCGCGAACCCGATCCCGGCGTTGTTGACCAGGACGTCCAGCCCTCCGTGACGACGCGCGGTCGACGTGACAACCTCTTTCCACTGCAGCCCGTCGGTGACGTCGAGCACAGCGGACTCCGCGCCGAGCGAGGATGCCACGGTCGCAGCGCGGCGCTCGACCGCGTCCGTGACGACGACCCAGTGGCCGGCTGCGGTGAACGCCCGCGCGATCGCTTCACCGATGCCCCGACCAGCGCCTGTCACAAGCACCACCTTGCGACGGGCAGCCGACCCGTCCTGCTCCCCAGCGCCGAGGGCCTGCTTCTTCGACATTCTCCGATTCTGTCGAATCCAAGGAAGCGGCGATACGGGATCGCGTAACAGGATCGCTGACCGCATCAAGGGTCAGGGAACCTCACGGCCGAGGGCGTCGACTCCGAAGGTAGGTAACGAGGCCAGCTCCAAGTAGGCCTGCACCAAGGCAGCCAGGCAATATCCACCAACTGCCTACCCCCGAGAACGCGAGTACGGCAGCAATGACAATCAAGGCGAGACCAAGCAGTGGCCACCAGACACTCGAAGACCGATGCTGACGGGTCATATCGGCACTCTAACGGCCGCGCATCCTGACCTCGACGGATTCGATGCCGCCGTCGCTTAGAGCGATCCGCTTGCGGGCGGTGAGAGAGTCACCTCCCGAACGGCGAGGGCCCTTCGGAGGCGATCGTGTCGGACACGGCAAGCACTAGGGCCGCAACAAGGGCGACCAGTCCGATGCAGATACCTGTGAGCCAAAGCCAACTGGCCGGGTATGACCCAACGAAGTCGGCTTTCGAGAGGGCGGAGCTCATCGGAACGGCGACGATCAACGCGCCGAGTTCGACGGTTGCAACGACCCAGCACAGTCCAGCTACTGCTCGACGTCGTGCGGGCGCGGCTTTCACGCGACGAGCTTGGAGGATGAGGACGACTCCTGACACCAGAATCCAGCCGAGTCCCCACAGCAGCAACCAGGGCACCCATTTCCTGAGTTCCGAGTACGCGCCGCCTACTCCTATCCCGAGGGCACTGGGCATCAGCCAGTAGACGTAGTAGATCCCAATCGCCAGCGGAACGAGCCACCCGACCACCAGCGACATGATCGCACTGGTCGGTGGTGGCTGGACGATCACGGCTGCGCTCATTCCCCAATGTTGGCTCAGCCGGGTGTTTCAGCGAGGTGAATTCATCCCCACGAGGCAGAACCCGCTTGTCGCGGTGGCGGATCCCCCTGCGCGCACGTTGCGGGATCATCGACGGGCGCTGGGGGCGGCTGGTTCTCTTTGCTCGGCGAGGCTTGTGAAGACCACCTCGTACTCGCCCTGCGGCCAGAGGAGCACCCGGTGCACGAATCGACCGTCGGCTTCGACGTCAACTTCGTCGTAGAGGATCTCTGTCTCGTCGTGAAGTAGCCGCAGCGATTCGAGGGTCGAGCCTGGCTCGAGGCGGAGTTGCGAGTCATGGAAGGTCAGCTCGATGAATTGGTAACCAACCTGCAGGTCGCCGGTCAACGCGCGTATCACGAGGTCATTGTCGACTCGGTGCTCGAAGGCGTGGATCTGCGCGTCGTGCAGGTTGATCTCCTGGATCAATCGCTCCGCACCATTGCTCAGTCGAGGAAGGACCTCGTCGTTGTGGGCCTGGTACTCCTCCCACCGCTGGTCCCACTCGTCGTCATCGAGCCCGCCTGAAGCCCATTCACGGGTGAGCCATTTCATCGTCACGTTCAGGAACGTACGTGCCCAGGGACGCGAAGCCAAGCCGCCCGCAATCCGGTCGGCAACCGGACGACCGTAGACGGATCCGCCTGCGGACGTCCGATCAGCGACGATGAACTGGTTCCGACCATCCGGCAGGTCCGACTCGGGTTCCGAACACGTGGCCGATAACGCCGCCCGTGACGATCTTGCGCTGCAGCGCGCGGATCATCTGCAGAGTCGACTCATCTGATAATCCTGTGGTCGTTTCCCAGTCCCATCCTGAGCCGATCACGTTGCTCATGAAAACGACCTCCGTGGACAGGAGTGCTTTCGTCCAGTCAGTTCGGCTCAAAGGCTCACCGGCGACGATCGCTTCACCGATTCGGTTGCCTTGAATGAACAGATCTTCCACGTCCCGAAAGCCCATCGCGACCGCGAACTCATGCGTGCACTTCGCCGGACCGCTCCATTCAGTCAATCCGAACTGGAGCAGCTGTCGCTCTTGGTCACTCAGGCGGAACTGTATCGGGACGGAAGGATCGTCCTCCCAAGGAAGTGCATCATCCGGGTGTTCGTCGATCCAGCGCGCGTTTGTCCGAACACGCCACCTCGTGCGCTCGTCGGCATCCCATCTGAGGATCTTGAGAACGACGACTGGAGTGTGGCGGCTCCATGCCACTTCGGCACGACACTCAGGGAAACGCTGGATGATGTCCACCCAGGTCTCTTGCGATGCTGGCTCTCGGAGTTTGCGAACGCGTTCGTTCGATTGAGGCGCGTCGAACCACCGCTTGTACTCATCGGCCGATGTGATCACGGACTCATCATGGGCCCAGGAGTTCATGAGGTGCCACTGATACCGATCGACAGCCGCGGCGCGAACCGACCGCATGACGGTCCGCCGGCCGGCGTCCGCAACCGGATCCGCTTGCGAACGGCGGGCACAACGCGGCTGGACCGACCGTGATGAGAAGGTGACTTGGTGACGACGACGCCGAGTGCCAACCGACGAGCGTTCCTGGTGTTGGCCGCTTTGCCGATTCTGCTCACCGGTTGCCGCGCTGAGTATCACGGCCATGACAGCGGGATCGACGGGGCGCTGTGGAGGCAAATCGCGTCCTTCGAGGATGCGCTGTCTTGGGACCTCTCTCAGCCTTCGGACGGCGAGCCGGGCGCCTATCTAGACGGGCAGGAAGTCCCGCGGTGGGACGGATCGGAAGCCTCGGCGGCTGCCCTGGATCTACGAAGCGGTGGGGTGGCCATCTACGACGTCTCATCGACCGATTCTGCGGCCGGGTTCTCCGTGTTCATCGCTTCAGGTCCGCGCCCCGATATCGTGACCGACGAGGGCCGAACATACTCCGGGCCGAGCACGGTGTACACGTGCTACGGAATTGAGGCCGAGTTCCAGTCGAGTGCGGGGCCCTCCGCCGACAAGACCATCTTCGATGATTGCCCGCCGACTCTCGTCGAGCTGCTTCCCGAAGATGCGGCCTTTGCCAGCGGCGCAGTATTCGACGGGTGAGCCCGGGCCCAGTGTCGCCGGAATGGCTCGCTGTTGGTCAGTCAGCCCGCTCACGGATCCCGGAGCGACTCGATGGCACGCTGGCCAGTAGCCTTCGGTCATGAGCGAGGCGAGCGTGCAGATAGAGCTGTTGTCGGAGTTGAGCGATGCCAATGCCGCCGAGCTCGAGCTGCTGCTTGGTCAGCTTTCCACGGCAGCGTTCGACCGATCGCGCATCGCGGCGATGCTCGGTCACGATGGGATCGAGTTGTTCGTCGCTCGTGACGGCCGGCGCATCGTCGGGATGGCCACGTTGGTAACCGTGCCGTTGCCGACAGGTTGGCGCGGGCACGTTGAGGACGTGGTGGTCGACGCAACGATGAGAGGCAGGGGTGTCGCGCGGCTCCTGCTCGAGCGCTTGACGAGTCTCGCTTCAGAGCGTGGACTTCGAACGCTCGACCTGACCTCACGCCCCTCGCGGGAGTCAGCACTGCGGTTGTACGAGGCTGTCGGATTCGTCCGCAGGGACACGAACGTGCTGCGCTTCACACCTCAGCCGACTGACGGGACCTCCTCGCACTGAGGGATCCGCAAGTGCGACCGTGAGCCCAAAACTCGAGCGGACGTTCTCTATCTGCGGAGAAGAGCGTCCGAGACGTGCACGCGTTCACCGACCCGGACGACGAGTTGTCCGCCGAGACTTCCACCGTCCGACCAAACCCAGAACTCGACTCGTCCGGAATTCTCGCGAACTGACACCTTCGTCACAGCCTCTCGCTCAACGATCAAGCGATCCTCGCCGGACTCCGTCCACCGCACATGAACCGACTTCGCGATCTCATCCCACCTCAGGGTGACGACCGAGCCGTCATCTGCCCAGCAGGTTACGCTGGCCAACCCGAGGCTCTCGGGAGGACCCACTTCCACCGCGAGCCCGTCGAGATCTGACAGCAGCGGGACTTCCATGGCCGCGCTCATCAGACATCAGTTGCGGGCTCAGCGGGCTCGAACATGTCGAAGTTCACACGCCGATCATATTTTGCAGCCAGTTCATCGGTGCGCCCGATCTGATGAGTGAGTTCGACTAGCGGCGTGCCCGCGGGCGGGTCGCCCAGCGCGCCCACTCTGAATCGCAGGGGTCGCTTGGATCGTCACAGGGTGGATAGTCGCGCAAGCGGATCCGTCTGCGAGGACGGCGCCACACAACCGAATGTTGGTCGTGAGTGCATCTAGGCTCGCGTCATGATTCAGTCAGGGCGCGCTTCATTGACGGTCGTGTCGAGACAGACAGACCCCACGCTCATCTCCGAGATCCTCGGACTGGTCCCGACGCGAACGAAGCTTCGAGGGTCCGTGAGCCGCTCCGGCCGGGAGCTGGACCACAACGTGTGGACGATCGACGTCGACCACGGTTTCAACACAGATGACGACACGACCGGCACTCGAGCACTACGTGATCTTGTCGCGGCTGCCCGCCCTGGAGTCGGTCGGTTTCCGCTCCTCCCGCCGGACTGTTCTGCGAGGATCTGGTGGTCCTCGGACTCGGATTCCATGCAAGGCGGCTTCGTGTTACCCGTCGAGCTCGCTGCTGCGATTGCCGAGCTCGGGGTCGACGTCTACGCCACCGTCTACCTCGACGATGGTACGAACAGCCCCGAGTGATCCTCGCGCGAGACATCCGCTGAAGGATCGCGCATCGCCCACGCCAATCTCACGGTCGAACGTTATGACGCTAGTCCTTGGGTCTTAGTCTGACGAGACTGCGGTTCGCCGCCGCGGCGAACGGAGCGAGTAGGACGAGTTCGTTCTTGAGCATCGTCCGAAGCTTGTCGAGCTCCCATTTGGCCGCTTCGCTGGCGTCTTGCACTGATTGCGCATCCCCTCCTCCAGACCTGTAGCCGGCTGAGGCGTCGCGAAGGCGTGCGAACGCCAGCCGAGCTGTCGCGATCGCGGTGGCCACGTCCTTGGGCCCGAACGTCGTCACCCGGACGTACAGGTCGACATCGGGAGCGGGATAACTCTCGAGTGACTTGTCGTCGGCGTGACGTTCCAACCAGATCAGGTACTCGATGATGGTCGGCACCTTCTGCTCCCACAGCCGGGTCTGGTGGGCCTCGGCGACCTGCGCCTGACGGTCTGCGATCTGAGCACGACGATTCAAGACCGCAAGGAATGAAGTAACTCCGAGCGAGAGCGCGGCGACAATAAGTGACCCCACTGCAACCAAGGCCGAGACGTCCATAGTTCAGCATGGCGCGCCGCCCCGCGATACTTCAACCGGGTCAGTCGATGAGGCGTCAGGCGATTCCGGCTGGCGAGACTCCCGATAGATCCTTCCGCACCAGTAAATCGTCGTCACTTGCGCCCGCAGGCGGATCGGCTTGCGGCAACCTTGCCCTTGCGTGCATCGTGAGCGCCATGGGCGATTACTGGTCGATTGACGCAACAGGCCTCGACGAGGAGGACGCCAAGTACCTCGCAAGGGCGGCCGCGGAACTTCCCTCGGTCCTCGTCGCAACGCCGTTGGACCCTCGTCTCTGGCTCACTCGACATCTCGATGCCGACACCGTCCAGACGATCGTGCGCGGGCTGGAGGTAGCGATAGGAAGCGGGCAAGTTCCCGAGAACGATCGACAGGACATACATGACGTCATCGACGACTTCGATGAATGGCTCTCTAGGTCCGATGAAGAATCGCGGTCCTGAGCGACTCATTATCGGTTAGGGCTGTTATCGCGAACGGACCGCTGAGCGATCGGTGAACGCTCCGCAGGCGGATCCTTCTGCGAAGCGCTTGGATCGTTGGGTGTTCAGCAATCGTCCGAGCTGGCTAGATCCCCGTCATAGCTGGCTCACACGCGCGTTCGCGCTACCGATAAGCGTGTCAAGTGCCGCCCGCGCCGCCTGGCGGCGGGACTCCACATCCGTGACTGTCGCTGTCCCGGCGGAGATCTGTCGACAGAGGTCTATCAATTTGCCGCCCTCATCGCCCGTTGAACGATATTCCGCCGGGTTACCAACGAGCTGGAGCCGGTACAGCGCGATGCGAGCAGCTGTTCGACGATCGTAGGCATCCTGCCTTGCCTGTTCACGCGCATCGCCGGCTACCCCCTCAATCCGTTTCTTTGCGCGGTTATATTCGGCCTGCATAAGCGCTGTCACCGTCGTCAAGAGATCAGCCGCTGCGGTGATGTATTCCTCTCGTTGTCGATCACGTCTAGCTGCCGCCAATTGACGCTTACTGAGCTGGCTCTGTAGCGCGAAGGCGAGAGCCGCTCCGGATAGTGTGCCCAACACCGCTATGACGCTCGCCCAAATCACTTCCATGAAGGTCAGTGTCTACCCCACAGCCAATCTCAGCTACCTTCGCTGCGGGCCACCCACCACGCCCCGGCAGCGAGAGCGCTCAGGGATCGTCATCTGGAGCGGCTCAGGCCTCTGGATGCCGGCTGTGGTCCTCAAGGTCGGGCTCGGCGCGCAGCACGTCGGCGATCTCTTCCTCCGGCCGTGGCGGGATGGTTTCGTCAGCCTCGAGCTCGGGAACGCTCGGCTTCTCCGCGGACGGGACGTGGTGGTCAGAAGTGTTCTCATCGGACACGGCGAATCCTTCGGTCGGCATCACCGACAGCGTAGGCCGATGCTGATGCGGTTACCGAGCCAAATGGCTATTGTCAGCGGCATAACATCGGGCACGAACCGGGATCTTGCTTGGACGTCGCCCTCGGGAGGCGGCAAGGCGCAGGGGCATCATGGACGATCAAGGAGCGAAGCCCTCGCTGATCATGCAGCGGATGGCGATCGAGCGCGTGCGGATCTTCGGCATCGGGTTGCTCGGCTTGAGCATCGTAGGGACGGTTTTTGGCGTGGTCCAGCTGATCGCGGGCGGCGGGTGGATTTTCGTGTTGCAGCTCGTCATCGGCGCCGTCCTCATCGGGTTCGCATCTTGGCAGCTCCGCACCGCGCGTCAGCGGCTCTCAGAGTTCGAGGCGAGAAACGGCCGAGATGCTGGGAAGCAATGACCGCGGCTAGCTAGGCCGGATCGCCGCCGCTGTGAGGGATCCATCATGGGCGCCCAACGGGTCGTTCGTTCCGCTCATTCCTCGTAGTGAAGTAGGTCTCCGGGTTGGCAATCGAGGACGCGGCAGATCGCGTCGAGTGTGGAGAATCGCACCGCCTTCGCCCGACCGTTCTTGAGTACGGCGACGTTCGCCGGCGTGATACCGATCGCGTCGGCGAAGTCGCCGACGCTCATCCGGCGCTCGACGAGCATGCGGTCGATCGAGATGCGGATCGGCATCAGATGACCTCCTCCAGCTCGGCACGCATCAGCATCGCGCGCCGAAGCAGCGAACGGAGCACGAGAGTGACGCAGGTCAACACGACGAGGACGAGCACGACGATCACCTGAATGAGCCCCAGCGCCGGGCTGCCGGCCTGCCCGTTGCTGATTACCACGAAGCTGGTGATCACGAGCACGACAGTGCACGCGAGGGAGGTGACGAGCACGTCGACCCAGAGCAAGGACGTGCGGGCCAGCACCGTTCCGCGGTAGATGCGGTGCACGAGCAACGAGATCATCGCGAGCGCCACGAGCGCGAGAGCAATGAACGCAATCGCCAAGGCGAGCAGCGGACCGCGCAGATCCGCGTACTCAGGCAAGCTCGCCGCGACCTCCGCACTGATGCCGGGCAGGAGCACGAGCGCCCCAACACCAACGAAGAACAGCACCGCCAAGAGCGACTGGGTGAAGATGACGAGACTGCGAGAGGGGCGCGGAAGGTCGAAATCCATGCATCGATTGTCGATAGATCACCTATCGAAAGTCAATAGATGCAACCCATCGGTCGATTCCGTCTAGCCACGGTGGGTTTGAGCCCGGTAGTCGATCGGCCACCGGGCTCTGAATAGCAGCACGCGTGGTCACTGCCCTCGCATCCGCTTCATGCGGGACGATCGACTCATGCGCGCGACATTGAGAAGCCTTGCCTTCGAGCCGGATCCGGCGAGTCTCTCCGCTGAGCCGACGGAATTCTATCTCCACGCTCGGTTGATCGTGGGCCCATCTGACGGCCCCGGTGAGGAGAGTTTCGAAGTCACCGTTTGCACGCCCCAGTGGCTAGCCCGCGCTTGCAGCGCAGCCGGTGGAATCTACGACGGCAGGCATCACCTAATCGTCAACCTCGACGAGTTCGACAAGCGAGCGCTCCAAGACTGGCTCGCACTCAGAGTGGAGCCCCTGGAAGGGGGCACCTGGACTGAGATCGCGGAACGCCTCGGTCGACTCGGCCACTGGGAGTTCGAGGACTACCGCCCTTGAGCCAGGCGCTCTGCTGAGGGATCGCATTGCGGCCTCGGCGATTCTCGCTTGGCCGGCCCCGCTAGCTTTGACGGATGAACGTTCGTCCGGTCACTGGTGCGGTCTGCCTGATAGGTCTCTTCGCGCTCACGGGATGCGTCAGCCAACCTGCACCCGCATCAGAGCACGAAACGAAGATCGCCGTCACCGACGTGATCGACGGGGCCGGCACTGCGTTCGGAGACGGCGACTTCGAAGCCTTCTGTCGTGAGCAGGCGGCAGATGTACCGATGTGCTTGAGCGACTCGCAATCTTGGTTGGATGCGAAGAGCGCGCCACCGTCGATTTCGTCAGTTTCCTTCACGATTGCTCCGTTTACCGACGACAGTCTCTTGGTCAGGTTCGAGGGAATCCTCTACGACGGGTCTGCCTTTTCATCCGAGACTGAGGCGTTGAGAACCAGTGACGGAGCCGTGCGACTCGTGCACCCGGTGTTCTGGGTGCCGCGCACGATGATTGCGGGTTAGCCGAACGTGCACTGATCGGTGCCGCCGCCTCATCGTCGCCAAATAGATGCGGTCAGGGATCCGTCGACCGGACGGCCGCAAGCGGATCCGCCAGCGGGCTGACTCGCGCCCACCTAGGAGACGGCTGAGTTGCCGAGGAGCCCGAGAACGTAGAGCACGATTAGCCCGGCGATAAGCAACACCGCGACCCCCAGGACCACCCACCCTTTCTCACACGACGACCCTACCGAGACGCCTTGCGGGTGATCGATGCGTGCCCGTGAGCGGATCGGCTTACGGCTAGCCCTGCGGAAGGTGGCGTGAGAGGCTCGCTCATGCGTCCGGCTCGCTTCGCGGGCTCTGCTGCACCGGACGACTCACTGTTCACACCAAGGTGCGGAGCTGAACCGTTTGGAACCGATCAATACGTTCATTGAACTCTTCGCCGGATTTGCGGGCGTCGCACTCGGGCTGTGGCTCTTCTTCACGCGCGCAACACGCGCGCGCGAGACTCAGGAACGACTCGAGAGACTGCCGCGCCGCGTCGGCGAGACGAGCGCTCGGAGTTCGACGACCGGGACCTTTGCGCTGGTATCCGGATTCTTGGTGGTCCTGTCCGTTGGACTGATACTCGACGCGGGTCGCCGACTTATCGCAGGCTGAACAAAACTCGACCGAACCCCCACAAAGCGGGTGCCGTTAGCGGATCCGTTTGCGGGCAACCGTTCATGGACCGGCATCCGAAGTGGTTTATGAGGAGCGCTTCTGGGTTGGGCTGGTGACAGCTCACACTTCGCTGCCAACACGGGTCGGCTTGGGCGGTCCCGGGCTTGAAGGGCGACAAGGAACTACGACTGCCCTGGGTGGAGTCGACTCGTTTGAGCCCTTCCTATCGAACGTGTCGGTGATCACCGCTAGCGTCGGATGCGTGATCGAGATAGCCCGGACCCGCCGCTCATCTTCCGCCCCAGCCGTGCTGTTCTTCGAGCGCTGGTGCGCCATCGAGACGCACCCCGAGTGGGCGCCGAGCATGGAGTATTTCCGGTTGTCCGAGCCCTTCGGCATCGGGGCGCGCGGGGTGCTGAGGGCGGTCGGGGGTGAGGAAGCGCCGTTCCGCGTCACGGCGGTCGGACCCGGGTTCGTCTACGCCGATACGACGGAACTCGGTGAGGTGGAGCTGACAGTGCATCACGAGGCCGTCGACGGATTCGACGGAACACACGTCGAGCTCTCGGCATGGCTGGTTGGTCCGGGCGAAGAGGAGTGGGCGCGCCGAATGTCTGCCGAGGTCCAGGACAGCCTCGAGCGCGACCTAGCCGCGCTCGCGGCGCTGCTTGAGAAGTAGCGGCAGTCGGCGAGAACGGTCGCCGTGTGGGATCGGCAACCGCTCCAGCGTGTTTGTTCAAGGTTGTTACAGGGGCATGTCAGTTTCGATCATCGAGATGCTTTGTGTGCGAAGTTGAGCGCGGGCGCACCGTCGCCCTGAGAATGCTCACCGGAACCGGAGGAATGATGAATCGTTTGAGAAAGTCGGTTGTCAGCAGCGTTGTAGGGCTTGTCCTCGTTGGAGCTTCACTGGTCACTGCAGCTCCTGCGATGGCGGCCACACAGGTGACGAGTTGGATTCAAAAACCGACAAAGAGCGGGTGCCTCTCCGCGATGGAGGGGACGGTCAGGTCGGCATCCTATTCGGGATATACCAACATCCGGTCGAGCGGGTGTTACTACCTGTCGACCCGGAAGGTTTGGGAAGGCTGGGTGTCGTATACCAAGCCGTGATCGACCCCTGGATCAAGGTGGAGGGACCGCCACTCGCAGCGTGACGTGGCGCTTCTAGCTCAATGCGGCGGCCGCGCCGATCGGATTCGAGCACGAAGGTGCCTCTGTAGGGCGAGGAGTTAGGGGCGGCGAATCCGCCGCCCCTAACTCCCGCCGACATCAGGTCGGCCCGCATCCGGATCCGCTTGCGGGCCGTGGCGGGCCACTCGCCGATGCCGGCCAAGGTGTAGGAATGTGCCATCTACCGCGGAATTCCGCCCGCTCCGCCGCGGGCGAATGCCGTGGATCCGGCGCAATGGCGACAACTCCGAGCGGAACCTGCAGCGGGCGCGGGAGCGGGCGCCCACGTCTGACGGCGTCGGGACGGGCGGGCGGATGCCGCGGCATCCGCCCGCTCACCGCGTCGTCGTCGTGCGGCGCGACCTACTTCGGCTGCATGCGGATCGCGCCGTCGAGGCGGATCGTCTCGCCGTTCAGCAGCGGGTTCTCGACGACGTGGCGCACGAGCGCCGCGTACTCGGCCGGCGTGCCCATGCGGGACGGGTGCGGAATCTGCTCCTCGAGCGAGGCCTGCACCTCGGGCGGCATGCCCGCCATCATCGGCGTCTGCATGATTCCCGGCGCGATCGTCACGACGCGCACGAGCAGCTTCGAGAGGTCGCGCGCGAGCGGCAGGGTCATCGCCACGACCCCGCCCTTCGACGCCGAATAGGCCGCCTGCCCGATCTGCCCGTCGAAGGCCGCGACCGACGCCGTGTTCACGATGACGCCGCGCTCCGCGGTCTCAGGCACCCCAGGCAGCGCCTGCGCGAGCACGGGCTCGTTGGCCGCCATCGCGGCCGCCGCGAGCCGCGCGACGTTGAACGTGCCGATGAGGTTGATGCGGATCGTGCGCTCGAACGCCTCGAGCGCCATCGGGCCGTCGCGGCCGACCGTGCGCCCGGCCGTCGCGATGCCCGCGCAGCTCACGGCGATGCGCAGGGGCGCGCGCTCCTGCACGAGGTCGATCGCGGCCTGCACGGAAGCCTCGTCCGTGACATCCGCCGGCGCGAAGCGCACCCGCTCGCCGAGCTCGTGCGCGGTCTGCTCGCCCGGCGACCCGGGGAGGTCGAGGATGACGACCTCGACACCCGCGGCGGCGAGCACGGAGGCCGTGCCGCGCCCCAGGCCGGAAGCGCCTCCGGTGACGATCGCGCCTGCGTCGGTCAGCTGCATGTGGTGGGTCCCTTCGGATGCGGATGGTGGGTGGCCGGAGCCGGTCGGTTCAGAGTCGCTCGATGATCGTGGCGTTCGCCATGCCGCCGCCTTCGCACATGGTCTGCAGGCCGTAGCGGCCGCCGGACGCCTCGAGGTGGTTGACGAGCGTCGTGAGCAGCCGGGTCCCGCTCGAGCCGAGCGCGTGGCCGAGCGCGATCGCGCCGCCGCGGGGGTTCAGCTTCGCGGCATCCGCTCCGGTCTCGGCGAGCCACGCGAGCGGCACGGAGGCGAAGGCCTCGTTGACCTCGTAGGCGTCGATGTCCTCGTGCGTGAGGCCCGCCCGCTCGAGCACGCGCTCGGTCGCCGGGACGACGCCCGTGAGCATGAACAGCGGATCGCTGCCGACGACGGAGAACGAGCGGAAGCGTGCGCGGGGCTCGAGCCCGAGCTTGGATGCGGCGTCGGCGCTCATGATGAGGGCGGCGGAGGCGCCGTCGGTGAGGGGCGAGGAGTTGCCCGGCGTGATGCGCCAGTCGAGCTCGGGGAACCGGTCGGCGAGCGCGTCGGTCCGGAACGCCGGGTTCAGGCCGGCGAGGCCCTCGGCGGTGGTGCCGGGGCGCACGGTCTCGTCGGCGAGGCCGTCGACGCCCGGCACGGGCACGACCTCGGTCGCAAACGCCCCGGATGCCCCGGCGGCCGCCGCGCGCTCGTGCGAGCGCGCGGCGTACGCGTCGAGCTCGTCGCGCGAGAGGCCCCACTTCGCCGCGATGAGCTCGGCGGAGACGCCCTGGTTCACGAGGCCATCGGGGTAGCGCGCGGCGAGGCGCGAGCCGAACGGATCGGCGCCCGCGGCACCGGAGCCGAGGGGCACGCGGCTCATCGACTCGACGCCGCAGGCGATGACGATCTCGGCCTGCCCGGCGAGCACGGCCTGCGCCGCGAAGGTCGCCGCCTGCTGGCTCGAGCCGCACTGCCGGTCGATGGTCGTGCCCGGCACGTGCTCGGGGAACCCGGCGGCGAGCACGGCGTTGCGCGTGACGTTGGAGGACTGCTCGCCCACCTGGCTCACGCAGCCGCCGATCACGTCGTCGACGAGTCCGGGATCGAGGTCGTTGCGGTTCACGAGCGTGTCGAGCACGCCCGCGAGCAGGTCGACCGGGTGCACGCCCGAGAGCATGCCGCCGGGCTTGCCTCGCCCGACCGGGGTGCGGATCACGTCGACGATGACGGCTTCGGTGCTCATGCTCCAAGCCTACGACCGGTGCGGTGGCCGCGCTCCTGCTCGGTGCCCGCCCCACGACCTCGTCAGGGCCGACCCTGATACGGCCGGGTGGCCCGCGCCGAATGATCGTGGGCATGACCAAGAAGACGAGACTCGCCGTCATCCGGGCCAGGCACGAGAGTGCCGCACCCGCCGTGGCCGACCGCCCCTTCATCGACCTCCTCATGGTCGGCTCCTCCTCGGTGCTCCGCTACTGGAGCGACACCACCCGCGGACACCTGGACTTCGTCGACTCCTCCCTGATGCCGTGGGTACTCGTCGAACTCGGCGCCGACGTCTCCCGGGTCGCCCAGGCCGAGCGCGCCATCGACGCGCTGCGCGCGAAGTTCCCCGATCACGACCCGCTCGCCGGATTCGACGGGGTCGTGGTGCTCATGTACCCCGGTCGCCGCCAGATCGCCAACCCGAAGGCCGGGCAGCCGGGCGAGCCCGCCACGGTGACGCAGGACTTCGACGCGGGAGCCACGACCGTGCGCGGCTTCCCCACGGCGGTGATCGCCGTCGCGACCGGGGACCACACCTTCATGACCCACGAGGTCGGCCACGTGCTCGGCTTCGACCACTCGTACGGCCTGCTGAACAACGGCGCCGACTGGGACCCGCGCGACGCGAATGTGATCGCCGAACCCGTCTACGGATCCCCGTACGACCTCATGTCCTCGGCGTCGTTCGGTTCTCGCTGGCTCGGCACCGGTCCCCGATGGACCTCGTCGCCGACCCGCAGCATCCCCGCGGTGGCGGGCTGGCCGAACGCCGGCACCTTCGGGTCCGCCGGACCGAACCTCTCGCGGGCCCACCTGCACCAGGAGATGCCGGAGGCCATGGCCGGCTCGGTGGTCGAGCGCCCCTTCCCGGCGTCGGGTCCTGTCTCCGTGCGGCTCCGCAGCGCCTCGGCGGATGTCGCGCGCACGGGCTCCGGCCGCCAGCCGACGCTGCTCGTCCTGCATCCGAACGGCGAACCGGCGAGCGGCGCCGGGCGCGTCTACGTCGAGTTCCGCACGGCAACCGGCTGGGACTCGGGCCTGGACGTGCTGGGCCCCGACGTCTCCCGCGAGGGCGTCGTGGTGCACTCGCTCACGGAGGTCGCGGGCGACGGCGTGCGCCCGTGGTACCGCGGCATGGTCCCGCTGAACTCGATCGACACCGACGTGGCGCTGGACGGCATCCCGCTCACCGTGACGATCGCCGGCGTCGATCCGGATCGCGAGTGGGTCGACCTGCGGGTGGCCGCCGGTGCCGCCGCCCGGGCGGTGACCCTCGCGTCACGCCTGCGCAGCGAGGACGTGCTCGGCGCCGTCGGGGCCGAGGCCACCGAGCAGACCCCGTGCGGCGACACCGTCCGCCGCGGCACGTATGCGACGTCGACGCTCGAGATCTTCACGATCAGCACCGCGGGGTTCGGCGGCGCCGGCGTCCCGGCCGCGATGGCGCCCACGGCGAGCTGGAGCATCGGGGGCGTTCCCGTCGGCGGCACCGGCGGAACCGCCCAGGTGCCGTTCGACGGATCCACGTTCCCCGTCGGCTACACCATCGACCCCGTGACCTTCGAGCTCGGCCTCACCTCTCCCGGCGGCATCCGACTCGGGGCCGACATCGTCTGCACCGTGAGCGACCAGGGCGGGTCGGCGAGCGCGCAGGTGCGCTTCGAGGCGGAGGGCTGGTTCGAGGGATTCAACCCCGACGACCTGCCGACGGTCATCTCGTGCTGGACGCGCCGCATCAAGGAACTCGACATCAGGGTGAAGCCCGATCCGTTCGAACGGCCGACGCCCGATCCGGTGTTCGAGTTCGATCCCCGCGAGATCGAGCGCCTCCAGGTCGAGTTCACCCAGGGCGTGGTGCTCGAGCGACTGCAGGTGGCCGAAGCGGCCAGGCAGGCCGAGGCGGTGAAGCTCGCCGAGGCCGTGAGGCTCGCCGACGCGACACGGCTCGCCGAATCGGTGCGGCTCGCCGAATCCGTGAAGGTCGCGGACACCGTGAGGCTCGCGGAGGCGGCGAGGGCGGCGCAGTCGGCGGCGGGAATCGGCGCCATCAGGGTGCAGGACGTGCGACTCGACGTTCCGAGGTTCGACGGCTAGGGGGAACACGGATGCCGCGTGGCAGACCTCGGCACGCGGCATCCGTCGACCAGGCGGGGGCGACCGTCTCCGTCTGACTGGCTCGGCTCAGCCGGCGACGAGCACGGTGTCGTCGAGGGCCGCCGAGGCCTCGAGCACGACGGGCTCGCGCGCTGGGAACACGACGGGGTGCGTGCCCGCCATCGCCTCGATGACGCGCACGACCTGGCAGGAGTAGCCGTACTCGTTGTCGTACCAGACGTAGAGCACCGCGTCGGTGCCGTCGGCGATCGTCGCGAGCCCGTCGACGATCCCGGCGCGGCTGGAGCCGACGAAGTCCGTCGAGACGACCTCGGGCGACTCGATGTAGTCGACCTGCTGGCGCAGCGGCGAGGTGAGCGAGACCTGCCGGAGATAGCGGTTCAGCTCCGCCTTGGCGGCGGGCCGTTCGAGCCGCAGGTTCAGGATCGCGAGCGACACGTCGGGCGTCGGCACGCGGATGGCGCTGCCGGTGAGCTTGCCCGCGAACGAGGGCAGCGCCTTCGCGACGGCCTTCGCGGCACCGGTCTCGGTGATGACCATGTTGAGCGCGGCCGAGCGGCCGCGCCGATCGCCCGCGTGGAAGTTGTCGATGAGGTTCTGGTCGTTCGTGAACGAGTGCACGGTCTCGACGTGGCCGCGCACGACGCCGTACGCGTCGTCGACGGCCTTCAGGACGGGCGTGATCGCGTTCGTGGTGCACGAGGCCGCGGAGAGGATGCGGTCCTCGGCGGAGATGTCGTCGTGGTTGATGCCGTGCACGATGTTCTTGATCGAGCCCTTGCCGGGCGCGGTCAGCAGCACGCGGGCGACGCCGGTCGAGCGCAGGTGCTGCGAGAGTCCCTCCTCGTCGCGCCACCGGCCGGTGTTGTCGACGACGATCGCGTCGCGGATGCCGTACGCCGTGTAGTCGATCGCGGCGGGGTCGTTCGCGTGGATGACCTGGATGAGCGTGCCGTTCGCGAGGATCGTGTTCGCCTCCTCGTCGACCTCGATCGTGCCGGCGAAGGAGCCGTGCACCGAGTCGCGGCGCAGGAGGCTCGCGCGCTTGACGAGGTCGTTCGCCGCGCCCTTGCGCACCACGATCGCGCGCAGGCGGAGACCGGTGGCGTCGCCGGCATGTGCGATGAGGATGCGCGCGAGCAGGCGCCCGATGCGGCCGAACCCGTAGAGCACGACGTCGGTGCCCTCGCGGGTCGGGAGCGCCTCGCCGTCGGCGGCGACGACGGGAGCGAGTTCGAGGCGCAGGAAGTCGGCCAGCGGCATCCGCTCGCCGTCCTCGCCGGATGCCGCGTGGCGGGCCACGAGGCGCGCGATGTCGACCGAGGCGGGGCCGGGCCCGATCTCGCGCAGGGCCTCGAGCATCCGCATGGAGTCGGCCAGGTCGAGCTCGACGTCACCGGCCTGGCGCGCGAAGCGGTGCGCCTTCAGGAGCTCGACGGGCGAGCGGTTGATGAGCCGGCGGCCGTGGATGGAGGTCACCACCCCGAAGTCGCGGTAGAGGCCGCCGATGAGCGGGATCATCCGCTCGGCGAGCTCTTCACGGGCGATCCACTCGGCACGGCTGGCGTCGAACTCGAGACTCACGATCTTCCTTCTCGGCCGCGGACGCGAGCAGGCGTCATCGACCAGGGTCAGGCGCGGCCGCGCGAGCGGGTGGGCAGCATCGGCCACGGTTCACTTCGGGGGATGACTCGATCGTACGGACTCCGCGCCGAGCGCGCACTGTACGGGCTGGCGGGCGGGAACGCCCGCGACCGACGCGGCGGCGCTCAGCCGGCGGGTGCGTCGGGCCTCAGCCGACCGGCGCGTCGTCGACGAACCGCACGTCGTGCACGGCGACCCGCTGCGGCACGCCCGCGAACACGGCGGCACGCGCCTCCGAGGCCATGTAGGTCTGCTCGAGCGCGAGGAACGCGTCGCGGTCGCCCTCGGCGCTCACCGCCCAGACGAACTCGTTCGACTCGCGGAGGCCGTAGGCGAACTCGATCGCGAACCCGGCGGCGGGCCGGACGACGGGCATCGCGCCCTGCCACCATTCGAGGAACGCGTCGTATTCGCCGTCGACGAGGGTGTACCGGCGCAGCTGGATCGTCTTCACCCGACCCATTCTGCCCTGCGGATGCCGCAGCGGACCACGACCGTTCACCCGGCCGTTCCGATCGCGACATCCGGGCTCCCTAGCGTCGACCCGTCGAGCCGTCCAGGGCTCGCGAGCGCAGAGGAGCACCGAATGACCGAGCCGTCCGGCGTCAGCCGCCGAACCATCCTGGCTGCGGGAGGGCTCGGCGCGATCGGCGCCGCCATCCCCGCCGGTGCCGCCCAGGCGAGCCCCTCGTCCGCAGGGAAGGGCTCGCCCGCCGGAAGCCCGTCGGGCCGCGCGCCGAAGCTCCGGTTCCGGGGCGACGGCACGTTCAAGGTCGTCCAGTTCAACGACACGCAGGACGACGAGCTCACCGACCGGCGCACCGTCGAGCTCATCGAGAAGACGCTCGACGCCGAGAAGCCCGACTTCGCGCTCATCAACGGCGACGTGATCACGGGCGGCTGCGAGACGCGCCTCGCGGTCAAGCAGGCGATCAACAACGTCGTCTGGCCGATGGAGAGCCGCGGCATCCCGTGGGCGGTGACCTACGGCAACCACGACGAGGACTCGCTGCCGCAGTCGGGCGTCGACGAGGCGATGATGCTCGACTTCTACCGGAGCTACGACTTCAACTACAACGCCGAGAACATCGCCGGCGTGACCGGCACGGGCAACACCATCGTGCCGATCCGCTCGGCCAACGACCGCCGTGAGGCCTTCGCGCTGTGGCTGCTCGACTCGGGCCGCTACGCTCCCGACTCGATCAACGGCCAGGACTTCGCCGGCTACCCCGCCTGGGACTGGCTGCGCATGGACCAGGTCGCGTGGTATCGCGAGGAGTCGCAGCGCCTCGAGCAGCGACTCGGCCGCAAGGTCCCCGGCCTCATGTTCGTGCACATCGCGCTCTGGGAGCACCGGTTCATGTGGTGGGGCGGCGTCGACACGAGGACCGAGGCGGATGCCGCGCGCGGGCGCACCCGTCACGGCATCGTCGGCGAGCGCAACGAGGACGAGTGCCCCGGCCCCATCAACTCCGGGATGTTCAACGCGATCCTCGAGCGCGGTGACGTGAAGGGCGTCTTCGTCGGGCACGACCACGTGAACGACTACGTCGGCGACTACTACGGCGTGCTCCTCGGCTACGCCCCCGGCACGGGGTTCGGCGCGTACGGGCTGCCGGGAGCCGAGCGCAACCGCATGCGCGGCGGCCGCGTGTTCGAGCTGACGCAGACCGGCGACGACGTCGCGATCGCGACGCGCGTCGTCTACGCCCGCGACCTCGGCATCGACCTCACGGCGAACGACCAGCCGATGCAGCCCACCCCGCTCGCCCGCAGGCAGGCCGCGATCTGACCCTCGAGGGTGCGGGCGGCGTCGCGTAGACTCGCGATCGTCCAGGCGCCATTGCGCGCCGGTGCTCGCAAAAGGGGCACGAAGCCGACGGCGGCCAACGCCGGGTCGAGCGAGACACATACGGAACGCACCACTCCGTCCCCGTCTCGAAAGGCTTCGCCATGCCCACCGTGTCCGCGCACGTCGCCCACACCCTCGCCGCCCACCTCGACCACGTCTTCGGCCTCATGGGCAACGGCAACGCGTACTTCCTCGACGCGCTCGAGCGCGAGACGGCCGTCACGTTCACGGCCGTGCGCCACGAGGCGGGCGGAGTCGTGGCCGCCGATGCGCACTTCCGGGCGTCCGGGCGCATCGCGGCGGCGACGGCGACCTACGGCGCCGGCTTCACCAACACGCTGACCGCCCTCGCCGAGGCCACCCAGGCGCGGGTGCCGCTCGTGCTCGTGGTCGGCGACGAGCCGACATCCGGTCGCCGGCCGTGGGACGTCGACCAGATCGCCCTCGCCTCCGCCGTCGGCGCCCGCACGTACACGGTCGGGCGAACGGATGCCGCGGCCACGACGGTGCTCGCGATCGAGCACGCACTCGCCTATCGCCTGCCCGTCGTCCTGGCGATCCCCTACGACGTCGCCGCCCGCGACGCGGGCGGGCTCGGCGTCGCGCCGGACCTGCACCTGCCCGAACCGCTCGCCCCGAAGGGCCCGTTCGGCGCCGCGGTCGTGGCCGAGATCGCCGCCGCGCTGGCCGGCGCGAGCCGGCCCCTGCTGCTCGCGGGCCGCGGCGCCTGGCTCGCCGGCGCCGGCGACGCGCTCGGCGCACTGGCCGAGGCGACCGGAGCCGTGACGGCGTCCACGGCGCTCGGCCGCGGCGTCTTCCCCGACGGCCGGTTCGACCTCGGGGTGACGGGCGGCTTCGGTGCCGAGGCCGCCATGGAGCTCGTGCGCGAGGCCGACGTCGCGGTCGTCTTCGGGGCGTCACTCAACCAGTTCACGATGCGCTTCGGCGACCTGTTCGCGCCGGGCACGCGCGTCTTCCAGGTCGACGTGGCGCCGACGGCGACGCATCCGAACGTCGGAGGCTACGTCCGCGGCGACGCCGCCGTCGTCGCGCGGGCGATCGCGGACTCGCTCGACGAGCTCGGCGCCGCGGCATCCGGGTGGCGGGAGTCGGTCGACATCCCCGCACTCCGCGCGCAGCCGGCGCCCGCGCGTGCCGACGGGCTCGCCGACGACGGCCGGCTCGATCCGCGAGCCGTGGCCCGCCGGATCGCCGAACTCCTGCCGGAGGACCGCGTCGTCGTCTCCGACGGCGGGCACTTCATCGGCTGGGCGAACATGTACTGGCCGGTCGCCTCGCCCGACCGCATGATCATGGTCGGCACGGCGTTCCAGTCGATCGGCCTCGGGTTCCCGAGCGTGCCGGGCGCCGCGGCCGCGAAGCCAGACTCGACCATCGTGCTCACGACGGGCGACGGCGGCGGGCTCATGGCGCTCGCCGACCTCGAGTCCGCCGTCCGCTCCGCCGGCGGCCGTGGCCTCGCCGTCGTCTGGAACGACGCCGCCTACGGCGCCGAGGTGAACCTCTACGGCCTCAAGGGCCTCGCGCGTGCGCCGATGCTCATTCCCGAGGCCTCCTTCGCGGGCCTCGCGTCGGCCGTCGGGGCCGAGGGCGTCATCGTGTGCGAACTCGCCGACCTCGACGTGCTCGCCGAGTGGACCGCGCGGCCGGCCTCCGAGCGCCCGTTCCTGTTGCTCGACTGCCGCATCTCGGGCACGGTCGTCGCGCCGTACCAGGAGGAGATCATCCGCGTGAACAGCTGAGCGGATGCCGTGGCGACGGCCTGCGGTCGGCCGGCGCCGATCGACCCGCTGCAGGTCGGGGACGGGTGACCGCCTCTCGGCTATGCCGGTTTCCGGAAGGACCTCCACAGCAGCGGGGCGGTGGTGAGGAGGAAGAGGAGGAAGAGGGGCTGCGTGACGAGACCGGGGCCGGTGGCTCCCGGGATGGTCAGAGCAGCCGTCCAGTTCACGACGACGTCGACGACCATGACGGCGCAGCCCAGCCAGATGCTCGCCCGCACCCGCAGCAGGAGCAGCACGACCAGGACGGGGTCGACGATGGTGAGCGAGACCCAGAACACCCGGACCCCGGCCGGCATGGTGCCGTAGACGGCCGCGCCCTGGGTGAGCAGCTCGATCAGGTGGACCACCGTTCCGACGCCGAATCCCGCCACCCACACCGCAAGGACCAGCGCCTCCCCGTGGGGCAACGGCGCTCGACTCCCGGACAGCACCACTCCAGCCTACGAGGGTGCGTCTTCTCGCAATCAGTCGATGGTCTCCGCTCGCTCGGGTATGGGAACCCCGAGGCCGCGAAAGGGTTCGACGAGAACGTCATACGCCTCGTCGGCGAGCTTGGCTCGCCGCAGGACCGCGCGAGCCGCGATGCCGACGGCGGCGATGGCATCGGAGTGCAACCCGATGAGATGCCCGTCGAGCGTGCTCGCCCTCGGGAGCAGGGCAGCGCGGATCCGACGGTCGAGTTGCGAGTTCTGGGATGCTGACGGCACGGCGAGCCCGCTCGCCTCCTTGCCCCCCTGCGAACGGAGATCGAGCGTGCGATCGTATGCCTCCGCCAGCGATTCGGGCGGAAGTGCGGTCGCCTGGTCGACGAACCTCTCCGTTGCGGCATCGAGCATCCGTCAGCGCCATTCGAACGAGATCAGCGCGCAGATGGCGTCGAGTGCCCGGCCCGAGAGTTCGGGATGCGCCCGGCCGACTGCATCTCGGCGCTGCTGCGCCCAGGCGAGCACGCCCTGCGCCTCGTTCCCCGGTTCTCGGAGTTCGGCATGATTCACGACCTGGGCCACACGCTCTTGGAGCACGGGATCAGCGATTCTGTCTCGATGGCGCCCCGGCACCGCGGACTCACCGTCGAACCCGACGTAGGCCACGACGGCGTCGCTCAATGCGAAATCGATCATCATCTGCGTCTTCCCGCTCCAACAGCACACTCGTCTGGCCGCCCACCCGGGCCATGCCGGGCGAGGGCCCGAGCCGAGCACCGCCCGAATCGCGCCCTGCAGTGACTCACTGTAGCGACCAACCTCCTCACGAGGCGCGCCACCTCGCACCGATGATCGTCCAACCCGTCGAGTGCGGCGTGGCGCCAGATCGTATACGATCTGAGGCAGACCCCGACGAAGTGGAGCTCGCACGTGCTTGACCCCTCCCGCATCGAGGCGATCGCCGAGGAACTCCTCACGGCCGATCGCGACCGCAGCGTCGTGCCGTTGCTCACCGCGCGTGATCCCGGCATGACCGTCGACGACGCGTACGCCGTGCAGAAGCTCTGGGCCGACCGGCGCACCGAGGCCGGAGCCCGCCGCGTGGGCCGCAAGATCGGCCTCACCAGCAAGGTCATGCAGGTCGCGACCGGCATCACGGAGCCCGACTACGGCGTGATCCTCGACGACATGGTGATCCAGTCCGGGGCATCCGTCGAGTTCGACCGGTTCTCGAACGTCCGCATCGAGGTCGAGCTCGCCTTCGTGCTCGCGAAGCCCCTCGCGGGACCGAACGTCACGATCTTCGACGTGCTCGACGCGACGGCGTACGTCGTGCCGGCCCTCGAGATCCTGAACTCGCACATCGAGATGGAGGGCCGCACGATCGTCGACACCATCAGCGACAACGCCGCGATGGGCGCGATGGTCCTCGGCGGCCGGCCCGTGAAGGTCGACGAGGTCGACCTGCGCTGGGTATCGGCGCTGCTGTCGCGCAACGAGGTCATCGAGGAATCGGGCGTCGCCGCGGCGGTGCTCGGGCACCCGGCGATGGGGGTCGCGTGGCTCGCGAACAAGCTCGCGCAGCACGACCAGTCGCTTGAGGCGGGCGAGATCATCCTCGCCGGGTCGTTCACGCGGCCCATGTGGGTCGAGCGCGGCGACACGGTGCACGCCGACTACCGAGACCTGGGAGCCGTGACATGCCGATTCGTCTGACCCTGCCGCCGACCCTCGGCGAGCGCATCGCGGCATCCGACCGGCCCCTCGTCGGAGCCTGGTCGTGCGCGGGCAGCGCGACGAACGCCGAGATCATCGCCGGCTCCGGCCTCGACGTCGTGCTCATCGACGCCGAGCACTCGCCCGCGGACCTCGAGTCCGTGCTCGCCCAACTGCAGGCGGTCGCCGCGTACCCCGTCGCACCCATCGTGCGTCCGCCGTTCGGCGACACCGTCACGCTCAAGCGCTACCTCGACGTGGGCGTGCAGAACCTGCTGGTGCCCATGGTCGACACCGCCGAGCAGGCCGCGGGCATCGTCCGCGCGGTGCGCTACCCGCCGCTCGGGGTGCGCGGCGTGGGCAGTTCGCTCGCGAGGTCCTCGCGCTGGAACCGGATCGAGGGCTACCTCGGCGACGCCGACTCGACCATCTCGGTCTTCGTCCAGATCGAGTCGGCGACGGCCATGGCCGACCTCGAGGAGATCCTCGCGGTCGACGGCGTCGACGGCGTCTTCTTCGGGCCGGCCGACCTCGCCGCCTCCATGGGGCTGCTCGGGCAGCAGGAGCACCCCGACGTCGTCGGCGCGGTCCTCGCGGGCATCGCGGCGGCCACCGCCGCCGGCGTCCCCTCGGGCGTGAACGCCTTCGTCCCCGCCGCCGCGGACCGCTACGTCGCCGCGGGTGCGTCGCTCGTCATCGTCGGTGCGGATGTCGCGCTGCTGGCGCGCTCGACCGAGGCCCTCGCCGACCGCTTCATCGGGCAGCGCCCGACCGATGCCGCCGACGACGCCGACGCGCCCCGGCCGAGCTACTGAAGGATGTCCATGACCCCCATCGCCACGCCCGGCAAGATCATCGCCGTGCACCTGAACTACCCGTCGCGCGCCGCCCAGCGGGGACGCACGCCGGCCCAGCCGAGCTACTTCCTGAAGCCGGCATCCTCGCTCGCCCCGACCGGCGCGACGCTCGAGCGTCCGGCCGGCACGGAGCTGCTCGCGTTCGAGGGCGAGATCGCGATCGTCATCGGCGATCCCGCGAGGCGGGTCTCCCCCGCCGACGGCTGGCGGCACGTGGCATCCGTCACCGCGGCGAACGACTTCGGGCTCTACGACCTGCGGGCGGCCGACAAGGGGTCGAACGTGCGCTCGAAGGGCGGCGACGGCTTCACCCCGATCGGCCCGGCGCTCATCCCGGCCGACGGCCTCGGCGAGGGCGACTGGCGCGTGCGCACCTGGGTCAACGGCGAGCTCGTGCAGTCCGACACGAGCGACACGCTGCTCTTCCCGTTCGGCCGGCTCGTCGCCGACCTCTCGCAGCTCATGACGCTCGAGACCGGCGACGTGATCCTCACCGGGACCCCGGCCGGGTCCTCCGTCGTGCTCCCTGGCGACGTCGTCGAGGTCGAGGTCGACGCACCGGATGCCCCGGGCTCGCCCAGCACCGGACGCCTCGTCACCACGATCACACAGGGTGAGGCCGCCTTCGGCGACTTCGGGTCCGCACCCGCCGTCGACGACCTGCAGCGCGTCGAGGCGTGGGGCTCCGAAGCGGCACTGGCCCAGGCCGTCGCGGCGGGCCGGGCGAGCGCGGCGGGTCAGGCGAGCGCGGCGGGTCAGGCGAGCGCGGCGGGCGGGCCCGCGGCATCCGCCTCGCCCGCGGCATCCGCGCCCGCCTTCGAACTGACCGACGAGCTGCGCGCCGCCATCGACGGTGTCGCCGTCGCCACCCTCTCGGTGGCCCTGCGCAAGCGCGGGTACCACGACGTCTTCATCGAGGGCGTCTCCGCAAACCACCCGGGCGACCGCCTCGTCGGACGTGCGAAGACGCTGCGGTTCATCCCGTTCCGTCCCGACCTGTTCGCCGACCACGGCGGCGGGTTCAACGCGCAGAAGCTCGCGTTCGACACCGTCGAGCCCGGCGAGGTCATCGTGATCGAGGCCCGCGGCGAGCGCGGCACCGGAACCGTCGGCGACGTGCTCGCCCTCCGCGCCCAGGTGCGCGGCGCCGCCGGCATCGTGACCGACGGCGGCGTGCGCGACTTCGACGCCGTGGCCGGGTTCGAGATCCCCGTGTTCTCCCAGGGCCCGCACCCCTCGGTGCTCGGCCGTCGGCACGTGCCGTGGGAGGTCGACGTCACGATCGCCTGCGGCGGGGCGGCGGTGCAGCCGGGCGACGTCATCGTGGGCGACGGCGACGGCGTCATCGTCATCCCGCCGCACCTCGTCGAGGAGGTCGTCGCCGAGGCCGTGGCACAGGAGGCCGAGGAGGCCTGGGTCGCCGAGCAGGTCGCCGGCGGGGCATCCGTCGACGGGCTGTTCCCGATGAACGCCGCATGGCGGGCGCGGTTCGAGGCGGAGCGCGCCGCGGGCGATGGAGGGCAGGGAGACGAGCGCGCATGAGCGAGCCGAGCAAGTCGCAGCGCGCCTACCGCTTCATCCGCGACCGCATCGACGACGGCCGGTACGTACCGGGGTTCCGACTCGTGCTCGGGCAGATCGCCGGCGAACTCGACGTCAGCGTCGTGCCCGTGCGCGAGGCGATCCGCCTGCTCGAGGCCGAGGGCCTCGTCACCTTCGAGCGCAACGTGGGCGCGCAGGTCGCCCTCATCAAGGAGACGGAGTACCTGCACACGATGCAGACGCTCGCGCTCGTCGAGGGCGCGGCGACCGCGATGTCGGCGCCCATGCTCACCCCCGATCACGTGCGCCGGGCACGCGAGGTCAACGAGCGGATGCGGCGCAGCCTCGACGACTTCGACCCGCACGCGTTCACGCTCGCGAACCTCGAGTTCCACGCCGTGCTCTTCGAGGAGTGCCCGAACCCGCACGTGCTCGACCTCGTGCACCGGGGCTGGAACCGCATGAAGGTGCTGCGCGACTCCTCGTTCAGCTTCGTGCCCGGCCGAGCCCACGAGTCCGTCGACGAGCACGAGCGCATCCTCGACCTCATCGAGGGCGGCGCCGCCCCGCTCGAGATCGAGCTCGCCGCCCGCGGACACCGGCTCGCGACCCTCGACGCCGTGCTCGCCTACCAGGCGCAGCATCCGTCGCCATCGACCTCGCCGGCGGCGCCGCCGGCATCCGCCTCCGCCGACCCCGCCACGCTCACCACCCTCACCGCCCTCACCGCCGAACGGAAGATCCACGCATGACGCACCACGTTCCCGCAGGACTGCCCGACCGCATCCGCCATTTCATCGACGGCGAGTTCGTCGACTCGGTCGGCGGCGAGACGTTCGACGTCCTCGACCCGGTCACGAACGAGACCTACGTACGGGCGGCCGCCGGGCAGCAGGCGGATGTCGACCTCGCCGTCGCCGCCGCCCGCCGCGCCTTCGTCGACGGTCCGTGGCCGCGGATGCTGCCGCGCCAGCGCTCGCGCGTGCTGCACCGCATCGCCGACCTCGTCGAGGCGAGCGACCAGCGCCTCGCCGAGCTCGAGACCTTCGACACGGGCCTGCCGATCACCCAGGCGCTCGGACAGGCGCAGCGCGCGGCCGAGAACTTCCGGTTCTTCGCCGACCTCATCGTCGCCCAGCGCGACGATACCTACAAGGTGCCGGGGCGTCAGGTGAACTACGTCAACCGCAAGCCGATCGGCGTCGCCGGGCTCATCACGCCGTGGAACACCCCGTTCATGCTCGAGTCCTGGAAGCTCGCACCCGCCCTCGCCACGGGCAACACTGTCGTGCTGAAGCCCGCCGAGTTCACGCCGCTCTCGGCCTCGCTCTGGGCGTCGATCTTCGAGGAGGCCGGCGTCCCCCAGGGCGTCTTCAACCTCGTCAACGGGCTCGGCGAGGAGGCCGGCGACGCGCTCGTGAAGCACCCCGACGTGCCGCTCATCTCGTTCACGGGCGAGAGTCGCACGGGGCAGCTCATCTTCGCGAACGCCGCGCCCTTCCTCAAGGGCCTGTCGATGGAGCTCGGCGGCAAGTCGCCCGCCGTCGTCTTCGCCGACGCGGACCTCGACGCAGCGCTCGACGCGACCGTGTTCGGCGTCTTCTCCCTCAACGGCGAGCGCTGCACGGCCGGATCGCGGATCCTCGTCGAGCGGCCGATCTACGACGACTTCGTCGCCCGCTACGCCGAACGTGCCAAGAACATCGTCGTCGGCGACCCGCACGACGCCGCGACCGAGGTCGGCGCCCTCGTGCACCCCGAGCACTACGAGAAGGTCATGTCCTACGTCGAGATCGGCAAGGACGAGGGCCGGTTGGTCGCCGGCGGCGGGCGCCCCGAGGGCCTGCCCACCGGCAACTACGTCGCTCCCACGGTGTTCGCGGATGTCGCACCCGACGCCCGCATCTTCCAGGAGGAGATCTTCGGGCCGGTCGTCGCGATCACGCCCTTCGACTCCGACGAGGAGGCGCTCGCCCTCGCGAACGACACGAAGTACGGACTCGCGGCCTACATCTGGACGAACGACCTCAAGCGCGCGCACACGTTCTCGCAGTCCGTCGAGGCCGGCATGGTGTGGCTGAACTCCAACAACGTCCGCGACCTCCGAACCCCCTTCGGCGGTGTCAAGGCCTCCGGGCTCGGACACGAGGGCGGCTACCGGTCCATCGACTTCTACACCGACCAGCAGGCCGTGCACATCACGCTCGACCAGGCGCACTCGCCGCGCTTCGGCGTCGCGCGCTGACGGTCGAGTCGGCGCCCTCGCCCGGCGGTCGAGTCGGCGCCCACGCCGGGCGGTCGAGTAGGCGCCCCGGCGCCGTATCGAGACCACGACACCGCATCCGCTCACCGAGACATCCGCCCGAGGCATCCGCCCACCGAAGCATCCGCTCAACGAAGAGAAGGCACCACCCATGACCGAACCCGTCGTCACCGACCGGAACCCGATCCCCGCCCCCGCGAACCGCATCCCGACGCCGTCGAGCCCTGCGCCCGACATCGTGCGCTGCGCCTACATGGAGATCGTGGTCACCGACCTCGCCGCCTCCCGCGCGTTCTACGTCGACGTGCTCGGGCTCGTCGTCACCGAGGAGGACGACGAGGCCGTCTACCTGCGCTCGTTCGAGGAATTCATCCACCACAACCTCGTGCTGCGCAAGGGCCCCGTCGCCGCGGTCGCCGCCTTCAGCTACCGGGTGCGCACCCCGGAGGACCTGGACCTCGCCGTCGCGTTCTACGAGGAGCTCGGATGCCGCGTCGAGCGCCGCACCTCGGGATGGACGAAGGGCATCGGCGACTCGGTGCGCGTCGAGGACCCGCTCGGATTCCCGTACGAGTTCTTCCACGAGGTCGAGCACGTCGAGCGGCTGGCGTGGCGCTACGACCTGCAGACCCCCGGATGCCTCGTGCGCCTGGACCACTTCAACCAGGTCACGCCCGACGTGCCCCGCGCGGTCGCGTACATGGAGGACCTGGGGTTCCGCGTGACCGAGGACATCCAAGACGAGGCCGGAACCACGTACGCCGCCTGGATGCGTCGGAAGCCCACGGTGCACGACACCGCCATGACCGGTGGCGACGGCCCGCGCATGCACCACGTCGCCTTCGCGACCCACGAGAAGCACAACATCATCGCGATCTGCGACAAGCTCGGAGCCCTCCGCCTCAGCGACCACATCGAGCGCGGACCGGGCCGGCACGGCGTCTCGAACGCGTTCTACCTCTACCTCCGCGACCCCGACGGGCACCGCATCGAGATCTACACGCAGGACTACTGGACCGGCGACCCCGACAATCCGGTCGTCACGTGGGACGTGCACGACAACCAGCGTCGCGACTGGTGGGGCAACTCCGTCGTGCCCTCCTGGTACACCGACGCCTCCCTCGTGCTCGACCTCGACGGCGAGCCCAAGCCGCTCGTCACCCGCACCGACGACTCCGAGATGGAGGTCACGATCGGCGCCGACGGCTTCTCGTACACCCGGGAGGGCGACGCGGCGAAGGGCTTCAAGCTCGGCAACACGCTCTAGGCGCCGCGGCTGCATGCGCGTGGACGTCTGAACCCCTGTCTGCCGGATTCGGAGATTTGGGTGACACGCCGCGTCTGCGACCTCGCCTGCCGGCGTGTCGTCGGAATCTCCGAATCCGGCAGACATGCGCACCTCGGCCGGCGCCGCGCAGCGGATGCCACGGCACGACGTGGTTCACGTGCCCGGCCAGGTCGTTTCGCGCAGGGACTGTCCACGGCGCAGGACGGACCGGATCGTGCCGAGCACGCTCGGCCAATCGTGGACGATCTGGCGATGGCTGAAGTCGAGCACGACGTACCCGCACGCACGGAGGAATGCCTTGCGTTGCCGATCGCGCTCGAAGGCGTCCTCGTCGCCGTGGGCCGCATATCCCTCGCACTCGATGACGAGCCGCTCGCCGATGAGGAGGTCCGCGAAGAACCCGCCGGGCAGCGCGGCCTGAGGCGTCGCGATGATGCCGGCCAGGCGAAGACGCTCTCTTGCCACCGTCTCACCGACGGCCTGACTCATGGAGGAGGATCGGGCCGCGATAGCGAACCCGCGCCGACTCAGTCGGCTCAGCAACACATCGAACTCGATGTCGTCGAGCCTGGGGCGAGTGTTCGCCCACGGCACGGCCTCGCGCGCTGAGTCGAGGATGCACAGCGCGTCCAACGGCGGAAGACATTCCAGTACCTGCTCGAGCACCGTCGCGACCGGAGGCAATGGTGGACCAGCAGCGCCGATCTCGCTCCAGTGCAACGTGAGCCACGGCGCACGGCCCGGTCTGACGCGCCCGCACCCGTCGCGCGCTCGGCGGAACCTCGAGTCGTGTGGAGCGACGCAGACGTGCAGCGCCGAAGGATGCTCGAGCACTCGCAGACCGTGCACGATCGCCGCGCTCGCGCATGCGACACGCCCGCCGACGCGAATCGCGCGCTTGGTCTGCTCATGCAGCGCGGGATCCACGAAATGGCCGATTCGGGCCCGCTCGATGGCGCCGGATGCCACGGCGGACGCGATACTTCGCGGGTAGTGGCCGACCTCACGCAGATCACGGGTTCGGCATACGCCGCCCAGGCGCCTGACGACGTCGATGGCAGGTTCCATACGCCGAGCATCCGGCCGGATCGCAGCTTCGCGGTGCCACATCCGTCGTTGTGTGAGCTCGATGCACGTCAGGACCACTGTGGAGGATCGCTTCACCCGCCACATGGTCTGCCGGATTCGGAGATTTGCGTGACACGCCGCGCATGCCAGCTCAAAAGCCGGCGTGTCGCGAAGATCTCCGAATCCGGCAGACGCCGGCGGCGAGCAGTGAGCGTGCGCTCAGGGCCGTCGGCCTGCACATGGAGAACGCCGCCCGGCACCGGAAGGTGCGTCGGACGGCGTTCGCCGCTGCAGCCGGACGCTAGTTCTCGAAGAAGACCGGCGTGCCCTCGTAGTCGCTGAACGGGTTCTCGTCGGCCGAGCTGTTGCCCGTCCAGATCATGCCGCCGATGGGCTCGCCGCCGTCGACCGACGCCCCGATCATGCACTGGTCGAGCACCGTGGTGCCGGCGTTGAACTCCTCGGTGAAGGACTCGCTCGCGCACTCGTCCCAACCGATGACGCTGACCTCCTGGGCCTTCGCACCCGTCGCGTCGGCGGGGCGGAAGTCGGTGTAGTTCGAGCCGTAGGTGATGTCATCGCCCGAAACCTTCTGCTGCTGGTATCGGATGAGCGAGACCTTCCAACCCTTGAGCTCGGGGATCTCGGCCACGAGCTGCTCCACCTGGGCTTCGGTCGCCGGCTCGATGCTCACGAGCTTGGTGTTCAGGACCGCGGTCTTGTCGTCGTAGTCGACGTACTCGTACGTGCCCCAGTCGCCCAGTGCGACGGTCTGGCCCGGCTCGAGGAGTTCACCTTCGATGGCGGCCTCACCGGTGGACTCGTCGGCCGGCTCCTCGGTCGGGTCGGCGCTCGCGGTCTCCTCGACCGAGATATCGGACTTCTCGGCGACGGAATCGGCGGGCTCCGCGGCGCAGGCCGTCAGGACGAGCGACACGACGGCGAGCGCGACGAATGCGATGGACTGCTTCTTCATGGTTCTCCTTGTCGAGCGGCCGAGCCCCTCACGGCCGCGACGAACCCAACTCGCCGGGCACGCGATGCGGGCCGTTCGAGCGGTGGATTCGTTGATCACGCTACGGGCGCGGACGACGGATGCGACATGGGGAGCGGTGCCCGAGCCGAGCCGGTCAGGCCGGCAGAGCCGGGCCGGCCGGCCCGGCGGTCATTCCGCGGCGAGGAACCCGATCGCGGCGTCCTTGAACGCCCGCGAGGTCAGCGTCGACACGTGGTCGCGCCCGGGGATCGACACGAACCCGCTCCCCCATGCCTCGGCCAGCTCGCGGGCACCGGCCGGCACCTGGTCGTCGCCGCCGACGACGAACAGCGATCGGATGCCGGGCGGGAACCGGAGCTCGGCGCCCGCGAAGCCCTCGACGACGCCGAGCAGCGCCTCGCGGTCGGCCCCGGCCGCGATCGCCGGGCGCAGCACCTGCTCGATGAGCGGATGCGGGCTCGGTTCGTCACGCAGGAGCAGGGCGCGCACCTCGTCGAGGTCCCAAGCGGCGAAGAGCTCGTCGGGTCCCGCGCCGCCGATGACCACCCGGCGCAGGCGCTCGGGCGCGAGGTCCGCCAGCGCGGCGACGACGCGGGTGCCCATCGAGTACGCGACTGCATCGACCTGCTCGACGCCGGCCGTGTCGAGCACGGCGACGAGGTCGGCGCCGAAGGTCTCGGGCGCGTACGCGTCGCCGCCGACCGGCTTGTCGCTCGCGCCGTGGCCGCGCAGGTCGGTCGTGATCACGGTGCGGCCGGCATCGGTCAGGGCGCGCACCCAGCCCGTGCCCTGCCACGTCACCTCGGCGTTCGAGGCGAAGCCATGCACGAGCAGCACCGGCGGCAGGGCGGATGCCTCGCGCTCGAGGCGTTCCTCGCCGAAGACCCGATATCCGACCAGCGTGCCGTCGTCGGCCTCGGCATAGAGCACGGCGCCGCTCGCCCCGGCGGGGCTCACGCGTCTGGCCCGGCCGCACCGGAATCGGGCGTACGCGGCCCCGAGGCGTCGGGATCGGCGCCCGAGTCGCCCGGTCCGCCCGCGCCCGCTCCGGAGGTGCCCGGTCCGGGCGCATCCGCCCCCGAGGCGTCAGAGCCCGACGAGGCCGAGCCAGGAGCCGAGGCAGGAGCCGAGGCGGAAGCCGAGGACGCCGACGACGCCGCGATCTCTGCACCCGCGTGCCCGAGCTCGGCGAGCGCAGCCGCGGACGAGTCGGCCGCGACCCCGGCGACGAGGTCGGTGAGCACGCGGACATGCTGGCCGTGCTCGAGCGCGTCGAGCGCGCTGGCCCGAACGCAGTAGTCGGTGGCGATGCCGACCACGTCGACCTCGGTGACCCCGTGCGCCGTCAGCACCTCGCCGATCGTCGCGCCCGCGTCATCCGTGCCCTCGAAGATGGAGTACGCGGGCACGCCCTGGCCCTTGCGGATGTGCACGTCGATGCCGTCGGTCGCGAGGTCGGGGTGGTACTCGGCGCCCTCGGTGCCGGCCACGCAGTGCGCGGGCCACGTGTCGACGAAGTCGGGCTCGGCGTCGACGGCGAAGTGCCCGCCGTTGTCGTTCTCGGCGGAGTGCCAGTCGCGGGATGCCACGACCAGCGCGTAGTCGCCACGGTGCGCGGCGAGGTGGCGGCTGATGCCCGCGGCCACGGCCGCTCCCCCGTCGACGCCGAGCGCGCCGCCCTCGGTGAAGTCGTTCTGCACGTCGATGATGAACAGGGCCCGGGTCATGGCTCTCTCCCGTCGGTCGGGGCATCGGGCGATGACCGAGGCGGATGCCGCAGCCACCGGATGCCGCAGGTGCCGTCCATTCTTCCAGCGACGCCCGCTCGCGGCATCCGCATCTGCTGCGAATCGGCGACGGGATGCCGAAGGACTGCGGCTACTCGTTGGAGAGTTCGTCCCCGCAGAGGAAGAAGCCGGTCGTGAGCGTATCGATGGCCTGCTTCGCCTCGTCGGTCACGTCGCCGAGCGCGTAGATCGCGAACGTGAGCGTCGAACCGTCCTGCGCCCGGATGACGCCGGAGAGGGTGTAGCCCGAGTTGATCCAGCCCGTCTTCGCCGAGACGGCGCCGTACGCCACCGAGTTGTCGCCGGCGAACCGGTCGCTGTACGAGAGCGAGCCGCGCTCGCCCGACACCGGCAGCCCGTCCATGAGCACGCCGAGGTTGCCCTCGCGGGCGTTGACCTTCACGAAGAGCTGCGTCAGGTACGAGGGCGGCACGGCGTTGTCGTCGCTGAGCCCCGACCCGTCGACGACGACGATGCCGGTCGTGTCGATGCCGTAGACCTCGAGGCCCTGCAGCACGCCCGCGTTGATCGCGTCGAACGTGTTGCCCGAGCCCGTCTCGATGGCCACGAGGCGCGCGAGCATCTCGGCGACGGTGTTGTCGGAGACGACGAGCGCCTTGTCGACGAGCTGCGCGACCGTCGGGGAACTCACGGCACCGAGCTGCTGCGCGCCCGCGGGCGCGGTGCCGCGCTCGATGGCCGCGATGCCGCCGAGCTGGTCGGCGAAGGCCTGGCCGGCCCGGCCGATGGGGTCCGTGCTGCGCCAGGACGTATTGGCGTAGGGGTCGTCGCGGTCGCCGTCGACCTGCAGGGCCGTGATGTTCGACATGTAGCCGTCGTCGCGCTCGATCGTGTCCCAGCTCGCCTGCCACTCGTCGCCGCCGAAGTACCCGGCGTCGAGGATGAGCTTGGTCAGCGGCGGGTTGGCGGGGTCCGCGGCCCAGGCCGCCTGCACCTGCGCGGCGAGGTCGTCGAGGTGCGCGGCCCCCGGGTAGACGGTCTCGCTGCCGCTGGGCGTGCGCGACAGCGTGACGTCGCCACCGCCGACGAGCACGGCGCTGCCCGGCTCCGCGCCCTTCACGACGGTGGTCGTGGTGCGATAGTCGGGCCCGAGCACGTTGAGGGCGGCCGCGGAGGTGAGGACCTTCATGACGCTCGCGGTGCGCGACGGCGTGCTGCCGCCGCGGTCGTAGAGCACCTCGCCGGTGGCCGCGTTCATGACCTGCGCCTGCAGGTTGGCGAGCCGCGGGTCGGCCGCACGGTCGGCGACCGAGCAGGTGCGGACCCGGATGTTGATCGGCGCCGCGGCGGCCGCGGGCACGGGTCGCGCGGGGTCGGCGGTCGGCGTCGGAGTCGGGGTCGCGGTCTCGGACATCACCGCGACCGGGGCGGCGTCGCGGGTGCTCGCGGCGGTGCCGGCGAACACGGCGCCCACCCCGAGCAGGGCGAAGGCGACCGCTCCGGCGGCCACGGCGAACGCGCGCCGGTGCCTCCGCAGGAATGGGCCGGCCGGCGCGGCGGCGGGGGCCGCGGCGTCGGACTGGTCGGTAACGGCGTCCGCTGGATCCGCCGGCTCGGTGGCGGCCGCCGCCGCCGGTGCGGGCGTGGCAGTTGCGTCGAGGACGACGGTCTCATCGGAGGGAGCAGCGTCGACGGTCTCGTCGGACGGAGCAGCGTCGACGGTCTCGTCGGAGGCAGCAGCGTCGACGTCCTCGACGGACGCGGTCTCGGCACCGTCGAACACAGCTCCGGGCTCAGCCGCGACCTCGCCCTCGGCGACGCCGTCCGGCGCCTCCGAGGCCTCGAGATCGCCGCCCTCGACCGGGGCCGGCGATGCGGACTCGACCGTCTCGTGCCCCGGCTCCGTGTCGGGCGGATGCGGGGTCGAGCGAGGCTCGCGCGTGGCATCCGTCTCGTCGGTCATCCGGGGATTCTACGTGCCGCACCCGAGCGAACCCTGATCACGGGCCGAAAAGCCACTGCGCACCCGGCGGTGCGCGGGCGCCGGCGCGGGACCGGCGGGGCGACGCGCGCGCGTGCGAGGCCCCGCGCCGAGCCGCTACTCGCCCGGGTAGCGCAGCCCGATCTGCTCGCGGATCGCGTCGAGCGTGCCCATGATCGCGACCGACTCGTCGAGGGTCAGCAGGTCTCCGGTGAGGTTGCCCTCGGCGACGAGCCGCTCGACGGCCTCGGCCTGGAAGTGCATGCCGCGGCCGACGACCTCGGACTCGTACGTCTCCAGCACGTCGCCGTGGTGGTCGACCACGCGGAAGGACGTGGGCGTGTACCAGACCGAGTCGATGTCGATGCGTGCGTCGCTGCCGAGCACGGTGGCGACGTTCGGACCCTTGAGGTCGCTCGCCGAGACGGAGGTCGCGATGCGCCCGCCGTCGTAGCCGAAGACGACGGCGACCTGCGCGTCGGCGCCCGTGGGCTTGAACGTCGCCGTGCTCTGGATGGTGCTGGGCGCCCCGAACAGGTCCCACGCGAAGGAGACGGGGTAGATGCCGAGGTCGAGCAGCGCGCCGCCGCCGAGCTCGAGCGCGTTGATGCGGTGCGCCGGGTCATCGGTGAGCTTCTGGGTGTGGTCGGCGATGAGCGAGCGCACCTCGCCGAGCGTGCCGGCCGCGATGATCTCGCGGATGCGCACCATGTGCGGCAGGTACCTCGTCCACATGGCCTCGAGCAGCAGCAGCCCCTCGGATGCCGCGAGCTCGGCGATCTCGCGCGCCTCGGCCGCGTTCAGCGTGAACGGCTTCTCGACGAGCACGTGCTTGCCGGCCTCGAGCGCGAGCCGTGCGTTGGCCACGTGCATCGGATGCGGCGTGCCGATGTAGATCGCGTCGACCTCGGGATCGCAGGCGAGCGCCTCGTAGCTCGGGTGCGCGTTCGGGATGTCGAACTCGGCGGCGAACGCGTCGGCGCCCGCCTGCGACCTGGAACCGACCGCGCGGACGTCGAAGCCGTTCGCCTTGAGGTCGCTCGTGAACAGGTGGGAGATGCCGCCGGTGGCGAGGATGCCCCAGCGCAGTCGTTCAGTCATGGGTTCAGCCTAGTGAGCACCGCCGTGGCCGGTGCGCCCCGCGCGTCGCTGCGCGAGGGGCTCCGACTCGCCCGATGCGGATGCCGCGGACGGGGCCCGCCCGCCCGCGGCATCCGGCTGGGTGGCCGTCCTACAGCACGGCTGGCACGAGCACCCGGTCGATGGTGTGGATGACCCCGTTCGAGCCCTGGATGTTCAGCCCCTTGATGACCAGTCGCGGGTCCTTCAGCGCGGTGTTCTCGTCACGCAGGTTGAGCCCCCGCGGCTTCACGATGCCGCCGTTGGCCATCGTGAGCGAACCGGCGGTGAGCACCCGGATCGGGCCGAGCTTGCGGTCGGCGACGACGTGGTAGAGCAGCACGTTGCTGATCTGGTCGATGCTCAGGACCGTGGTGATCTTCTCGAGCGCATCCTGCTCGCTCGTCGGCGCCTCGCCGGTGAGGTCGGTGACGAGGCGGAGGAACGCCCGGTCGTTCGGAGCGAAGACGGTGAACCTGCGCGACGTGTCGGCGAGCACGGGCACGAGCCCGGTGGCCGTGAGCGCCTGCACGAGCAGGTCGTAGTCGTACGGGTTCTGGTCGGGAACGCCGCCCCCGGACGCCGCGACGGCGACATCGACGACGGTGCCGGCCGGGGACTGATCACCGGTCGCGTTCGCCGGGGTCGCGCTGACCATGACGATCGCCGCGGCGGCCGCCGCGATGGCGAGGATCTTCTTCATGATGATGCTCCTTCACTGGTGACTCGCGGCCGGCGGCATCCGCCAGGCAGGCGCATGCCATCGCACCGGCCGCTCACGAACTACTTCCGCCGTCGGCGGGCGAGCGGATGCACCGGCACGGGCCGATTCGAGATCCGGCCGAGAAAAACTTCGGCGCCGCTGCATCCGATCGGCGACTCCGTCCGGAAGTAGTGAGTGAAGGCACATCAGGCACCCCGCACGGGGTCGAGAACTGGAGGAACCACGATGAAGAAGATCCTCGCCGCCGCGATCGGCGCCGGTGCGCTCGTCGCACTCGGCACGGCCGTTCCCGCGAGCGCCGCCGAATCGCCCGCGATGCTCTCCGTACTGCACGGGGTTCCCGGCCTCACGGTGGACGTCTACGTGAACGACGAGCTCACGCTCGACGACTTCACGCCCGGGTCGCTCGCAGGCCCGCTCGAGCTGCCGGCCGGCACCTACGCGGTCGCCATCACGGCCTCCGATGCCACGGATGCCTCGTCGCCGGCGATCGGGCCGGTCGACCTCCCGCTCGACGCGGGCGGCAACTACACGGCCGTCGCCCACCTCGACGAGGGCGGCGAGCCGACCGCGACGCTGTTCACCAACGACACCGCGACGCTCGCCGCGGGAGAGGGCCGGCTCACGGTCCGCCACGTCGCCGCGGCGCCGGCGGTCGACGTCCTCGCGGGCGGCTCACCCGTCATCACGAACCTCGCCAACCCCGACGAGCAGAAGCTCGACCTGCCGGCGGGCACGCAGTCGGTGTCGGTCGCGGCCACCGGGACCACCGACCCCGTGATCGGGCCGGCCGATGTCGAGGTCGCCGAGGGTGCGAACACCATCGCGTACGCCTGGGGCAGCCTCGAGGACGACAACCTCGACCTCGCCGTGCAGACCGTCGCGATCGCGGGCATGCACTCCAGCCCCGACGGCGTCCCGGCCGGATCCGCCGGCCTGGTGGCGACCAACGCACCCGAGTCCGCTGCATCGTGGACCGCAGTCCTCGGCGCGGCGGTACTCGCCGCCGCGGCGGGCGTCACCATCCTCCTGCGGCGTCGCGCGGGCGCCCGGGTCGAGCACTGAGCACGATGATGCGAGCGAGGTCGGTCATCGGTTCCCTTTGGGTACCGGTGGCCGTCCTCGCGGTCGTGCTCGCGCTCGGCGGATGCGGGACCGGAACCGGCACCGGCACCGGCGGCACCGGCGAGGGCACGAGTGCGGCAGCCTCGGGCCGCGACCTGCAGGCGACCGGGCTGGCGACCTCGCCGCCGGCCGAGGCGCCCGCTACGCCGCTGCCGGAGATCCCCGTGTCCTCGGCCGCGCTGGAGGACCGACCCGCCCTCACCGGGCCCGCACCCGTGCGATTCCAGGCGCCGGACCTCGGCATCGACGTCGCGGTCGAAGCGGTGGGCTTGGACGACCGCGGCGCCATGGGGCTTCCCGCGAACCCGTCGATCGCGGCCTGGTACCGTTTCGGGGCCGCGCCGGGCGCGGCGGCTGGCTCGGTCGTGGTCGCGGCCCACGTCGACTCCCTCGAGTACGACATCGGGCCGTTCGCACGGCTCGCCGCGGCGCCGGCCGGCACCCGCTTCCTCGTGACCACGGCCGACGGCACGACCCACGAGTACGCGCTCACCATGACCGAGGTCGTCCCCAAGGAACAGGTCGACTGGTCCGCGGCCTTCGCACGCGATGGGGCACCGCGGCTGACGCTGGTCACCTGCGGAGGAGACTTCGACTACGACGCCCGCCGGTACCTGAGCAACGTGCTCGTGACCGCGGAACCCACCGGATGAGCGCGGTGAGTCGTTATGCTGATCGAAGAGCTGGCACGAGCCGGCGTCGCGCTGCCGCAGGTTCCTTCACGACGGCACGACGCCGTCGGTCGACGAAGGAGTGACTGCCGCGACGTGAGCACAGCGACTTCGGATTCGGGCCGAGGTGAAGACGGCATCCTCGGCGAGGATGCGCTCGCCAGGGCATTCCTCGAGGGTGACGAGTTCGCCCTCCGTGAGGCGTACGCGCGCTGGGGCGCGCTCGTGTTCCGGCTCGCCCTCCGCTCGCTCGGCGACCGCGCGGACGCGGAAGACGTCACGCAGCAGGTCTTTCTCGCGGCGTGGCGATCGCGCGGCAACTACCTTCCCGGGAAGACGGCGCTCGGCGCGTGGATCGTGGGCATCACGCGCCATCGCATCGCCGATGCGCACGAGGCCCGTGCCCGGCATCGCCGGCTCGAGGACGAACTCGTGAGCGAGGCATCCGTCGCTCCGCCGGAGCAGCCCGACGACCTCGCCGAGCGCGCCATGATCGTCGAGGAACTCGACCGGCTCGAGCCCACGGCGCGGCACGTGATGCGGCTCGCGTTCTACGAGCAGCTGACGCACAGCGAGATCGCCGAGACCCTCGACCTGCCGATCGGCACCGTGAAGAGCCACATCCGACGTAGCCTGATCCGCATGCGCACCAGATGGGAGGTGGACGATGGAGCACATCGAACCTGACGAGCTCGCCGTCCTCGCCGTCGACGGTGAGGAGCCGAGCGACGCCGTCGCCGCGCACCTCGAGCGCTGCGCGCAGTGCCGCGGCGACTACGAGTCGTTCGCCGGCATCGTCGCGGCCGGGCGAGGCGGTGCGGCCCCGCGAGACGCGGTCGCCGGCTCGCCCCGACTCGGCGGCCCCCAGGGCAGCCCAGGAGCCGTCGGTGCTGTGGGCCTGGCTGCCGACGAGGACCTGCCCTCCCCCTCGGTGTGGCAGCGCATCCACGGAGAGCTCGGACTCGACCCCGCGCTCGCGGAGGATCCGATCACCGCACGCCTCGCCCCGGCGACGACGGCCCGAGAGGTCGACGGCCGGGTCGAGGCCACGCCCGAGGCATCCGCCGCCCCGCCGACCGGGACCCCGACCACGACCACGACAGCGTCCGACCCCGACGCGCCGGCAGTGCGTCCCGTGCGCACCCTGCCCAGCAGGGCCCGCTGGTGGACACTGGCCGCGGCTGCCGCCGTGATCGGCATCGTCGCGGGCGTCACGGTCGGGCTGGCCGTGGCCCGCCCATCCGCGACGCAGGAGGTGCTGGCGCGCGCGACCCTCGACCCGTTCCCGGGCTGGGATGCGAGCGGCGACGCGATCGTCGAGCAGGACGACGAGGGACGACGCTCGATCGTGGTCGACCTCGACGTCGCACCGACGGCCGATGCGGTGCAGGAGGTCTGGCTCATCCGGTCCGACGCGTCGGGCCTGGTCAGCCTCGGCCTGCTCGACGGCGCCTCCGGGAGGTTCGCGCTGCCGGCCGACATCGACCTCGGCGAGTTCACGATCGTCGACGTCTCGGCGGAGCCGCTCGACGGGGTGCCGGCGCACTCGGGCGACTCCATCGTCAGGGGCGACCTGAACTGAGCACGGCCGTCCGGCCGAGCGGCGGCACGGGCCGCCCGGCGACGGGGGCCGCCCGCGGGCGCTCAGACGGCGAAGACCTCGAGCAGCACCCCGTTCTCGGGCGCCAGCAGCGGCATCGGCAGCCCCAACTCGGCGAGCGCCCGACCCGGCAGCGTGACCTCGCCGGCGCTCCACCATGGCGGCGGCGCATCCGCGATGGTCGCGACGGGTCCCCCGACGTCGACGCGGCGGACCAGGTAGCTGCGAGCCTCGTCGAGCCCCGGAAGGCGGGCCGGCGGGGGCACCGCTGCCTGCGGTGAGTCGAGCACGACGTAGGCGAACAGGGCGCCGGCGCGATCATGGGCGACGACGCCGTGCACGTCCACGGCGTCGTCCGACGGGTCGCTTCGCACGACCGTGCCCGAGTGCAGCAGGGCGCGCAGGCGCCGGTAGAGGGCGGTCCACTCGGCGACGGCCTCGAGCTCGTCGGGGGCGGCTTCGGCGAGGTTCCACTCGATGCCCGCCGACCCGAAGAGGGCCGTGAGCATGCGGAACGACAGCGACGCGGTGCGCTGGGTGGTGTGCGCCCTCGCCGCGCCGAGGTGGCTGCCGAGGTACTCGGGCGGCACGACGAGCGACGTGTAGCGCTGCACGCGCTGCCGCACGAGCGGGTCGTTCGAATCGCTCGTCCAGACGCGGTCGACGTGCGGCAGGATCCCGAGGTCGACGCGGGCGCCGCCGGACGCGCAGGCCTCGATCTCGACGCCCGGGTGGGCGGACCGCACGGCGTCGACGAGCCGGAGGTACGCGAGGACCTGGCGGTGCGAGTCCGAGGCGAGCAGGTCGCGATTGTGGTCCCAGTTGAGGAAGGCGATCGGATGCGCGCTCAACAACGCATCCAACCGCTCGAGGACGTACGCGAAGGCCGCGGGGTTCGCCAGGTCGAGCGTGTTCTGCCAGCGCCAGGTCGGTGCCGACGCCGGCTGGATGACCCAGTCGGGGTGCTCGCGGGCGAGGTCGGAATCGCGGTTGACCATCTCGGGCTCGATCCAGAGCCCGAAGTCCATGCCCGATGCGGTCACGCGCTCGATGAGCGGACCGAGACCGTGCGGCCACTTCTCGTCGTCGACGAACCAGTCGCCGAGCGCCCCGCGGTCGTCGAGGCGCCCGCGGAACCAGCCGTCGTCGAGCACGAACCGCTCGACCCCCGCGCGGGCGGCCGCGTCGACGAGGGGCTCGAGGGCCTCCAGGGACTGGTCGAAGTAGACCGCCTCCCAGGTGTTCAGCACGACGGGCCGCGGGCGATCGGTCAGGGGCGGACGGTCGGCCGGGCGCCACGATCGCACCCAGCGGTGCAGGCGATCGGATGCTCCGTCGAGGCCGTCGTCCGACCACGCGAGCACCAGCCACGGCGACGCGTGGTGCTCGCCGGGACCCAGTTCGAGCTCACCGGGCGCGAGCAGTTCGCCGCCGCCGATCGCCGAACTCCCGAGGGGGCTTCGCTCCAACCAGAGTGCGCGGTCGCCGCTCCACGCGACATGCGCCGCCCAGACCTCGCCGGCCCGGAACCCGAAGCCCGGCGTGCCGGCGACCAGCAGGAAGGCGTCGTCGTGCCCGCCGCGCCCGTGCCGGCTCTCCCGCGACCAGACGCCGTGACCCGGGGTGAACCGTTGCGGACGGCGCTCGCCCGCCCAGAGCCCCGAGAAGTCGAGTACCTCGCGGGCCCGGTCGGGCACGGGGACGACGGGAGCGGCGGATGCCACGCGCAACGCCGCCCCGCCCCGGTTCACGAGCCGGTGCCGCAGGCGGAGCACGCCCTCCGGCAGCAGCTCGAGCTCGACCGCGAGATCGACGGATGCCGCGGCATCCGTCAGCTCGATCGACAGCCGGCCGCCGTCACGATCCGCCGAGCGCAGCTCGAGGCCGAAGTCGATGGGCCGGTCCCCGGCCACCGAGACCCCCGGGCGACCGCTCCAGCCCTCGCGCAGCGACGGGACGAGCGACAGCCTGGGCGGCCGGTCGATCGAGCTCGGCGGCACGGCCGTGACGGCGGCATCCGCGATCTGCCCGAGGGAACGGGCGTCGAGGTCGCCGAGATCGCGACCCCAGTGCAGGATGGCGGGCACTCCCGCGCCGCGGGCGTCGACGAGGACGCTGACGCCCGCGGCACGGAGGTGATGGATCATGCCGGTGATTATCCCGCGACCGGAATCGACTGCGCCTTCAGCGCGTCGACGGTCGTCTTCTGCGCGTTCTCGAGGGACTCGAAGAGCGTGCCCTGGCCGCTCGCGGCCGCCTTGAACCCGTCGGCGACGTCGGCGTAGGTCTGCGTCATCGTCGGTCCCCACACGAAGTCGGGGTTGACCTGGGTCGCGGCCTCCTTGAACACGTCGTAGATCTTCTGCCCGCCGTAGAACTCGACGCCCTCCTGCAGCGACGGCAGGTCCAGGCCGGCGACGGTGGCGGGATAGATGTTGGCCGAGGTGTTGAGCGCCGTGAGCGCCTCGTCGGAGGTGTTCAGCCAGAGTGCGAACTTCGTGGCCTCGTAGACGTGCTCGCTGCCCTTGAAGACCGCGACGGACGAGCCGCCCCAGTTGCCGGCCTTCGCCTCGCCCGAGTTCCACTGCGGCGCGAGCGCGACCGACCACTTGCCCGCCGTGTCCGGCGCACCGGAGGCGATGGAGTTCGCGCCCCACACGGCGGAGTTCCACGACCAGACCTCGCCCGAGTTGTAGGCGTTGTTCCACTCGTCGGTCCAGGCCGGGTAGGTCGAGACGAGGTCCTCGTCGAGGAGCTCCTGCCAGTAGTCGGCCACCGTCTTGGAGGCCTCGCCCGTCAGGTCGACGGTCCACTCGTCACCGTCGTTCTGGAACCACTGCCCGTCGGCCTGCCAGACGAATCCGGCGAACTGGTTGATGTCGGTCTGGGAGAAGTTCGTGATGTACCCGCCGGCGGCGCGCACCTGCTTCGCGGCCTCCTTGTACTCGTCCCACGTGGTGGGCACGGCGATGCCGTTGGCCTCGAAGAGGTCGGAGCGGTAGAACAGGCCCATGGGGCCGGAGTCCTGCGGCACGCCGTAGATCTCGTCGTCCGTGCCGAGCGTGACCTGACCCCAGGTCCACGGCACGAACTGCTCCTCGGCGGCGACGACGTCGGCGCACGCGGCGAGGTCCTCGAGGCCGTCCTGGACGCGGAAGTTCGGCAGCGCGTCGTACTCGATCTGGCCGAGGTCGGGCGCGTTGCCGGCCTTCAGCTGGTTGAAGAAGTTCTGGTACGTGCCCGAGTTGCCGTTCGGCCCGGTCTGCACCGCGACCTGGATGTCGGGGTTCTCCTCGTTCCACATCTGCACGGCATCCTCGATGCCGGGGATCCACGAGGTGAACGTGAGGTCGACCTTGCCGTCGCTCGGCGTGCAGTCGCCGGCAGCGCTTGAGCCGCCGTCCCCGCTCGCCGTCGAGCATCCGGCCAGTGCGAGCGTGCCGACGAGCGCGAACGCTGCGAGGGCCTTCGTCGTGTGCTGCATACTGATCCTTCTCTTGGTGGGGATGCCGCCCGGCGAGTCCGGGCGACGTGGGTGTTACTTGAGCGCGCCCGCTCCGAGCCCGTTGCGCCAGAAGCGCTGCAGGGCGAGGAAGGCGACGATGAGGGGGACGATCGAGAGCAACGCCCCGATGAGCACGTAGCTGCGGAGCTCGGGGATCTGGTTGAGCTGCGAGTTCCACGTGTAGAGGCCGAACGTCACCGGGAACAGCTCCTCGCTGCGCAGCATGATCAGCGGCAGGAAGAAGTTGTTCCAGATGGCCACGAATTGGAAGAGGAACACCGTCACGAGGGCGGGCGACATCAGGCGGATCGACACCGTGAAGAAGGTGCGCACCTCGCCGGCGCCGTCGATACGGCTCGCCTCGATGAGTTCGTCGGGCACGGATGCGGCGGCGAAGATGCGTGTCAGGTAGACGCCGAACGGGCTCACGATCGACGGCAGGAACACCGCCCAGAAGGTGTTCGTCAGTCCGACCGTGCTGAACAGCAGGAAGAGCGGAAGGGCGAGCGCAGTTGCGGGCACGAGGACGCCGCCGAGCACGACGTTGAAGATGACCTCCCGGCCCGGGAAGCGGTACTTCGCCAGCGCGTACCCGCACATGGCCGCGATGAGGGTGCCGATGAGGCCGCCCAGGCCCGCGTAGAGCACGCTGTTGCCGAGCCACTTCCAGTAGACGCCGCCGCGGTACTCGAAGAGGGCCGTGACGTTCTCGATGAAGTTGAAGTCGGCGAACCAGAGCCCGGGGGTCGTGAGCAACTGGCCGGGGCTCTTGGTCGAGGCCACGAGCAGCCACCAGATCGGCACCAGGAAGTACAGCGTGAACACGGCCATCACCAGCATGGCGGCGGTGCGCGACATCAGCTTCTCCCGAGGCCCCCGCGCACGGGGGGCGCCCTTCGACCCGACGACTCCGGGCATGGCGGTCGTTGCGGTCATTCGGCGGCATCCTTGCGCTGGGTGATCTTCAGGAAGGTGAAGCTGAGGGCGAACGTCGCGAGCGCGAGCACGACCGAGAAGGCGGCCGCGAGGCTCGAGTTCGGCACCGACGCCGTGGCGTAGATGGTCATGTTCGGCGTGTAGGTGCTGATCACGGCCGACGAGAACGAGGCGAAGACCTGCGGCTCCGCGAGCAGCTGCAGCGTGCCGATGATGGAGAAGACCGCGGTCAGCAGGATCGCCGGGCGCACGAGCGGGATCTTGATCGACCAGGCGATACGCCACTGGCTCGCGCCATCGAGCCGCGCCGCCTCGTAGAGCTCGGTCGGGATGGAGAGCAGCGAGGAGTAGATGATCAGCATGTTGTAGCCGACGAAGACCCACGTGACGACGTTGGCGATCGACCACAGCACGAGGTCCGCACCGAGGAAGTCCACGTTCTGCGTGAGGGCGGTGAACGGCGAGAGATTGGGGCTGAACATGAAGCCCCACATGATGGCGGCGATCACGCCCGGCACCGCGTAGGGCACGAAGAACGCGAGCCGGAAGAAGCGCTTGCCCTTCACGAGCGGCGAGTCGAGGAGCAGTGCGAACAGCAACGCGAGGCCGAGCATGACGGGCACCTGCACGATGCCGAAGGTCAGCACCCGGACGACTGATGCCCAGAACGGCCCGTTCTGGAACACGAGCGCGTACTGCGCGAATCCGCCGAAGACCTCGGTCGCCTCGCCGAACGTGCCCTCGCGCTCGACGACGAGCATCGACTGCCAGACCGCCTGCAGGATCGGGATCAGGTAGAAGAGCACGAACAGGATGCCGAACGGCACGATGAACACGGCGATCGCGCCTTTGTGGCGCACCGGGATCCGTCGGCGCCCCGCCGGTCGGTCTCCGGACGCGCGGGTGGCGATCTCGGCTGGTGCGGTGGTCATGCCGCCTCCTCTCTGATGATGCGGATGCCGTAGGCGGGCACGGTGACCGCTCCGGCGACGGGCGACGAGGTCACGAGATCGAAGCCGACCGCGTCGACCGCGGCGGGCGCCGCCCCGTGGTTGATGGCGAAGAGGTAGCTGCGGTCGTCGCCCGAGCGCCGGACGACCTCGAGGTCGGGCCCCGCGCCGGCGGGCCGGCCGACGCCGGCCTCGTCGGCGATGCGAACGACGAGGTCGCGGTATGCGGCGGGGTCGGGCTGCGTGGCGAGGTACCAGGCGGCACCCGTCCCGTGCGCGTTCCGGGTCACGGCCGGGAGACCCGGGACCGGGCCGTCGACGAAGGCCTCCAGCGACTCGGCGGTCGTGAGCGCGAGGTGCTCCGACCACAGCCGGGCCGTCCCGCCCGACGCCAGGCGGGCGTCCGCACCGGGTCGCAGCGGGGCGAACTCCTCGACGCGGATGCCGAGCAGGTCGGTGAACGCCCCGGGATACCCGCCGAGGCGGACACGGTCGTTCTCGTCGACGATGCCGCTGTAGAAGGTCACGAGCGTCGTCCCGCCGTCGGCCACGAAGGACGCGAGGTTCGCCGCGGCGGCGTTCGTCACGCTGTAGAGCGCGGGGACGACCACGAGCCGATACCCCGTGAGGTCGGCATCCGGGTGCACGACGTCGACCGTCGCACCCGCGCCCCGGAGGGCCGCGTACGCCGCGTGCACCTGGTCGAGGTACTCGACCGCGTGGCTCGGGCGGTTGTCGGCGTCGGTCGCCCACCACGCGTCCCAGCTGAACAGCACGGCCGCGTCGGCCACGACGCGCGTCCCGGTCACCTCGCCGAGGCGTCCGACGAGCCCGCCGAAGTCGACGACCTCGCGCCAGACGTCGCTGTCGGTGCCGGCGTGCGGCAGCAGCGCGGAGTGGAACTTCTCGGACCCCTGAGCCGACGCACGCCATTGGAAGAAGCAGATGCCGTCGGCGCCGCGGGCGATGTGCTGCACGGCGTTGCGAGTCATCTCGCCCCTCGCCTTGGCGATGTTGTGGGGCTGCCAGTTCACGGCGCTCGTGGAGGTCTCCATGAGGATCCACGGCTCCCCCGCCGCGATGCCGCGGGTGAGGTCCGCCGCGAAGGCGAGCTCGGTGGTCGGATCGGCGAGCCGGTTGTCGAGGTAGTGGTCGTTCGCAACGACGTCCATCTCGGCCGCCCAGGAGAAGTAATCGAGATTGCGGATGTGCGCGGTGACCATGAAGTTCGTGGTGATGGGAGCCGCGCTGCGGGCGCGGATGACCTCGGCCTCGGCACGGTAGTAGTCGAGGAGCTCATCGGAGCTGAATCGGTGGAAGTCGAGCACCTGCCCGGGGTTGCGCGTCGAGAGGGTGCGCATCGGGGTCAGGATCTCGGCCCAGTCGTCGTAGCGCTGGCTCCAGAAGCTCGTGCCCCACGCACGGTTGAGCGCCTCGATGCTGCCGTAGCGCCGTTCGAGCCAGCGACGGAACGCCGCGGTGCTCTCGGCGCAGTGGCAGAGGGCGTTGTGGCAGCCGAGCTCGTTCGAGACGTGCCAGAGCTCGACGTTCCCGTGCGAGCCGTAGCGTTCGGCGACCTGCGCGACGAGGGCGAGCGCGTAGCGCCGGAAGACGGGCGATGACGGGCACCAGGCCTGTCGCCCGCCGGGGTACCTGGTGGTGCCGTCGTCGGCGACCGGGAGGATCTCGGGATGCCGCGTGGTCAGCCACGGCGGCGGCGAGGCGGTGGCCGTGCCGAGGTTCACGCGGATTCCGGCATCCGCCAGCAGTTCCATGATCGAGTCGAGCGCGGTGAAGTCGAACGAGCCCTTGCGCGGGTTGACCTGCGACCAGCCGAAGATGTTGATCGCGACGAGGTCCACGCCCGCCTCGCGCATGAGCCGGACGTCCTCGGGCCAGACCGCGGCATCCCATTGCTCGGGGTTGTAGTCGCAGCCGAAGGCGATGCCGTCGTGGCGCCAGCGGCGTCGGTCGGGCCGCTCGGTGGTCGAGGGCTGCATGTGTTCTCCGGCTTCGTTCAGATTTCTGTGAACGTGCACAGATCAGCCGGTTTCGTCTCCGCGCTGAGATTTCTGTGAACGTGCACAGAGTATCCAGACCGGCTTCGGAATGTCAACCCGTGGGCGCGCCCGCCGCCGGTACAGTGTTGCCATGTCGACGCAATCACCACGCCGCAAGCGGGCGACCGTGCACGACGTCGCCATCGAGGCCGGCGTCTCCCGCGGCACGGTCAGCCGCGTCGTCAACGGCGAGCGCTACGTCTCCGACGAGGCCAGGGCGGCCATCGAGGCCGCGATCGTGAAGGTCGGCTACGTGCCGAACACCGCCGCCCGGAACCTCGTCATGCAGCGCACCCAGGCCGTCGCGTTCATCGTCCACGAGCCCGGTCCCCTCTTCGTCGAAGACCCCAACATCGGCGAGATCCTGCTCGGCGCCAACGCGACGCTCTCCGCTGCGGACTACCAGATGACGATCCTCGTCGTCGACTCCGAGCGAGACACCGAACGCGTCGCCCGGTTCCTCCGTGGTGGCTTCGTGGACGGGCTCATCATGGTCTCCGCCCGCACCGACGACCCCATCACCCGCGTCATCGAGCAGCTCGAACTGCCCGCCGCATTCGTCGGGCACCCGCCCGGCCTCACCGCGGCGTGGGTCGGCATCGACAATCGCGGCTCCGCACGTGCCGTCACGGAACGCCTCGTGGCGACCGGACGGCGGCACATCGGCATGATCGCCGCCGCGCTGGACCGCGACTCGGGCGTCGACCGGCTCCAGGGCTTCACCGACGCACTCGGCGACCGGTTCCGGAGCGACCTCGTCGAGTCGGTCCCGCTGTACTCCTACTCCGCCGGCGTCGACGGCATGCGCGCCCTCCTCGCCCGCCGGCCCGAGATCGACGGCGTCTTCGCGGCATCCGACGCCGTCGCCGCCGGGGCCATCGAGGCGCTCCGCGAAGCCGGCCGGAGCATCCCCGACGACGTCGGCGTCGTCGGATTCGACGACAGTGCCTGGGCCAGGCGCACGCACCCCGGCCTCTCGACCGTGCGGCAGCCCGCCGCCGGACTCGGGCGGGCCGCGGCCGAGAGCGTGCTCGCCCAGCTCGGCGGCGAGCAGCCCCTCGTCGACGGCATCATGGTCGAGACCGCGATCGTCTGGCGCGAGTCGGCGTAGGGGCCCGCCGTTCAGTCGAGCGAGAGGTTCGGCAGCGCCCGGATGCCGAAGCGATGTCGCAGCGCGCTGCGCGCGGCGTACCAGCCGTTGAGGCCGGTCACCCCCGGCCCGGGCGGCGTCGACGCCGAGGCGAGGAAGACGCCTTCGATCGGGGTGCGCCACGGGTCCGTGGAGACCACGGGCCGCCGCAGCAGCTGACCGATAGTGGGCGCGCCCGATGCGATGTCGCCGAGCACGTAGTTGGGGTCGTACTGCTCCATCTGCATCGCGGTGCGGCCGGCCGCCGCGAGGATCAGGTCGCGGAACCCCGGGGCGAACCGCTCGAGCTGCGCTGTGACGGCCTCCCGCTGGTCGAGGCCCGATCCGCGCGGCACGTGCGTGTACGCCCAGAGGACCTGCGCTCCCTCGGGCGCGCGGGTCCCGTCGATGATCGAGGGCTGCGCGACGAGCACGTAGGGGGATGCCGCATGCCGGCCCCGGGCGACATCGCGCTCCGCCCGGGCGATTTCGGCCCTGGTTCCGCCGACGTGCACCGTGCCCACCGAGCGCAGCTCGGGGTTGGTCCACGGCACCGGCCCGGAGAGCGCGAAGTCGACCTTGGCGACCCCGTTGCCGTACGCGAACCTTCCGAGCGCCCTGGCGTAGGCGTGCGGCATCCGGTCACCGGCGATCGCGAGCAGCGCCTTCGGGGTGACGTCGAACACGGTCGCCCGAGCCCGAGGCAGTTGGGCGAGGTCGGCGACCTCGACGCCCGTGGTGATCGTGCCGCCGTGCGCGCGGAGGTCGTCGGCGAGCGCGTCGACGATCGCCTGGCTGCCGCCGACGGGGATCGGCCAGCCGCGCGCGTGCGCGTAGGTCGCGAGCGCGAGCCCGGCGCCGGCCGGCGCGAGCCCGGGCAGCGGCAGGATCGTGTGCGCGGCGACGCCGGTCAGCATCGCGGGCGCGGCATCCTCGGCGAAGCGCAGGTTCCAGAGCGGCGACCCCTGCTCGAGGGCCCGCAGCCCGAATCGCACGGCGGTCAGCGGGTCGGGCGGCACTCCGAGCAGGTTGCTCCCGGTGAACGCCGCGACGCCATCCGCCCGGTCCACGAGCGGCGCCATCAGGCGTCGATACGCCGGCCCGTCGCGCCCGAGTCCGGCGGCCGTTCGGTCGAGGTCGCGGTAGGCGACGGCGGCTCGGCCCCCGTCGAGCGGATGCCCGTAGGCGGCTTCCGGATGGCGCAGCTCGATGCGTCGGCCCAACTGGAACTCGCGGAAGAACCGCGATGCGAGGGCCATCGGATGCACCGCCGAACACACGTCGTGGCGGAATCCGGGCAGCGTGAGCTCCTTCGTGCGCGCACCGCCCCCGATGGTGTCGTCCCGCTCGAGGACGTGCACCCGCAGCCCCGCGCGCGCGAGGGTCACCGCGGCCGCGAGCCCGTTCGGGCCCGCACCCACGACGACGGCGTCGGCGTCCGTCACCGCGCGCCCCCCGTTCGCGACCACGGTCCGATCGCGAGCGCCCAGGCTGCGACCACCGCCCCGGCGGCAGCCCCGATCCCGGCCGCGGCACGGCGGTGCGTGACCGCCCAGACCTGTGGCGACCACGGAAGCGACTGCGCTCCGAAGCCGCCCCGCGCCTGCACGTCGCCCGGCGATGGCGCGTACAGGTTCGGGGGCAGTATCGCGCCGCGCGCCCGCCTGGCCTCCTGGACGCGATAGCCGAACGTCGCCGCGCCCCAGTCGAGCACCCGACCCGAGATGCGATTGCCGAGGATCGCGAACGCCGTCGGCTCGCCGACCCAGGACCGGCGGCGCGGGCGGCGCACCACGGCCATGACGGCGCGCGCGCCGACCTCGGGCTGGAAGATGACGGGCACCGGGCGTGAGCGCGCGGGCGTGAGGTTCTTCACCCAGCTGTAGAACGGGGTGTTCAGCGCCGGCATGTCGATCTGCGAGAGCCGGACACGGCTCCGGTGGTGGAGCAGCTCGGTCGACACCGACTCGGTGAAGATCCGGCTCGCCGCCTTCGCCGCGCAGTACGACGAGAGCAGCGGGATGCCGCGATGCGCGAGCGCCGAGGAGATCTGGATCACGTGGCCGCGATCGCGCGGCACCATCCGCCGCAGTGCCGCACGCGTGCCGTTCACGAGGCCCAGGTACGTCACCTCGGTGACCCGTCGGAAGTCCTCCGCCTCGACGTCGAGGAACTCCCCGTGCACGGCGCCGATCGGGCCGTTCACCCAGAGGTCGATGGGTCCGAGCTCGGCCTGGACACGCGCACCTGCGTCCTCGACGCCCTCGGCATCGGCCACGTCCACGGATGCCGCGAGCCCACGTCGCCCGCGCTGCTCGACCTCGGCGACGGTCGAGGCGAGCCGCGCCTCATCGCGCGCGATCACGCCGACGTCCCACCCCGCATCGGCCAGCTCGCGGACGACGGCGCGACCGAGGCCGGCGGATCCGCCGAGCACCACGGCCACCGGGGCCATCAGGACTCGCCGTTCTGCTGCCGGCCCTCCGCCACGAACGCCAGGCGGCGCAGCGTCTCGCGGTTGCGCACGTACAGCATTGGCTCGGTGAGCGCTCGGGGCACCCACGACCCGGGCCCCTCGACGGCCTCCTCCTGGATCCGGACGAGGCATCCGTCGCCGTGGCGGCGTACGTCGATGGTGACGCGGGCCTCGCCGATCGGCCATCCCTTGGCACGGAACACCGCGCGACGCGGCGGGTCCCACTCGAGGCTCACGGTCTCGTCGTCGATGAGGGCGGGCCAGACGCCCACGGAATGCGCGAGGCTGCTGCCCGCCTGAGGCCATGCGGCCTCGACGTCACGCATCCGCGACGCGCCGACGACCCACGTCGGGTAGAGCCAGCCGTCCGCGAGCACGGCGAAGACGGCTGACGGGGTGCAGTCCATGGACTTGACGTTGCGCGACATCGGTCATCCCTTCCGGCCAGGGCATCCGGCCATGGTCGTCACGATCACTCGGCCTCGACGCTGCTCTGCTCGTGCGGCGTTCCGACCGGCTTGGACTCGGCCGAGCCGCGTTGCCGGAGGAAGATCGAGAGTGCGACCATGCTGCCGACCGCGAGGAACTCCGACTGCCAGTTCTGCAGCGTGCGGTTCCAGAAGTCCGCGGAGACGAGGTACGCCGCCCAGTCGACGGCGGGCTGCCCGTGCTCGGCCTGCTCGGCGTTGAGGGCCACCATCCCCGCGATGGACTGCGCCAGCCACGAGAGCAGGAAGATGGCGCCCATGACGATGAGGAGCGAGTTGGAGTAGATCCAGCGCTTCCACCCGTCCGCCTTCGCCCACGCCGGCGAGTCCGGCTTGGCGAATCGGCCGACGAGCTGCGCCTCATCGGAGTCGATGCCCTCGTCGCCCGGCTTCTTGGACTCGGGGCTGCCGCGCTGCACCAGCCAGATGGTCGTCAGGATGAACAGGAAGAACTGGAGGTACTCGGACTGCCAGTTCTCCGCCACGTCGACGACGAACTGGGAGGAGAGGAGGTACTCGCCGAAGCCGACCGGCGGGAGTCCGTGCGAGGCCTGCTCCTCGTTGGTCAGGGCGAGGCCCGTGACGGCCTGGCCGATGAGCGCCGCCACGAAGATGACCGCGAAGAAGATGCTCAGCGCATGCTGTCGTATCCGCATCAGACCGACCTCCCCAGGAGACCGATCACCAGCATGTACGCCAGCCCGGCGACGATGAAGACCAACCAGCCCGTGAAGACGATTCTCATGCTCGCACGCTATCCCCGTCGCCCGCGTTGCCGGCAGGGCCTTGCGCGAGCGCACCGCAACGCGGTAGCAGTGCGCCCGTCGGCGACGCTCGATTTCGGGGCGATGGCGCCTGCAGGCGCGCAGTTCGTGCGTTCCCGGGCGGCATGAACGCCTGTCACGAGCGAGACTGTCAAGCCCTGCAGATCGACGGCTCGCCGATGCTACAAGGGAACATGCCCGACGTCCGCGCGCAGTTCGGCCGCACGACTTCCGCGCGGTTCTTCGTCTCCCGCGCCCCGAGCGGGTCCGGATCGCATGGCCTCCGGTTCCGGGTGCTCGCCTCGACCGCGGCGCAGGCCTCACAGAGTTCGCGCGCCTACGTGCTGATCCACGGCGTCGGGATGTCGCACCGGTACTTCTCGCGCCTGCACGAGGAGCTCGCCGGGACCGACGACGTCTACTCCGTCGACCTGCCCGGGTTCGGGGGCCTCCCGAAGCCCGGCACCGATCTCGACGTCCCCGCGATGGCCGCCGCGCTCGGCGGGGTCCTGGACACGACGGTGGCCCTGACTGCGGACGAGATCATCCTGGTGGGCCACTCCATGGGCGCCCAGTGGGCCGTCGAACTCGCAGCGGAGCGTCCCGACCTCGTGCACGGCGTCGTCATCGTGGGACCGGTCGCTGATGAACGGCACCGATCGCTTCGCGCGCAATCCGTCGCGCTCGCGGTCGACACCCTCGGCGAGCCGCCATCGGTCAACGCGACGGTGCTCTCCGACTACCTGCGCTGCGGTCCGCGGTGGTACCTGCGACAGGCCGCGCACATGCTGGCGTACCGACTCGAGGACCGCGTGCGCGACCTGCGGATGCCGCTGCTCGTCGTCCGCGGCGGCGACGACCCCATCGCAGGGGCGGTCTGGTGCCGTCGACTGCGTGACCGCGCGCCGCGCGGCTCGCCCGTCGTCGTGCCCCAGCGGAACCACGTCGTGCAGCAGACCGCTCCCCGAGCCGTCGCCGACGCGCTCCGGGCCTGGCGGCGCCCAGACGGACTGCATGGGAGCCGGCGCTTCGCCGGTCAGCGGCCGATGGAGCAGAGCCTGAAAACGCCGAATCCACCAGGCCCTCACTCCCGCTCGGGGTGAGGCTCCTGGTGGATCAGGGTGTTGGAGCCGCCTGTGGGAATCGAACCCACGACCTTCTCACATGGGTTCGATTCTCCATTGACCCATAGGGCGACGTGAATCGCGCGGGAACGCCTCGAAAGAACTCGACCTGATCAGGAATTCTCGCCTGAATATGGTTCCATTCTAGTTCCGCCACGGGTGTCCTCTCGACTCTTCTCGATCTGCTTCGCCTCGGCTCGACGGCGTGAGCAAGGCAATAAACGCCGAATAAGAGGTCGCGCCCAGGCGCTGGACGGCGAAGCCGAGTCTCCTCAATAGAACCCGAGCTCGCTACCGGCGCGTTCGATGTCGCGCATGCGATCGGAGGCCCCGTCGCCGAGGCGATCGAGAGTGGAGGCGATCACCGCTTCGACGAGCCCGCGTACCGGGGTCATGGCCCTGACGCCGGTTCGATCCTCACGTCCGCTTCGAGGAGAAATGAAAGACCACCTCTACTTGCCTGTTCGACGTGAGCGGTCACAATTGTGACTCACGTACGCGCGACCGCCGAACGAGTCGGTCGAGGCTCACCGCGCGGGCTGTGACCGGTCAAGCAACGCCGATCCAAGACCCTCGCTCGCAGTGGCGTCCGCGCGCTCGAGATCGGACGGCACACCATCATCGGGCGCGGATGGGTGTGACGTTCTCGGGCGGCTTCGGACCCCGGGCCGCACCGCGGGTCGGGCAGCTCACCGCGCCTTCGCTCGTGACGGCGACCTCGAGCCTGCCGAGGTTGGTGATTTCCACGGCTACCTGATCACCATCGGAGACTTGGCCGATTCCGGCAGGGGTTCCCGTCGTGATGATGTCGCCCGGTTGCAGCGACATGACTGAGGATGCGTAGGAGATGAGGCGAGGCACGTCCCAGATCAGGTCGCGCACGTCGGCATCTTGCCGGAGCTCGCCGTTCACCCAGGTGCGGAGCCGCATGTTCTCGGGCGGCCCTGCTTCGTCGGGGGTGACGAGGTAGGGTCCGACGGGTGTGAAGCTGTCGAACGACTTCCGGGTGGATCGGTCTTCTCCTCCGCGCATGGTCATGTCGAGCAGCGTGGTGTAGCCCGCCACATAGTTGAGGGCGTCGTCGATGGAGACGTGTGATGCTGGCCGGCCGATGACGACAGCGAGTTCGCCCTCTTGATCGAAGCGGCGGTCCGTATACGGCAGCCGCACGACTCCGCCGGATCCGAGCACCGATGAGGTGGCTTTGAGGAAGATGCCAAGGGCGTCGATGTGGAAGTCTTCCTGCATCTCAGCTTGATGGTCGCGATAGTTCACCGGTGCGGCGATGATTTTCGGAGGGTCGGGCACGATCGAGGCGAAACGCACGGATGCCAGTGGCAGACGCTGGCCGTCGAGATCGCCGATGACGTCCGCGAGCGGAACATCCTTGGCCAGCAAAGCACGCATTGGGCTGACGGTCCCACGGGATACCTGGTCGCCGAGCCGGCTGGTCACGTCGACGACGAAATCGTCGTCGACCACCCCCAACCGATAGTCGCCGACATCGTCAGTGAAGCTCAAGAGTTTCATCGCAGGGGCTCCAGTTCTCGCTCTACGGGTCCGAGCAGGTTTTCGAGTGCGTCGTCGTACATCCAGGCGAGCTCGCGGTAGTCATCAGGGGCACGCATGCGCAGGTAGCGGTCGCGGAACGCCCGAAATCCTGGGTCAGTGGTGTGCCAGGATTCGCCCCAGGGTCGAGCCGACCGCTGACAGCGTGTCGTTCTCGGCACGCGGAGTCGGTCGTAGTTGACCAGGCCGGAGATGTCGTCGACCTGTCCGGCGAGGCTTGCTGCGAGAACGAGGCCGTCCTCGAGCGCCTGACATGCACCCTGACCGAGGTATTGGAGCATGGGATGCGCTGCGTCCCCGATGAGGACGGCTCGGCCCGCGACGAAGGTGTCCAGCGGGTCCTTGTCGAAGTTGGGGTAGGCGGTGGCATCGGTGTGTGCTGCGACCGTGGTGCGTACCGCGTCGCACATCGGGCTGAACCGCTCGAGCAGTTCTTCGCTGTTACCCCAGTCGTCGCGTCCCTCGGCTTTGCGCAGCGTCCGGAATACGGCCACCTGGTTGTACATCGTGCCGCTTCGCACGGGGTACTGCATCAGGTGCACGTTCGGACCGATCCACAACCGCACTTCGGACGGGAATTCAGCGGCGATGCTCGAGTCGATGGGCGTTGCACCCCGGAATGCGACGTACCCGCTGAAGACGGGCGCATCGGTGGCGATGAGGCGCCGCACCTTCGAGTTGAGGCCGTCCGCGCCGACGACGAGCTTCGCCGTGAGTTCCGCGTCGCCTTCGCATCGGACGCGCATCCGGTCTCCCTCGTCGGCCACTTCGATGACCGTCGTGTTGTTCTGCAGCGTGATGTTCGGGTGGGCGCGGCACGCTTCGAGCAGTGGGGCGAGTACGTCGTTTCGGTGGATGACGAGATAGGGGTACCCGAAGCGTTCGGTGAACGCCTCGCCGAGGTCGAGCGTGGTCAGTTCCTCGCCCGTCAGCGCGTCGGATACGACACCTCGTCGAGGAAAGACCGCGGTGCCGTAGATCTGGTCGAGCACGCCGAGTCGGTCGAGCGCGCGGACGGCGTTCGGCCCGACTTGGAGCCCCGCTCCCACTTCGGAGAACTGGGGGGCGCGTTCGAGGAGGTGCACGGGGACGCCGGTATTCGCGAGTGCGAGGGCGGTGCCGAGACCTCCGATTCCTCCACCGACGACGATGACGTCGTGATCTGTCCGGGTCACGATTGCTCCTTCAGATGGGGCGAGTGTGGGGTGGTTCGTTGGTTCGGACCGGAGCTCACGAGCTCCGCAAGACCCGGACCTGGGGTACCGGCTCGGATGGGCGTGCACGACGCGGGGAAGTCGGTGCGAAACTGCGCCGCCTCATCGATGAGCGCATCGAGAAACGCCGGCAGAAGTGCCATGCCGGCGGGATGCCCGTCGTGGAGCACGACGACGGCCTCGTCGGTGCCGCGGCATCCTTCAAGGGCTGCCTCGATCCAGTCATCCGGGCGCTGCCAGTCCCGGGGTACGACGTTCCAGAGGGCCATGGTGTAGCCGCCCTCGAACAGCGTCTGTACGGCTTCTTCGTTGAGCAGCCGGTGATCGATGACCGCGCCGGGCGCCGCCCCGACCGGGCGGAACAACTGAGGGGCAGGCGCGATCTCCACGATCGCGTGCTGGGTTCTGACGATTTCCGAGCGGGCGTAGCCCGCCCGGTGGACGTCGCCGAAGGGCACGGAATGCGACCAGGTGTGGTTGCCCACCAGGTGACCGCCGTCGCTCATTCGTGCCACGAGTTCAGGGTGCGCGTGCACTTTGTGGCCGACGACGAAGAACACGGCGTGGATGTTCCGCTCCTGCAACGCGTCGAGCACGATCGGCGTGCCGGTCGGGTGTGGGCCGTTGTCGAACGTGAGGGTGACCCGCATCACGACACCTTCGCCAGGGCAGTCTGATGAGGCTGGCGATTGGGGGCGCGTGACATCCGCCGTGCGATGGCAGACGGGGTCCCGGTCAGCGTTGAATCCCGCCAGGTGACGTCGTACTCGTCGCCGCGGCGTGTGATCGTTGCCCCCGTTTCGAGGATGAGTCGGTCGAGAACTTCTGTTGGGAAGTCGGAGAAACTTCCCCCGGTTCCCAGGTCGACGGCGGCCAACCACGTCTGGCGGGCGCGCAGCCATGGCGTGCGCGCAATGGCGATCGGGGCGCCCCGGTCGTCGACGCCGAATCCGTTCCACGCGGCGACCGGCAGGTCCCGCCACTCCACGGCCAGGTGGACTGCGGAATGTTCGACGAGGTGCCGGAGAGCTCGAGGCGGAAGCGTGGCGCCGGTGACAATCGCAGCCGCTCGCTCGCCCGGCGCGTAGGTCGCCGCCAGTGGCCGTTCCTCGCGAAGCGATTCGGCGAGGTTCGCCCAGCCGCGTGCATCGTATCCGACGGTGGCGATGATGGTCCTGCGATCGGCGGGTGCCGCGGGATGGCCTGGCTGATCGTAGCCGCGCTCGGGGAGCTGGGCGAGCCAGCGAAGGAAGTACGCGGTTCCGCGATACGCGAGCAGGAGGTCGCCGGTCGGCCCTCCCAACGCCGTACGAGCGCCGGTCATTTCTCTGGATCCACGATGTGGGTTCGGGCGAAACCGAGGCGCTCGATGACCGGGCCGTCGTTGAAGCGGAACAGGTCGAACGGGCTTTCAGCCTCGATCGACCACGGCACCCAGGATGGGACGACGGCAAGGTCACCGCGACGCATGGCGTGGCGGACCCCGTCGATCACGAAGACACCGGTTCCGTCGAAGACCTGCCATACGGAGGAGCCCACCTCGTGCCGTACCTGGGTCTTCGTTCCTTCCCGAAGCCGGTGGAACTCGGCACGAAGTGTGGGCATGACGTCACCGCCCGTGGTCGGGTTCACATAGCGGATGGCGGCATGGCCCTGTTCGACGGTCGCCGGGTGGCCTTCGTCTTCGAGCTTGAGTTGCTCGGCGACCGCCCGATCGGTGTACTCCCACCGGTAGGCGGCAATCGGGGAACTCACTCGCTCGTCGAGCCCCGAGAGCGGTCGCAGTCCGGGGTAGGCCCAGAGCCGCTCCGACCGCGAGATGTCGGGGCTTGCTTCGTCGGTCACGCGTTCCGTGCCGTACTCGAAGAAGCCGATGTCGATGTGGTCGGACAGCGGCACGTCGAGCCCGTCGATCCAGGCCATCGGCGCGTCGGTGTCGTTGTGGTGTCCGTGGAAATTCCATCCGGGAGTGAGGAGGAAGTCGCCGCGCCGCATCGCGACGGGATCGCCGTTGACGACGGTCCAGACCCCTTCACCCTCCACGACGAATCGAAAGGCGTTTTGTGCATGACGATGCTCGGGCGCAGTTTCCCGCGGACCGAGATATTGGATCGCAGCCCAGATCGTCGGTGTCGCGTAAGGGGCCCCGCCGAGTCCCGGATTGGCAAGGGCGATCGCTCGGCGCTCTCCTCCGCGTCCGACGGGTACGAGTTCTCCCGATCGTGCAGCCAGCGGGTACAGGTCGTCCCAGCGCCACACGAACGGCACCGCGTCAGATCGGGGATGAAAGGTCAGCACCTCGGATGCCTGCGTCCACAAGGGTGCGAGATGGTGCGCCGCGAAATCGGCGTAGAGCTGCTCGAGCTCTGGCGTGGATTCGAGGTCCGCATTCTGCAGGTCTTCTGCGTCTGCCGTGTCAGAGCTCACGGGCGACTCCTTCCTCGAGGACGACGAGTTCTGAGGGCACCAGTTTCCGGAGGAGGCCGTAGTGCAGCTGGCGGTGCACTTCTGCGAGACCTGCCTGATGGATCGGGACGATCACCCGCGGTGCGACGGCACGGGCGAAGTCGATAGCCTCGGACATCTTCATCCACGGGCCGCCGACCGGGAGCAAGAGGATGTCCACCTTTCGGGGCTCGGAATCGAAAGCGTCGCCGGGATGCCACACCTCTCTATCGAGCACGAACCCGGTATTGGCGATCGCGGGGAGCGCGGAGTGGATCTCTGCGTGGGTTCGTCCGGTCGGTTCGACGCGGACTCCGGCGACGTCGAATGCCGAGCCGTCAGAAACCAGGCGGTCGTCCCAACGACTTGGACCGGCGGCCGCGGCGGCTTCCGCGTTCGCGATCAGCACCGCCTTCTGGTTGGCGTCTCGCAGGGCGCCGAGGCGTGCGGCGTCGACGTGGTCGGGGTGTCCGTGCGTCACGGCGATGACGTCCAGGTCGACGAGTTCCTCGAATCCATGCGCGTATGTGCCGGGATCGAACAGCACCCTGGCTCCCGAGGCGGTTTCGGCGAGTACGGCGGCGTGACCGAAGTGGGTGAGCTTCATGATCGGCTTCCTTGTTGGATTTCCCGGGTCAGAACCAGGTGCGAAATGTGAGGCGTGGCAGGGTTTCGTCCATGATGTGGGTGCGGCCGCAGGCCCAACCGAGGAGGTCGCGAGGCTTGCCTACGATCACCGTCCTGTCGTCGTTTCGTTCCGCGACGACGACGTCTTGACCAGTTCTGGCGACCAGCCGAATGTCGCTCAGCTCGGTGGGCATGAGGATCGGAAGGAAGGAGACAGCGATCGCCGCGTCTGTATCGGCCACGTCCTCCCAAGGGCGTTCGAGATCCGCGTGGTGGATGAGCAGCTGGACGAGTCGCCGCGTCGGCAGCACGCGCAATGTCTGATCGAGCGAGGACCACCCCTGCACGCCGTGCATCCCGGCGGCGAGTCGTTCCGAGGATTCGATGAAATCATCGATGAGGACGGCTCCAGGCCGAAGCCCGCCACGTTCGACGTCCCACCGCCGGTCGGCATCGTACTCGGGCAACGGCCGGCCAGTCGCGGCAAGCAGTTCGTCCGCCATGCGGTCGGCCTCACGCGAGAGATGGGTGAGCACGTGGCCACCGGTGACCTCGTCGAAGAGCGGCTCGCCTTGGAGGTCGAGTTCGAGGAACCCGCCGAGCAGACGCCGGAGAAGCGCAGCAGTCTCCCGGTCGACGGCTTCGATGATGGCAGGCTGATCGATGGGTACTCGGTCCAGTACGGGAGTCATCGAGTACCCCCACTGCGGATCAGGTACCGGTACCCGGCCTCCAACTGAGCGCTGCTCCACACGTCAGCTCGCTTGCTCGCAGTCTCTTCGTCACTCGACCAGATCTTCGGCCCGCCGGCTGCAAGCGCGGCAAGCTCGGTGCGGCAGGCGCGTTCCAGGAGCACCGAGTACATGACCGCCGATGCGATATCCCGTCCCACGGTCACGGCACCGTGGCTGGGAAGCAGGATCCCGTTCGACGTTCCGAGCGCCGCGGCGAGGGCAGCACCCAGGTTCGCCGTCGCGATCAACGAACCTGTGACCGCCGACAACCTCGGGAGCGGCGGATCCGTGAACGGAACTGCGTCATGAGAGAGGGGGTGAAGCGGCACGTCGAGTGAAGCGAACGCCGCGAAGGTTGCAGCATGCGTGTGAACGATGGCGTTGACGTCGGGCCGTGCCTGGTAGATCTGCGTGTGGATCGGGTATTCGAGGTGGCGGTTGCCGGTACCTTCGATGACCTCTCCCGACCATGAGACCAGGACCACGCGTTCGTGGTCGATCTCTTCGAAGCCGTACCCGGCAGGCTTCATCCATGCGCCCCGACCTTCGCTGTCGCGTACGGAGGGGTGCCCCCAGATCATGTCGCCGAGGCCTGCCGATGTGAGCGCAGCGCAGGCCGCGACCACGTCATCGACCTGGCCGGCTGCCTCACTCACGAGCTGCCGCCCGATTCTTGACGAGCGGGGTGTCGACGCCGATCTTGCCGAGGCTCGACGCGCCGCCCGGACTTCCGATCGGCTCCGCCCGGCCCGGCAACGTGGTTTCGAAGAACACGATGTTGTCCTGTTGCCAGACCGGGTCGTGACCGTCGTTGGGTGAGGTGATCGCGGTGACCGGGCAGACCGTGAGGCAGGCACCGCAGTCGATGCACTCGACCGGATTGATGTAGCGCTTCTCTTCGCCTTCATAGATGCAGTCGACGGGGCAGACGTCGACGCAGGATCCGTCCATCTCGTCGATGCAGCTTTGACCGATCACGTACGCCACGATCAGCCTCCGATTCCTGCGGTCGCCAGCCGGGGCAGCTCTGATGAATGTCCGGGGAAGAGGTCTTCATCCGGTCGCAGCACGACGGCGATGTTGTTGACTGCGGTCGCCGCTTCGCCGAAACCGACGACCATCAGGCGAACCTTCCCCGGGTAGTCGGTGATGTCGCCGGCCGCATAGACACGCTGCCGTCCGGTCGACATGTCCGTGCCGACCTCGATCTGGCGGCCCTTGATCGACAGCCCCCATTCCAAGAGTGGGCCGAGCGAGGCTATGTGACCGAGGGCTGGGATGATGACCGATGCCGGGACGGTCTCGGTCGTGTCCGTTCTGGCGTCTCTGACCACGACATGCGCCACGGAAGCATCGCCGCCGACCTCGAGGAGTTCCGCCTCGGTGATGATTCGGCAGCGGGAATTCCGGATCTGTTCGACGGCGCGTTCGTGAGCGGTGAAACGCCCGCGTCGGTGGATCAGGGTGACCGATTTCGCCGTGTCCGCGAGCATGTTCGCCCAGTCCACGGCGCTGTCTCCACCGCCGACAATGACGATGTCGTCCGCGACATACTCCTCCGCCGGGCCGACGACGCGGTGGATCCCTGCGCCGGCGTAGGTGTCTACCGCGGGGAGCGGCCGTGGCGTGAACCGTCCGATGCCGCCGGTGATCAGGATCGCGGCGCAGTGGATGGTGGCACCGCTCGTGGTGGTGGCGATGATGGATCCGTCATCCTGATCCTCGAGAGTGGTGCACTCCTCACCCAAGATGATGTGCGGGTGTGCACTTTGCGCTTGCTCGATGAGGCCGGCGATCAGGTCGCGTCCTCGCACGGCAGGCAGACCCGCGACGTCGTAGATGAGTTTCTCGGGGTAGAGGGCGGCAACCTGCCCGCCCAGATGGGTGAGGCTGTCGACGAGGACCACCTGGAGGTCGCGCATGCCGGCGTAGTAGGTGGCGAAGAGCCCGGCCGGTCCGGCTCCGATGATCAGAAGGTCACACTGGATCATGAGTCACGTCCAAAGCAGTCCGTCGGTCAGGGGTCCCTGGCCGGCGACATCCAGATAGGCACGTCGGGCGCCAGGGTGGAGGGGCACCGGGGTGTCTTGCATTTCAGCGGGATCCAGCGGGTATCCGACGGGAGTGTGGTCGGGCGGGATGTGTTGGTACTGGGATTCCAGGGCGAGTCGCGTCTTGACCATGCACCAGGTGGCGAGGTAGGCCACATCCTCGTCGAGGTCCTCACGGCACAACAGCAGGAAGTCCGCGAAGTCGAGGGTGAGAAGGTCCTTCTCCAGCGTCGGGAGGTAGCCCGCTGCCACGATCGCGCTGGGCCAGCCGATCGCGGCGAAACCCTCGATGACGGCGTCGCCCCACTCGAGGTATCGCACGGCGCGACGCTCGGCGATCCGCTGCCAGGCGGGCATCATCACGGCCTCCTGGATCAGCACGTTGATGGAGCCCGTGGCGAAGGCGTGCACGAGCGGGAACGGACGCTCGTCGTAGAGGAACTGTGCGCCGTCACGTCGGAGTTGCTCGGGATCTGCCCCGGCCAGCTTCAACCCGAGGTGGGCGGCCAACCCGATGGCGTTGACGCCGTCGTCCGCCGACGTTCCGATGACGAGCTGATCGGCGATGCCGGCGAGATCGGCGACGGTATGGACCGGCAGGTCCGCGTCAACGGCGACGACCAGACGGTCGCGGTGAGTGATCTTGCCGAGCGCCCGGAGCCACGGCGACGGAGCATTTCCCGCAGGCCCGGTGCCCTCGAACATGAGACGCCCCGCCGGCGCGGGCGTGATCAGGGCGATGTCGGCACGGCCATCCTGGAGGGCCGCGACCGCGTCGACACCGCCTCGACCGGCGTGGATCGAGAACTGAGAACCTTCGGGCGCGCGATCACCGATCTCTTGTGCGAGCCAGCCCGAGATCCGGGTCAGGTTCGCCTGACCCCAGTCAGCCTTGAAGCGCAGGTTGACCGGAGCTGCCAGACGAGGTCCGGTCTGCTGGGAGTTCGCCAGGCTCATGGGGCAGGAATCGCGGCGAGGCCAGCGGCGTCGACCGAGAAGTGAACCTCGGTGACGGTGTCCACCGGCCATCCGATGCGGTCGAATTCCTGGCGAACGGCGGCCTCCGAGTCCGCGTCGTACACCGTGACGATGTACCCCTGCTCGAGATTGATGAAGCACTGCTGGAACTCCGCGAAGGTGTTCTGCTGGATCTCGGGCACGTAGGAGGCGACTTCTTCGGGAGCGAGCGCGGGGGCCTGGTGAACGCTGACGTACGTGGTCATGTGCTGCTTCTTCCTTCTGGTGGTCACGACGAGCGTCATCGCTCGTCGGTTGGATGCGAACTAGGCGGCGACCTCGGATGGCCATCCGAGTCGCTCGAGCGAGATCTCGGCGGCGGTGGTCCCGCAGGTCCCGCAGGCCCTTGCAGCGGAATCGGTGTTGAATCGGCGGGCGACCTCGGCGTAGATCGCGGTCGCTTCGACCTCGAGGTCCTGCTTCCACTCGAGGCGGTGCAATTCCCCGCTGCATGTCTCGCAGGCGAAGACCGCTGCACGGTACGCCGGTTCGTTGCCGATGTAACGGATCAGGACGCTTTCCTCATTCGGTTCGAGCGCATGAGGTGTGCCCGCTGGGACGTAGACGTGGTCACCGGCGATCATCGACCAGCTGTTCACGTTCGATTCCCGCAGCCGAACAGTTGCGCTTCCCGACATGAGTGCGATCACCGTGTCCTCCGCGAATGCGAGGAAGAACGGCTGCTTTTCGGTGTTCCGCGACAGGGTGATCTGGGGGTCGACGTCCACCGGCATCACCGGTACGTCGGCGTAGTTTCCGATCTCTTTGGCGGCTTGGAAGGCCTGCAGCATCCTCCGGCGGGCCATCAGCGGAGCACCTCTTTCGCGCTGTTGGTGAGCGCGTGGAAGGCCGCGTTGGAAACCTTTGTCTGGTTGACCAGGCGATCCCAGCCCCACGGCTTGAGGTCGAACAGGTAGTTCTCGTGGCCGCAGTGCTGGCAGACCCTGACCTCGTCCGAGTTGCGCTGCTTGACGAACTCGGTGCCGCCCCACTGCGTTGAGAACTGGCGGAACACATCGTCCGCGTCGCCGAAGGCCGTCGGGTTGAAATCGGGAGCTCCGAAGGGCGCGGAGTCGTACTCGAACTTGAGGATGTCCTTCTTGCAGCTCTCGCACTTCGCCGTGAGAGCTTCGCGCTGCCCTGCTTCGCCAGATTGGCGCTGCGTGATGGTCACGAGTGCGAACGCGCCCTCCTTCTTCTCGTCTCGGAGGAACGAGTTGACCCCGTGGAAGGGCTGCGTGGCCATCAATGATCCGGTGGCGATCATGGCGTCGCTCGAACCCCAGGCGACCAGAAGCTCGGACACCGTGTTCCAGTGGAAGAAGTGCCCATGGGAGCGGTCGGCGCCGCCGTAGAGCATCGCACCGCACGGAACCATGGCGCCCGCTTCGTCGTAGGGGAAGATCGGCATCAACTGCGCATTCGACTTGGACATGCGTTCGTAGACGCTGACCTTCAGCGGTTCGCGCTCGCCTGTGGGCGGTTGGACATGACGTGTCGGCGCGATCTCGGGAAGCGCGGCCTGCACGGGTGAATCGACGACGATCGACACCGGAATCTCCTTTGATTTCTAGTGTGTACCGCAGAATGACACATCAAGCGATATCGTGACGCAATGCTAACCGCAGAAGAGCCCCGCGGCAAGCGCGCTGAACCACGAAGTTGTTCGGTCTACCGCGGCTACCAAAGCCTCGACAAGGGCTGAGGCCGCGGGTTCGCAGCCAGAGCGCATTGCGTCTCATTCGACGGCGCTATGACAAATGGTTGTCAATGCGACGAGTGCGCGCCGGATTGGACGAGCCCCCGGAGGCGACGCAGCAGCCGCATGGCGGTGAGGATCTCCTCCTCGGTGAGGATCTCCTCCATGGCGCCGGTCCATTCGGATCGCCAGAGCTCGAGCGCCTCCTCGTAGGCCGCCCGCCCGGCGGGCGTGAGCGCGATGACCTTCGACCGGCGACGATCGGGATTCTCGCGTGTCTCCACCAGCCCGAGGGCGGCCATCTCATTGGTCGACTTCTGCACGGCCTGCCGACTGAGTCCCATGTTGCGGGCGATCTGCGCGACGGGAAGCGGATGGTCGGAGAGTGCGATAGCCCCGAGCACCAGCCAGCGCCCGCTGGTGAGACCGACGCTCTTCACCGTGGCGTCGCCGATCGCGAGCAGGCGGTCATTGACGCGGAAGATCTCGAACATCAGCTCGTCGATCGGTCGAGTGTCTCTCCGGAACATCCCCCCATGCTCGCATGGCGGCACAGGTCGGGTCAGGCGATGACGCCTGCGAACTCGTCGGCGATCGCGACGGCGATCCGCCCGGTGGCGCGCATCCACTGCTCGTCGCCCCGGCTGCGAGGGGCAGTCACGGACAGCGCGGCTCGCGCACGGTCCTGCCGGTCACGGATGACGACGCCCACCGCGCTCACGTCCGGCTCGCTCTCGCCGAAATTCGTGGCGTATCGCCGAGCGCGCACGAGTTCGAGCTGCGCGAGCAGGTCGATTCGCCGAACCTCGGGCACGCCGCCGGCCTTGGCGATGGTCTCATTCGGAAACACGGCCATGACCTCGGCGTCGGACAACTCGGCGAGCAGCGCTCGTCCGGCAGCTGTTGCATGGGCGGGCAGAGTCCAGCCGAGCCGGCTGCCGATCCGGACCGAGCGGGTGCTCTCGATGCTGTCGATGCACATGATCTCGCTTCCGCGGAGCACGCTGAGCTGCACGGTCTCGTCGGTTTCGCCGGCGAGCTTGGCCAACGCCGCCTGCCCCACGGTGCGCAGGTCGCTGCTCTTGACGGCGACCAGGCCGATGCTGGCCAGGACCGGACCGGGCCGGTAGACCCGCGTCGACGCCTCGTGGACGACATAGCCATAGACCGTCAGCGTGTTGAGCAGGCGGTGAACCGTGGACCGTGAGAGCCCGAGTCGCTTGCTCGCCGTGCTCACCTGGATGCTGGGGCCCTCGGAGAACAGTTGGAGCAGTTCAAGGGCGTTCGCGACCGCGCCGATGACCTCGGCGGGTCGTTCCGCGCTCGTGACTCCGGGTTCTGTGCGTTCCATCGCCAGCAAGTATCTCAGCCGCGGTGGCGCCGGGCGGCCCAGCCGGTGCCCGGCTTGCATGCTTGCGGCAGACGAACCCGCCATCTGGCGGATATATCCCGACGGATGGTGGTGGTGATTCCGTGACAACCGTGGGTGTAATGGCCCCGACAGACCTTTGCATCGACGTAGGAGGAGACATCATGAGCCGCACGAAGCCAGATGAGATCGGCCCGCCGGTTCCGTTCGATCCGGAGCTTGCCGCCGCCCTGGAGGTGGTCCGCGACTATCTCCCGAGGTTCGAGGGTCTGGATTCGATCCCCGCCGCGCGTCAGGTCATCATGGCCGGACTCGACACCTCGGGCCTGGATCGGCGGGTGGAGACTGGCGCGCTGTCGGTGATGGAGCGGACCATCCCTGGCCCGGCGGGAGCTCCGGACATCGACCTGTTCATCGTGCGGCCGACCGCTGCTGCCGGGCCGACCCCCGCGCTCTACTACACGCACGGCGGCGGGATGATCCTCGGCACTGCCCGAGGCGTGTCGGAGGAGTTCCTGGAATGGGTGGAGCGCTTCGGGTGCACGCTCATCTCGGTGGAGTACCGGCTCGCACCGGAGACGCCGCATCCGGGACCAGTGGAGGACTGCTATGCGGGGCTGGTCTGGACGGCTGAGCACACGGACGAGCTCAACATCGACCCCGACCGGATTGTCGTGTTCGGAAGTAGTGCGGGCGGCGGCCTGGCGGCAGCGACGACGCTGATGGCACGAGACCGGCGGGGTCCGAAGATCGCGGCGCAGTTCCTGATGTGCCCGATGCTCGATGACCGCAATGACACCGCGTCCGCGATTCAGGGCGAGGGGATCGGCACCTGGGACCGCCGTGCCAACCAGACGGGCTGGACGGCACTTCTGGGCGATGCCCGGGGTGGTCCCGACGTGTCGGAGTATGCGGCCCCGGCGCGCGCGACCGACCTGACGGGTCTGCCGCCGACCTTCATCGACGTCGGCGCGGCCGAGACGTTCCGGGATGAGGCGGTAGCGTACGCCAGCCGTCTCTGGCGTGCCGGGGTCGATGCGGAGCTGCACGTATTCGCGGGTGGATTCCACGGGTACGACGCGCTCGCTCCCCACGCTGCCGTGTCCAAGGACACCCGTGACCTGCGGGTCGCGTGGTTGACCCGGTTCTTCGAGCGGTAGACCGCACAGAGGGAATCATGGGTCCATGAGAGATCTCACCGCTCGGATCACCGCGCTCGCGCCCGAGGCCGCGGACGCGCTGAAGGCCATCGCGTACTTCGACGAGCTCAGCCAGCACGGTGCCGGGGTTCGCTCCGTGGTCCGCGCAGCTGCAGCCCTGTCGGGTGTTCCCGCGAATCTGATCGACCGGACCGGTGGAGTGTCGATGCGGGTGACCGCGGATGGCACCTCCATGCCGGTGGCGGAGAGCGTGGATCCGTCCTGGCCCCGAGCGGTGACGGAGGATGGTGCGGTCGAGATCGTGCTTGAACGCTCGGCACCGAACGAAGCGCACCTCGATGCGCTGGTGGCAGAGCGGGCGCTCCTGGCCATCGCGACGGCGATCGGTCGTCCGGACGAGGCCCGCCCACGAGATGAGAATCTTGCGCTGCGGACGGTGGTGGACGCCAAGGCGACCCCGAAGCTGCGGCATCAGGCGCTCGAGCGGCTCGGGCTGACCCCGGAGACCGAGGTGTGCGTGGTCGCGGTTCGCGGTGCGGCGCCCGTGCTGGCGATCGCCCTCGCCGAGGCGCGTGAGAAGGCGGGGTCGCGCCGCGCCGGCATCGGTCAGGTACTGCCGGCGGACGAGGCGCCGCTCTCATGGAAGCGGGCCTGGTCGGCGCTCGCGCTGACGTCGGAAGGCACCCGCGCCGACCCCGGCGACCGCATCGTGTTGGCGGACGATGCCGGCGCGCTCCTGTGGCTGGTCGAGCACCTCTCGCCCGGCGCGGAGCTCCCGGACGATGTGACGTCGGTCACGACCCATGCGGCATCCGCACCGTGGCTCCTGGAGACGCTCGAGGCCATCAGCACCAATGACAGCGTCCGCGATGCCGCGGCAGCGCTCGGCCTCCACCACTCCACGGTGCAGGAACGCAGTGCACGGGCATCGCGCCTCCTCGGTTGGGACATCACCGACCAGCGCGGGAAGCACCGCACCCAACTCGCGCTCGCCATCCGTCGCATCGGCAATGCGCAGCGCACGAACCCAGCACCACAGTAAGGAACGGGACACATGGAAGAACTCACCGGCAGAACCGCGATAGTCACCGGCGCCGCAAGCGGCATCGGCCTGGCGATCTCCGAGGCGTTCACCCGCGCGGGCATGAACGTCGTCATGGCGGACCTGAGCGAAGACGCGCTGGAGGCCGAGGCATCCCGGCTCTCGGCAAAGGGTGCGCGTGCTCGCCCTGACCACCGATGTCAGCGACCCCGAAGCGGTTGAACGACTCGCTGACAGCGCCGTCGACGCATTCGGTTCCCTGCATGTCGCCGTGAACAACGCCGGGATCGTCAACGGCGGAAACAGCTGGGAACTCTCGCTCGAAGAATGGCATCGCGTCATCGATGTGAACCTCTGGGGCGTCATCCACGGGATCCGATCCTTCGTCCCGCGCATCCTCGCGTCAGGTGAAGAAGGGCACGTCGTGAACACCGGTTCGCTCGCATCGGTGATGGCGATACCCGGACTCGGCCCCTACACCGTCGCCAAGCACGGCGTCCTCGGGCTGTCCGACGTGCTCCGAGCCGAACTCCAAGAAGCCGGCGCGCCGGTCGGCGTCAGCATCGTGTTGCCCGGCAACATCAGGACCGGCCTCAACCCCGCCGGCACCCTGACGGCGGAACAGGTTGCCGCGAATGTGGTCGATGCGATACGACGAGGGCGACCGTACGCCTACACCGACCTCGACGCCGCGAACGACGTCGAGGGCCGGCTGCGGGCGATCATCGGGGCTCGCGCTGACGTCATCGTCTGAGTCTGAGTCCCGACCGGACGCTCTACGCCCGACGGACCCCGGTGAACTTCGACGCGGGCAGGAACTTGATCTTCCCCGTGCCGCCGAACGAGTCCGGCCCGGACAAGGTGAGCTCGACTTCAGCCGTGCCCTTGAGCGGCTTGGTCAGGTGCGTGGTCATTCGCAGCCTCTCACCATCGCATTCGACGCCCGAGACGGTGGCGACGACCTGTGGTGAAGCGAACGCGACCTCGAGTGACCCGGCCCGTTCAGTGACGGTCATGTCCATGACGAACGTGCCGACGATCGACGACTGCTCGACGTCCCAGGTTCCGATCCATGCATTCATTCGCTGCTCTTCTCTCTCATCGGGTGGTGCGGTCATCGACGGGCGGCCGCGTCGTCGACGACGAACTCGGCGCCGGTGAGCGCATGCAGCTCGTCGAGGCCGACGCCTGGCGCCAACTCGACGAGCCGCAGCCCGTCGTGGCCGACGTCGAAGACGGCGCGGTCGGTGATGATGCGGTCGACGCATCGCTCGCCGGTGAGGGGCAGGTCGCAGCGCGCGACGATCTTCGGCGACCCGTCGCGGGCGACGTGCTCGGTGACGACGATGACGCGCGGGGTGCCGGCGACGAGATCCATCGCGCCGCCCATGCCCTTCACGAGCTTGCCGGGAACGGTCCAGTTCGCGAGGTCGCCGTGTTCGGAGACCTGCAGTGCGCCGAGGACGGCGGTCTGTACATGGCCGCCGCGGATCATGGCGAACGAGGTGGCCGAGTCGAAGACGGATGCCCCTGCCAGCAGGGTGACGGTCTGCTTGCCGGCGTTGATCAGGTCCGCGTCCTCGTCGCCCTCGTACGGGAAGGGGCCCATGCCGAGGATGCCGTTCTCGCTCTGGAACGTCACATTCACGCCGGCGGGCAGGTGGTTGGCGACCAGCGTCGGGATGCCGATGCCGAGGTTCACGTACTGCCCGTCGACGAGGTCGCGGGCCGCGACCTGAGCCATCTGCTCACGCGTCCACATGGGTGTCCTCCGTTCGCGTGCGAACCGTGCGTTGCTCGATGTCCTTCGTCGGGTCGCTCACGGCGATCACGTGCTGCACGAAAACGCCGGGCGTCATCACATCGTCGGGATCGAGGTGGTGGTCGAGCACGTGTTCGGCTTCGGCGATGGTGACCTTGCCCGCCGTGGCGACGAGCGGATTGAAGTTGCGCGCTGCCAGCCGGTAGCGCAGGTTCCCGACGGAGTCGGCCTGCGCGGCACGAACGAGCGCGACGTCGGCGAAGATGGCGCGTTCCTGCACATAGCGTCGTCCGTCGAACTCGGCGATCGGCTTGCCCTCGGCGACCGGAGTGCCGACTCCGGTCGCCGTGTAGAAGGCCGGTATCCCGGCGCCGCCCGCTCGCAATCGCTCGGCGAGTGTGCCCTGCGGCACGAACTCGACCTCGAGGTCGCCGGACAGGTATTGCGAGGCGAACAGCGCATTCTCGCCCACGTAGGACGCGAGCACCTTCGAGACCTGGCGGTTCTCGAGCAGCAGGCCGAGGCCCTTGCCGTCGACGCCCATGTTGTTCGACACGATGGTGAGATCGTCGGCGCCGCTGTCGCGCACCGCGACGATGAGGTCGCGCGGGATGCCGCTGAGCCCGAAGCCGCCGACTGCGAGGGTCATTCCGGATCGGATCACCCCGGCGATCGCCTCGGCCGCGCCCGCCCGGACCTTGCCGGTCACGACACCGCCTCTGCGCGCGCGCCGACGACGGTCGGTGCCGCGAGGTCGGAGGTGAACTGCGCGATCAATTCGATGGCGGATGCCTCGTCGATCGCCGTCCCGTAGACGTAGAAGTCGGGGCGCACGAGCACAGCTCGCGCTCCGAGGTCTTCGAACCACTTCGCGTACGTGCCGTCCGCATCCACGAAGTCCGAGCCTTCGACGACGGTACGGACACCGAAGCTAGCGAGATCGTCGATCAGGTCGGCCGGGGGTGCCGGCGTGCCCGCCCGCAGGATCAGCGCCGCCGCGCCGAACACGTCGTCGAATCGCACCGGATCGGGGTGCTCGTCCGTCGTGATCCGGCCCTGTCGTGAGAGCACACCGCCCTGCGGTCCGCGGTGCAATCCGCCGCCGAGGCGAGGTGCGGGCGGCGGCTCGGGCTCGCGGCCCGCCTGTCGGGCGGCGATCATGTCCTGATCGCGGGCGGCAGCGGCATCCGGATCTGTGATGCAGATGATGCGACCGAGCGACATCGAGAAGTCGATGAAGTCGGCGACGTGGCGCTGGCGTTCGGCGACGAACGTGTCCAGGACAGCCTCGCCGGCCGCTCCGCGAAGCACCAGGTCGAGCTTCCACGAGAGGTTGAGCGCATCGCGGAAGCCTGCCGCGAGGCCCTGGCCCGCGAAGGGCGGCATCTGGTGGGCCGCGTCCCCGAGGAGGAACACGCGGTGGTCGCGCCATTGCTCGGCCCAACCGGAGTTGAACGTGTACACCACGCCGCGCTCGAGGTCGGCGTTCTCGGGCCATACACCGAACGGCGCGAGCAGTTCCCAGATCCGTTCCGGGCGGGTGAGCTCTTCGACGGTCTCGCCCTCGAGTCGCATGAACTCCCATCGACGTCGTCCCGGGCCGCCCGGGACGACGGTCGTGGGCCGCGCCGGGTCGCAGATCTGCTTGGCGAGGTGCATGGCCGGGAAGCCCTCGCGCGGCACGACGTCGATGACGAGCCAGTCGAAGAAGTAGCCGAGGTCGTTCCACTGGATACCCAGATCTGCGCGTGTCTCGCTGTTCGCGCCGTCCGCACCGAGGACAAACGACGCTCGAATGATCTCGACGTGCGAGTCTGTGCCGTCCTCGATGGTGCCGTCCTCGACACCGGTGGAGGCGGCGGGTGCGATGGCGACGTCGACCCCGTCACCGTCTTGCGCGCGCACCGTCGCGGTAACGCCGCGTCGCACGGTCACCGTCGGTTGGGCGAGGAGGTCGGCGTCGAGGTGCGCCTCGAGTGCGGGTTGGTTGTAGAAGTAGGTGTTGTTCCAGCCCGATGGGTCGATGCCCCGCCAGTCGACCTGGTGCAGCACCTCCTCGTCGGCATTGACCCAGACGTAGAGATCGTCGTACGGCTCGACGGCATCGGGAATGCCGTCGACACGCAGGCCTGCGTGCTGCAGGAGCCGAGCGATCTCGGCGTCGTGGGCGACGGCTCTCGGCAGCGGGTAGCTCGTCGTCTTCCGTTCGGCGATGAGCACGGAGTGGCCGGCGCGAGCCAGCAGGAGTCCGGCCATCTTGCCCACCGGTCCCATGCCAACGATGAGCACGTCGTACTGGTCGGGGTGTGACGTCATTGTCAGGGCTGCTTTCTGTGGTCAGGTGTGCACGATCGCGCCGCGAGAGGCGCGTGGACTGGGCAGGCGAGCGGCGTCTCTGAAGACGCCGTCGAGGGTGCGCGAGAGGTGCAGCACCTCGAGTCGCGCGCACTCCTCGGCGTCGCCTGCGGCGGCGGCATCCAGGAGTGCTCGGTGCTCCACCTGGGAGGTGCGCAGTCGGTCGACGAGGGCGGATCCCTGGTGATCGAGGTCGTAGTGGAGGTACGCGAGCCGGTAGCGCTCGGAGTTGTCCCAGAGATCCTCGAGCAATCGCACGATCCGAGAACCCGCGTGCGACGAGAGCCCGAGGTGGAACTGACGATGGTGGACGCGGAACTCGGCCATCTCGCTCGCCTCGATCGCTGCATCCATTGCCGCGAGGTGCTCTGTCAGTTCACCGAACTCGTTCGGCTCCAGTTCGCCGATCGTGGCGCGGATGGCGACCGGCTCGAGCGTCATGCGGATGGCGTAGATCTGATCGAAGTCGTCGAGGTCGAGTTCGGAGACGCGGACCCGTCGGTTGAAGTCGCTCGTGATCAGTCCTTCGATCTCGAGGCGGCCCAGGGCCTCCCGCAGCGGGGTGCGGCTGATGCCGAACTCGCCTGCCAGCCTCACCTGCGACAGGATCGCCCCGGGCGCGAGGGCCCCGTCGAGGATCGCCTGTCGCACGCGCCGGTAGGCGAACTCGACCGCATCGTCGGGCCTCGCCGCACCGGGGCGGGCGCGAGGCGAGGCATCGTCGGAAGGCCGAGACATGTCAGTCCTCCGAGACGAATCGTTGGACGATCGTGCCGACGCCCTCGATCTCGGTCGTCAAGACCTCGCCGGGTCGGAGGTAGACGGCCGGCGTGCGACCGATGCCCACGCCCTCCGGTGTGCCTGTGAAGATGAGGTCGCCCGGCAGCAGCTCGACGACGGCCGAGAGCCGGGCCACGAGCGCCGGTATCGAGAAGATCAGGTCGCGTGTGCGGCCATCCTGAAGCATTTCGGTGGAGCCATCGGGTCGACTGAGCGTGCACCGCACCGAGAGGTCGTCGCGATCCGCCTTCGACTCGACCTCGTCCAGCGTCACGACTGCCGGTCCGACGGGAGCGAATCCGGCTCGCGACTTCCCGAGACTGAACTGCGGAGGGTCGCCCCAGAACTGCACGGTGCGGTCGCTGAGGTCCTGCCCGACCGACAGCCCGGCGATCCGATTCCAGCCATCGCCCTCGTCGATGTCGCGACCACCGTGGCCGATGACGACGACGAGTTCGGCCTCCCAGTCGACCGTGTCACCGGAGAGCGTCACCTCGACGTCTGGACCGGTCAGGCTCGATGCGAACTTCGTGAACACAACCGGATTCTCGGGAACCGCGTACCCGGACTCTCCGGCGTGCTTGGCATAGTTGAGGCCGATCGCGAAGATCTGCGGCGGACGAGGTACCGCCGGGCCCAGTACACGCGGATCGAACGGGTTGCCGGCAGAGACATCCTGCCCTGCCGCCCACTCGGTGAACTCGCCCCAGCGGGCGTACACGGCCTGCGGGTCGGAAGAGAAGCGACCGGAGCTTGCGCTCTCCACGTCGAGTGCGCGGTCGGCGTCGAGAATGACGAGCCGCTCGGCGAGGTTCGCGATGCGCATGATGCCTTCTTTCGGGTCTGTGGCGGGTTTACCAGAGCTCGGGAAGATGGACCTCGGGGAGGACAGCAGGAACGTACTCGCCAGCACGCGTCCGCTGGTGGATCTCCTCCCAGTCGAGGCCCGCGTTGCGGGCTTCGACGAGCTTCTCGGGGTCGAAGTATTCACCGATGGGGTTCTCGCTGAACTCCTGCGACGCCCACATCCACTCCTTCGACTTCTTCCAGTCGCCGAACGTGTCGAATTGAATCTCGACGCCGTTACCCTCGGGGTCTTGGTAGTACATCGACATCGTCATGCCGTGGTCGAGGTTCAGGAACGGGCGGATGCCTCGTGCCGCGAGGCGTTCGTAGTTGTCGAGCCACAGGTGGAAGTCGGCGTATTCGAACGCGGTGTGGTGCAGCCCGGCCGTGTGGCCCTTATTGACCGGCGCCTCGAGGTCCGGGAGTGCCAGCAACGCGATGCGGTGGTTCGCGTCGTCGTTCGTGAGCCAAGCGCCGTTCTCGCCGTGGTAGACGGGCTCGAGGCCGGCGACGGCCTCGTAGAACTCCACCATCTCATCGAGCTTGAGGGTCGCGAAGGTGGTGTGGTGGAACACCGGCCGATTGATCGGGCGGCGCCGGTTACGGTTGTCGGTCATTCGGGCTCCTCATCGAGTGGGTGACGACGAGGCAACTGTATACGCCCTCCTACAAACTGTCTACAGTTTGAGCGAGCACTGAAAGCCGTCGCGGGCGGGGCGCTCCGCGACCTCGACATGTTCGGTCTATGGATTGATACGGCCCTGGAACGGCGCGGCTGATCCTGGGCTGATGATGCAGGTGGTGGAGCCGGCTCAGGCTGGTTCCACCACCTGTCAGGCTCTCAGCACGGTCGCACGACGCGAGCGCCGCTCAACGAATTCCTCATCGACGTCGACGCCGAGGCCGGGCTCCGTAGGCCGTGTATAGACGTGTCGGCCTCGAACTTGGATTTGCGGGATCTCATCGCCGGAATCGCTTGGCGAGTATTCGCATGTGGCTCACCTCTCTTCAACAGTAGATCGCCACTCCGACGCACGGCGCCTCGGTGAGCGAAGCCGAGTGATCATCGTGGACTACGCCAGTGGCCGCGTATGGGCTTGCAGCCACGGATGTGTGGCCTCACCTAGATTTCGCCTCCCGAAGGCTCCTCGAGGCGCTCGGCGGTGATTGGAGCCGATTCTGCGGCCGCTTCGCGCTGCGGCCACCCCTCCCGGATGCCAGGTCGTGGGTTCCTCGATTCCGGTTCCTGCGAGAGCCGGTGTGACGAACTCGTTCACCAGGCGAACGACTTCGTCGACGTCGGTGAAGGTGGCGGCGGCCGGCGTCGACGCGGCGAGTGCGCGGTACCGTGTCCGCTTTCCGTCGGGGACGACGAGCAGTTCGAACGGGGTTATTCGCGAGCGGGTCCTTGGGGGGATCGCCAGTTGGAGCTCGCGGAGATCACCCCTTTCTGTCCGCCGGCCCGACGCACGACCGACCGTGACCTAGCGAGGGGCGGATGCCACGTGGCATCCGCCCCTCGCCGTCTCAATGGACCGGCGTCACGGCCATCGGCCGGCCGCGATCAGAGTTCGGCGATGACGGTCTTGAGCTCGGTGTAGTCCTCGATGCCGAAGGAGCCGAGCTCGCGGCCCCAGCCCGATTCCTTGTAGCCGCCGCGCGGGAGGGTCACGTCGTCGGCATGCCACGAGTTCAGCCAGACGGTGCCGGCGCGCAGGCGCCCGCCGACGCGGTGCGCGGTGCCGATGTCGCGCGACCAGACACCGGCGGCGAGGCCGTACCTGGTGTTGTTCGCGAGGGCGATCGCCTCCTCCTCGGTGTCGAAGGGCACCGCGGTGACGACCGGGCCGAAGATCTCGTCCTGCTGGATCGACATCCGTTCGGAGACGTCGGTGAACACCGTCGGTCGTACGAAGTAGCCGCGATCGCCTACGCGGACGCCGCCCTCGGCGACGGTCGCGCCCTCGGCGACGCCTGCCTCGAGGTAGCCGGTGACCTTCGCGAACTGCTCGTCGGAGATCAGCGGGCCCATGTCGGTGCGCTCGTCGAAGGCGCTGCCGACCCGGATGCCTCGGGCGATCTCGGCGATGCCAGCGACGACCTCGTCGAACACGCCGCGCTGCACGTAGAGGCGCGAGCCGTTCACGCAGCACTGGCCCTGGTTGAAGAACGCGGCGTGCGCCGAGCCGGGGATCGCCTTCGCGAGGTCGGCGTCGTCGAAGACGATGTTGGGGGCCTTGCCTCCGAGCTCGAGCGAGACCTTCTTCAGGTTCTGGCTGGCCGCGGCGGCGATCTTCTTGCCGACCTCGGTGGAGCCGGTGAACGCGACCTTGTCGACGTCGCGGTGCGCGACGAGGGCCGCGCCGGTGTCGCCGAACCCGGGCAGCACGTTGACGACGCCCGCGGGCAGGCCCGCCTCGAGGAGCAGCTCGCCGAGGCGCAGTGCGCTCAGCGGGGTCTGCTCGGCGGGCTTCAGCACGACGGTGTTGCCCACCGTGATCGCCGGGACGATCTTGAAGGCGGCCATCGTCAGCGGGAAGTTCCACGGGACGATGCCGGCGACGACGCCGATCGGCTCGCGCACCGTGTAGGCGAGGAAGTCCGAAGTCTCGCTCGACAACGGGATCGTCGTGCCCTCGATCTTGTTCGCCCAGCCTGCGAAGTAGCGGAACAGCTCGGCGGCCGTGGCCACGTCGCCGTCGCGCGCGCCGACGAACGGCTTGCCGCCGTCGAGCGCCTCGAGCTGCGCCAGCTCGTCGGCGTTCTCCTCGAGGAGGTCGGCGATCCTCCACAGGAGGCGCCCGCGCTGGCGGGGCGTGAACCGGCTCCACGCCGAGCCGTGCTCGAATGCACGGCGGGCGGCCGCAACGGCGCGGTTCACGTCCTCGGTGCCGGCCTGCGCCACCTGGGTGATCGCGTCCTCCGTCGCGGGGTCGATCGTCGCGAAGGTGCGGCCGTCGGCGGCATCCTGCAGTTCACCGTCGATGAGGAGCTGCCTGGGCGATCCGATGAACGCGGCGACGCTCGGCAGCAGGGCTGCGTTGGTCATGATGGTCCTTTCGATTGTCGTCACTTGACGAAGGGGAGTTTCGAGCGGTCGATGGTCATGGCGACGGCGGCGATCACGAGTACACCGTAGAAGATCTGCTCGTACGAGGAGTCGACGCCGGCCACGGACAGGCCGACCCGGAGCACCGTGATGATGAGGACGCCGACGATGGTGCGGCCGATCCCCCCGAATCCACCGGTGATCGCCGTCCCACCCACGACGATTGCGGCGACCACCGGCAGAAGGAGGGAGTCCGCGAGAGTCGGAGCCCCGCTGAAGGTGCGGCCGACGAGCATGATGCCCGCGAAACCCGCACAGGCGGCCGAGACGACGAAGGCCGCGATCTTCGTCTGCGTGACGGGCGCGCCGGCCATGAGTGCTGCCGGTTCGCTGCTGCCGATCGAGATCAGCCAGCGTCGCACCGGCGTGAAGGCGAGCACGAGCGCGAACACCGCGACGAGCGCCGCCGCGATGAGCACCGCGCTCGGGACGTTCCAGGCACCGACCCGCGTGAACGTCCAGTCGAGGGTGGTACCCGAGACCGGGATCGTCGACGCGCCCGAGGCGAGGAGCGCAACACCCGACCAGACCGCGAGGCCGCCGAGCGTCACGAGGAACGACGGCACCTGCGCGACCACGTGGATGGCGCCCTGGAGCAGCCCGGCGAGCGCGCAGACGATGATCACCACGGGGACGGCCCACCCACCGAGCGCGGGGATCCAGAGGGCGACGAGCACCGAGGCCATCGAGGCGAGCGACGCGACGGAGAGGTCGATGCCGCCGACCAGGATGACGAGCATCGCCCCCGACGCGAGGATCATCAGCGGCACCGCCGAATCGAGCACCGTCCAGATGCTCGAGGCGCGAAGGAAGTTCGGGTTCGCGATCGCGATCGCTGCGACGAGCGCCGCGAGCACGATCACGGGCATGACCGTCAGCAGGAGCTGACGTCGCGCGGACTGGGTGAGCCGGGGCCCGTCGCCGAGGCGGGAGAAGGCGCCGGTCTTGTCGGTGACGCTCATCACACCATCCCCTCCAGCACGCGGAGGGGCGCGGGCTTCGCGCCCGCGGGTGCATCGATGATCTCGGCCACACGTCCGTCCTTCATGACGAGCACGCGATGGCTCATGGCGATGAGTTCCTCGAGGCTGTCGGCCATGAGCAGCACCGACACCCCGTCAGCCGTGAGATCGCGGATGAGCTGGTAGACCTCCGTCTTGGCGCCGACGTCGAGGCCGCGCGTCGGATGGTCGAGGATCAGCAGGCGCAGCGAATCGGAGACGAGCCACCGGGCGAGCACCGCCTTCTGCTGGTTGCCCCCCGACAGTGAGCCGAGCTGCGCCGAGGCCGACGGCGTGCGGATGCGCAACCGCTCGATCCACTCCTCGGCGAGCGCACGCTCCTTGCGGCGTTGCAGCAGTGGGCCGGCGCACACCTCCGAGATGTGCGGGAGCGTGATGTTCTCGGCGACGGACATCGAGCCGACCATGCCCTCCCGGCGGCGCTCCGCCGGGACGTAGCCGATGTCGGAGGCGATCGCGGCGCGCGGAGAGCGGGCATTGAGCGGCCGACCGTGCATGGTGACCGACTCGCTCCGGCTCGCGAGCGCGCCGAAGAGGCTCCGGCAGAGTTCCTCGCGACCTGAGCCCTGCACGCCCGCGATACCCACCACCTCGCCCTCGTGGAGGTCGAGGTCGATGTGGTCGCAGACGCCCTTGACGGTGAGTCCGCGCACCGCGAGCCTGACCGCTTCGCGAGCCGGCAGTTGCCGCTCCTCGTCGTAGTGGCTGCCCGCGAGGTCTCGGCCGATCATGAGCTTGCGCAGCGTCGCCTCGTCGACGTCGCCGGGCACGCATTCGGCCACGGTGCGACCGTTCCGCAACACGTAGACACGGTCGGAGACGCGCAGCACCTCGTCGAGGCGGTGCGAGACGAAGACGACCGACGCGCGCGTGCGCAGCCGCTCGATCTGGGCGAAGAGCACCTCGGTCTCGTCGCGGTCGAGCACCGAGGTCGGCTCGTCGAGGAGCACGACCGGCTCGGCGTTCGTGCGCTCCTCGGTCGCCAGCACCTTCGCGACCTCGACGAGCTGCCGGTCGGCGAAGCTCAGGCTCTCGGTGAGGGCGTCGACGGAGATCTCCGAGCCGATCTTGTCGAGCTGCACCTGTGCCCGCCGCCGCAGTTCGCGCCAGCGGTAGAGGCCGCCGACGACGGCGGGGCCCTCCGCGCCGAGCAGGATGTTCTCGGCGACGGTGAGGTTGGGGATGAGCGACTGCTCCTGGAAGACCATGCCGATGCCCGCGGCACCGGCCTGTGCGATGCCGCGCATCTTGACGCGTCGGCCGCGGAGCTCGATCGTGCCCGAGTCGGGCCGCGCGAGCCCGACGAGCATCTTCAGCAGCGTCGACTTGCCCGCGCCGTTCTCGCCGATGAGCCCGACGACCTCGTGGGGGCGCACCTCGAAGGTCACCCCGTCGAGGGCCGTGGTCTCGGCGAATCGCTTGCGGAGGTCGCGCACCGCCAGCACCGGGGGAACTCCCGGCGACTGTTCGGCTTCGACGGTCTCGATGTCGGGGTTCACTTGACCACTCTCAATCTCTTGCGCAGCGGCCATGCCGTGATGACGACGGCTGCGACGACGATCACGCCCTGCACGGCACCCTGCACGTACGGGCTCACCCCGATGAGCACGAGCCCGTTGACCAGGACCGTGACGATGAGCACGCCGACGATCGAGTGCAGCACCCCGCCGCGCCCGCCCGACAGGAGCGTCCCGCCGACGACGGCCGCCGTGATGGCCGCGAAGTTCTGGCCGACGCCGGCCTGCACGATACCCGACCCGAGCTGGGTGGTGACCATGACGCCGGCGAGCCCGTACGTGGCGCCCGCGAACGTGAACGCCAGGGTCTTGTAGCGACGCACGGGGATGCCCGAGAGCAGCGCCAGCTCCTCAGCCCCGCCGATGGCCCGCGCATACCGGCCGAGCCGGGTGTACCGCTGCACGAGGATGCCGATGAGCACGACCGCGACCGCGACGTACGTGAGGCGCGTGAGCCCGAACCACTGCCCGGAGGCCCACTCGGCGAGTTCGGGCGAGCGCAGCGCGGGCTGGACGCCGCCGAACAGCACCGTCGCGATGCCGATGCCGATGGCCGACATGCCGAGGGTCGTCATGAACGAGGGGATCTTCAGGCCGGTCGACAGCAGGCCGCTCGCGAGCCCGAAGCCGGCGCCGATCGCCACCGCGGCGAGGACGCCCATGAACCCGAAGTCGAGATCATTGCGGCTGTTGGCCACGAGGAGCGCGACGCTCAGCGCGGCGGTGGCCATGACGCCCTCGATCGACAGGTCGATCGCGCCGAGCAGCAGCACGAACGTGAGCCCGACGGCGATGACCGCGAGCACGGAGGCGGAGTCGAGGACGTTGCGGACGTTCCCCCACGTCGCGAACTGCGGGCTGAGGAACCCGAAGAGGAGGCACAGCAGCACGAGCGCGCCGAGCGGGCCGAAGTCGGCCAGGATGGTCGCGCGATCGGGCCGCCGCGAGGGACGGGGCGAGCCGGGGGCCCTCCCGGTCTCGGGCGGAGCCAGCCCGAGCCGGGCGGGCGCCACGTCAGCTCACCGGCCCGGTGACGCGGTCGAACAGGTTGCCGCACTCGAAGTCCTCGAGGTCGGCCTTCGGGGTCAGGTTCTCCTCCGCGTTCTCGGCGTTGATCAGCGTCTGCTCCGCGAAGAACGCACGCTGCTCGTTGCTGAGTCCCGCGACGTCGAGCTCGCCCGTCAGTGCGCAGTAGCCCATCGCGAGACCGACACCGCCCTGCCACGGACCGTCGACCGAGACCGTCGCGGTCATGGTGCCGTCGGCCACGGCCTGGACCGCCTCGGGCACGGCGTCGATGCCGACGACCGCCACATCGCTCATGCCGGCGGCCTCGAGCGCCTGCAGCGCGCCGAGGGCCATGTCGTCGTTGGCCGCCCAGACGCCGCGGATCGCGTCGCCGTGCTTCGTGATGAGGGTCTTGGTGACTTCGAACCCGGTCGTGCGGTCGAAGTCGGCGGTCTGCTCGTCGAGCAGCTCGATGTCGGGGTTCTCGGCGAGCGCCTCTTGAAGGCCTGTGAACCGGTCCTTCGCGGCGGCCGTGTCGAGGATGCCCTGGAGCGCGATGATGCCGCCCGAGCCGCCCATCTGCTCGAACATGGCCTCGGCGATCTGCCGGCCGGAGTCCACGCCGTCGAACGTGATGTGCGAGATCCACGTGTCGTACCCGTCCCACGGGTTCAGGTCCGCGGGCTTGTTCCATTGCGTCACGAGGTACGCGCCCGCGGCATCCGCCTCCTTGACGATGGGCGTCGTGTCGGAGTCGCCGTTGGGCAGGACGTTCAGGACCATGCACTCGGGGTTGCCGGTGCTGATCGCCTGGCGCAGCTGCTCCTGCTGCTTGGGCGACTCGCCGTCGTACGTCAGGCGGGTCTGGGTGAGGCCGACCGACTCGGCGAAGGCGTCGCCGCCGTCGAGCCAGGACTTCTCGTAGGGGTTGGTCTCGTTGCGGACCTGGCCGATGAGCTGGATGTCCTCCGGCGCGCAGGTGGCGGCCGCGGCTTCGTCGCCGCCGCCTCCCCCGGCGCCGGAGTCGGCGCAGCCGACCAGGGCGATGGCGGCGAAGCCGATCGTCGCGACCGCGAGGCCGCGCCGCCGGCGGATTGCTGTGGAATTCATCTTCGGACTCCGATTCGTGAAGGGGATGGTGCTTCGTGGGTGGTCGTGGTCACCTGGACATCCAGCCGCCGTCGACGACGAGGGTGTGTCCGGTGATGTAGTCGGATGCCGGAGCGGCGAGGAACACCGCGGCCCCGACGATGTCGAGGGGCCGACCCCACCGGCCGGTGGGAATGCGCGCGAGGATCTCGGCCTCGCGAACGGGATCGCGCCGGAGCGCGTCGGTGTTGTCGGTCGCGATGTAGCCGGGCGCGATCGCGTTGACCTGCACGCCGCCCGAGGCCCACTCGTTCGAGAGCGCCCGGGTGAGGCCGACGAGCGCGTGCTTGCTCGCGGCGTAGCTCGCGACATCCTTCCCGCCCTGGAACGAGAGCAGGCTCGCGATGTTCACGATCTTGCCGCGGCCGCGCTCGAGCATGCCGGCCGCGACCCAGCTGCTGAGCAGCCTCGGCGCGTCGAGGTTGACGGCCATGACCTCCCGCCAGAGGGCGTCGTCTGTGTCGAGGAAGGCGCCGCGGCGGATGACGCCCGCGCAGTTGACGAGCACGTCGATCTCGGTGGTGGTCGCGAGCGCGGCGATGCGATCGCGGAGACCGTCGAGGTCACTGAGGTCGGCATCGACCACCGTGGCCTCGCGCGATAACGCGGCGACGTCTTCGGCGGTGCCGGCGAGCGACTCGCCGCGCCCGACGAGGATGAGGTCGGCGCCCGCCGAGGCGAGGCCGAGGGCGATGGCCTGCCCGATGCCGCGGCTCGCCCCCGTGACGAGGGCCGTGCGGCCCTCCAACGAGAACAGCGTCGTCGCGGTGGTGGTCATCGCAGGTCCTGCACTGACACCGGGGCGAGGTCGCCGTAGTCGCGGTTGTCGCCCGCCATGGCCCAGATGAACGAATACCGTCCCGTGCCGACGCCCGAGTGGATGGACCAGCGCGGGGCGACGACACCCTCCTCGTTGCGGACGACGAGATGGCGCGTGTGCTCGGGCTCGCCCATGAGGTGCACGACGCGGTCATCCTCGTCGAGCTCGAAGTAGAGGTAGACCTCGGTGCGTCGCTCGTGCAGGTGCGGCGGGTACGTGTTCCAGACGGCGCCGTCGTGCAGCACGGTGACGCCGAACTGCAGCTGGCTGGATGCGGTCGGGCCCTCGCCCCAGACGTACCGGTGCAGGGCACGCCGGCCGGCGCCGGCCTCGCTGCCGAGTTCGACGGGCTCGCTGTCAGCGAAGGGCAGCAGGACGGTCGGGTGCGACGCCTGCGCGACTGCGGTCACGATGTAGAACCTGGCCCCGTCGCCGCGGAAGGCGAGGGTCGAGCCGCGCCCCGCGTAGAGGCCGTCGCGGTGCCCGAGCTCGAACGGAACGCCGTCCACGACGACCTCGCCGGGCTCGCCGATGTTGACCACGCCGAACTCGCGGCGCTCGAGCCCTCCCTCACCGAGGGCCCGAATCTCGCCGAACGAGAGTTCACCGCCATCGGGGACGACGCCGGCCACGAGCATCCGATCCTCCGCGGTATGGAGCGTGCGCACCTCGCCGCGAGCGAACAGTCCGTCGACCAGGTACGCGTCGCGCAGCTCCTGGGTCGACGCGGTGCGCGCCGCGGCGGGGTTCGTGGCGTGACGGTCTCGATTCACGGCGGTTCCATTCTCATATCTGAACGACATTCACTGGCTTGCACGCCGACGGTAGGCTATGGTGATCGTCGAGTCAAGTAGGGGAATGCCATCCGGCATTCTGAATGAAAGCAGCCGAGATGTTCGAGCCGATCACCGCCGACGAGCACGACTTCGTGCCCGTCAAGTCCGCCGATCGCACGCTCGAGATCCTCGAGAGCCTGGCAGGCGGCGCGGCGAGCCTCGGGGAGCTGGCTGCACGGCTCGGGATCCCCAAGTCCAGTCTGCACAGCATCCTGCGCACCCTCGAGTACCGCGGCTGGGTGGAGGCCGACGCCTCGCGGTCGACCTACCGGCTCGGGATGAGCGCGCTGCTCATCGGGTCGTCGTACGTCGACCAGGACCCGACGGTGCTCCGCACGTCCGATGCCATGGACGCGCTCGCGGCCGACACCGGCGAGACGATCCACCTCGCCCGCCTCGAACTGCCCGACGTCGTCTACATGGCCAAGCGCGAGTCGGTGCATCCGCTGCGCATGTTCTCGGCCATCGGCCGCCGCCTTCCGGCCCACGCGACCGCGCTCGGCAAGGTCATGCTGGCCGAGCTCCCCGATTCCACGGTGCGGTCGCTCATCCCCGAGACGCTGCCGGCCTCGACCGTGCACTCGATCACGTCGCGCGACGCCCTCATCGAGCATCTCGCGCAGGTACGCGAGCTCGGCTACGCGATCGACGCAGAGGAGGCCGGAATCGGCATGCGCTGTTTCGCCGTCGCCCTGCCCTTCCAGAGTCCGTCGAAGGACGCGATCAGCTGCTCCGTGCCAGTGGCGCGACTCGACGAGGAGAAGGAGCGAGCGATCATCGACCTGCTGTTCGAAGCCAGGGAACGCCTCGGCCGCCAATTCGGCGGCCGGCGGTTCACGACGATCTGAGGAGGATCCCCATGCCCAACATCCGTGTCGAACTGCTGCCCGGTCGCACCGTCGACCAGCGCCGTGACTTCGCCGAGCGCGTGACCGCCGCTGCCGTCGAGGCGCTCGGCGCCCGCCGCCAGGACGTGCGCATCATGTTCGAGGAGGTCGCCGCGGACTTCGTCGCCAACGGCGGCGTGCTCGCGAGCGAGGACGACTCGCGCTCGTCGGTCGTCTCCCGCTTCGGCGGCGCCGCGTCCTGACCCGAGCGAGACGACTTCGCAGTTTCGGGCGACGCGGGGTCACCGCGCCGCCCGTCCTGCTGGTCCTGGTCAGTTGAACGCGGCCAGGTAACTCGGGATCGTGTCGGTCCCGCTGGCCTCGTCGCCGATGTCGTTGACGACGTGGCTGATGATGCCGTTGCCGCCGAGTGACACCGAGAGCAGGTTGCGGAGCCGGATCCCCGGCTTCGCCGGAGCCTCGATCGCGCTGTGCGTGACGATGCTCGGGTCGACGTTGTTGTAGGAGTAGACCCCGACGCCCCAGGCCTGGTGCTCGTCGACGTCGTCGGTGACCTTGTAGCTCGCCCAGCCATGCTTGGAGCCGTTCATCCACGCAGCCTGGTTCGGCGGGTCGTACGCCAGCTCCGACTGGTAGAACACGGTGCGACCGCGCTCACCGCTCCAGACGGTGTTGTGCTGCTGGTAGTGCTCGACGAACAGGCCGTAGGCCGTGACGTCGTCGCCCGTGACCACGAACCCGCGCTCGGCCGTGTTGAGGTTCCAGCCGATGCCCTCGCCGTGATCGCCGCGCCACGACCAGATGTGGTCGACGAGCGTGTCGTCGGCGTGCACCACGAGGGCGTCGTCGACCTTGCCGGCCACCGCCCCTCCGACGCGGAGGAACACGTCGTGCAGCGAGATCGGGTCGTCGGCGTGATCGGCGGATGCCCCGGCCTCCCCGACCTCGAGCAGCACCGGTGCGTGCTCGGTGCCGGCGTCGAAGAGCACGCCCGCGAGCTTGACCCCGTCGACGTCGGCGACCCGCATCGCCGCGACGCCCCCGTCGTTCACGATCGTGGCGTAGCCGAGTCCGAGCACGACGGTTTCGGCCCGCTCGACCTCGATCGTCTCGTCGACGTGGTAGATGCCGGGCGTCAGCAGGAGGTTGAGCCCCTGCGCGAGCGCCTGGTTGATGCGCTCGGCGGAATCGCCGGGTTTCGCGACGTAGAACTCGTCGAGCGGGATGGATTCGCCGGGTGTCAGCCCGCCCTCCCAGGTGGTGCCGCGCGTGTCGGTCGCCGCGCTCGGCACGAAGACCGCCCAGTCGTCGCCGGCCCAGTACAGGTACGGCTTCTCGCGCACGATCGGGCTCTCATCGAGCACGGTGTGCGACGGGTTCGGGAAGCTCGGAGCAGGTGAGCCCTCGACCCCCGAGAACACCATGTTCCAGACCGACCCCTCCCACGAGCCGAAGGTCGAGTCGCGGCTCAGCCACTGCTGCTGCGAGTACGAGCGCACCGCGCCGTCGACCTTCGAGTCCGCGATGAAGCCGCCGCTCGCCCATCCGTAGCTCGATGGTGCGAGGTTCAGGTCGCCCTTCACGTGCACTCGGCGCATTGGCGCGGCCTGCGAGACGGCCCAGCGCGCCTCGCCGGTGTGCGGGACGATCGCGAGGTTCTCGACGGAGCGCCAGAAGTTCTGCGTCGCATTGCCGCCGAACCACTGCGCGTCGGCCCAGACGCCGCCGTTGATGGTCACGTCGTCGGGGTTCTGCCCCGCGCCGCTGATCGAGGTGTTGAAGCCGACGTGCGCGTGCACGTCGTAGCTGCCCGGCTTGAAGAGGAACTGCGAGCGGGCAGGCCCGAACTGCTCGGTCTCCTGCGCGGCGAACGCCGCGTCGAGCTCGGCCTGGATGGTCGAGTCGGGCGTCTGGTCGTCGTAGACGTGGACATTCGGCCCGAGGTCGCCGCCGCCGGGGATCACGCCCACCGGCGGTTCGCCGCCGTCGCCGACGAGCACCTGCAGTTCGAAGATCGAGTAGCCGTATCCCGTGCCGCGCTGCGTGCCCTCGAGCCTGAGCCACCGGCCGGCCGCATCGACGGCGACGGTGTCCTCGCCACCGTCACCCGCCGTGACCGTGGCCGCGGTGGTCCAGTTCGACCCGTCGTCGGAGACCTGTACGCGGTAACCGCGACCATAGGCGGCCTCCCAGTCGATCTCGACCGAGCAGATGTCGCGCTCCTCGCCGAGGTCGAGGGCGAGCCACTCGGCATCCGCGAAGGAGGAGCCCCACCGGGTCTGCGCGTTGCCGTCGACCGCCAGGTTCGCGGTGAACGGCCCCTCGGAGCTGGAGGCGCTCGCGGTGATCGAGCCCGTCGGCAGGGCCGCGCAGTCGGCGGCGTTCGCGGGAGCGGGGCCGGCCAGCACCAGGCCGCCGCCCACGAGGCCCGCCGTCGTGAGTGCGGCGAGGGTCCTCGCTCGCACCGTTCGTCGTGTCGTCATGTCGTCTCGCATTCGGATCAGGCCTTCGGGATCAGGTTGTACTGCTCATCGAGCACGGCGCCGCGGTGCGGCTTGTAGAGGTCGTAGCCACGCGGGTTGCACTGCAACCCGCCGTTGATGCATTGCTCGACGAGCCGGTCGAGCACCTCGGGCTCCCACGCGTTGAAGAAGTCGTAGTGCCACGACTGGTCGGAGCCGCTCGCGAGCCGCACGTCCGACATGTCGCCGCTCACCGGCCACGCGATCTTGAACTCGATCATCGGCACCGCGATCGGGTGCGTCATCGGGCACTGTCCGTTCACGGGGTACGCCATGTGCGGACCGTGGCCCATCTCCTGGGCCGCCTTCGGCGTCAGATGCATGCCGTCCCAGCACGACGGCGCCTGGTAGCGGATGTTCAGCTCGGTGCCCGGGTCGCAGGAGGCGGGAATCTCCCAACTCTTGGAGATGCCGCCGCACTCCCAGCCCTCGACCGCGCCCGCCGCAGTACGGAAGGTCTCGGGCGTGGCCTTCATGTCACCCGCAACGAAGCGGAGCCCCTGCGGGAAGGGCTGCACCTTCTTGTAGTCGTCGATGCCGGACTTGTAGTAGATCGTCATCGGGATGTCGGGCTCGATGACCTCGGTGCCCTTGTAGAGCGCCGGGAACCAATACGACGAGTGATCCTGCGGCACCGTGCACGTCGACCCGGTGTTCGCGAGGAGCGAGTCGGTCGTCGTGAACGCGTCGGTCGAGCGGTTGCCGACGAACGTGTGCAGGTGCGAGGCGCCGGGCTGGCCCGGGTAGACGATCGGGTCGTCCGGCCGGTTGTGCGAGAAGGTGCAGTTCGCCTGGAACTCGTGGTGCGTGACCTCGTCGTTGAAGACGGGCGGGTCTTCAGGGTCGACCACGTCGCCGTCTCCGAACACCTGGAACTCGTGGAACGAGTACCCGTAGCCCGTGGCGCGCTCTGAGCCGACGAACTGCACGTACCGGCCGGCGCCCGTGAACTCGAGGGTCTGCACGCCGCCCCTGCCGTCGGTGACGGCCGCGACGGTGTCCCATGACTGCGCGTCATCCGACACCTGAATGGTGAAGGCCTCGCCGTATGCGGCCTCCCAGTCGAGCACGACGCGCTCGAGCGGATGACTCGCGCCGAGGTCGACCCGGAACCACTCGTCGTCGGACGGCGCGCTGGCCCATCGGGTCGAACGGTCGCCGTCGACCGCGAAGCGCGGGCCGAGCCCGCCGGACTCGGAACTCGAGGCGCTCGTCAGCGCGCCCCCCGAGAGCAGGGTGTCGGGAGCGGCCCACGCGGCGTTCGCCGCGACGAGCGAGCCGGCGACGAGGCCGATCGCCGCGAGGCCCGTCACGGCGATCGTGAAGGGGACGGGCCTGCGGATGACGGCGGCGGGCGAGCGCCCGCCGCCGGTGGACTCCGGCGCGAGCCGGTCGGTGGGAAGGGGAGACATCGGTGTACGTCCTTCGTAGAGAGCGTGAGAACCGGCTGGGCCGGAACGAGTGCATCGGTCCTGCTCGGACCTGGGCTCGGGATGGCACGCGGGCGCGCGCCTGCGACCGGCCGCACGACGACGGTCGTGCGACCCGGTGGGGTGATGGGGAACCCGGGCCGGCGGGGAGTGGGGGCGCCGGCCCAGGTGGTCCGGATCAGGGCAGGTCGTAAACGCCGACCTCGAAGAGCGAGTACCCCCATTCGGTGCCTCGCTCGGTGAGGTTCAGCCGCACGTAGCGTGCGGTGCCCGCCGCGTCGAACGTGTCGATGCCGCCGTCGCCTCCGGTGACCGTCTTGACGGTCGACCAGCTCGTTCCGTCGTTCGAGGTCTGCACCTCGTACGACTTGGCATACGCCGCCTCCCAGACGAGCTGGAACCGGTCGAACGCCTTCGGCGACCCGAGGTCGACCTGGATCCAGCCGGTCGGGGCCCATTCGGCTGACCAGCGGGTCGCAGGGTCACCGTCGAACGCTCGCCCGGGCGAGTAGTTGTCGCCCCAGGTCTGGAAGCTGGATGCGGTCGCCGTCTTGCCGAGCGCGACGTTGGTTCCAGAGACGGCGGGCGGTACGACCTTGAACGAGCGGGTCTCGACGCCGACGTTGCCCTTGCCGTCCTCGACGAACACGTAGGCCTTCCAGACGCCGAGCTTCTGGGGTGCGACCACCGTGATGGCGTCGCCGCTGCGCTGGTGCTCGACGTACTCCACGCCGCCCGCATTGTCGATGTACTTCGAATTGAAGAACGTGACGTACTTCAGCGGGTCGCCGTCGGGGTCGCTCACGGAGAGGCCGAACGTGAACGGTTCGCCGGCCACGATCGAACCGGACGAGGGGATCGACATCGAGGTGATGCGCGGCGGCGTGTTCCCGCCCGCGGCAGAGCCGTTCCACATGTCGGCGACCGTGTAGTAGCCGAGGCGCTTGTTGCCGCCGGGGTTCACGTTGAACCAGACCCCGCCGAAGTCGCCCTCGAGCCCGTAGTGGAAGAATGTCGCGCCGAGTCCGACGCCCTCGTGCTCGGTGATGCAGCGCCACGAGTCGCGGAGCGCCTCGCCCTTCTCGATGTCGGTGGGCTCGTCGGGAACGCCGTTGGCGTCGTCGGGAACTTCCCACTCGCCGGCTGCGCCGCCCTCGGTCACGATGTAGGGCCAGTCGTAGTCGCCGTCCTCCCACGTCTCTTGGATGTTGCACACGTCGCCGTAGGAGTTCACCGCGAGCAGGTCGAGGGCGGGAGTGTTGGCCTTGTAGTACGGCCAGGAGCCGGTCCAGGCGTCGGTCGAGGTGATCGGGTGGTTCGGGTCGATCGCCTTGATCGCGACGGCCACCTCGTTGACGTATGCCGCGTAGGCGTTGCGCTCGGCCTCGAGCACGTCGCCCGAGAAGCAATTCTGCAGCCCCAGGAGCGACTCGTTGCCGACGCTCCACATGAGCGTCGCCGGGTGCGACTTGTAGACCTCGACCCAGTTCAGGATGTCGGTCTTGGTGGTCGACTTGTAGGTCGTGTCGGTCGTGTAGTTGATGCATCCGCCCGACCCGGGCCCGCCGCCGGGCAGCAACCAGAAGCCGTTGACCACCCGCACTCCGTGCTCGGCCGCGGAGTCGAGGAGCGTCTTGGTGTCGGCGCCGGTGCCCCAGGTACGGGTCGTGTTCGCGCCCATCCCGGTGAGGCCGGGCATGTAGGTGTCGGCCTCGGCGAAGGACGGGCCCCAGGTGAAGCCCTTCACGGTGTACGGCTTGCCGTTCACCTGGAGAGACCAGCCGCCGTCGCCGCCCGCGACCTCCACGACGCTCGGCGTCGTGAAGGGGCCCGGCTCGTTCGGGTGGCCGGGGTCGACCTCGCCGGGGTCGGTCGGATCGGTCGGATCGGTCGGATCGGTGCCCGCCGTGCCGAACACCTGGAACTCCCAGAGGGAGTAGCCGTAGCCGTTGGCGCGGGCGGTGCCCTGCAGCCGCACGAATCGGCCCTCGCCGTCGACGTCGAGGGACTCGGTGCCCCCGGGCCCGGTCGTGGTCGAGTGGATCGTCGTCCACCCTCCCGTGCCCGTGTCGGAGACCTGGATCTCGTAGGCCTTCGCGTAGGCGCCCTCCCAACGGAGATCGACACGGTCGATCGTCGACTCCTGGCCGAGGTCGACCTGGATCCACTGCGGGTCGCTCCAGAGGCTGGACCAGCGCGTCCCGGCGTCGCCGTCGAACGCAGCGGACGCCGGCGTGTAGTCGGCGTTCTCGACGGAGGAGGCCGTCGCCGGCTTCCCCTGGGAGAGGTTCACGGGGGCGGCAACGGCCGCTTGCCCGGGGGCGGCGAGCACGGTCGCGACGAGCGTCGCGGCCACCGCGGCGCTGAGCGCGAGCACGCGCATCGGCGTGCTGCGCCTCGTCTGGGTCGGCGAATGGGAAGTCACGGTCGAGGGTCTCCTCTGATCACGCCGATCCGCGGAGCGGTCGGCTGGTCGTCTCGTCATTGAGCAGCACGCCCAAGCACTCGTGATGCGTTGGATAGCGCTCTTACACCAGCGCGACTGAGTATCGTCCGCTGTTTTGCCCCCTGTCAAGGGGACATTTGCCACCGACAGGCGAGCTGCGTCCCAGAGCGAATCCGCCACCAGCCGCATAATTCCGCCGAAGTTCGCACGCGTGGACGACCCGCGAGCGGTCGCTCGCCGATCGACGGTTCGAAAAAAGGTCGCCGGATAGCGCTCTCATTTTGTGTGGCGCCACCCGCGGAATCGCCGCCCGCGCTCCGTCGATCGATCGATCGACGGCGTCCATCTCGGAACCGTTCCCAAGTTTGTCGTGTCAGCGACACAATTTCGGATAGCGCGATCCAAGAAGTGCTAGGGTCATCGCGTGGAGAAGCCCGCCGACATACGCACCCCGACCCTCGACGATGTCGCACGGGTCGCCGGCGTCTCCCGAGCCACGGTCTCCCGTGCCATCCGCGACACGAGAGGCGTCGCCCCGGAGCTCAAGGAGATCGTGGGCCGGGCGATCGCCGAGACGGGCTACGTGCCGAACCGGGCCGCGCGGTCGCTCGCGACCGGGCGCACCGGCACGGTCATCATCGCCGTGGCCGGCGCCGACGCGGAGTACGGCGGGGTCGCCGAGCCCGACGTGTTCGCCGATCCGTTCTTCAGCCGTGTCATCAGCGGCGTCGTCCGAACCCTGCGGACCCTAGACACCCAGCCGGTGCTCCTCCTCGTCGAATCGGATGCGGACCGCGCCGACGTCCTCGCGACGGTGCGGCAGGGTGCAGCCGATGGGGCGCTGCTCGTCTCCACCCACTCCGACGACCCCCTGCCGTCCGCGTTCGCCGCGGCCGGGCTCCCTGCGGTCACGTTCGCGCGACCGGCGAGCGGTGCCCCGGTCAGCTTCGTCGACATCGCGAACCACGACGGCGGCAGGCTCGCCGCCGAGCACCTGGTCGCGCGTGGAGCCCAGCGGGTCGCGCTCATCGCCGGCCCCGACGACGTGCCGAGCGCGCAGGACCGTGCCCGAGGCTTCCGCGATGCGATGGCCCGCCACGGCCAGGCCTTCCCTCCCACGGCGCACGGCGACTTCACGGTCGAGAGCGGCGAGCGGGCGATGGCGGAGATCCTCGAGAGCGCCCCCGACATCGACGGCGTCTTCGCCGCGAACGACCTGATGGCCCTCGGCGCGATGCACGGACTCCAGGCCCAGGGCCGCCGCGTCCCCGACGACGTGGCCATCGTCGGCTTCGACGACTCCGTCATCGCGACGATCGCACGGCCGACGCTCACGAGCGTGCGCCAGCCCATCGAGGAGATGGCGGCGCAGATGGCCCGGATCCTCGTCGCGCAGATCCACGAACCCGGCACGCGACCGTCATCGGTGATCTTCGACCCCGTGCTCATCGCCCGCGGCAGCGCCTGACCGAGCCACCACGAAACTTGATTCGAGTGCGCGCCTAGCAACCCATCCGTTTCGGTTACAACTCAGCGATTTTGCGACGTCGCACTGATGGCGCCTCCTCCAGGAACGCCATGAATTCCCGAACCCGCGAGCGGGCTGACAGCAGCAGTGGGTGCGTTGTCTGGACGGGATCCCATCGTCGTCTCTTGCCGGACGTCGCGTGCCTTTCCTCACGCCGCCCGAAGATCTGAGGTCACGGCAGCTGTCGCCCCTGCGTGTGGAACAGCGCGGCTGATGACTGGGGTGGCACCGGCTCAGACCGGTTCCGCCCCATCGCGGTGCGAGCCACCCAACCTACGGCTGGACGCCCCGGTCCGAAACGATTGGCGCGCCTTCCGCATGCCATGCCCGTCTGTCAGGCTTCCACCACGGTCGCGCGCCGCGGGTGCCGTTCGACGAATCGCTCACGCATCCTGTGCCGACGTCTCCCGCTCGAGGTCTTGGCGTTCCCAGACGGTTCGGTGATCGAGTGCGAACTGGCGGAAGCTCGTCGCCGGTGTTCCGGTGAGTTTTCGGACAGTACGGTTCGGAATGGCCGAGATATTGAACCGGACGACGCGGTAGATCATTTTCTGTACGTCGATGTAGTCCGCAGGTCGGCCCTGTTCGGCGAGTCGGGCGAGGTACTCCTTCTCGGTCGGGCGGGCGTAGCGGATGCTGCGTCCGATGACGTCGCTGAGGATGCGGGCGACCTTCTTGTAGCCGAGCGTCTGCTCGCCGGAGAGTGTGTATGCCTTGCGGAGGTGGCCCGGTTCACTGAACACGACGGCGGCGACGCGGCCGATGTCGCGGGCATCAATGAGTGCGGTCAGCGCTCGACCTGCTGGGAGGTAGATCTCGTCGTGGCCACGGATGTCATCTCGGTAAGTGGTCGAGAGATTCTGCATGAAAAAATTCGGCCGCAGCGACGTGTAGGGGGCGTCGGTTGTCTTCAGGTGTCGCTCGACGGCGAAGTGCGGGGTCCTGCGATTCCCCTGGACACCCTGGAGGGAGAGGAAGACGATCTGGCGGATGCCGCGCCGATTCGCGGCATCGATCAGGGGAAAGAGGTACGTCGAGACATCCTCGATCGCAGGCGGCCTCATCAGAAACAGCCGGTCGCAGCCGTCCAAGGCAGCGTCGAGGTCGGCATCGCTACCGCCGAACTCGAACGGGCGGGCGATTGCGCCGGTGGGGAGGCGGGCGGCATCTGATTCGCTGCGGATGGCGGCGACAACGGGATGTCCGTGTGCGAGGAGCTGTTCGACGACTGCGGAGCCGACGATGCCGGTGGCTCCGGTCACGAAGACGGCGGGGTGGTCCATGTGGTCTCCTTCAATCGGCGCAGCAACCGAGCCAGGTTCTCGAGTTCCTCGTCGTGGAGGATCTCGAACCGCGGCGCGAGTGCGGCGATGTAATCCCGTTCGAACTCGTCGACCTCGGCCCGGGCTGCTTCGGTGAGTTGCAGGAGCCGAGATCGGGCATCCGCTGGGTTCGTCGTGGCTTCCACCAGGCCGGCCGCGCGCAACGGTTCGAGGATCTGCGTGACCGCGCCGGCCGTGAGGCCGAGGCGAGCGGCCAGCGCCCCCGGAGTGGGCGGAGTCTCGGCATGGGCGATGAGGAACAGCGTTTCAAGTTGGGAGCGTCCGAGCGCGTGGCCAGCGAATGGGGTGCGGCGGGTGGCCGCGAGGTCACGGCTGAGGACGACGACGCCTTCGATGACGTCTCCGATGGCCCCTCGACGAGGACTCCCGTCTCTTCTCGGGGGGCGTGGCGTGAGGTCTGGGGCGGTCATCAGTTACTCACGAACGGCATCCGGTGGATGAAGGTCCGGTCCTGGACCTGCGTGAGGATGAAGTCCGCGAGGTCGTCGCGGCTGATCTTCGTGCTCGAACCGGCCCCGACCCAGCCCACTCGGTAGGAGCCGGTCCCGGGCGAATCCAGCAGGCGGGGACCACGCACGACCGTCCAATCCAGGCCGCTCTCCTCGAGTACTCCGAGATGCCCTTCCGCATCGGCCAGGACATCCCCAGCCAGTGTCGACAACAAGAACCGGATGACGTGGTCGGCCACGCCCGGTCGGTCGAATCCTTCAGCTCGCAGACCGCCGCCGGACAGGGTCACGATCCGGCGCACGCCGTGGCCTCGCATCGCCTCGACGATGTTGCGCGTGCCGACGGTCTGGAGATCCTCGGGCGAGCCCTTCACCTGACCGAACAGACTCAGCACCGCGGCAGAACCAGCGATCGCCTCGTCGACCGCGCGGGGGTCGAGGACGTCGCCAGCGATCACCGTCAACCGCTCGTGGGTGATCGTGAGCTTGTCAGGATCACGGGCCAGCGCGCGCACGTCATACCCGGCCGCCAATGCCCGGTCGAGGACACGTCGGCCGGTCTTCCCGGTTGCCCCGAATAGGGCGATGGTGGACACGCGGACCTGATCCTCCTCGGTCGATACTTCACACCCTAAAGCAGTTCCGAGGGTCGCGGCGAGACTGTCCCGAGGCGAGCGTGACTCTGACGAACTGACCTCTTTCAGAGGAACGAGCCCGCTAAAGCGCTCGAGCGGCCGTTCTGGAAGCAACGTCCGACTGCGGGCGCCCGGGGCCTTGGGCCCCGGGCATCCGTGACTCTAAAGTGCGGCAGTGGTGCGCGAGAGCCCATACGTCCAGAGCGAGCCGGGATCCAAGTTCGCCGTCGTGTACACGACGGTGAGCTCGTCCTCGTTGGGCAGGCTTCCGTACTCGGTGCGCAGGAAGCCGGGGTTGTGGGTACGAGCGGCGCCGGTGACGGAGGCGTCGATGACGCCTTCGACGGTCCATGAGCCGGTTCCATTCCACATGTCGCTGCCGGGCAGGCTGAGGATCTGCACTGCCGAGGAGATGTAGTCCGGGTTGGTCGTGGGATACGGGTGGCGTTCGCGGACCATGTAGAAGCGGTCACGCTGAGACGAGTAGGCAATGTCGAAATTGTTCAGTGTGTCCGGGTTGCCGTTCGCGTCCACGAGGCCGGCGTTGGTGATGTCGTGTACCCCCGTGACGACAGGTGTGCCGCCGTCGAGGTCGACCATGGCCATCTTGCCGGTGTTGGCGGCGTAGCCCTCGGTCCAGGTCAGGACGGCGGTTCCGTTGTTCGGGTCGATCGTGGTGGCGCTGGGCTGGCCGACGCCCCAGGCGGAGGACGGTTCGTTGGAAGAGAATGAAATCACGGGCCAGGGGTATTTGACCCACGGTCCGTCGAGGCTGTTGGAGTACGCGACGCCGACTTGGTTGTGGCAGGAGCAGTCCAGATCGTTGCCGAGGTAGAACATCGCATAGGAGTAGGACTGGCCGTTGAAGGTGGCATTGACGCGGATCACGCTGGGGTCGCAGACATGCCACGAGTCCCAGCCACTGGTGGAGGAGCCAAGTGCGGAGGAGCTTGAGGTGATCGCGCCGCCGGTGCGTTTGGTGAGGAAGGCGTGATCTCGTACATCTCCGCTGCTCCGGCTGTGGCAGGTGTAGTACCGCTCGGTATTCCCGGCGATCGCGGACGCAGCGTACGAGTATCCGGGCGACTGGATGGAGCTCGCCGCATAGACGAAGGTGGGACTCGACCAGGAGCCGAGGCCGGATGCCGCGCCGGCTGGAGCGAAGACGATGGCCAGCGCTGTGGCGATGGCCGCGACGCCGAGGCGTTTGCGTACTTTCACGAGGATCTCCTTTGATTCGTGTGTTGGGGGCCGAGCTCAGACTCGGATGGTGTCGGCTGCGCAGATACGGTCGATCATGAGTCGCAGCACGGCGTCGGTGTCCATCGAGGTGATCACCTGCACACGCCCGTTCGGTGACGGTGTGTGCCACGAGCGGCCCTCGGCGTCGATCTGCACGGTCGCGCGGGAGACCTGGAACACGGACGGGTCGAGCAGATAGGCGGCCAGGATCGGGTCGTGGGGGTTGTTCCATTCGTGACCGTGGAACTGCCACCACTGTCCGATCTCCGCGGCCAGAGCCTGTCCGAAGGGTCCGGCATCGGTGATGGCGGCGACGTCCTCGGCTCTGGTCTGGATCTGGGTCGTCAGGTCCAGCCCTCCGACGATGATCTCGAGCTGCGAGTTGAAGACGCGCTGTGCGGCGTCGATGTCGGAGACGAAGTTGTGCTCAGCGAGGTGCTGGTCGCCGAAGTCGCCGCCCATGATGATCAGGCGTCGCACGTTCGTCTCGAACTCCGGATCGAGGTCGAGCGCGAGCGCGATGTTCGTGAGCGGGCCGATGGCCAGCACGTCGAGTTCGCCCCGGTGCCGAGCTGCGGCATCCGTCAGGTCCTTGACTCCGGACCCGGCCGGACCGATCGGTTCCCGGTCCAGGTCCTCGTGCAGAGCACCCTCGTGGCCAGGCCACCACACGGGCTTCCCACTGCGTGTGTCCGTCTCGCCCGGCGCGACCAGCACACCCGCCGGGTTCGCCGAGTGGCCGATGAGCCGGGCGGCGAGCCGGGCGCGGAGCCTGGTGTCGCCGTAGACGGTGCTGATGCCGACGATGTCGAATTCGGGGGAACCGAGGAGCACGCCGAGTGCGAGCGCGTCGTCGACGTCAGTGCCGATGTCGGTGTCGAGGTAGAGGTGCATGGCCTTCAATCTGGGTGGAGGGGTTCAGCCCTTGGTCCCGGTGGACGCGAGGGATTCGGTGAACTGACGCTGGAAGATCAGCAAGAGGATCAACGGAACGAGGGTGAGCAGGAACGCGCCGGCGAAGATCGCGCCGAAATCGACCTCGAACTGGCCGGCGAGGTTGGCCAACGCGATCGGGCCGAGCACCTTGCTCGGTTCGGTGCCGATCATCAGCGGCCACAGGTACGCACCCCACTGGAAGAGGAAGAGCGTGAACCCTGCGCCGATGAGCGCCGGCTTGGAGAGCGGCAGGTAGATGCGCCAGAAGATGCCCCACCAGCCCAGCCCGTCGACGCGTGCCGCCTCGGCGAGTTCGAGTGGGATGTTCATGAAGAACTGCCGGAGCACGAAGATCGCGAACCCATTGGCGAGGCCGGGGAGGATCAGGCCGAGGTAGCTGTTGTCGAGGTTCCACGTCCGGAACAGGTTCGCCAGCGGTACGGCGATGGCGTCGAACGGGACGAGGAAGCTCAGTACCACGAGCGCGAAGACGAACGCGGCTCCGCGGAACCGGAGGATGCTGAGCGCGAACGCCGCCATGGCGCAGATCAGCAGGCCGACGATGACGGTGACGGCCGTGACGAAGATGGAGTTCGCGACGCTGAGTCCGAACTCGCCCACCATCAACGTCGCGTAGTTGTCGAAGGTGACCTCGGTCGGGATGAACAGCTTCCACGACAACGGGTAGAGGTTGGTGAAGATGTCGGTTCCGGTGCGGAAGCTGCCGGCGAGCATCCACAGCAGTGGAAGCGCGAAGCCGATCGCGGCCAGCCATGCGAGGAGCGTGACGGCGAACTTCCGGGCCGGAGTGGTGGCCAGCTGGTTGGGCAGTGCCATGTCAGTTCTCCTTGCTCAGCATGCGGAACTGCACCGTCGTGATCGCGATCAGGAACACGAGCAGGATGACGACTTCGGTCTGGCCGATATTCAGGTCGCCGAGCACGAAGGAACTGTTGTAGAGGTCGTACATGATCAGGCGGGTGCTGCCGGCCGGCCCGCCCTGCGTGAGGATCTGGATCGGCACGAACACCAGCACGCTGGACACCGTGTTCGCGACGACCACGAATGCGAGCGGACGGCGCAGGTTCGGTAGCGTGATCGACCGGAGCGTGCGCCACCAGCCGGCCCCGTCGAGGGCGGCCGCTTCATAGAGTTCGCGCGGGATGTCCTGGAGGCCGGCGATGAGGAACAGCGTCCAGTACCCGATGCCGATCCAGGACAGCAGCACGATGATGCACGCGAGGGCCTGGTCGGATGAGGTGAGGAAGGGCTGTTCCGGTAGGCCGACCGCCGCGAGGGCGGCGTTGATCGGACCCTGTGGCTGATACGCGACGCCCCAGATCACGGTCGCCACGGCGGCGGGCGCCGCGACGGGGATGAAGATGAGCGTGCGCACGATGCCGACGCCCGGGAAGCGTTCGACCAGCAGGACCGCGAGCAGCAGCGCACAGACGATCTGGAACGGCACGATGATCACCAGGAAGAGCGCGGTGACGACGAGCACGTTCTGGAACGTGGGGTCCGCGAACAGCAGGGCGTAGTTCTCGATGCCGACGAAGCGGCCGCCGGTGAAGGACTGCGTTCCGCGTTGGAAGCTCTGCGTGATCGCTTCGACGGTCGGGAGCAGGCGCAGTGCGACCAGCAGCACGACCGCGGGGAGCAGGAAGAGGGCGGCGGCGCGCCAGTGGCCACCGCGCCGGCGCCGGGTGGCGGCAGGGGCGGATGTCTCCGCCGCCACCCGGCGTTCTGAATCGATCAAGGTCACAGCCGGTCCCAGAGTCCTTGCAGTTCGTCCTGGGCCTTCTGCAGCGTCTCCTCGACGTCGCCGCCGTTGCGGATGTCGGAGAAGGCCCGACCGAGCACGTCCTGCATCTGCGTGAAGCCCGGGGTGTTGGGCCGGTTCACCGCCGAGTCCTCCAGCTCACTGAGGGTGAGCTCGCCCATGCCGTCGGTGTTCGGCGCGTCCTGCCCGTCCATCTTCGTGATGTAGTCGCTGAACGAGTCGACGTTCGTCGGCGGGATGATGACCTCCTGAGCGGAGATCGCGTTGCCTTCCGCGTCCAGCGAGGCGAACTCGATGAACTTCTTCGACGCCTCGAGTGCATCGGTGGCAGGACTGATCGCGATGTTCCAGGAACCGGTCGGCATCGCGGGAGTGCCACCGTCGAACATCGGGTTCGGTGCGATGCCGTAGTCCACCTTCGAGTCGGCTTCGAGGATCGGTGTCAGCGACCAGGGCCCGCCGACGAAGTACGCCGCCTTGCCTCCGGCGAACAGCTGGACCATCTGATCGGTCTCCACGCCCCGAGGTGCGACGCCGTCTTCGAACAGCGATCCGTACCACTTCATCGACTCGATCCAGCCGTCGTTGGTGACGTCGGCGGTGAGCAGGTCGTCACCGGTCGCGCCGCTGCCGCCGCCCTTCGACTCCGGCAGGGCCTGGAGCTGGTAATAGCGATCGGTCTGGTCGAAGAGCAGTCCCCACTCGGCACCGGCTGCCTGAGCGGATTTCGCATCGGTTGTGAGGTCTTCCCACGTGGCACGATCGTCGGATTCGATCGACGGGTGGGCGATGCCCGCGGCATCCAGCAGGCTCTTGTTGTAGTACAGGTACTGGAGGCTGGTCCACATCGGCAGGGCCCACAGCTTGCCGTCGAACATGTTGCCTTCGACGGTCGCGGGCAGCGAGCTTTCCTCGACCTGGTCGCGATACTCGGACAAGTCGGTCAGGAACCCCTTGGTCGCGAGCGACCCGATCGCCCCGGCGTCGGCGAGGTAGACGTCGACGCCGGCGTCCTTTCCACCGATGCGTTGCTGGAGCACGTTGTTGTACTGATCGAACGGCACGTTCTGGTACGTGACGGTGATCTCGGGGTTCTCCTCCTCGAACGCGTCGATCAGCGGGGCGAAGACCTCGGGCAGGTCGGCACCGATCATCGTGATCTCGACCGGACCGTCGCCGCCGCCGGCCTCTGAGCCACTCGTGCATGCGGCGAGCATGACGGTCGCGGACAGGGCGATGCCCATCGCCGCGAGTGTTCTGTGATTGCGCATGTTCTCTTCCTTGAGATGTATCGGACGGGGCTCGACTACGCGGTCGAAGCCATGGTTCCCGGCACGGCTCGGGCGCCGTGCAGGGCGACTACCGCTGATGCGGCGGCAGAAGCTGTGTGTACTGCGTCATCGAGGGTCGCCCCTCGTGCCAGGCCGGCGGCCAGGGCGCCGACGAACGCGTCGCCGGCCCCGGTCGTGTCGAGCACCCGCTCCGCTTTCACCGCGGCAACGTGGCGCTCCCCATCGGCATCGGAGACGACGCATCCGTCGCCTCCGAGGGTGACGACCACGGATCTGGCCCGCGAACTGCGCCTGAGATCTGCTACCAGCGCGAGCGGGTCCGTGGCCGACGACGCGGTCGAGCCGAGCATGTCGTGCGCCTCGTGGATGTTCACCACCAGCGGATCGGCGACCGCGAGCAGCGCGGCGCTGAGCGGGACGACCGGCGCGTTGTTGAGAACCAGCCGGGCACCTCGCTCGACGGCGAAGCGGCCGAGGGCCTCCACCGGCGGCGTGCCCACCTCGGTCTGCCCGACGACGACCTCAGGGGATTCGGCCCCGTTCAAGGTGGCCGGGGAGACGAACGCGTTCGCACCGAGCATCACCACGATCGAGTTCTCGCCATCGTCGGAGACGGAGATGAACGCGCGGCCGGTCGGGGTTCCGATCACCCGGCGCACCATCGATGCATCCACGCCGAGCGCACTGAGCGCCTCGAGCTGTCGCGTCCCGGCGGCATCGTCGCCGACCGCGCCGATCATCTGCACGGCGACGCCCTCCCCCGCTGCTGCGGCGGCCTGGTTGGCACCCTTGCCTCCGGCATGGGTCTCGACCGAGCGCGCGACCACGGTCTCGCCCGGCGCCGGCTGGCGGTGAACGCGCACGATCTCGTCCTGGTTGATCGCGCCCAGCACCAACACCCTCGGCATCTGCGCCCCGTTCTCTGAAATGGTGAATCTACTCGCGTAGACTTGACTAGTAGAGGACTGTAGCGACCTTCACGGCGATTGGCAAGCGCTAGGTTCGAGCGAAGGAGGCGGCATGGAACGGCAACGACGGACGACCCGCGACGACGTCGCTCGTCGCGCGGGCGTCAGCACCGCGGTGATCAGCTACGTCCTGAACGACGGGCCGCGCCCGGTCGCCGAGAGTACCCGGCAACGCGTGCTTCAGGCGATCGACGAGCTGGGCTACCGCCCCAGCGCCGCCGCCCGCGCGCTGAAGCTGGCCCGGTCGGGCGTCATCGGGCTCGTGGTCCCCGACATCAGCAACTCGTTCTTCGCCGAGTTCGCGAAGCATCTCCAGGATGCCGCGCACGATGCCGGCTACGCCGTGATGCTGGGCACGACCGGCGACCGGGAACAGGAGGCCGATCAGGTGCAGAGCCTGCTCCGGCAGGACCTGGACGGCCTCGTCGTCTTCGGGATCGAGGATCCGACGCTGCTCGAGACACTCCTGTCGATGGACACCACACTCGTGTCGATGGACTGGCAGCTCCAGGACGGTACCGTCGCCACCATCGTCGCCGACGACTACGGCGCGACCCGAGCCGCAATCGAGCATCTCCGTGACGCGCATGGACATGTCCGCATCGGATTCATCGGCGGACCCGAGACCTCGATCGGTGCGAACGCGCGAAAGCAGGCTTGGAACGATGTCTCTGGCCCGCAACTCGACGCAGAGGAGCACCGGGTGCTCCAGGCGACCGCTCCATTTACACGCGATGGGGGGTACCAGGCAGCCCGGCACCTGGTCGCCACCACGCAGGCAACGGCGCTTTTCGCGGCATCGGACATTCAAGCCATCGGGGCACTCCGAGCGCTCCGAGACCTGCGCATCGCCGTACCCGGTCGCATCGCCATGATGTCATTCGATGGCACCCTCGAGGCGCAGTACAGCTCCCCATCTCTCAGCGTCGTTGCCGTTCCGATCCAGGCGATGGCCCAGCTCGCGCTTCGACGAGTGCTCAGCGACACCTCGACCGGAGACCTGCACGCGATCTTCCCGCACGAACTCAAGCTCAGGGAGTCATGCGGCTGCGAACGATGATCGACATCGTTACTGTCGTCATCGCGCGCGGCCACCTTCGTACGCGCGGGTAGCGCGACGCACCGAAGACACGGCAACGGCCTGACTCGACCCGCATGTGGCCGGCCCCGCGAACGGAGACTCATCGGCCCGCGTCTGCGGTGCGGCTCAGCGCAGGTCGCGTCGCAGCGGAACGGCGACCGCGATGCAGGCGGCCGCCGCGGCGTAGGCGAGCAGGACGAGTGCGCCGATCATCGGCGACGTCGGTGCGGCCGACGCCAGCGGGAGCTGCTCGGCGATGGCGTCGCTGAGGAAGGTGAAATCGGTCAGCGCCGCGGTCGCGCCTTCGGGCAGGTACGGATGTATCGCGTTCACTCCCGGGATGATCATGAGCACGTGCTCGAGGAAGTAGAAGTACCCGACCACGATGCCGACGGCGAGCAGTTGGTGGCGTGCGAGTGCGCCGATGGCGACGCCGAGGATCATGTACACGGCGGCCGCGAGCGAGAGCCGTACGAGCAGCATGACGAGCACGAGGGGCGGTACACCAATCTCGACGCCCTGCACGGCCGCGCCGAGCGCCACGGCTCCTCCGGCGAAGAGCGAGGCGACGACCCCGTAGGCGACGCCGAGCACGCCGAACACGACGAGCTTCGCGGCGAGTACCCGGCCGCGGCGAGGGGCGGTGAGGAAGGTCGTCCCGATGGTGCGGTGCCGGTACTCGCTCGTGACGGCGATCGTGCCGATCAGCGCGGGCGCGAAGAGCAGCAGCCCGCTCATGCCCACGACGATGCCGACGCCCTCGGCGGTGTCGAGTCCGGGCAGTGGAGGGGTGGCATTCTCGGGGCCGATGAGGGCCAGCAGGCCGGTCAGCCCGCCTCCGCTGCACGCGGCGATGACGAGCGTCCACATCGGGAGCCGGGTGCCAAGGAGCTTGGCGAACTCGCCTCGGATCAGTCGGTTCATGCGCGGACTCCTTCGATGGGTGCTCCGGATGCTCCGGGTGCAGTGCGTGGCGCCGCGTCGGAGGTGAACCGGAGGAAGGCCTCTTCGAGGCTCGTGCCGTGCGCGGTGAACTCGGCGAGCGACCCCTCCCACGTCACCCGCCCACGATCGATCAGCACGAGGTCGTCGACGCCGTACTGGAGTTCCGTGAGGACGTGGCTCGAGAGCAGGACCGTGCGCCCGCTGGCGGCGTACTCGCGCAGGAACGTGCGGAGCCAGACGATGCCCGCTGGGTCGAGCCCGTTCGACGGCTCGTCGAGTACGAGCACCGCCGGATCGCCGAGCAGCGCCGTCGCCAGGGACAGCCGCTGCCGCATGCCGGTAGAGAAGGAGCCCACCCGACGGTCGAGGTACGCGGAGATGCCGGTGGGTTCCGCCACCCGCTCCGCGTTCGCTGCCGCGTGCCCGCCGAGCGCGCAGTACGCGCGAAGGTGTCCGCGCGCGGTCATCGCGGGATGGGCGCCGGCGATGTCGAGCACGGCCCCCACCGTGCCCGAGGGGTCGTCGAGGTCGCGATACGGGACGCCGCCGATGAGGGCGGTTCCCGCATCGGGGCGCGTCAGGCCGAGCAGCATCCGAAGCGTCGTGGACTTGCCCGCTCCGTTGGGGCCGAGGAAACCCGTGACTCGTCCCGGATGCGCGTTGAAGGTGGCGTCGCGCACGGCGTCGACGCCGGCGAAGCGCTTGGCGAGACCGGCGACCTCGACGCCTGTGCCGCTCATCGCCGGACCTCTTTCGCGATCGCGTGGTGGATGCGAGGGGCATCAACATCGCTGAGCAGGAGTTCATCGAACTCCTGGCCCGCCAGTCCGATGCGGAGCAGCGGAAGACCCCGTCGCATCGCGACGAGCCTCCGGACACCCGATGGATGCCGGAACGTACCGAGCTTGATGCGCCCCGACACGACGAGTCCTGAGCGCACGCCGAGAACTTCGGCACTCCAGCCAGGCAGCAATTCGACACGGCTGATCGCAGCGTAGGCGACCGAATACTGGGAGCGCCCGGCCATCATTGCCTCCCAAGCCGGGAACTCGACGCGCAAAGTCGAGGCATCGACACGAATGGCGGTCATGGGATGGTTCCTCTCGTTGGCGTACTCTTGATGAGATATTGAGAATGATCGTGGTGTCGTGCCGAAGAAATCGCCGATCGCGGATGTGGTCATGCATCCGGTTCGACTGCGAATCATCCAGCAGGTCGGCACCCGCGGCGTCACCACCTCGGAGCTTCGGGCCGCCCTTCCGGATGTCACTCAGGCGACGCTGTATCGCCACGTCGCCGCCCTCGTGGAAGCGGACATCCTCGCCGTGGTCGACGAGCGGCGGGTGCGCGGGGCCGTCGAACGAACCCTCGCCCTCGGCGGGCGAATGGCGCACGTCGATCACGCCGAGCTCCGCGAAATGGGCGAGCAGGAGTTGCGCCAGTCGTTTCTGACCTTCCTCGCGCACCTCGGCGAGACCTTCGATCGGGCGAGCACCGACGGCGCGTTCCGGGACTTCCTCGGCTTCGGGCAGGTGCAGTTGCAGGTCACGACCGCCGACCTGACCGAGATCCAGGCGCGCCTGACTGAGCTGCTGACGCCCTACATGACCGCCAAGCGCCCCGGGAGCCGAACCGTGACGCTCGCAACGGCCCTCATCCCCGAGCCCGACGAAGAGCGCTGAGCACGCGCGCGATCAGGTTCTGGTCGCCTGCTTCGTGGCGATCGCGAAGTAGGCGACGACGCGGCGTGATCATCACGACTCAGGCGATAGCCGGCCGCCTCGGGAGGGCGCGTTCTACTGTCTCTCGAGCGCGAGGCGTCCGGCGAGGATGACATAGGTGCCGGCGAACGTTCGGCGCAGCCAGGCCATGACTCGCGGACGGCTGATGACCTGGTTGCGCATGGTGGCGGCGAAGATCCCGTAGAGCGCGAACACGACGAAGGTGAGCGCCATGAAGACGAGGCTGAGCGTTGCCATGTGCAGTGTGCTGTTCGGGCTTCCGGCCGGGACGAACTGGGGAAGGAAGGCGAAGAAGAAGATCGTCAGCTTGGGGTTGAGGAGGTTGAGCGTCACGGCGGTGCGAATGACTCTCCAGGTCGAGATGGGATGCGCATCCCCGTCGATTTGGATCGCGGACTTGTCGCGCAGCGTCTGCCAGGCGAGGTAGAGCAGGTAGGCGACTCCGAGCCACTTGATCGTCTGGAAGGCGACCGCGGAAGCGTTCAGGATGGCGGCCAGCCCGGTGATCGCGGCGAGCATGTGGGGGATCACGCCGATCGTGCAGCCGAGCGCGGCGATGATGCCGGCCCGAGCTCCGCGGGAGAGGCCGGCCGCGATCGAGTACACAGCGCCCGTACCCGGCGTGGCGACGACGACCAGCGTGGTGAGGAGGAAGGCGAGGCTCATGAGCTCTGTCTCCCATGAATCCGGCGATCCGTGCCGGCAGGGACGGGCCGGATCATCATGTCCGCACCATCCGCGCACTCAGATCGAGCAGCAGCCGCCGAGGAAGGAAGCGTGTCATCGTGGCTGTCAGGGCGTTCCCTGCCCCGCACACTACTCCGGGCGGCGTGCGCCGGGCATCGAGAGCGCGCAGGGCGATGTTGACCACGGTGTCCGCGCTCTGGAACCTCCCGACAGCCGCCGACTCGGTGCCGACGATTTCGAAGAACTCAGTGCGGGTCGATCCGGGTGACAGTGAGAGCACCTTCACGCCGTTCGGGCGGGCTTCGTGCCACACGGCCTCCGTGAAACTACGGACGAAGGCCTTTGCCGCACCATAGACGGCCATTCCCGGGACTGGCTGAAAACCGGCCGTGCTGGCGACGTTGACGATCCCCCCATGTCTCGCGGCGATCTGGTCGGGCAGGTAGGCGCGCGTCATCGACACGAGCGCCCGCACATCGACGTCGATCTCGCGCTCCATTCGCGCGTCATCGCTCTCGGTGAGCGGGCCGTGCGTAGCGAACCCGGCGCTATTGACGAGCAGGTCCACCGGCCCCGTCAAGGCGCGGAGTTCCGCCCCGATGCCCGGTCGCGAAAGATCTGCCGGCACGACCTCGACACGGATGCCGTTCCGCGCGCGCAGCTCCTCCGCCAGGGTGCGCAGGCGATCCTGGCGCCGCGCGACGAGGACGAGATCGGATCCCCGCGCGGCAAGAGCGCGAGCGAAGGCTGCGCCGATGCCGGAACTCGCGCCGGTGACGAGACTGCGGGCAGGAATGAAGGGCATGTTCGCTCCGAATCAGATGAAGGTTTACAGCTGTGAACTCATGTTGGTTTACAGGTGTACACTGATGCAGGTGACAATGCAACCGCGTACCCCGAGTCCGCGGGGGGAGGGCGACCGCCTTCGCTCCGAGCTGATGACGGCGGCCAGAGGACTCCTCCTCACGCCGCGAGCGGGCGCATCGTTCTCGCTCCGCGCGCTCGCCCGAACCGTCGGCGTCTCCCCGACCGCCGTGTACCGGCACTTCAATTCGGTCGAAGATCTCGTCGCCACGGTGATCGACGATCAGAGCCTTCTTCTCGGCGCAGCAGTAGGAACGCTCGATGGTGAACTGAGCGTCGATGCACTCGCGCAGTTCGGACTCAGATACGTGGAATGGGGCCTCACGAACCCCGGCGCGTATCAGCTCCTGTTCGAGAGCGCCGAACGCTACCAGGTTGCCGTAGGCCCGGGCACGGCGGGCTACGCGATCCTCGAGAGCGTCGCGCATTGGCTGCATCAGGGCGGGCGAGAACCTTCGACCGAGCTCGCGACACGGGCATGGACGGCTCTGCACGGCGTGACCTCCCTGCGCATCCACAAGCCCGCACTCCCGTGGCCGACGTCGATCCAGACCGAGGTCACCCGTATCGCGCACGTGGCGCTCGACGACCCCAGGTGAAGGATGCCTCCGCAGGAGGCCAATCGATACTGCAGCAGGACGAGCGCAAGTGGCCGGTCTGGAACCTGACCGGCAGCGGATCGTCGAACGCGGGACGCGTCGAACGGCGTCGTCAGGTGGACAGGGCGTCCTCGTACGCCCGGAGCGCGCGGATGACGACCGCCCGCGCATCGGCGTCGAGCGGTGCGAGTGCGTGCCGCCAGGCGGTCGCGCTGTCCCCGAGCCAGGCGTCGATCGCGCCGCGCCGCGCCTCAGCGAGGCCGATGAGCTTGCGGCGCCGGTCGCCGGCATCCTCCGTGCGGTCGAGGAGCCCCTGGTCGACGAGGTCGCCGACCATCAGGCTCACCGTGCTCGGTGCGAGAGTCAGGGCGGACGCGAGTTCGTTGACCGTGAGCGGTCCGTCGAGGAGCATCGCGAACAGGGTGAGGTGCCTGGGGGTGAGCTCGTACCCGACGAGCTCGGGCGGGAGCGTGCGGCGCTTGGCGCGTCCGATGATGCGCGGCATGACCACGAGCAGCGAGCGGATGTCGTCTTCGATGGACGCGGTGCGATCGTGGCTCACGAAGGTCCTCCTCGGCCGGTGACGGATGCCGCGCTCCGCCGGCGCGTCGGACGACCTTGACGAATGTGGCTCCGCGAATTAGTTTTGAAAGCAAAGCTAATTGGCTTTCAGAGTCATTCTCTCACGGAGGACCGCATGGATCCCGAGCTCGACAGCCTGGCCGACCCGCGCACCAACGACGACGTGATCGCGGCGTTCCGGGCGCAGAACGGTCGAGTCGGCGGCATGTTCGCCGGCGCCGACCTGGTACTCCTGACGACGCGTGGAGCCCGGACCGGCCTTGCGCGTACGACCCCGGTGGCGGCAAGGCATGAACCTGATCGCTTCCTCGTCTTCGCGACGAATGCGGGCGCCGCCCGCGACCCCGCCTGGCTCCTCAACCTTCGCGCGTACCCCATGCTCGAGGTCGAAGCACCCGGCGTCGACCGTGTCGAGCGGTTCGCCGCTCGGGCCGTCGAGCAGTCAGTGGAGGAATCTGCACGTCTGTACGCCCTCCAGGCAGCCGATGACCCCGCCTTCGCGGCCTATCGCGAGCGCACGCCACGTGCCTTCCCGGTCATCGCGTTGGAGCGCATCGACGACGGGTCCGGTCAGCGGCGGCGAGCGTGAGCCATACGTGTGCGATGGAGGATCTGTCTGCGAGCGCGGCGAGACCGTGCTCGGATTCCGTTAGCTGTCTGTGGTGGCCACGGGTGGGGCGGTGGGGCGGGGTGGAAGGCCAGCCTGCTCGCGGCAGGTGGAATCGTCGCCTTGGTGGATAGCGAAGTCCTGATCCTCTGTTGCCTCAACCCCGTAGGCGAGTTCGTTGGGATCGAGTTCTGCCGCCCATCCCTTGTCTACGAGACATGCCACCGGTGTTGCGAGTTGCTCGCGTGGATCGGGAGTGCAGGCTGTGAGACCGGCGATCGTGAGCGCGCTGAGAACGGTTACGGTCGCGATGCGCGAGCCAGAGATGGTGAAGTGCTTTCGGCGATTCTGGCAGCGCGGCGAACGGGGTGACGAGATGTTCACCCTTTGTTTGCGGGCGTGCGAGCGGCCGGCCTTCCCCGAGCATCAGTGCTTTGAAGTGCACCTGCCCAGCGAGCGGATCCGCCCGCGGGATCCCCAAACGGGATGAGCGAGGTGGAGCCGTCACAACGCTTGGTACCCATTCACTCGTCCGCCCGGCGAGCTCTCATCGTGCGGATAGTGTCGGCGACGGCCGCGGCCTGGAGCGGGTCGCGGGTAGCTGCCGCATCGACCACAATCGGCTCCTCGTCGACCGGCGACTCGAAACTCCCGGCATGCCCGGTCAAGATGGCGTCGATGACGTCCGGGCGTTCCTGCTGTGCACGGTTGGCGAGCACTCGCTCGCGTTGCAGAGCAGCGTCGATGCGAACCCAGACGATCACGAATGAAGCGTCTCCCGCGTCCGCGACCTCACGCCAGCCGTCGCGGATGAACCGTGGCGACCCAGTGTCGTCCACGACCACGTATCTGCCCTCTCCTAGGCGATTACGAGCGCGCTCGTGAGCAAGTCGATTGGTCGTCGCCCATTCTTCGAGAGGGATGCCCTGGCCGCCGTGGAGTCCTCGCTCGGCGTTGATGAGGTCGAGGCTGATCAGTTCGGCGTCAAGCTCGCGAGCGAGCGCGCTGGCGAGCGTGCTCTTACCTGCGAACGAGAGACCACACATGAGGGCGAGCGTCATGAGTAATACGCTAGGCCTAGATGCCGCCCGGTGATCGATCCATTTGCGGGCGCTTCGTTACGTCGCTTGGAAGCAGTACTCGTGATGCTCGGCAAATAGGCTGAGCCGCGGGAGGACCGGATGAAACAGAACAAAGTGAGCGGTATCGAAGACCTGTGACGGGGCCGGATTCTGGGCGTTCGACTCGGGTGCCGCGGGTGTTCATCGTTGGGCTCGGCGCGGTCCTCGTGTACGTGTTGGTCGCGGGCGGTGCCGCGAATCTCCTCACGGCATGGTTCTCAACCGACTCGGACCTTGCCGATTTCGCGTTAGGTCATTTCCCGCCGCTGATTCTCCTCATCGCCG
>NZ_WBIR01000018.1 GCF_009749395.1 Agromyces salentinus
GCCCGCGACCCACCACCAACGATTGGTCACCGACATGTCCGTCTCCACCGCAGCCGCGCGGCCCGCCGGCAGAGCGAGCCGACGCCGCGAGGCGATCGCCGGCCTCCTGTTCGTCCTGCCGACCATCGTCATCTTCGTGGTGTTCAAGTTCATCCCGATCGGCGGCGCCGGTGCGATGAGCCTCACGCAGTACCGCCTGAACGGCGACGTGACCTTCCTCGGCGCCGAGAACTACACCCGCCTGTTCGCCGACCCGCACTTCTGGCAGAGCCTCGGCGTCACGATCGGGTACGTCTGCATCTTCGTGCCGCTGATCATCGTGGTGTCACTCGCCGCTGGCCTGCTGCTGAACCGACTCGTCCGGGCGAGCAGCCTGTTCCGCGCCCTCCTGTTCGTGCCCTACCTCAGCTCCTTCGTGCTCGCGGGCATCATCTGGAAGTGGATCTTCGCCGCCGACGGCCCGCTCAACGCGGCCCTCGACGGGATCGGGCTCGGCCCGGTGCCGTTCCTCACGGGTGATGCGTGGCTCGTGCTCGCCAGCCTCGCGATGGTCGCCGCCTGGAAGGGCTTCGGCTACTCGATGCTGATCTTCCTGGCCGGCCTGAAGGCGCAGCCCGCCGAAGTGCACGAGGCCGCCCGCATCGACGGCGCCGGCGCCTGGAAGTCGTTCTGGCACATCACCCTGCCGCTCCTGAAGCCCGTCGTGTTCTTCGTGCTCGTGATCGAGACGATCGTCGGCTTCCAGGTCTTCGACACCATCTACGTGATGACCGGCGGCGGGCCGGCCCGTGCCAGCTACAGCCTCATCTACTTCCTGTTCGACCAGGGCTTCCGGTTCTTCGACTTCGGCTACGCAGCGGCAATCGGCATCGTCCTGTTCGTCATCGTGCTCATCCTGTCGCTCATCCAGCGACGCTTCTTCGAAGGGAAGGAAGACCAGTGACCTCCACCGCTTCCCTCGCGCTCGACGTCCCCGTCGCCGGCGACGGCTCGCTGCCCAGGGGTGCCACCGGCAACGGCTCGCCTGCGCGCCGACGCCGTCGCGGCGGCCGTGACGGCAGCCAGACCTGGGTGACCGTCTCGCTCATCGTCATCTCGCTGTTCACGGTGGCACCGCTCCTCGCGGTGATCGTGCTCGCCCTCTCGCCCGAGGACGCACCCACGATCCCCTACGCGTGGCCGTCGGACCTGACGCTCGACAACCTCGTGCGCATCTTCAACGTCGGCGAGTTCCCGCTGTGGTTCTGGAACTCGCTCGTCTACTCGGTCGTCTCGGTGGTGCTCGTGCTCCTGACCGCGTCGATGGCGGCGTACGCCCTCGCCCGCAAGCGGTTCCCGGGCCGAAACCTCGTGCTCTGGTCGATCGTGGCGACGCTCATGGTGCCGATGCAGGCGACCCTCATCCCAACATTCATCATGGTCGCAGGCTGGGGCGGCGTGAACACCCTGTGGGGTCTCATCCTGCCGACGCTCGCGAATGCGCAGGCGGTGTTCCTCATCCGCCAGTTCGTGCGCGACCTGCCCGATGAGCTGTTCGACGCCGCCCGCATCGACGGTGCCGGCGAGTGGCGCACCTTCGTGGCGATCGTGCTGCCGCTCATCCGCCCGGTGCTCGCGACGCTCGCGATCTTCGTCTTCCTCTGGCACTGGAACGACCTGCTCTGGCCGCTCGTCATCGGCCAGTCCGACGAGGCCCGCACGCTGACGGTCGGTCTCGCTTCGCTCAACACCGAGACGGTCTCGAACTCGAGCATCATGGCGGCCGCACTCATCAGCTTCATCCCGTGTCTCGTGATCTTCCTGTTCCTGCAGAAGCACATCGTGGCGAGCATCACGTCGAGCGGCGTCAAGGGATGAGCATGACCGACGACGAGCCGGTGCGCTTCGGCCTCGTCGGCGTCGACTCGTCGCACTCGGTGCAGTTCACGCGGATGCTCGGCGACGGGCGCACCGGAGCCGTGGCGGGCGGCACCATCGTTGCCGCGTGGCAGGGCCCCACCGTCGCGGACTTCCCTCCGAGTCGCGACCGCAACGATGATCTCGCGGCCGAGGTCGCGGGCCTCGGGGTGCCGCTCGCCGATTCGCCCGAGGCGGTGGCCGAGGCATCCGACGCCCTGCTCGTCGTCGCGAGCGACGCCCGATCGCATCCGACGCACCTGCGCCGGCTCGCGAGGTTCGGCAAGCCGGTCTACCTCGACACTCGCTTCGCCCCGACGCGGCGAGACGCGGTCGAGATGCTCGAGCAGGCCGAGGCGGACGGATGCCTCGTGCTGGCCGGTTCTCCGAAGCGGTTCACGCCGGAGTTCCGGGCCGCCGTGGCAGAGTCCGCCAGCATGGGCGCGATCGAGCGGATCGACCTCGACGGTCCGTTGCCCGAGCAACCCCATCACGAGTTCTTCGCCTGGTACGGGGTGCACCTCGTCGACCTCGCGGTCGCCGCACTCGGCCCGGACTGTGCGAGCGTCGACGCCACCGGCGGCCGCGTCGTCCTGGCCTGGGACGACGGGCGTGTCGCCACGCTCGGCGGCGAAGCGGAGTGGCAGCCGATCACGCGAGGCTCGATCCAATCCCCCGCGGGCTTGCACGCGTTCGAGATCGAGTCCAGCGCCGAGATGCTCGCCGGCCTCCTGACGGAGATCATCTCGTCGTGCCGAACGAACAGCCCCAACGTGCCGCGGGCCGAGATCACCGCCACCGTCTCGATCGTCGAGGCAGCGGCCCGCAGCCGGGCACTCGGCGCCCCCGTCGCCGTACCCCGGTGAGCGCGAGAACCACCGACCGACCGAATCCACGAGAAAGCGAGCGTCGACGATGACCACCGAATTCCCCGATCCCTCGACTCCCCCGACCCGATCGACGATCAGCAGGCGCACCCTCCTCCAGGCAGGCGGCGCCGGCGCGCTGGCCGTCATGGCGACCGCCGCGTTTGCCGAGCCCGCCTCGGCAGCTCGCGGACCGGCTGTGACCGTGACCGACCTCGGCCCCGGCGTCGTGCAGTTCGGCTCGAAGAGCGCCTACCAGTTCGGCGACACCCTCTACATCGGTTCTCGCAACCTCGAGCCGATGTACGTCATCGCGTACCACGTGCCGAGCGCCACGGTCACCGGGTACACGACCATCCCGGAGGGCAGGTCGACGCAGGCGATCTGCGCCGACCCCACCGGCCGCTACCTCTACATCGGCACCGAGAACGAGGTGAACACCGCGACCCTGTTCCGATGGGATCTCCAGCAGGGCGACGTGGAGGCGGAGGCACTCGGCCGGGCCGGCGACGTCCGCGTCTGGGCGCTCGACGTCGCGCCGGACGGGGTGGTGTTCTTCGGCGGCCGCGAGCCGGGCGGCAACCTGTGGAGCTACGACCCGGCGGTCGGCGAGGTCGTCGCACTCGGCATCGCGGAGCCCACGGCGACCGGGGCACGCGCCATCGTCGCCACGGAGAGCACCGTGTACTTCGGGGCCGGCAACACCCTCGGCGGCGGAACCTCGAGCAAGGCCGTGCTCTCCGCGTACGATCGCGCGAGCGGCACGTTCACGTCGATCCTGCCGCCCGAGCTGGCCGACGACGACACCGTCCGCGAACTGCGGCTCGCGGACGGACGCCTGGTGGTGACCACCGCCAATGCGTCGGGCTCCAGCATCGCGGTGCTCGACGTCGCCGATCCGACCTCATACCGCGTCGCGACCCACGACGGCATCACCACGAAGGCCACCCTCGTGCACGGGGACGACATCTACTTCCTGGCCAAGGCGGGCGACCTGCGCGTCTGCTCGATCGAGACCATGCAGATCCGACCGGTCGCCATCGACGGCCTCGACCTCGGGGAGGTGTGGGGCCTCGGCTGGATCGACGACCGACTGCACGCGGTGTCCGCATACGGATTCGTCGCGCACCTCGACGTCGCGGCGGGCTCCTTCGAGACCACCGGCCTCATCGACGCGGGCGCACCACCCGAAGCCCAGCTCGCCATGAGCGTCACCGCCGGCGGCGGCTCCGCCTACGTCGCGGCGAACGGCGTGCTCGGCCGGCACGTCCTCGACACCGGAGCGGTGCACAACATCATCGCCCCCGGCGAGACGAAGGACGCGGCCTGGTCGGCGAACCGGCTCTGGATGGCGCAGTACAGCGGGCTCGGCCTGTGGTCCTACGACCCCGTCGGGGACGTTCGGCGCCAGGCCGCTGCGCTGCCCCCGTCGTACAACCGCCCGCAGTCGGTGACCTGGGATGCGGTCAACGGGCTCGTCGTCGTGGTCGCGCTGTCCGACTCGGCGGGCGGCAGTTGCCTGGGCATCCACGATCCCTCGACCGGGACCACGGACGTGGTCGAGCTTCCGCTCGGACCCGGACAGTCCGTCTCCTCCGTGCTGGCGCACGAGGGCGTGGTGTACCTCGGCGGCGGCACGGGCGGAGCATCGAGTCCCGCGGGCGAGATCGTCGCCTTCGACCCGGTGGCCCGCACGATCGCCTGGCGGATCGATCCCGGCGACACGAAGCAGGTGACCGGGCTCGCCGTCGCGCGGCAGTACCTCTACGTCGCGCTGCACGGCGGCGGCTTCCGGGTGATCGATCGTGCGAAGGGCCGTCTCGTGCACAGCGAGCGGGTGCCCTTCGCGACGAAGGCCTGGGCGCTGACGACGAGTCGCAACCGACTCTTCGCGGTGACCGCCCAGGAGCTGCGGCACGTCGACACCACCACGTACCGCTCGCGCGTCGTCGTTCCCGGGCTGGACGGCGCCTGGTACGGGGGCGGCATCGACATCTCGACCGACGAGGCGGGCCGCATGTACACGATGAAGGACCGCAACCTCGTGCAGATCGATGTCCGGTAGCCGCCGGATGTCGCAGGCCGACCCCGCTCGCACGGAGCACGCGCCGTGGGTGCCGGTCGGGGCATCCGGCCGCCCGCTGCCTGCATGGGCACGGAACGCGACGCTCGGGGTGTTCGTGCACTGGGGGGCGTACTCGGTGCCGGCGTGGGCGGAACGCTCCGGCGCGCTCGGCGACCACCCGGACGAGGATTGGTTCGCGCACACCTCGTACGCCGAGTGGTACGCGAACACCATCCGCATCGAGGGCTCACCCGCCTCGGTCCATCACACGAGGGAACATGCCGGCCGACCATACCTGGCCTTCCTCGAGGAGTGGCGCGCCGAGTCGTACGACCCGGCGGAGTGGGCGGGGCTGTTCCGGGCGCTCGGCGCCGACTACGTCGTGCCGACGACGAAGCACCACGACGGCATCACGCTGTGGGATGCCCCGGGCGCGGCGTCGACCGCCCTCGCGGGCGGCCCCGGCCGGGACCTGATCGGCCCGCTCGCCGATGCCGTCCGCGCCGAGGGCATGCGCTTCGGCGTGTACTACTCGGGCGGATTGGACTGGTCCTTCGCCGACACACGTCCGCACACCTCGAACGAGCACATCGAGCAATTCCGGCCCAAGGGCGCCGACTACCACGCCTACGCGGCCAGGCAGCTGCGCGACCTGATCGAGCGGTACCACCCCGACGTGCTCTGGAACGACATCGAGTGGCCCGACGCCGGCAAGGCCCCTGGCGACGATTCGCTCGATGAACTGATCCGGAGCTATCGCTCGGCGGTTCCCGAGGGCATCGTGAACGATCGCTGGGGCCTCGACGTGTGGGACTACCGGACGAGCGAGTACGAAGCCGGCAACGCCAACGAGTCCGCCCCCGGCTGGGAGCACTGTCGCGGCCTCGGACTCTCGTTCGGGTACAACTCGGCCGAACCGGCCTCGGATACCCTGTCGCCGCGCGAACTCGCCGGGCTCTATGCCGACATCGTCAGCCGAGGCGGTCGCCTGCTGCTGAACGTCGGGCCCACCGCGGCCGGTGAGATCCCACCGGTGCAGCGACGCACGCTCGAGGGCGTCGCCGGCTGGATCACCGCACTGAAGCCGCGCACGATCGGGCGCGGCCCGGTCACCGCCCACGACATCGAGGTGACAGGTGCCGCGTGGTGGCGCGCATGGAGCACGTCGGACGGCATCGTGGTGATCGTCGACGACCCCGGGGCATCCGCTCGGTGCCGGAGCGGGCGCCCCGTGACGGTGGTGCCGCTTCCCACGGGTTGACCATCGGCCCGCAGCGAAGCGCCCGCTCAGCGACCCGCGACGAGGTCGGCGACGTGCGCGATCGGCGACGTGGTCGCCCGGCCCCGCAGTTCGGCGCGGTCGGCCGCGTGGTACGCGCCGTAGATCGCCTGCACCGCGAGCCAGCGCAGCGGTTCGACCTCCCAGCGGCGAGCGCGATGGCCGACCCACGGCAGCCGGGTGAGCTCGGTGTCCCGGCCGAGCACGAGGTCGCGCAGGGTGCGGCCCGCCAGGTTCGTGGTGGTCACCCCGGTTCCGACGTACCCGCCCGCCCAGCCGAGCCCCGTCGAGCGGTCGTGGCCGACGGTGGCCGACCAGTCGCGCGGGACGCCGAGCACCCCCGACCAGGCGTGGTCGATCGCGGCATCCGAGGCGACCGGGAAGAAGCGGGTCAGCAGCGCCGTGAGGCTCTCGATGGTGCGCTGCTGCGTTCGGCCGTCCTGGTCGACGCGCGAGCCGTAGCGGTAGGGCACGCCCCGCCCGCCGAAGGCGATGCGATCGTCGGCGGTGCGCTGCGCGTACATGTAGACGTGGGCCATGTCGCCGAGGGTGTCGCGCCCGGTCCAGCCGATCTGCTCCCAGGCGGATGCCGCGAGCGGCTCGGTCACGATGAGCGAGGAGTTCATGGGCAGCCAGGTGCGGTGCTCGCCGTGCAGGTCGGGCGTGAAGCCCTCGGTCGCGCGCAGCACGTGCGCGGCCCGCACGGTGCCGTGGTCGGTGCGCACCTGGCCCTCGCGGATCTCGGTGACGGTCGTGTTCTCGTAGATCGTGACGCCCAGTCGCTCGACGGCGCGGGCGAGGCCGAGCACGAGCTTGGCCGGATGGACGCGGGCGCAGTGCGGATGCCACACGCCGCCGAGCGCGCCGGCGACGTCCACCCGCGCGCGGGTCTGCTCGGCGTCGAGCAGCTCGAGGTCGGTCGCGGGCCACGACTGCTCGGAGGCGGCGAAGGCTCGCAGCCGCGCGAGCTGGGCGGGCGTGTTCGCGACGGTGAGCTCTCCGCCCTTGCGGAGGTCGGCGTCGATGCCCTCGGCCGCGGCCACGGCGATGACCTCGTCGACGGCCTCGTTCTGGGCGACCTGCTGGGCGATCGCCGCGTCGCGCCCGTGGCGTTTCACGTACTGCTCGCGCCCCCCGGTGACCGAGTTGGTCAGCCACCCGCCGTTGCGGCCCGAGGCGCCGTACCCGGCGAAGCGCCGTTCGAGCACGGCGATGCGCAGGTCGGGCTGGTCGCGCTTGAGGTAGTAGGCCGCCCACAGCCCGGTGTACCCGGCGCCGACGATCGCGACGTCGGCGTGCAGGTCGCCGGGCAGCGCCGGTCGTGGTGCCGGCATGCCCACCTGTCGCAGCCAGAACGAGACGCCGCCGTTCTCGGTCATGGGGTCTCCTCGGGGTCGCGATGCTCGATGCTGCGGACCGCGTACCGGCGCACCTGCACCGGCCGGGTCGCGGCGCACGTCGAGAGTAACGGCGGCGAGGACTCCTCGGCGAGTTCCACGACGATCGACTCGCCGTCGCCGAGCCCGAGGCGCACGCGCCATCCGTCGTCGGTCGCGGACTCCTCGAGCGGCGGGTAGGCGGCGATGCGGTCGTCGCCGAAGGCCTCGCGAGCGGCGTGTTGCGCGGCCTGCACGGGGTGGCTGAGCGAGCTGCGGCCGCGCAGCCGGTCGCGCACGACGAGCCCATCGTCGAAGGCCTCGGCGATGCGGGCCGCGTCGCCGTCATCGGCATACCCGTAGTAGAGCCCGTGCGGGAACACGACAATCGTGCCCGCGAACCGGTCGCCGCCGACGTGCGAGCACTCCCAGGTCTGCTCGGGCCGGGCGAGCGCGAGCGTCGCAGCGACGCGGCGTCCGCGCACGGCGCAGCAGCGGTCGTGCCGGCCGTGGGCGCAGGCCGCGTAGACCGGCTCCGCGGAGGGGGTGCCGGTCGACCCGTCGAGCGGCAGGTCGAGCAGGTCCGCGGGGCTCGCCGCCTCGCCCCAGACGATGCGCTCCAGGCCGAGGCGCGAGTCGGCGATCGCCCAGCGCTGCATCGGCGGGGGCGTGCGCCGGCCCGGGCGACGGATCGCGAGGATCCGCATGCCCTCCGCCTCGGCGCGGTGCACGAGGCGCCGGCCGAGGTCGCGGTCGAAGGGCGCGTCGAGCAGGGCGTTGTGCCCCCAGCTCGTCGCCACCTCGACGAGCAGCCATCGGATGCCGCGCGGCGCCGTGCCCGCGAGCGGGTCGTCCCGTTCGCGGGCACGATCGCTGCACGGCGCCCACGGCTCGGCGGCGAGGGTCACGCGCGGATCACCGCGAACCCCTCCCGCACGAGCCGGCGGGCCACGACGACGGCGCTCTCGGCGTCGAGTCCGGGCAGGTCGCCGACGACGACCCGCCCGCCCTCGAGCACGTGGCGCAGGGCCGGCTCGGCCTCGACGGGCAGCGAGAGCGTCTTCGCCGTCGACACGAGGCGGACGCGGTCGCCGTCGGCCTCGACGCGCGCGCGAAGCGAGTCGCGCAGGCCGATCGTCGTCGATGCGTCGAGGCGCGCGAGCGCGGCCAGGGTCGCCAGGGGCGCGATCGGCTCGGGGCGGATGTCCCGCTCGAACCGCTCCGCGAGGGTCCCGGCCGTGGCCGCGGCATCCGCCTGCTCAATGAGTTCCGCGAGGGCCTCGGCGGTCTCGCGCAGGATCGCGGCCGCCTGGGCCGGGTCGTCGAAGTCGACGCCGAGCGGGAGCGATGCGCGCAGGCGCTCGCTGTCGCCGACGCGGGCGACGAGGGCGCCGACCACGTCGGCATGCGTGTAGGCCGACATGCCGATCGTCAGGTGCACCGAGGTGGCGTCGCCGCCGGCCGTGGCCGAGTGGATCCAGCCGCGCGGCAGGTAGAGGGCGTCGCCCGGTCGAAGCACGGCGTCGATCACGGGCTCCTCGCGCGCGGCGGCGGCCACGGCCTCGCGGTGCCCGCTCCAGGGCTGCGAGCTCAGCGGGTCGCGGTGCACCGGGGCGTGGATGCGCCAGTGCTTCTCACCCGAGATCTGCAGCACGAACACGTCGTGCGTGTCGTAGTGGGGGTCGAAGCCCTGCGCCGCCGGCGGCGTGACGTAGGCGTTGACCTGCACCGGATGCCGCAGCTCGTCGACGAGCTCCCGCGTGAAGTCGATGACGGGCGGCCAGAGGCGGTGCAGCCCCTGCAGCACGATCGTCGCCCCTTCGGCGAACCGGTCGAAGACGCGCTCGCTCGAGACCTGGTCGCCGACCTCGGCGCCGAACCCGCCCGACGCCGTGTACGCCGATGCCGGGAGCACCGTGCCGTCGCGGGCCATCCGCATGAACGGCGTGCGCACGCCGCGACGGGTGACGAGCTCATCGACGGCGTCGGCGCTGAAGAGGTCGTCGAATCCGGCGGGGAGCTCCGCCGCACGCGACAGCAGCGCACTGCGCCCCCACACCTCGTCGGCGAACCGCTCGGCGGGCATGGCGACGCAGCGCGACAGCGCGGGCCGGTTCCCCGGCCCGCGCCCGCCTGCGACCATCAGGCCGATCCGTCGGCGCCGCCGTCGTGCCCCTCGGGGTTCGCGCCGCCGTCGGCGGTGCCCTCACCGGCATCGGCCGAGCCGTCGGCCCCGCCGTCGTGGCCGTGCGGGTTCGCGCCGCCGTCGGCCGCCCCCTCGCCTGCGCCGCCGGTGCCCTTCGGCTCCGCGATGCCCTCGCGGCCCTCCTTCGGCTCGAGCGTGATGTCTTCGTCTCCGATGGACATGCCGTCCCCCTTCCGGTTCGCCGCGACCCGGCGCCGCGGCTCGTCTGCGGCCAGCGTAGCGAGCCGGGTGCCGAGCGGCCACGGGTTGACAGCGGTGGCCGCGGCGGGCGACCGGATGCGGAGAGCGCTCGGCCGGAGAGCGCTCGGCCGCCGGGCGCTCAGCCGGCGGCACTCACCCGCCGGGCGCTCAGCCGGCGGGCGCTCAGCCGGCGGGCGCGTCGGGCACGACGGCCGCGACGATCGAGTCGACGACCGCGGCGACGGCGTCGGCGCCCAGGAGCTCCGGCATCGTGAGGTGGTCGAGCAGGAGCCCGCTCATGGCGAGGTAGAGCACGAGGGCGGTCGACCGGTCGCCGGGGAAGCCGTGATCGACGTGGTCGGACGTCGCGAGGGCGAGGTTGCCGGCGAACTGCCGGGTCACGGTCGGCGCGACGTGCGGGTTCCTCGTCGCCTCGAGCCGCAGTTCGAGCAGCGCGAGATGCGCGGCACGATCGCCGATGGCGCGTTCGACGAGCCACACCATGAGTCCGCGCTCGCCCTCGCGCGTCGGCTCGACGGCCATGCGCCTCGCCGCCTCCTCGGGGTCGGGTGCGAGCCTGGCGAACACGTGCTCGGCCAGCTCGGCCAGCAGTTGGTCGCGCGACGCGAAGTAGTTGGATGCCGTGCCGGCCGGGACCCCCGCCGCTCGGTCGACGGCGCCGAACGTGAGCCCTCGACCGCCCTCGACCGCGATCACCTCGACCGCGGCATCCAGCAGGCGCTGCCGTCGTTCCGCGTTCCTCGCCATGGCCGCCCCGTCCTCGTGCCGAACGACTCCAACCGTAGTGGTCGAAGCGGTCGGCCGCCTCTGCATCACCCTTCCCACCGGAACAACTACGGCTATAGTGGTTGAGTTCGATTCCGACGCGAAGGACCCATGCGAAACCTCACGTACTACATCTCGCTCTCCATCGATGGCTTCATCTCCGGCCCCGACGACGAGGTCGACTTCTTCCCCGGCTCCGACGAGTACATGGCCTGGATGGTCGGCGACTACGGCGACGCCCTGCCCTCGCACGCGCGGGCGCAGCTCGGCATCGCGGATGCTCCGCTCACGCGCTTCGACACCGTCGTGATGGGTCGGCGCACCTACGAGCCCGGTCTCCAGCTCGGCATCACCTCGCCGTACGCGCACCTGCGCCAGTTCGTCGTCTCGAGCAGCCTGGAACAGCTCGACCCGGCGGTCACGATGGTGACGGGTGACCCGATCGCCGCCGTGCAGGCCCTGAAGGAGGAGGACTCGCCGTTCGACATCTACCTCGCGGGCGGCGGCGTTCTCGCCGGCCAGCTGCTCGACGAGATCGACCGGCTCGTGATCAAGCGCTACCCGGTGGTCGCCGGCGCGGGCCGGCCCGCCTTCGGTCCCGAGTTCAGCCCGACCGCGTTCGCACTCGATGAGGTGCGCTCGTTCGAGGGCGGCAACGTGGTCGAGTGGTATTCGCGGATCCGGTCGGATGCCGCGGAGCCGGAAGCGGAGTCCGAGCCCGAGTCGCGCCCCGCGCCCGGGCCCGCAGCATGAGCATCACCTTCGACATCCGGCACCTCGCCGGCACGCAAGAGATCGAGCTCTTCAACCGCTTCCCGTACCCGCTGAACGACGAGATCGCCGACGACCTCGAGCGTGGCCGCCGACGCCCCGAACGGACCTGGCTCGCCGTGCGCGGCGATCGCCTGCTCGGCCGGCTCGCGCTCTGGAGCCCACGGGACGTTCGAACGGCTCGTCAACCTGGCGTGGGACTGATCGGAAGGTTCCCGGCATCACCGGCGTTGTCCACAGCATGAGAGCGATCGCGTACTCGAAGACCGGTGACTCCTCCGTGCTGCGGCTCGTCGAACGCGAGGCGCCCGGACCCGGGGCGGGCGAGGTGCGCGTGCGCATCGTCGTCTCGGGCGTGAACCCGACCGACTGGAAGGCGCGGGCCGGGTCCCGCGCGGGGCAGCCGCTGCCGTTCGCCGAGGTGGTGCCGAACCAGGACGGTGCCGGCGTCGTCGACGCGGTCGGGCCCGGCGTCGTGGGTCTTACGGTCGGCGACCGGGTCTGGGCCTACCTCGCCGCGCACGAGCGCCCGACCGGCACGGCGCAGGAGTTCGCGATCCTGCCGGCGGATCGCATCGTGCACCTCCCGGATGCCGCGGGCTTCGAGCTCGGCGCCTCGCTCGGCGTGCCCGCGATGACCGCGCACCGCGCGCTGACCGTCTCCGAGGCGGGCCCGTCGCGTCTCGGACCCGGCGCCCTCGACGGCCGGACGGTGCTCGTCGCCGGCGGGGCCGGTGCCGTCGGGCATGCCGCCATCCAGCTGGCCCGCTGGGCGGGGGCCACCGTCATCACGACGGTGAGCTCGCCCGAGAAGGCGGCGCTCGCGACGGCGGCCGGGGCGCACCACGTGGTGGACTACCGGGCCACCGATGCCACGGCGGCGATCCGTGCCCTCGCGCCCGACGGCGTCGACCAGGTCGTCGAGGTCTCCCCCGCGCGCAACGCCGAGCTGAATGCCCGCGTGATCGCCAACCACGGATCCATCGCCGTCTACGCGACCGATGGCGGCGGCGAGATGACCCTCGACGTGCGGCATCACTTCGCGCTGAACGTGCGCTACCAGTTCCTGCTGCTCTACACCGTCGGCCGGGAGGCGCTCACCGCCGCGGCGGAGGACATCGTGCACGCCGTCGCCGACGGCGCGCTGCCCGTCGGCGAGGACGCCGGGCTGCCGCTCACGCGCTTCCCGCTGGAGCGCGCCGCCGCGGCGCATGACGCCGTCGAGGCCGGCACGATCGGCAAGGTGCTCATCGACGTCTCCGCCGCCTGAGTCGGTGCGATCAGCTCGCCAGGTGCGACACCTGCTCGACCACGAGCACGCCGGCGAGCACGACCATCGCGCCCCCGGAGACCCGTGACACCACGTTGAGCGCCGTGGGCCTGGCCCGCAGTACGGCCCGGGCACTCACACCCACGACCGAGTAGACGAGGGCGCAGCTGCCCACGAAGATGAGCCCGAGCACGGTGAGTTGCACGGGAACGGGCCACGCGCCCGCGGCATCCGTGAACTGCGGCAACAGCACGACGAGGACGAGCAGGCCCTTCGGGTTCAATCCGCTGACGCCGGCGCCTTGGACGAGGCGCAGCCAGGGGCGATCGACGGATGCCGCAGCAGCCGACACCTCCGCCTCCGCCGGGCCGCTCACCGCGGCGACGGCGGGCGGTTGGAGCAGGACGCGGACGCCGAGCCATGCGAGGTAGCCGGCGGCCGCGAAGGTCAGCGCGACGAGCAGCCCGGGCAGCGCCGAGACCGCGGCGCCGACGCCCACCGCCACGGCCGCCACGGCGGCGAGGTAACCGACGAGGATGCCCGCGAGCGAGGGCACGATCGAGCGGTCGCGCAGGCCCGCGGAGATGATGTACGCCCAGTCGGGCCCGGGCAGCACGACCATGAGGGTCATCATGCCCCAGCAGGCGAGCAGCAGCTCTGGGTTCATCGGAGGCCTCGTTTCGTTCGACACGACGAACCTAGGCAACATCCGGCGGAAAAGGCTTGCGAAGATCTCCACGCAGAGCCACTGCAGTGGAAGGATTCACCCCATGGACGCCATCGATCGACGAATCCTTTCGGAACTGCAGCAGGACGGCCGACTGAGCCTCACCGACCTCGCCGACCGGGTGCAACTCAGCATGTCGCCGACGCATCGCCGGCTCCGCGCCCTTGAGGCGTCCGGCGCCATCACCGGGTACCGGGCCGTGATCGACCCCGAGGTCGTCGGACTCGGCTTCGGCGCCCTCGTCTTCGTCACGATGGAGCAGGCGAACCGCGCCACGATCCCGGCCTTCGACGAGGCGGTCGCCGAGATCCCCGAGGTGATCCAGGCGCTGCGCCTCTTCGGCGATCCCGACTACCTGCTCCGTGTCGCCGTGCCCGGCCTGCCCGCATACCAGCGCCTGTGGGACGAGCGGCTCTCGGCACTGCCGGGCGTGCGCCGAGTCGAGTCGACCCTCGTCATGAAGGCCATCGTCGACGACCGGCCGCTGCCGATCTAGGCGTTGCGGCGTTTCACCCACACCGTCGTGAAGACGATGAGCGCGATCGTCCAGATCACGGATGAGATGGTGCCGGCGACGGGGTCGAGCTGCGAGGGGTCGGGAGTCAGGGCGAAGAAGTTGTCCGACGCCTTGCCCGGGAACGTGTCGCTGAAGAGCACGAACGCATCGAGCGGCACGAGGCTGATGCCGATGGGCACCAGGTAGAGGTAGCCGATGGCAACGCCGAGCGTGGCGATCGTGGAGCGGAACATGAGTCCGAGGCACGTCGCCGTGACGGCGAGGATCGCGGCGAGCAGCGCGGCCTCGCCGAGCACGCGCAGCACTTCGGGGTCGCCCAGGTCGGCGCCGCCGCCGTGCAACGCGATCGAGAGGCCGAGGCCCGTGAGCATGGCCACACCGCCGACCACTCCGCCGACGATCGCGGCGAGCAGCACCTTCGCGAGCACGAGCGGCGTGCGGGCGGGCACGGCGGCGAAGTACACCGTGATCGCGTGATTGTCATGATCGGCCGTGGCGATGCCGGCGCCGACGAGCAGCACGAAAAGGCCGCAGGCCACGAAGCCGTTCGCGGCCGCCGCCACCACGTTCTCACGAGTGGGATCGGAGACCACAGCCGACCAGAAGGCCACGAAAACGAGGAGCCCGACGACGGCCGCCGCGCTGAGCCACCATGACGAGCGCAGGGAGGCGAACTTCGAGAACTCCGAGGCGAACACGCCGCCGAACGTGACCCTCGAGCGTTCGAGGGCGCTGGTGTCGGTCGCGGTCATCGTCGTGCTCCATCCTGCTCGGACCCGGTCGTGGGGCCGTGCGGGCCCGCGACCGTTCCTGCGGCGTATTCCTGGTCGTCCTTGGTGAGCGCGAGGAACGCGTCCTCGAGCGAGCCCTGCTGCGGGGTGAGCTCGAACAGCACGATCGAACCGGATGCCGCGAGCCGGCCGATCTGTTCGGCGGTCGCGTTCGTGACGAGCAGCGCCCCGTCAGGCGCGCGGCGGGTCGAGCCGCCGATGGTCCCGAGCGCTGCCGTGAGCTCCTCAGCCTGCGGGGTGCGCACGAGCACGTCGGACTGCGTGGCCCGCGCGATGACCTCGGTCACCGGCCCCTGCGTGATGAGGCGACCGCGGCCCATGACCACGAGGTGATCGGCCGTGAGCGCCATCTCGCTCATGAGGTGGCTCGAGACGAGCACCGTGCGTCCCATGGCCGCGAGGCTCTTCATGAGCTCGCGCACCCAGTGCACGCCGTCCGGGTCGAGGCCGTTGACGGGCTCGTCGAGCACGAGCACCTGGGGGTCGCCGAGCAGTGCCCCGGCGATGCCGAGCCGCTGGCGCATCCCGAGGGAGTAGGTGCCGACGCGGCGCGACGAGGGTTCGACCATGCCGGTGAGGCGCAGCACTTCATCGACCCTCGAGCTCGGAATCCCGTTCGTCAGGGCGAGAGCCCGGAGGTGCGCACGGCCGGAACGGCCGGGGTGCAGCGCCGCGGGGTCGAGCAGCGCACCGAGCTCGTGCAACGGCCGCTCGGCGCGGCGGAAGTCGCCGCCGTTCACGCGCACGACGCCCTTCACCGGCCGATCGAGTCCGACGATCATGCGCATGGTCGTCGACTTGCCTGCGCCGTTCGGGCCGAGCAGACCGGTCACGGCCCCCTGACGGACGGTGAAGCTCACGTCATCGACCGCCGTCTTGTGCCCGAACACCTGGGTGAGTCCCTCGACCTCGATCATCGTGCCGCCTCCGTCTGCATCTCCATGTCGGCCGCCGCGCGTCCACCCTCGAATCGCGTCGGGCCGGCGCCGTCGAGCGCGAGCCGGATCCGCCGGTGGTGCTGCTCCTGCACGTCGCCGAGGTCGTCGAGGCGGTGCCATCCGACCTCCGTCATCTCGCCGTCGGCCGGGTACGGGTCGCCCGCGACCCAGGCGCAGCGGAAGACGAGGTCGAGGTAGTCGACCTCGTCGCCATTCGCGTGCACGACCCTCGGCAACTGGTGCACCCAGACGAGGCGATCGGCCCTGACGCGCACCCCGGCCTCCTCGAGCGCCTCGCGGCACGCGGCATCCGCCGGTTCCTCGCCGGGATCGACGATGCCCGTGATCGGGGTGAGCGCACCGTTGTCGGAGCGGCGGCCCAGCAGGATCTCGTCGCCGCGCACGATCACCGCGGTGACGCCGACGAGGGGAAGGGGTCGGGTGCCGGCCTGGCGGCGCAGGTCGAGCACGAAGTCGGGAGTGGCCATGCGGCAACGCTACGTGAGTATGCCGCTCCTGCGGGGCGCCGGGCCGCAGCAGGGCGAAGTGGCCGAACCCGGTCCGCCGTCAAGGGCCCTGCGACGGGGCCGGCGCGTGGTTACGATCGCCTGCATGAGCAACCTCCAGGAGAGAGCCGAGGCCGTGGCGGGTGCCGCGAAGGACACCGGGGCACGCGTGGCGGTCGCCGAGTCGCTCACGAGCGGACGCATCGCGAGCGAGCTCGGACGGGCGACGGACGCCTCCGACTGGTTCCTCGGCGGGGTCGTCGCCTACGACACCGGCGTGAAACAGCAGGTGCTCGGCGTCTCCCCCGGTCCCGTCGTCAGCGCCCGCTGCGCGATCGAGATGGCCGTCGGCGTGCAGCGCCTCTGCCGAGCGGATGTCTCGGTCTCGGTCACGGGCGTCGGCGGACCCGGCTCCGAGGAGGGCGAGCCCGAGGGCACCGTGTTCCTCGGCTGGGCGACCGCCGACGGCACGGGCAGCGAGCGGCATCGCTTCGACGGCGACCCGTCCGAGGTCGTCGAGCAGACCGTGGCGGCGGCGCTCCGCGTGCTCGTCGAGCGCCTCGCACCGGCCGAGGGCTCCGAAGGCGACGCGGCCGAGTGAGCCCGCGCTGCGGACTGAAGCGCGCGCACGGCCACGCGTGAGCACGGGAACGGCGGATGCCGCGGCAGCACGTGCTGCCGCGGCATCCGCCTGGCTGGTGACTCCGGCCGCTACCCGGCGGCGTGCGCGCGGCGGCGGCGAAGCGCGACGGCACCGGCTCCGAGCCCGAGCAGCAGCAGGGTGCCGGCGATCCACAGGGCCCCCGCGGGGTCCGCGCCCGTGTGGGCCAGCCCGTCAGCGGTACCGCCGGCGGTCTCGGAGCCGCTCCCGGCGGCGTCGGACGGGTCGGCCGGAGCCGACGGGTCGGTCGAACCATCGGGGTCGGCCGGGTCCGTCGGGTCGGTCGGATCGGTCGGGCCCGCGATGTCGGCGCCCGGGAGGGTTCCGGTGCGGAGCGCCGCCGGCTGCTCACCGTCGGCGAACCACCAGGCCTGCCGGGTGGTCGCCGCGAGCGTCGAGAACGCCGCGGCGGACGGCGCCGCGACCGGGGACGGTGCCTCGGCCGGAGTCGTCGCGAAGCCCTCGTTGTTGAGATTCGGCATGCCGGCCGGTCGGGCGAAGTGCACGATCGTCGGCTCCGCGCCCGTGAACGCGATGCGCGCGGACTCCCCCTCGCAGCCGTCGTCGCAGACCGCCCAGAGCTGGTCGAGCACGGTGTCGTAGTCGAGGGCCATGACGCCGCCGAGGCCGGGATCGATCGTCGCGACCTGCGCGAACGACCCGTCGGCGTTCAGGGCGTAGGCGTAGACCACGCCGTTGTCCTCGACCGCGACGAAGAACAGGCCGTCGCCGTGGCCGGGGTAGTCGGCGGGGTCGTAGGCGAGCCCGGAGTTCTGGTCGACGAGACCCGTGAGGTCAGCGTCCGAAACCCACTCGACGGCCTCGAGACCCGTGTTCGCGGCGACCTGCGGGAGCGAGGCCGTGAGGTCCCACTCCTGCGCGGCGACCACGTCCGGGCCGGCGGCCTCGGGGTCGACGGCGAGCACGACGTTGGCATTGACGCCCTTGTCCGCGTTGTCGCGCTCGGACGCGACGTAGACGCGGCCGTCGGACGCGACGGTGATGCCCTCGGTGTCGGGGCCGGCCTTGGCCGGGTCGGCCGCATCGCGTTGGAAGCGGATGCGCTTGCCCTCGGCCCAGCCGTCGGCGAAGGCGACGCCGCCGTCGGCCTCGGCGTCGAGCTTCCAGAACGTGCCCGTGCCGTTGTCGACGGCCCAGAGCACGACGCCCTCGGCGGTCCGCTGGGCGTCCAGGCCCGACGAGTCCTCGAGGAACATGGTCGCCTCGTCGACGACGCGCACCTCGGCCGACCCGGGCCAGACGGCGACCTCGGGCTCACCGGGTTCGCCGGGCTCACCCGGGTCGGTGCCGCAGGCGTTCGCCGCGCCCTTGGTCGAGGCGGTGGCATCGCCGAACGCGCCCGTGCCGTCGGGGCAGCGGGCGTAGGTGAGGGCCGCGTGCGGACCCCAGGCGTACTCGGCCACGATCGTGCCCGCCGCGTTGCGCACGGTCGCGCGGTCGTCGTTGCCGAGCCCGAACCCGAAGTGCGTGTTCTGGTCGAGGACGAAGAACGCCCCCGGTGCCAGCACGGTCCCGGATGCCACGGGCGTGACGTCACCCGCGTGGCCGACCGGGTCGGAGTCCATGAGCGTCCAGCCCGAGAGGTCGACGGGGGTCGTGCCGGTGTTCACGATCTCGACCCAGTCGGTCGCGTCGCCGTTGGACTCGACCTCGTTGATCGCGATCGCGGGAACCACGCAGTCGTTCGCTGCGCCCTTCGTGACCCGGGCGAGGCTCCACGGGCCGGTCGCGTCGGGGCAGCGCGCCCAGCTGGCGGCTGCCTCGTCGCCGTCGACGTTCGGGTGCGCCGACCAGGCGTGTTCGTCGAGCTTCGCGCCGGCGGCGTCGTACAGGCGGATCGCGTCGGCGCCGCCGATGCCGATCGCCGTCTCGAAGGTCTGGGCGGAACCCGCGATGTCGAGGCCGGCCGTCTTCGCGTCGACCACGAGCAGCTCGCCGGCGCCGATCGACGCACCGGCGGCGAAGAACCAGCGGTGGTCGTCGGAGTTGTCGCGGAGCTCGTAGCCCGACAGGTCGAGGGCCTCATCACCGGGATTCACGAGCTCGAGCCAGTCGGCGGGGCCAGAGTCGACCTCGTTGAGCAGCGCGGTGCCCGGCGTCGCGGGCTCCTCGGGCTCCTCGACGGGTGCGCAGGAGTTCGCCGCGCCGAGCGTGACCGCCGTGGCGGGCGCCCAGGCGCCGCCGTCGGCGCAGCGCGACCAGTCGGCGAGCGGCGCCGTCGCGAGGTACGCGTAGGCGTCGACGACGGCATCGGCGGTGTCGACCAGCACGACCTCGTCGCCCTTGCCCAGCCCGAACGGGAATCCGAGCGGCGAGGCGTCCTTCGTGAGCACGAGGTACCCGCCCGCGGCGAGCGTGGTGCCCGCGGGGATCGTGCCGCGCTCGACCCGCTTGTCGTCCATCACGGCCCAGCCCGAGACATCCACCGCTGCGGATGACGCGTTGAAGAGCTCGATCGAGTCGGCGGTGCCGTGCGACGCGGCGTCGTAGACGATCTCGTTGACGACCACGCCGGCGTCGGCGGCGATCGCGGCGCCCGGCAGCGCGAGCAGCGCGGCACCCGAGGTCACGGCCATGGCCGCGACCATCGCGGACGCGCGACGGATGGATGGGGGGAAGGGCATGGGGGCGCTCCTGACGGGTGGTGAGGGGTCGTCGCCCACTCGACCGCCCGGCGCTGAACGGACGGTGACGCGACGGTGAACTGCGGGGGGCGGCGCCATGTCGGACCGGGGCGGGCGCCCCGATCCGGGCTGGGCCCACCGGTCGGGTCGGGGAGCCCTGCCCATGTGCCGTCGTCTCGGGAGCGTCTAGCGTTCGACACGAACCACGACCGGAAGGACCACCATCATGCGCCTGAAGAATCGAGTGCGAACCGTGATCGCCGCGGCCACCGTCGCCCTGGCCCTCGGCGGCACGCTGAGCGTCGCCGCAGCCCCGGCTCCCGCCGAGGCCGCGGGCCGTTGCGTCGACTACCAGTACAGCTACGGCGGCTACGCCGGCTGCGTCGGCAACATCCAGGTGCTCCTGAATGCGTTCCAGCCCCGCCTCGGAAGCTACGGCAAGCTCGCCGTCGACAACTCCTACGGTCCCGCTACGCGGTCCGCCGTCATCGCGTTCCAGCGGTACTTCGGCCTCGCGGCCGACGGCATCGTCGGCCGGCAGACCTGGGGCGTCCTCTGCGGTCCGCAGATGGGCCCCGGGCCGATCAGCTGGTACCCGTACGCGACGGCGCGCGCCGCCGGCTGCAACATCTGAGTCGGCACGACCTGTCGACCCCGTCGCACCACGGGTGCGGCGGGGTCAGTCGTCGGTCGCGACGACCACGGGGAACCGGGTCGCCCCGGCCCCGCAGAGGCTGCGGCGCACCCAGTCCGCGGCATCCGGCTGGCGCAGCGCGCCCGCGCGGACCAGGCGCACGAACTCGATGGCCTCCGCGCTCAGGCGCCCGTCGGCGGTGTCGGGAGCGTCGCGCAGCACATGCGAGGTCAGCCACTGCGAGAGGCCGCCGCCGATGCGCACGGTGACCGCGACGGTGCCGGCGAAGTGCCGCGACTGGCCGTCGGTGTCATCGTCGAAGGCCGCCCGGAAGCCACGGCCCTTCAGCGGGTTGCTGCCGCCCGACGCGGCATCCGTCACCCAGAACGGCCCGCGGCGCACGCCGCCGATGCGGCCGATCTCCTTGAGGAACCGGCGGTTCGAGTACCCGCGATCGGCGATGTGCGAGATCGAGTCGGCGAGGGCGGCGCAGGCGTCCATGGATTCAGCGTAGCGACGGGAACCGAGCGAATGCCGCGCCGCGGCGTCCGAACCGGCGGCGCCGCAGCGCGTCTCGGACCTACAGTCCCTCGGCGATCTCCTTGATCGCGGCGAGGCGGCGGTCCCACTGGGCGCCGATCGTCTCGAGCTGCTGCGCGGTCTCGCTGAGCTGGGCCCCCATGACCCGGAAGCGCACCTCCCGGCCGACCCGCACGGGCTCGACGAGCCCGACCTCCTGGAGCACCGCCAGGTGCTTGGCGATCGCCTGCCGCGTCACGGGCAGGCGCCCGGCGAGGGCGGACGCGGATGCATCGCCCTCGCCGAGCGCGGCCAGGATCGACCACCGGGTCTCGTCACCCAGGGCGGCGAACACCGGGACCAGCGTCTCGGTGCTCACGCGTCGCCCTCGAGCAGGGCGACGAGCTTGTCGAGCTCGGTGACCCAGCCCTCGGCGTGCTCGCCCATGTTCGTGCTCGGGTCGGAAGTGCGGTCGAACCCGGTCTCGACGACGGTGAGCCGGGTGCCGCCGTCGACCTCCTCGAGCGTGAAGGTGAAGACGGTCGCGTGCTCGTCGAGCTCCTCCGGCGCGTCTCCGAGGGCGTCGTCATTGCTCCAGCGGTACGACACGAGCCGCGGTGCGTCGATCGCGTCGATCGCCAGCGGCACGCGGCCGTAGCCCTCGAAGGTGATGCTCCCCCTCGCGCCCGGCCTCGCGCCGTCGAGCTCCGCGCGCCCGAACCAGCGGCTGATGTGCTCGGGCTCGGTGACGGCCTGCCACACCCGGTCGACGGATGCGTCGATGCGGATGGTGCGTCGCACCGTGTAGGCGGCCTCGTCGATGACGGATGCCTCGTTGTCGGTCATGCTCACGATGATCGTTCCTTTCGCGTCGTCATGCAACTCATCGGTTGCGTCATTGCGTGCAACCACAGAGTTGCATCTTTGCTGCCGCATTGCAACCCTGAGGTTGCATGAATGCTCATGCCGGCCGGACCGGCTGACGGAGCACCGTCCGCAGCTTCTCCGGCGCCGTGCGCCGCGCGTCGGAGAGGTACACCTCGTGATGCGGCCCGTTGAATGTGAGCCCGTGCTGCGGCATCCACTCGTCGTGCAGCCGCGCGAGCGTGGGCGTCTCGTCGTCGTACGAGCCGACGTGCAGGATCTGCGCCGACTCGCCCTCGTCGAGGTGCTCGAGCCGCACGCGGTCGAGCGCGGGGTTCGGCGAGCCCTTCGCCTTGGCGCGGACGGCCTCGACCGCCGCCGCAACGGCGGACTCGTCGATCCAGTCGGGCTGGTTGATCAGCATCGTCCAACTCCACGCGGCCTTGTCGCGCGCGACGAAGACGGTCGGATCGTCGGCCCACCACAGGCCCTCGAGCGGTGCGACCGCGAAGTCCCGGCCGAGCTCGCGCTTGCTCGCGAACTTCACCGTGTACGCGACGCCGAACAGCGCCTCGACGGCCTGCACGTATGCGGGGGCGCGGTTCGGGTCGCCGCGGCCGTCGACCGCGAGGTAGCGCAGCGGGGGCACCTCGACGATCGCGAACTCCTTCGCCGAGGGCGCGTAGAGCTCGCGGTGGGCGCGCTTGACGTCGTACTTCTCGTGCGGTTCGCCGGTCATGCGCCGAGCGTACGCGCGGTGCGGTCAGGACTCGACCGGATGCCGCGGGTCGTCAGCGATCGAGCGCCGTCGCGCCGACGACCGCGTCCTCCCAGGACATCCCCGTGGTCTTCACGACGAACGGCTGCGACCGGGTCGTCGCCTCGGCGGCCCACCGACCGGACACGACCTCGGCGAGGGGCACGAGGGACTCGGGGTCGAGTGAGCCGTCACGGACGGCGAGCACGACGTCGCCCGCCTCGCGGAGCGCCGTCGCGACGTCCTCGACCACGACGACCGCTCGGGCCAGGAGCGCAGAGTCGAGTTCGCGGGCGTCGGCCTCGTGCGAGCCGACCGCGACGACCACGACGTCGTCGCGCAGCACCGCCGAGTCGAAGAGCGGCTCGCGCGCCGTCGTGGCGCAGACCACGAACCCGGCCCGGCCGAGCAGGTCCGCCACGGATGCCGCATCCGATGCCTCGACGAAGGCAGAGCCGTTCAGCGACGCAGGTTCCGCGGGCGGCCGCCGCGCGACGTGCGTGACCGCTCCGATCGCGAGGTCGGGGCACACCTCCCGGAGCGCCTCGACGTGGGCGACGGCCTGCGGCCCGGTGCCGAACACCACGACCGACAGGGGCGTGCCGGCAGCGGCCACGCGCGCGTCGAGCGCCCGCCTGATGCCGACCATCGAGACCGCGGGCGTCCGGACGCCGGTGAGCACGGCCCCGTCGAGGATGAGCGCCGGCGCGAACGTCGCCGGATCGAGCACGAGGTGCACGCCCTGGATGCGCGGCAGCCCGAGCGCCGGGTTGCCCGGCGCCACGGTGAGCACCTTGACGCCCACGGCGTCGCCGACCGCCGAGGGCATGAGCAGCGCCTCGGCGCCCCCGAGCGGGGCGGCCGTGCGCGGGACATCCGTCGCCGGGTCGAACCCGCTCAGGAGCGCCGCCTCGAGCGCCGCGACGGCCCCGCGGTAGCCGAGGCGGGCACGGGTCGCGGCGGCGTCGAGCACCTCGATGGACCCGCTCATCGCAGCACGAATCCGGGCACGAGGGGATCCCGCGGGTCGATGGTGAACGTCGATTCGCCGGTGCGGTACGCCATGCCCGTGACCTCGGGCACGACGGCGTCGACGCCGTCGACCTTCACGCGAGCGACGGCCTTCGCGTGGAAGCGCGAGCCGACGATCGAGTCGTGCACGAGCGTCTCGCCGAACGCGAGCTCGCCCTGCGCGGTGAGGGCGGCGACCCGTGCCGCCGTGCCGGAGCCGCACGGCGACCGGTCGAGCTCGCCGTCGGCGAAGACCGTCGCGTTGCGCTGGTGCAGCCGGCCGTCGGCGTCACGGCCGAGCCGCTCGAACAGGATCGTGCCGTAGATGCCGCTCAGGCGCGGATCGGTCGGATGCTGCGCGGCATCCGAGTCGTCCAGCAGCCACTTGACCTCGCGGCCGAGGGCGATGAGCCCGGCGACGTCGGAGGGCTCGATCGCGAGGCCGACCTGCGCGACGTCGAGCATCGCGTAGTTCGCGCCGCCGTAGGCGACGTCGACGACCAGCTCGCCCCGACTCGTCGGGACGCGCAGGCCCTCGGAGACCAGCCGGCTCGGAACGTTGACGAAGTCGACGCTCGCGACCCGGCCGTCGTCCCCGGTCGAGACCCTCGCGGTGACCCGCCCCGACGGCACGTCGATGACGACGTCCGTCACGCCGCTCGGATCCACTTCGACGAGACCCGTCTCGACCGCCCAGGCGCCGAGCGCGATGGTGCCGTGCCCGCAGGCCGTCGAGAAGCCGTCCTTGTGCCAGAACAGGACTCCGAGGTGCGCGCCCTCGTCGTCGGGCGGCGTGATGAACCCGCCGTACATGTCGGCATGTCCGCGCGGCTCGAAGCAGAGGAGGCGCCGCAGCCCGTCGACGGCCGGATCGTCGATCGCGAACATCCGCCGCTCGGCGACCGTGGCGCCATCGATGGGCACGCCCGGCTCCGCGATGATCCGGAACGGCTCACCCGCCGTGTGATAGTCCACGGTGCGGATGGGGCGGGTCATGGGCGCGTCGGCGGGCTCGGTGGTCACCCGTCCATTGTGGTCGCCTCCCGGCCGGCGACCGGCATCCGAAGGACTGACATCCGTGCCCGACCGGGGTAGCGTGGCCCGGGTCGGATGCCGGCCGACCGTGCCGGCCGGACAAGGGGGTCACCGATGGCCGAGCTCTCGCCCATCCAGCCGTGCCTGTGGTTCGACGACCAGGCGCGCGAAGCCATGGAGTACTACGTCGAGGTCTTCCCGAACTCCCGTATCAGGTCGATCGTGCCGTATCCCGACGAGTCGCTCGACGAGCACTTCGCCGGCATGTCGGGCAAGGTGCTGAGCGGGGAGTTCACGCTGGACGGGGTCGACTTCGTCTGCCTCGACGGCGGCCCGCTCTTCCCGTTCACCGAGTCGATCTCGTTCGTCGTCGCGTGTGCCGACCAGGACGAGATCGACCGCTACTGGTCGAAGCTCTCGCACGTGCCCGACGCCGAGCAGTGCGGCTGGTGCAAAGACCGCTTCGGCGTGAGCTGGCAGGTCGTCCCGGCGAACATGGGCGAGCTCACCCGTCGGCCCGAGCAGATCCAGGTCATGATGCGCCAGAAGAAGATCGTGATCGCCGAGCTCGAGAACGCCTGACCGGATGTCGGGCGCCGGCGCTGCCGCTCGGTGCTGCCCATGTGCGGGAGTCCCATTCTCGCGCCGGAGTCCCGTTCGAACGGGACTCCGGCGCTCGGGCGGGACTCCGGCGGCGGAACCGCCCTCGCGGTTCAGCGCCCGTTGACCTTGTCGATGCGCATCTCGAGGATCACGCGGTCGGCCTTGTCGTCGGGCGCCTGCTGGTCGGGGTTGCCGTAGCGCTTGCCGAGGCGCACGTAGAACGCGCCCTCCGGGTCGGGCACGACCTCGGCGAGCTGCCCCCGCACCTCGACGTAGCGCAGCGGGTTCTCGGGGTCGAGCGCCTCGAGCGTCATGTGCGGGTTCTGCTGCAGGTTGCGGAACTTCGCACGCTTCGTGGTGTGCGTGAAGCGGATGACGCCGGCGTCGGCGTCGAGCTCGAACCACATCGGGTTCACCTGCACGCTGCCGTCGGGCCGCACGGTGGCGAGGTGCCCGAAGACGGGAGCGGTGAGGATGCGGCTGGCGTGGTCGTCGAGTTCGATCGTCATACGTCGAGTCAACCGTACGGATGCCGCCGCATATTCCGGATGCCGCCGCGCGACGCCCGCCCGCCCGGATCCGCCCGGCGTTCTCGCCGACGATCGGCTTCGGCGTCCGAGTGCCGGATCGGTGCCCGAGTGCCGGATGGGTCCCCCGTTCTCGGCACTCACGCGCCGATTCGACACTCGAGGGCTGGGAGCTGGGGCGACCGGCGAAGGCCCGCGGTGCTCAGATCTCGGTGTGGCCGAGCTCGGGGGCCGCGAGGGTGCGGACGGCGGCATCCGTGAATGTCTCGAACTCGAGCACGACGACCTCGTTCGCACCGGCCCTGGTCACGGGAGCGGGCACGATGAGCGTGCGCTGCGGCCCGCGGCGCCAGTAGCGCCCGAGCAGGAAGCCGTTGACCCAGACCAGGCCCTTGCCCCAGTGCAGCGTGTCGAGGAAGAGGTCGGAGGGCGCCTCGAGGTCGAGCACCGCCCGCGCGAGCACGGGGCCGGCGAGCGCGGGAGCGAGGTGGGCGGCATCCGCTGGCGATGTCGGCTCGGCCGTCGCGGTCGCAGTCGGCCGCGCTGCCGGGGCCGGCTGCGACGCGGCGACGTCCGGCACGCGGTCGAGGTCGATCGGCCGCACGCCCCAGTCGGCGAGCGGCACGCCGTCGAGGGCGACTCCGCCGATGAGGCCCTTGTGCTCGCCGAGGCGGGCGCCGTAGTCGACGCGGCCCTGGTCCTCGACGACGAGCACGAGCTCGCCCCGAGTGTCGGGCAGTGCGATCGAGCGCTCATGCGCGTCGCGCGACATGACGCCGACGGGCACGCCGTCGAGCAGCACCCAGGCCCGGTCGCGCACCTCCTCGCCGACGGTGAGCACGCCGGGGCCGCCGCGGTCGAGTCGGGTGCGGAACACCGCCACGCCGCGGTCGTGCGCGAGCTCGTCGAACGTCGGCACCCGGTCGTGGCGCAGCTCCTCGCCGAGCACGTCGGCCGCGCTGAGCAGCGACGGGCCGACCACGAGGGGCGCCTCGAGCACGGGCGCCGGCGCCGCCGCATCCGGGACCTCGTCGGGTACGGGCGCATAGCGCGAGATGACCTCGCGGAACGCCCAGAACTTCTCGGTCGGATGCCCCGCCTCGTCGAGCGGCGCATCGTAGTCGTAGCTCGTCGTGATCGGCGCGTAGCGGCCCTTGTCGTTGGCGCCGTTCGTCAGGCCGAAGTTCGTGCCCCCGTGGAACATGTAGATGTTCACCGAGCCGCCCGCGGCGAGGAGCAGGTCGAGCTCATGGGCGGATGCCGCGGCATCCGTGGTGTGGTGGTGGGATCCCCAGTCGTCGAACCAGCCGCACCAGAACTCCATGCACACGAGGGGGCCGGTCGGCTGGAACTCGCGGAGCGTCTCGAGGCGTTCGAGCGTGCGCGAGCCGAACGAGCCGGTGAGGTGCAGGCCGGGCAGGCTGCCGTCGGCGAGCATCTGCGGCGTCGGCTGGTCGATGGTCGTGAGCGGCACCGTGATGCCGGCCTCGCGCGTGACCCGCACGAGCTCGGCGAGGTAGGCCTTGTCGGAGCCGTAGGCGCCGTACTCGTTCTCGATCTGCACGAGCACGACCGGGCCGCCGGCGTCGACCTGCCGGGGGGCGACGATCTCGTACACGTTGCGGAGGTACTCGCTGACGGCCGCGACGTAGCGCGGCTCCGAGCGGCGGATGCCGACCTCGCGGTCGCGGAACAGCCAGGCGGGCAGGCCGCCGTTGTCCCATTCGGCGCAGATGTACGGGCCGGGGCGCACGATCGCGTGCAGGCCCCCTGCGGCCACGAGGTCGAGGAAGCGGCCGAGGTCGAGCCCGCCCGCCGTCGTCCACTCCCCCTGCCGCGGCGCGTGCTGGTTCCAGGCGACGTACGTCTCGATCGTGTTCAGCCCCATGAGCCGCGCCTTGCGGATGCGATCGGCCCAGAGGTCGGGGTGCACCCGGAAGTAGTGCAGCGCGCCCGAGAGCACGCGGTGGGGCGCTCCGTCGAGCTCGAAGTCGGTCTCGCCGATCGCGAAGCGGCTCTGAGGGGTCACGGGGCGTCCGTCCTGGATTCGGCCGGGCTGCGCCGGCGGCGGTGATGCGGTCGTGCGGTGATGCGGTGGTTCGATCTGCGGTGGTGCGGTCGTGCGGTGGTTCGGGGATGCGCTGGAGATGCGCGGGGCCGGCCGGCGCGCCGCCGGCCGGCCCCGCGATCCGGCTACTCGCCGACCGTGAAGCCCTGGTCGTTGCCGTACTGCACGAGCTGGTCCTGCCAGGCGGCGAGGCCGTCGTTCAGGTCCGCGTTGTTCGCGTACGACTGGCCCACGGTGTCGCCGAAGATGCTGTTCGCGTACACCTGGTAGGGCAGGTACGACCAGCCGGTCGAGACGTCCTTCGAGGCCTGCGTCAGCACCTCGTTGATCTTCTGGCCGCCGAAGTACTCCGACTCGAGGTTCACGAAGTCGGGGTTCTCGAGGTCGGCCGTCGTGGCGGGGAAGCCGCCGCTCGCGAGGAAGACCTCGATCGAGGCCGGGTCGGAGTTCAGCCAGCGGAGGAACGCCGCGGCGAGCGCCGGGTTCTCCGACTGGGTGGTGACGGACTGACCGCCGCCGCCGTTCTCGGCCGTGACGGGCGTGCCGTCGTACGTCGGCATCGGTGCGACGCGCCAGTCGCCCGCGGCATCCGGAACGCTCGACTCGAGCACGCCGGGCATCCAGGCGCCGGTCACGAGCGTCGCGATCGAGCCGTCGCCGAGGCCCTGGTACCACTCGTCGGTCCAGCCGGGCGTGGTCGAGAGCAGCTTGCCCTCGACGAGCTCGTTCCAGACGCCGGTCCACTTCTGCGTGCCCTCGTCGGCGAGGTCCACGGTGATGTCCGTGCCGTCGATGCCGAACGGGCGGCCGCCGGCCTGCCAGATCATGCTCGTGGTGAAGCCGGCGTCACCGGTGTCGGCGGTGATGAACTTCGTCGGGTCGGCGGCGTTCAGGTCCTTGGCGGCCTGCACGTACTCGTCCCATGTGGTCGGCACGGCGATGCCGTACTGGTCGAACACGCTCGCGTTGTAGAACAGGGCCATGGGGCCGGAGTCCTGGGGCAGGCCGACGAGCTTGCCGTCGACGTTCACGGCTCCCCAGGTGGACGCGCTGAACTGGTCCTCGAGGTCGCCGAGGCCGTAGGCGCTGAGGTCGACGAGCGACTCGGACAGCGCGAACTGCGGAATGGCGTAGTACTCGATCTGCACGACGTCGGGGGCGCCCGAGCCCGCCTTGATGGCGTTCTGCAGCTTCGTGTACTCCTCGGTGTTGGTGCCGGCGTTCACGAGCTCGACGTCGACGTTCGGGTACGCCTCCTCGAACGCGGCGACCTGCGCCTCGGCGCTGGGGGTCCAGCTCCAGTACGTGAGCTCACCGCCCTTCTCGAGGGCGGCGTCGAGGTCGGAGGCGGAGCCCGAGCCCGCCGAGCCGCCGTCGTCGCCCGACGAGCAGGCGGCGAGCGTGCCGATGAGGGCCGCGGCTGCGACGACCGAGAGGGTCCGCCTGACGGCGGAGCGAGCGTTGCTCATGGTGGTTCCCTTCACTTCGTTGTGTCTTCTGTGTGTGCCATGCGGTTCCGGGGCAGGACGCTCCGGTGAGCGGATGGTGCGGGTCGTCGCGTCGACGTCGTGCGGTGCCGCTCGGTCACTGCTTGACGCTTCCGGCGCTGAGCCCCGACTGCCAGAACCGCTGCAGGCCGAGGAACGCGACGACGATCGGGACGATGGTCAGGAGCGAGCCCGTGATCACCAGGTTGTAGATGGGCTGCGCGCTGACGCCCGTGGCCTGCGCGCTCCACTGGTTGAGGCCGACCGTGAGCGGGTACCACGTGGGGTCGCTCAGCATGATCAGCGGCAGGAAGTAGTTGTTCCACGTCGCGACGACGGTGAACAGCAGCACCGTCACGATGCCGGGAGAGAGCAGCCGGATCGAGATCGTGAAGAACGTGCGGAACTCCCCCGCACCGTCCATGCGCGCCGCCTCGAGCAGCTCGGTCGGCACCGAGTCCACGGCGTAGACCCAGATCAGGTAGAGCCCGAACGGGCTGATGAGCGACGGGATGATGATCGCCCAGGGCGTGTTCGTGAGGCCTAGCTGGCTGAACATCAGGAACGTCGGCACGGCGAGCGCGGTGCCGGGCACGGCGATCGCGCCGAGGACGACGGCGAACACGGCGCGACGCCCGGTGAAGCGGAACTTGGCGAGGCCGTACCCCGCGAGCGTCGCGAGGAGCGTGGCGCCGCCCGCGCCGAGCACGACGTAGAGCAGCGTGTTGCCGAACCAGCGGAGGAAGATGCCGTCCTTGTAGGTCAGCGTCTCCCAGATGTTCTGGAAGAACACGAAGTCGTCGTCGAACCAGAGCCCGAAGCTCGAGAACAGGCCGGCCTGCGTCTTCGTGGAGTTGATCACGAGCCAGACCAGCGGCACGAGGCTGTAGATCACGAAGATGCCCATGAGCAGGGTGAAGGCGACGGACTTGCGCGGACGCAGCGGCGAGGCGAGCGGGCGGCGGGTCGGGCGCCGGCGGGACCCGCGGCTGCCGCCGGCGGCATCCGCGGTGGTCATGACCTCGGTCATGGTGCTCACAGCTCCTCCTTTCGAGAGCCGCGCAGTTGCACGACGTAGGCGATGACGGCGGTGAGGACGCCCATGACGATCGCGACGGTGGCCGAGGCGTTGTACTGCTGGCCCGCGAACGAGAGGTTGTAGGCGTACATGTTCGGCGTGAAGTAGGTCGTGATGATGTTCGGCGCGAGCGTGCGCAGGATGTTCGGCTCGTTGAAGAGCTGGAAGCTGCCGATGATCGAGAAGATCGTCGCGATCACGATGGCGCCGCGCAGGGCCGGCAGCTTGATGCCGGTGATGACGCGCATGGGTCCCGCGCCGTCGAGTTCGGCGGCCTCGTAGAGGTCGGTCGGGATGACACGGAGCGCCGAGTAGAAGATCAGCATGTTGTAGCCGACGAACTCCCACGTCACGATGTTGCCGATCGAGACGAGGATCCACTCGCGGGCGAACGGCGTGAGCACGGTCGAGCCGAGCCAGTCGTTGATGTTGGCGGCGAGGCCGAAGTTGTCGCCGTAGATGAAGCCCCACATGAGCACCGCGACGACGGCCGGCACCGCGTAGGGCAGGAAGATCACGATGCGGAAGAAGCCGGATGCGTGCAGGCGGGCGCTGTCGATCGCGAGGGCGGCGACGAGCGCGAGGCCGAGCATCACCGGCACCTGGACGAGCAGGAACAGCGTGACGCGGCCGAGGCCCTCCCAGAACTGCGGGTCGACGAAGAGCGCCACGTAGTTCTCGAATCCGACGAACGCGTTGCCGCCGACCATCTGCTCGCGGAACAGGCTGAGGTAGATCGAGTACGCGACCGGCGCGATGAAGACGAGCAGGAACACGACGAGGAAGGGCGCCACGAACGCGAGGCCCTTCCACTCGCTGCGGGAGCGGCCGCGGGCTGCGCGGGCGCCGCGGGTAGCGCGTGGGCCGCCGCCTGCACCTCGGCCTGCACCACGGCCTGCGCCGGGGTCGGATGTCGCGGCTGGACCCTGGGGTGGCACCACCGCTGGGGACGTCGTTGTCATGGATCTTCCAATCGGGGAAATGTTTACGTCAACATCTCGCGTGGACACCGTAGCATGTTGACGTGAACATGCGCCAGTCTTCAGGACGAGCGCCACGAAGGAGCCGCAGATGACGACCACCACCGGCCAGGTGCCCGCCACCGCTCGCCGCCGTGCACCCTCGATGGCCGATGTCGCCCGCGAGGCGAACGTCTCCGGCCAGACCGTGTCCCGCGTCTCGAACGGGCGCGACAACGTCGACGCCGCCACGCGCGACCGCGTGCTCGCCGCCATGGCCAAGCTCGGCTACCGGCCGAACAGCGCCGCGCGCGCGCTGCGCACGGGCCGCTTCCGCAGCATCGGCGTCATCATGTTCACCCTCTCGAGCTTCGGCAACATGCGCACGCTCGACGCCATCACCACCGCGGCGACCGACGCCGGGTACTCGCTCACCCTCATCCCCGTGCCGCACCCCACCAAGGGCGAGCTCTCGGTCGCCTTCGACCGGCTGGCGGATGCCGCGGTCGACGGCGTGATCCTCATCATCGAGGCGCACCTGCTCGACGAGTCCGACGTCGAGCTGCCCGGCGGACTCCCGGTCGTCATCGTGGACTCCTCGGGCGACGAGCGGTTCCCGGCCATCGACACCGACCAGGCGCACGGAGCCCGGCTCGCCGTGCAGCACCTGCTCGACCTCGGCCACGAGACGGTCTGGCACATCGCCGGGCCGGGCCGCTCGTACTCCGCCACGCGCCGGCGGGAGGCCTGGGCCGCGACGCTCGCCGAGCACGGCGCCGAGGCGCCGCCTGCGCTCGAGGGCGACTGGTCGACCGAGTCGGGCTACGAGCTCGGACTCGAACTCGCCGCGAACCCCGCCGTCACCGCGGTCTTCGCTGCGAACGACCAGATGGCGCTCGGCGTGCTGCGCGCCATGCACGAGAGCGGCCGGGCCGTGCCCGGAGACGTGAGCGTGGTCGGCTTCGACGACATGTCGGAGTCCAGCAGCTTCTGGCCGCCCCTCACGACCGTGCACCAGTTCTTCGGCGAGGTCGGCCGGCGCTCGGTCGAGGCGCTGTTGCACGAGGTCGAGGTCGGCGAACGGCGCGACGACTCGCTCGTCGACGTCGAACTCGTCGTGCGCCAGAGCACCGCGCCGCCGCGCGCGTGAGGCTGCGCGACGCCAGCCCTGCGGCATCCGCCCGCTTCCCGCGACGGTTCGCGCGTTGGAGGCACGATGGCAGGCGTCCTCCAACCCGTGAAGCGTCGCGGGAGCGAAACGGTGCGGGTGAGTCGGCGCGCGGCCGCCGGGCGCGCGCACCCGCACCGGCGGCATCCGCTCCGCCCGGCGGCATCCGCTCCGCCTGGCGGCATCCGCTCCGCCCGGCGGCATCCGCTCCAAGCCATGCATCGGCTCACGGCGCCCCGTGCTTCCACGACGAGCGCGGACGCGAATGGTCATCTCACGGCCCCATTGGCGACCATTCGCGACCGCGACAGGTGCCTGGGGACAAGTGCGCGTGCGCGACAGGCGCCCGGGAACGTGCGCGTCCACGCCAAGTGCCTGGGGGGAACATGCGCGTGCGCGACATCCCGCTCGTCGAGGCATCCGCAGTACCGGTCAGGCGGCTCCACACTCGGCAGGCTCGACCGCGCGATCATCGCGCGGGGCTCGGGCGGCGCGGGAGGGCGCGCGATCGGTCAGGCGGATGCCGCGTCGGCGGCCCTGCGGTAGCGGTCGGCGTAGACGCGCAGCAGGTCGCGCAGTTCGGGCGGCGACTCGACCGTGAAGTCCATGCCGAGCATGCCGATGTAGGCGGCGATCGTGTCGAGACTGTCGGCGCCGGTGAGCAGCACCGATTCGTCGGCCGAGACCTCCTCCACGATGCCGACCGCGGGGTGGATGCGATCGAGCACGGCGGATGCCGCGGCAGCGACCCGCAGGCGGGCGTGCACGTTCCAGCCGCTGACCGCGACCTGGCGCATCGTGAACGCGGTGTAGTCGCCGCCCGGCACGAGCCGCGGCTCGAACCGTCGGCGGGTGGGCATCCGGGGGCGCATGCGGTCTGCCCGGAAGACGTCCCACTCCCCCGACTCGGGGTCGCGCGCGACGACGTACCACCGGCGCAGCCAGGAGAGCAGGCGGTAGGGCTCGACGAGCCGCGGCACGTCGTCGCGGTCGTCGTAGGCGTAGTCGAACCGCAACCACTCCGCCGAGCGGATCGCGGTGGCGATCGCACGCAGCACCTCCGGATCCACCTCGGGGTCCGGGGCATCCGTGTCGTTGTTCCCAGGGGCCTGGTCGATGACGCTGGCGACCGCCTCGACCATCGGCCGCAGCCGGGGCGGGAGCACCTGCTCGAGCTTGGCCAGCGCGCGGCGGCTCGATTCGCCGACGCCCGCGACGCCGGTGGCCGCGCGCAGGCCGATCGCGACCGCGACCGCCTCCTCGTCGTCGAGGAGCAGCGGCGGCAGGCGTCCGCCCGCGCCGAGCCGGTAGCCGCCGATCGAGCCTCGCGTCGCCTCGACGGGGTAGTCGAGCGCGCGGAGGCGTTCGACGTCGTTGCGGATGGTGCGGGTGCTGACGACGAGGCGTTCGGCGAGCTCGGGCCCGGACCAGCTCGGGCGCGACTGCAGCAGCCCGAGCAGGGCGAGGAGGCGGCCCGCGGTTTCGGTCATGGACGTCGCCGATTGCGCAGACGGAGTTCGATCATCAGGAACGATCCTTTCCGCTATCGACCGTACCGTCGAAGACATGACCAACGCCAGCGCAGCCCAGACCGACATCCGCCCCTTCATCGTCGAGGTGCCCCAGGCCGACCTCGACGACCTCGCCGATCGCCTCGCCCGCACGCGACTGCCGCAGGCAGCCCCCGTCGACGACTGGACGACCGGCACCCCGAACCACTACCTGCGCGACGCCGTCGAGCAGTGGAAGTCCTTCGACTGGCGCGCCGTCGAGGCTCGCATCAACGCCGTCCCGCACTTCATCACCGAGGTCGACGGCCAGCCGATCCACTTCATCCACGTCGTCTCGCCGCATGCCGAGGCGACGCCCCTGCTGCTCGCCCACACCTACCCCGGGTCATCCGCCGACTACCTCGACCTCATCGACCGCCTGGTCGACCCGGTCGCGCACGGCGGCCGGGCGGAGGATGCGTTCACGATCGTGATCCCGGATGCCCCGGGCTTCGGGTTCTCCAACCCGGTGCGCGAGTCGGGGTGGACCATCGCCCGAGTCGCCCGCGCCTACGACGCCCTCATGCGCCGCCTCGGCTACGAGCGGTACGGCGTGCACGGCTCCGACAACGGCGCGATGGTCGCCCGTGAGCTCGGACTGCTCGAGCCGGAGGGGTTCCTCGGCCTGCACGTGCTGCAGCTGTTCTCGTTCCCGTCGGGCGACCCGAGCGAGTTCGAGCGCCTCGAGCCCGCCGACTACGCGGGCCTCGAGCACATGCAGTGGTTCCAGAAGGTCGGCGGCTACAACACGATGAACGCCTCGCGGCCGCAGACGATCGCGGCCGCCCTCAGTGATTCGCCCGTCGGACTGCTCGCCTACAGCGAGCTGTTCGAGTCGTTCGGCAACGGCACGTCGAAGGTGCCGCTCGACGCGATCCTCACCGCCGTGAGCATCACCTGGTTCGCGAACGCCGCCGCCGGCATGAGCCGGGCGTACTACGAGAACGCGCAGGTCGAGGAGGAGCCCGCCGTGAACCACGCGCCAACGGGCGTCGCCGTGTTCGCGGACGACTTCCAGACGATCCGGGTGTTCGCCGAGCGCGACAACGACGCGATCGTGCACTGGAGCCGGTTCCCCGAGGGCGGTCACTTCGCCTCGCTCGAGGTGCCCGACGTGCTCGCGGGGGACATCGCGGCGTTCTTCGCCTCGCGGCGCTGACGCGGTCGGGGCCGCGCGGGCCGGCGGCAGCCATCGCCCGGCCCCCCCGCCCCGCCCCGCCCCGCCCGCCACGGCACGCCGGGCAACACTCCGCGAGCGGTCACGTTCTGTGGTCTCCACACCCTCGGATGCCGCAGAACGTGACCGCTCGGTGGTGCGCCCACGGCGCGTCGCCTCGGCGGGGCGGCGCCGCGCGGGCGACGCGTCGCCCCGGCGGGGTAGAACAGCGCAGGTCGGGGCAGGACGAGGCGGGCGCGACGCCGACAGCACCCGTCAGGCGAACAGCAGCGGCAGCAGCTGGATGCCGATGGCGCTCGCCATGAGGCGGTTCCGGCGGTCGCTCGTGAGCTGCCCGACCCAGTCGAAGCGGCCGAGATCGACGAGTTCGACGAACGTGGCCGAATCACCGCCGCGGCGGTGCACGCCGTACCCGACGCGAAGGCCGTCGTAGTAGGCGGCGTTCGCGAGGGCCTCGCGCACGATCTCGACCCCCGGCCAGGCAGCTGCGATCGCGGCGGCCACCCGATCGCCGAGCACGGCGTGTCCGTCGTCGGCGCGCACGATCGCCCGCGGCCGATCGCCGGCGCCGAGACCCGCTGCGGCCGCCGCCTCGAGCAGCCGCCGGTAGGCACCGAGCTGGCGCATGACGGCCGCGACCTCGAAGCCGTCGTCGGCACGCGCGCGGCCGGCGTCGGCCATCGCGAACATCCGGAAGTGGCGCGTTCGGGCACGGCCGGCCGGCGCCGGCTGCATCCGCAGCGTCTGGTGCACGGTGCAGAGGCGCACCTCCTCGTCGGGCGAGCGCCGAATCCGTGCCGCCGCCTCGAGCGCCAGGACGTTCGTGGGATCCGACACCACCTCGACCGGCCGGATCGTCGACAGCACGCGGTCCTGCGAGGTCGGCCCCAGCACGGAGGTCGCCCCGAGCGGCGCGACCGGCGAGAGGAGCAGCGCCTCGTGGTCGGATGCCGCGGCGAGCGCGAGCGCGTCGAGCGCCACGCTCGTGCGCAGGTCCACGGCCGACGGGACGACGAGCGAGTCGTCCGCCCACTGCGCGAGCAGCTGCGCCGGGCGGCGGCGGGACGCGGCATCCCTCGCCTCGACGAGCAGCTCTCCTCGTCGGTCGTGCACGGGAGGGTCGGATGCCGCGGAACGGTCGTCGTCCATCGCCCCATCATGCCGCGCGTCGGGCTCGCCATCTCGCCCGGATCGGCGCCCGAGTGCCGAATCGGCCGCCACGTGCCGAATCGGCGCTCGGGAATCCGCACTCCGGCGCCGAATCGGCACTCAGGGGCCGACGCGAACGCCCGCACGCGACGACAGCTCAGTCGCGCGCGGCGAGCTCCAGCGTGTAGAAGACGCTGTTCGGATCGAGCGCGTAGTCGCCGAAGGGCGGGCACTCGACGAAGCCGGCCTTCTCGTAGAGCGAGCGGGCGGGAGCGAAGAACGGCTCGGTGCCCGTCTCGAGGCTGATGCGCGCGTACCCTCGGGCTCTCGCTTCGTCGAGCACGTGCTCGAGCAGGCGTCGTCCGAGGCCACGACCGCGGGCCGCGGCATCCGCTCGCATCGACTTGAGCTCGCCGTGGTCGGGCGCGAGCTCCTTGAGCGCGACGCAGCCGAGCACGTCCTCACCGTCGGACACCGCCCAGAACGTGACGGCGGAGTCCGACAGGCCCGACACGTCGAGGGCGTGCACGCTCTCGGCGGGCGAGGTGGCGTGCATGTCCGCGAGGTGGTCCTCGAGCAGGCGCAGCACGCGCGGGTCGGCGAGGTCTCCGGGGGCGATCACGAGTTCGGGCACCGGAGAATTCTCACAGCCGGATGAGTCGGCCAGGTTACGCCTCGCCTGCGAGCGCACTCCTCCGCTCCAATGACGGAGCCGACGCCCCGCCCGCCGCCACCGCCGCCACCACCGCCGCCGCCGCCGAGCTCACACCTCGACGGCCACCCCGTCGGTGAGCCACCTGGCTCGATCGTGCACGGATGCCTCGGCCCCATCGATCGCGTCGCGGAGCCCCTGCTCGCCGTCGACGAAGTGCGACCACCCGTCGTAGTGCGCGAACACGGCGACCCGAGGGGCCGCGACGCCGACGAGCTCGACGGCCTCGCGACCGGTCATCGTGAAGCGCAGCGGGCCGGTGATGCCGAATCGCACGCCGCCGACGTTCGCGAGCAGCACGTCGACGTCGAGTTCCTCCGCCGTGCGGTGCAGCGCTGCGAAGGGCACGGTGTCCCCCGTGATCCAGAGCGCCACGCGCTCCTCTCCCTGCCGGCGCACGGCGAACCCGACGACGTCGCCGACGATCGCGCGGGTCAGCGGCGGACCGTGCCGGCACGGCGTCGCCGAGATCACGAGCGTGGGCAGGCCCGGCCGAGGCGGCGGGAGGGTCACCGACTCCCCCGGCACGAGGCCGTGCAGCCGCGCGGCCTCCAGCGAGGGGGCCAGCCGGCCGGCGCCGCTCTTCGTGGTGAGCACGGCGCCGGCCGACGGCAGCATGGCCCGACCGGCGTCGTCGAGGTTGTCGGCATGATGGTCGTGGCTGACGAGGGCCACGTCGATCGGCCCCAGCTCGTCGACGGTGAGCGCGGGGTCGCCGGTCTTCGTGGAGCCCGTGCCCCAGCCGAACTCGTAGTGACGCCCGGCGCGGTCGAAGGTCGGGTCGACGAGCAGCCGCCACCCATCGAGGTCCACGAGCACAGTCGGCCCGCCGATGCGCGTCAGCTTCATGGTCGCGAGACTATGCCCCGCCCGGCTCGCCCCGCTACGCTCCGGCCGCGACGGAGGATCGCGCGTGGGCGAGCGCCCAGTCGAGGGCGTGGTCGGCGACCTCCTCCCAGCCGGGCTCGGCGCAGATCCAGTGCGAGCGGCCCGGGAACTCGACGTACTCGGTGAGCGCGGGCGACTTCGCGTAGTGCTTGGCGTTCGACCTGTTCACCGACGGCGGCATGATGTGGTCCTTCTCGCCGCCGATGAACAGCAGCGGCGCGCGGTCGGCGGCGTAGTCCACCCAGGTCTCCTGCTTGCCCGGCGTGAAGTTCGCGAGCAGTCCGTAGGCCCAGATCCAATTGCCCGGGGCGGGGATCGTGAACTCCTGCCACGCGGCATCCGAGTCCTCGCGCGAGAGCGTGTTCGCGAACGCGTAGTGGAACTCCTCCGGGGTGAAGGCGACGGCCCGGTGGAGGTTCGCGGGGTTCTTCAATGCCGGGAACAGCGACTTCGCCTGCGAGAGCGGCGTGACCCGCACCCCCTCCGTCGGCGCCGAGTCGACGACCACGCCCGCCGCGCCGAGCCCGCGGGCGAGCAGCAGCTGGGTGAGCGTGCCGCCGAACGAGTGCCCCATGATGATGGGCGGCGTCGGCAGCGCCTCGATCTGCGCGGCGAGGTGGTCGACGGTCTCGGGTACGGTGAGCTTCGCGATGACGTCTGGGTCCTCGCGCAGCGCCTCCACCTCGACCTCGAAGCCCGGGTAGGCGGGCGTGAGCACGGTGTAGCCCTGCGCCTCGAAGCGCTCCTTCCAGCCCCGCCAGCTGCGCGGGGTCATCCAGAGGCCGTGCACGAGCACGATCGTGTCGGGGGCGGCGGGGTCGGGCGCAGGGGGTGGTGTCTGGTCGGTCATGGCGTGGTCCTTTCGTCGAGGTGGGCGGTGCGAACGAGCAGGGCGAGCGGATGCGGCGAGGCGGGCCCGCGGCATCCGCTCGGTCAGGAATCGATGAACGCGAGCAGGTCGGCGTGGAGTCGCTCGCGGTCGGTGTCGGGCAGGCCGTGGGCCCCGCCCTCGTAGACGAGCAGCGTGGCCCCGTCGATGAGGTCGGCCGAGCGCTCCCCGCCCACCGCGAAGGGGACGATCTGGTCGTCGTCGCCATGGATCACGAGCGTCGGCACGTCGATCTTCGCGAGGTCGGGCCGGAAGTCGGTGGCCGAGAAGGCGGCGATGCACTCGTAAGCCGCTCGGTGCCCGCACGCCATGCTCTGCAGCCAGAACGCGTCGCGCACGCCCTGCGAGATGTCGTTGTTGCGGTTGTGGCCGAAGAACGGCCCGTCGGCGAGGTCGCGGTAGAGCTGTGAGCGGTCGGATGCCTCGCCGGCACGGATGCCGTCGAACACGGCGATCGGCAGCCCGCCCGGGTTGTCCTCGGTCGCGAGCATCAGCGGCGGCACCGCCGAGACGAGCACGAGCCTCGCGACGCGGGCGGAACCGTGGCGGCCCACGTAGTGCGCGATCTCGCCGCCGCCGGTGGAGTGGCCGACGAGCGTGAGCTCGGTGAGGTCGAGGTGGTCGATGAGGCACGCGAGGTCGTCGGCGTAGGTGTCCATCTCGTTGCCGTTCCACGTCTGGCTCGATCGGCCGTGGCCGCGCCGGTCATGGGCGATCGCGCGGTGGCCCTGCTCGGCGAGGAAGAGCGCCGCGGCCTCCCAGGCGTCGGCGTTCAGCGGCCAGCCGTGGCTCAGCAGCACGGGCGTGCCGCTCGTGCCCCAGTCCTTGTAGAAGATCTGCGCGCCGTCATCGGCGGTGACGTAGGGCATGGGCGCCTCCCGGGAGCGGGCGAGTCGCGCGGTTCGCGATTCGCGGATGCCTCGATGCTCGCGCCAGGCGCCCCCGAGCCGAACCACGTGGTGCGCGTAGTCGCGAGGTCAGCCCTCGGAGGTGTGCTCGGCGAGCTGCCGTCGGGAGGTGATGCCGAGCTTCCGGAACACCTTGCGCAGGTGGTAGTCGACGGTGTTCGCACTGATGAACAGCTCGGCGCCGATCTCGGCGTTGGTGCGGCCCGCGGCGGCGAGCCGGGCGACCGTCTCCTCCTGCGGGGTGAGGCCGTCGTCGGCCGCGCCGCCCGGCTGGCGGGGCGCGACGCGCTCACCGGTCGCCTCGAGTTCACGGCGGGCCCTGGCGGCGAACGCGGGGGCGGCCACGCGCTCGAAGATGTCCAGCGCGGCACGGAGCTCCTGGCGTGCCTCCCGCCGTCGCTTCATGCGCCGCAACCACTCGCCGTAGAGGAGGTGGGCGCGCCCGAGTTCGCCGATCACGGTGGACTCCGCGAGGTGCCCGATCGATTCGACGTAGAGGGCTTCCGCCTCCTCGTCGGCTGCCAGCAGTGCTGAGCCACGCGCGGCCAGGCCGCGGATCCAAGGCGTGCCCGAGTGGGCGGCGAACTCCGCCAGCCGCGCGTGCGAGGCCCTCACGTCGTCGGCCCTTCCGCTGCGGACCCCCGCTTCGATGTACTCGGGCATCTGCTGGTACGTCACCTGGAGGAACGGTCGCTCGATCATCGGTCGCAGGCGTTCGAAGGCATCGCGGTAGTGCCCGTCCGCGATCGCGCGGACGCTCAGGCCCATCATCGCGATCGTCCAGGCCCCCGCGAACCCGGTGCCGAGCACGGCCTCGGCGATCGCCTCCACCTGCGGGACGGGCGCGCCGGCCCACGCGAGGTAGGAGCCGTTCACGACCTGCTCGGCGTCGTAGCCGATGGCGTGCCGCAGTTCCCGGACGTCGTCGATGTACCGACCGGATGCCGCAGGGTCGCCCCTGACCAGTTCGATGAGCCCGAGCAGCCACAGCACCGTGTCGAGGTCGCGCAGACGTCCTCGCGAACGGGCCGCCCCGGCGATGCGTTCGAGGAGCCTCACGCACGCCTGTTCGTCCCAGAGCGCCATGCTCAATGCGACGCCGAAGGTGCCGATCTCCAGCAGCGCCTCCTCGTCGAGCTCGAACAGCATGTCCAGGGCGTCGCGCATGACGGGCACGGCCTGCTCGTAGGGCAGGAGGATGTGAGCGCTGAGTCCGCGGAGGGCGATGGAGAGCGGACCGCCGGCCACGTCGACGCCGGCCGCGAGACGCTGCCCGAGTTCCGGAAGCGTGACCCCCTCGATCGCCCACTCGACCGTCAGCGTGAGGTCGAACGCCCAGACGAGGGCCCGCTGCTCGAGCGCGGGCACGATGCCGTGGAAGAGCTCGGCCGCCCGGAGCATCGTCGAGGGTCCGGTGAGGATGCGCTCCCGATCGGCGACGAAGATGGCGATGAGCGCTCGGAGCTGGGCGACCCGCCCGGCGCTGACGGGGTCGAGGGCGTCGCCTTCGAGGCGATCCAGGAGCTCGCGCGCCAGTTGGGCGGCGCCCGCGCTCGCCGCGGCCTCGGCCGCCGCGAGGAGTCGCCCCGAGCGGACGGGACCGGCCGGTGACAGCTCGGCCGCCCTGGCGAGGAGGCGCGCACGGGACGCGGTGCCGCCGCGCCCGCCCGCGGCATCCGCCACCGCTTCCAACCGGTCGGCGACCTCGCCGTCGATGCCGACCGTGGCCTCCGCGGCATGCCAGACGGCGAGGTCATGGCGGCCCGCGGCATCGGCGACGCCGCCGAGCGCCGCGTGCACGGCCCGGCGCTCCCCGGCGGGGATGGCGTTGTAGACGGCGGCGCGAACGAGCGGATGCCGGAAGCGCACGCGGTCCCGCACCGTGGCGAGGCCCGCCCGCTCCGCGGGCCCCGGGGCGTCGACCGTGACCCCGAGCACACGGGCGGCACCGTCGATCAGCGTCGGATCGCCGGTGGACTCCGCGGCGGCGATGTCGAGCCAGCGCCGCGTCTCGGTCGGCAGCGCGTCGACGGCCCGGAGGTACACGGACTCCAGCCGCAGCCCGATGGGCACCGGGCCGACGGCGAGCGAGTGGTCGGTGAGCTGTTGCGCCGAGAACTCGAGGGCGAGGTCGATCAGTGCGAGCGGGTTGCCGCCGGTCTCCTCGGCGAACCGGGTGGCGAGGTACGGGTCGACCGGGTCGGCGGCCGAACGGTTGAGCAGGGCGACGGCGGTCGGCGCGTCGAGCCCGGCGAGGTCGAGCACGGGCACGCCGGCGGCCGCCACATCGGCTCTCGGCTCCGGCCGCATGCCGAGCAGGAGCGCGACGGACTCGGCCTCGAGGCGACGTGCGACGAACGCGAGGACCTCGAGCGACTCCGGGTCGAGGAGGTGCGCGTCGTCCACCACGCAGACGACGGGCTCGCGTTCGGCCGCCGCGGCGAGGAGCGAGAGCATGCCGAGGCCGACCAGGTAGCGGTCGGGCGGCGGCCCCGCATCGAGTCCCGCAGCGATGCGCAGGGCGGAGGCCTGCGGGCCGGGCAGGTCGCGGATGAGCGCGGCGAACGGGGTGCCGAGCCGTTGCAGGGCCGCGTACGGCATCGCCGACTCCGCCTCGAAGCCGTCGGCACGGACGACCCTCACCCCGGCGGCCGCGCGCGTTGCCTCGTCGAGCAGCGCCGTCTTGCCGATGCCGGGCTCGCCGCGCACCACGAGCGCGGCGCCCCTGCGGTTGCGCGCACCGCCGACGAGCTCGGCGAGACGTTCGAGTTCGCCGGCACGGCCGAGGAGTGCGGAGGGCGACGTGTCGATGGACAACACGGTAGTGGAGCGCTCTCACGCGGCGCTATGCCCACGTTCGGGTCAGTCTCCCGCCGACGATCCCAGGGTCAGAGCGCTCCGGTCGCCGGCGTCTCGCGCACGCGTCCGCCGCCCTCGAAGACGAGCAGCCGGTCGGCGAGCTTGTCGACGAAGAAGCGGTCGTGGCTGACGACGATGACGGCGCCAGGGAAGTGGGTCAGCGCCCGCTCCATGACCTGCGTCGAGGTGATGTCGAGGTGGTTCGTGGGCTCGTCGAGCACGATCACGGCGGCGCCCGACAGCAGGCACTGCGCGATCGCGACCCTCGCCCGCTGGCCGCCCGAGAGTGTTCCGATCTTCTGCTTCAGGTCGGCCTCGGAGAACTGCAGCATCGCGAGGAACCGGTTCACGCTCTTCTTCGTCGCGGTGAAGGCGAGGGAGTCGGGGTAGGCGTTCACCGCGTGCCCCACGGTGTCCTCGAGGTCGAGCTCGGCGTAGACCCGGTTGTACGAGACGTACCGCGCCCCCTTCGCCCAGCGCACGCTCCCGGCATCCGCCTCGGTCTCCTCGGTGAGCACGTCGAGCAGCGTCGACTTGCCGGAGCCGTTCGAGCCGAGCACGGCGACCCGGTCGCCGCGGTGCACGTCGAAGGTCAGGTTCTCGAACAGCGGCGAGCCGCCGAACCCCTTCGAGAGCCCGGTGACGGTGAGCAGGTCGTTGCTGACCCGCAGCCCCTCGTAGATGCCCGTGATGATCTGGTCGATCGGCCGCGGCGCCTGCCGCTTCTTGATGTCGGCGAGCCGGCGGGCGACGGCGTTCGAGGGATTGCGTGCGGCCTCCCGACGGGCGGCCGAGGCGGCCTGCTCGTAGGCCAGCAGCTCCTCCTCATGGGCGAACTGCTTCTCGAGCATCTTCAGCCGCGACTGCTTCGCGTGCACGTAGGCCGAGTAGTCGCCCTCGTACTCCTGGAGGCGGTAGTTCTCGATCTCGACGATGCGGGTGACGACCCCGTCGAGGAACTGCCGGTCGTGGGAGACGACGAGCACCGCGCCGGCGAACGAGGCGAGCCAGTTCTCGACCCACTTCACGCCGTCGAGGTCGAGGAAGTTCGTCGGCTCGTCGAGCAGGAGCACGTCGGGCGCCTGCACGAGGATCTGCGCGAGCGCGGCGCGGTTGCGCCATCCGCCCGACAACCGGCCGACCGGCAGGGTGCGACGCTCCTCGTCGAAGCCGAGGCGCGTGAGCACGGTGTCGATCGTGGTCTCGTAGGTCCAGCCGCCGACGTGGTCCATGCGCTCGAAGAGCTCGCCCTGCTCGGTGAGCAGGCGGGTCATCTCGGCCTCGTCCACGGGTTCGGCGAGCGCCGTCCCGATCTCGTCGAGGCGGGCCTGCGTCTCGTGGACGTCGGTGAAGTGCGCGCTCAGCGTCTCCTGGATGCTCTGCTCGCCGTCGAGCTCGGAGAACTGCGAGAAGTACCCGATGGTCGTGCCGAGGGTGACGTCGCGGGTGCCGGCGCTCGGGTCGCGGCGGCCGAGCACGACCTCGAGGAAGCTGGTCTTGCCGGTGCCGTTCTTGCCGATGAGTCCGACGCGGTCGCCCTGCTTGAGCTTGAGGAAGGCCTCCTTCAGCACCGTGCGCCCGTCGAACTCGATGCTCACGTCGTTCAGGCGGATCAGGCTCACGGGGGTCCTCTCGGGCGACGACGAGCGGATGCCGCGCGTCGGGGATCTGGCGCCCCAAGCGTACGTGGCTCGCCTGAGCCCGCTCGCCGCGCGAGCCGCCGAGCAACCGCCGGACCGGCCGCCCTGCGGGCCGCCGCGTCCGTCGGCGCCGACGTCGTGAGCGGATGCCGCACGCGCACGCCGACCCGAGCAACGAGGTCTATACATCCGATGTTTAATGCGGCAGGATGGCACCGAATCGGCGAATACCGGCAAACCTACCGTCCGGAGACCCGAGACACCAGACCAAAGACGTCCTGGAGGTTCTTGTCAGATGCTCGATCACCAACTCGACCGGCGCAGTGTGCTGCAACTGGGCAGCGTCGCCGCCCTCGCCCCATTCGTGCCAGGCCTGCTGGGCGGAGCCTCGCCCGCCGCGGCCGCGCCCCTGCGTGCCGGCGGCCTCCGCACCGCGGCCGGCACGCTCGCCCTGCCGGAGATCTCGCGCAAGGCGCTCTGGTACGGGATCCCGGCCACGAACTGGGAGACGCAGGCCCTGCCGATCGGCAATGCGCGCATGGGCGCGATGCTCTTCGGCAACCCCGACCAGGAGGTCGTGCAGTTCAGCGAGATCAGCTTCTGGGGCGGCATCAACGACTACGACAACGCGCTCGCGGGTCAGGGCGACGGCGCCTACGACACGAGCGAGACCGGCTTCGGCTCGTTCCGGGACTTCGGCACGCTGAAGATCACCTTCGCCGCCGGACCGCAGGTGGGTTCGCCCGGCGGCCCGTACACGATCTCGGGCGGCGAGGGCGTGCAGAACACGGTCGACGGCCGGTCGAACACGAAGTGGTGCATCATCGGGCCGCCGTCGCATGTGCTCTGGCAGGCCGACCTCACCGCGCCCGTCGCCCTGACGAGCTACAGCATCACGAGCGCGAACGACGTGCCGGACCGCGACCCGCAGCAGTGGGTGCTCCAGGGCTCGAACGACGGCTCGACCTGGGTCGCGCTCGACACCCGCTCCGGCCCGCCGTTCGAGCAGCGCCAGCAGACGAAGACGTACACGTTCGCGAACACCGCCGCCTTCACGCACTACCGCTTCGACTTCGTGCCGAAGGCGGGCATCAGCCACTTCCAGCTCTCGGAGATCTCGCTCGGCGGGGTCGACCTCGTACAGGGCGACCTCGTCTACGTCACCTCGCCGAGCGGGCACTCGGGCGACGACGACCGCGACCTCGCCCGCAGCATCGACGGCGACCCCGCGACCGCATGGCACGTCAGCGGCGCCGGTGCGGGGTCCGGTGCCCGCTGGCAACTGCAGCTCCCGGCGAAGCGCGCGCTCACGGGATACGTGATCACGAGCGCCGCCGACGGCGCAACCGCCGATCCGCGCGACTGGGTGCTCGAGGGCTCGAACGACGGCGCGACGTGGCAGCAGCTCGACGCCCGCAGCGGCACGGCGTTCGCCGCGCGAGGCGAGGCCAAGACGTTCTCCTTCGCGAACGCCGTCGAGTACACGAGGTACCGGCTCACCTTCACGGCGCCCGGCGACTTCCACCTGGCCGGCATCGCGTTCACCGGCGCGGGCTTCGACACCCGCACGCGCCGCATCGCCGCCGACTACCGCCGCTCGCTCGACACCGCGGTCGGCCTGCACCACACCAGGTACGCCCTGCGCACCGGTCGCGTGCTCCGGGAGGCGTTCGCGAGCCGTGGGGCCGACCTCGTCGTGCTCCGCTACACGACCGACGACCCCGCCGGCTTCAGCGGGACCATCGGCATCGCGTCCGGGCAGGCGAACATCCCCGTCGTCGCGAGCGCCGGCGAGCGCCGCATCGGCTTCGAGGGAGCGCTGCTGAACGGGCTGCGCTACGCCGCGGTCGCCCAGGTCGCCGACACCGACGGTCGGGTCACCGGGGATGCGACGACGCTGCGCGTCACCGGGGCGACGACCCTCACGCTCCTGCTCGATGCGCGGACCGACTACAAGATGAGCGCAGCCGACGGATGGCGCGGCGACGCGCCACGACCCCGCATCGACGCGGCCCTCGCCGCGGCATCCGCCCGCTCCTTCGACGACCTGCACGACGAGCACACCGCGCAGGTCGCGGAGCTCATGTCGGCCGCCGTCGTGACCTGGGGCGACACGGATGTCTCGGTGCTCGAGCTCTCGACCGTCGAGCGGCTGAGCCGCTACAAGGCGGGCGCCGCCGACCCGACGCTCGAGCAGGCGATGTTCGACTACGGCCGCTACCTGCTCCTGAGCGCCTCGAAGTCCGACGGACTTCCCGCAAACCTGCAGGGGCTCTGGAACAACCAGAACCAGCCGGCGTGGGCGTCGGACTACCACACGAACATCAACATCCAGATGAACTACTGGGCCGCCGAGACGGGCAACCTGAGCGACTCGCACCTCGGCCTCGCGCGGTTCATCGAGCAGGTCGCCGTGCCGAGCCGGGTGGCCACCCGCAACGCCTTCGGACAGGACACGCCAGGCTGGACCGCCCGCACCTCGCAGTCGCCGTTCGGCGGCAACGCCTGGGAGTGGAACACGGTGGCCAGCGCCTGGTACGCCCTCCACCTCTACGAGCACTGGGCGTTCACGCAGGACCGCGACTACCTCGAGAACCTCGCGTACCCGATGATCAAGGAGATCTGCCAGTTCTGGGAGCACGAGCTCAAGGAACTCGCCGACGGCACCCTCGTGGCCCCGAACGGCTGGTCGCCCGAGCACGGCCCCCGTGAGGACGGCGTCATGCACGACCAGCAGATGGTGTGGGACCTCTTCGAGAACTACCGGGAGTGCGCGGCGGCCCTCGACGTCGACGCCGAGTACCGGGCTCGCGTCACCGACATGCAGTCGCGCCTCGCGCCGAACAAGATCGGCAGCTGGGGGCAGCTGCAGGAATGGCAGGCCGACCGCGACAGCCCGACGGACCTGCACCGGCACACGTCGCACCTCTTCGCGGTGTACCCGGGGCGCCAGATCACCCCCGAGACACCCGAGTTCGCCGCGGCGGCGCTCGTCTCCCTGAAGGCACGATGCGGCGAGCAGGAGGGCGTCCCGTTCACGGCGGGCACCGTCTCGGGCGACAGCCGGCGGTCGTGGACGTGGGCCTGGCGCACCGCGCTGTTCGCGCGCCTCGGCGACGCGACCCGGGCCCAGGTCATGCTCCGCGGGCTGCTCACCTACAACACGCTCGAGAACCTGTTCTGCAACCACCCTCCCTTCCAGCTCGACGGCAACTTCGGCATCCCGGGCGGCATCATCGAGATGGTCCTCCAGAGCCACGGCCGCATCATCTCGCTGCTGCCGGCGACGCCCGAGGACTGGGCGACCGGGTCGTTCACCGGCCTCCGCGCCCGCGGCGGCTACGGGGTGAGCGCCACCTGGGCCGACGGCGTGGTCACCTCGTACGACATCGTCGCCGACCGTGCGCCGAACGCGGAGCCCGTCATCGTGCGGGTGAACGGAGAGGATCGCCGCGTCCGCCCGGCGAACCCCGCCACCGGCCAGCCGATGAAGGACCTCGGCCCGGCCGTGGCGCTGGAGTTCGAGCCGCTCGTGACGACCCGCGTGGTCGCGGGCAAGGTGCAGCTCGGCGTCAAGGCGACGAACGAGGCCGACGCGCCGGTCTCGTTCGAGTTCGAGACGCCGTACGGCATCACCACGGTCGCGGCGGTGAAGCCCGGGAAGAACGCGTTCCACTCGTTCTCGACCCGGCTCGCGTCGATGCCCGCCGGCAGCGTCAGGATCACTGCGACGGGCCTGGTCGGCGGCGAGCCCGTCACGACCGTGCGCGACGTGGCGTACGACGCCGCGGGCGCCTGACCGCTCGTCCTGTTCCGGCCGGGTGCCCGACGAGGGTGCCCGGCCGGACCGATGTCCGGGCCTGCCACGGGCGACCGCCCCGGCGCGGCATGTCCTGCACTGCGGGCGTCCGACCATTGCGCCCCGCACCGGCACTCGGGTAACCTCCTCGGCATGGGTACCCTGATCTTCCAGTAGGTGGCGACCGCGTCGAGCTCCGCTCCACGGTCATCTCTCGCGATTCCCTCGCGCAATCCACCTCCGTGGCCCACGCCACCAGATCATCGACCCGTCGCCGCATCGGCGCACCCGGGGCGCCCACCACCGGCGCATCCGTCCCGGCGTGCCGACCCAGCCGGCGACAGGCGGGAAGGCCGGTCCCCTTGACCACCGCACAACTGACCCTTCGATCCGTCACGCGACGCTTCGCCGACCACGTCGTGCTCGATCGCGTCGACCTCACCGCGCGACCGGGCGAGCGCATCGGCCTCATCGGCGACAACGGCGCCGGCAAGTCGACCCTGCTTCGCCTCATCGCGGGTGAACTCGAGCCCGACGACGGCGAGGCGCTCGTCGTCTCGCCCGGTGGTCGCAGCGTGCTTCCGCAGTCCGTCGAACTCCCCGACGGGGCGACCGTCCAGGACGCCGTCGACCTGTGCTGGCGCGAGTTGCGCGCCCTCGAGCACGAGCTCCACGACGCCGAGCTCGCCCTCGGCACGCTCGCGACGACGCCCGACCCGAGTCCCGCGGAGGCCGCCGCGCTCGACGCCGGCCTCGAGCACTACGCGGAACTGCGGGACCGCTACGACGCCCGCGACGGCTTCGGCGCGCCTGCACGCCTGGATGCCGCGCTCCACGAGCTCGGCGTCGGGCACCTCGGGCGCGAGCGGACGTGGACGTCGCTGTCGGGCGGTGAGCGGAGCCGCACGGCGCTGGCCGCGATCCTCGCCGCCGACGCCGAACTCCTGCTCCTCGACGAGCCGACGAACGACCTCGACGACGACGCGTGGGACTGGCTCCTGGGCCAGCTCCGCGGCCACCGCGGCACGGTCGTCGCCGTCACGCACGACCGCGCCTTCCTCGAGGCGTTCACGCAGACGATCTGGGAAGTCGATGCCGGCTCGGTCGCCCGATACGGCGACGGCTACGCCGGGTACCGCGCCGCCAAGGCAGCCGAGCGCGAGCGGCGCAGGCTCGCCCACGAGGAGTGGGCGGCGGAACTGGCACGACATCGCTCGCTCGTCGAATCGAATGCCGGGCGGCTCGACGCGATTCCGCGCAAGCTCGACAAGGCGGGCATGGGTGCGGGGCAGTTCCGGGCGCGCGGACGCGACCACGGCGCGATGGGCCGCATCCGCAATGCGAAGGAGCGCATCGCCCGACTCGAGGATCATCCGGTCGCGCCTCCGCCGGAGCCGCTGACGTTCGTGCACGAGTTCGAGCGCGGAGCCCCCACCTCCGTCCCGCTCGAGGCGTCCTCCGCGACGCCGGATGCCGCGATGCCACCGCTCGTCGCCCTCCTCGACGTCCGGGTCGCCGCGGTGCGCGTGGAGCGCCTCGAACTGCGCGCCGGCGAGCGGCTGCTGATCACCGGCCCGAACGGCGTCGGCAAGACGAGCCTGCTCCGCACGATCGCCGGCGAGGCCGCGCCCGACTCGGGGTCGGTGCGCGTCCACGGCCGGGTCGGCCACCTTCGGCAGCAGGCCCCGAGCACCGATCGGCGGCGTTCCCTGCTCGAGGCGTACGCCCGCGGCATCCGCACCGACGAGGCGAGCGCGGCGGACCGCCTGATGGGGCTGGGGCTGTTCCACGGGCGCGAACTGGGGGTTCCGGTCGGTGGCCTCTCGTACGGGCAGCGCCGGCGGCTCGAACTCGCGCTCCTCGTGAGCTCACCGCACGACGTGCTGCTGCTCGACGAACCGACGAACCACCTCGCACCCGAACTCGTCGACGAACTCGAGCAGGCGCTCGCGGGCTTCGAGGGTGCGGTCGTCCTGGTCACCCACGACCGGCTGATGCGCGAGCGCTTCGCCGGCCGGCGCCTCGAGGTCGGGCAGGAGGCGGCCCTGACCACGTGACCATGTCGGATGCCGCGAGTAGCGTGGTCGACGGATGAGAGGGGCTCCACCCATGACCGATGCTCGCGCAACCGTGCTCGACGGCCTTCGACCGAACCTCACCGGCACGATCGTGCTGCCGGGCGACGCCGAGTACGACGCCGCACGCGCACCGTGGAACCTCAGCATCGACCAGCGTCCGGCTGCGGTCGCGGTGCCGGCGGATGTCGCGGACGTGCAGGCGATCCTCGCGGCGGCCGCAGCCGCCGGGCTCGGCGTCACGACCCAGCCCAACGGGCACGGCGCCGCCGACGACCTCGAGGGGGTCATCGTGATCCGCCCGTCGGCCTTCGACGAGCTCGAGGTCGACGTCGAGAATCGGGTGCTGCGGGTCGGCGCCGGCGTCAACTGGGGCCCCGTGCTGCAGGCGCTCGACGGCACCGGCCTCGTCGGCCTCGCCGGGTCGAACCCCGAGGTCAACGTCGTCGGCCTCGCACTGAACGGCGGTCACTCGCTGTTCAGCCGGCGTCATGGGCTGACGGCCCGGTCGATCCTCGCGGTCGAGTTCGTCGACGCGTCCGGCGAGCTGCAGCGCGTGTCCGACGTCGACGACGACGTGTCGCTCATCTGGGCCCTGCGCGGCGGCGGCGGCCTCTTCGGGGTGGTCACGGCGATCGAGCTCGCGCTGCATCCGGCGGACACCCTTTTCGGCGGCAGCCTGGTCTACGCCGAAGAGGCCGCCGTACCCGTCATCTCCGCGGCGTTCGCACTCGCGCGCGACGAGCCGGAATTGGGACTCGACATCGGCATGATGCGCTTCCCCGACCTCCCCGTCATGCCGCCGCACCTGCGGGGCCGCACCGTGGCATCGGTCATGCTCGTGCACGTGGGCGACGAGGCGAGCGGCTCGGCCATCGCCGAGCGACTGCTCTCGGTGGCCGAGCCCATCACGAACGCACTCACGACGTTCACCGTCGGCCAATTGGCGGCCGTCGCCGGCGAACCCGTCGAGCCGATGCCGACGGCCGACTTCGGCGCGACCATCGGCACCGACGACGACGCGTTCGCGGCGGAGTTCGTCGAGGCGTTCCTGGCGGGCGCCGAGCACGGGCTCATGCGCTGCGGGCTCCGTGCGATGGGCGGCGCGACCGCCGACCAGCACGAGGCCGAGCGTGCCGCCGTCGGTGCGATCACTGCGCCGCTGCTGCTCAACGCCGGAGTGCTGCTCATGAACCCGGCCATCGACCCCGTCGCGGCGCTGCAGCCGCTGCGCGAGCTCGCCGATCGCCACGGCGTCGTCGGCGGCGTGCCCTCGATGCTCGGCGCCGGGCCGCTCGCCGACGCGTACCCGCCCGCCGTGCTCGAGCGCCTCGCCGCCGTGAAGCGACGCGTCGACCCGAACGGCCTCATCCGGAGCAACCGGACCATCCACGCCGTCTGAGCGGTCGGCGGGCTCAGGCGTCGCCGAGGAACTCCAGGGCGCCGTGCCGGAACTCGCGCGAGACCGGGGCGTTGAAGTGGTGCCGCCCCGGCAGCTCGATGAAGCGGCTGCCGGGCGTCGCCTCCGCCAGGGCGCGTGAGCGCTCGAGGATCGCGTCCTCGCTGCCCGTGGCGAACAGCACGGGCTGCGTCGGCGGGTTCGCGACATCCGGATCCGCATCGCCCAGCCGCATGCCCTCGGCGAGGGCGATGAGCGCCCTGAGGTCGTTGCCCGGCACGCGCTCGGTGAGCGTCACGTAGTTCTGCGTGACCTTGTCCTCGACGGGTGTTCCGTGGTCGGCGTACGCGCGAGCCTGGTCGATCTGCAGGCGTGCGAGCGGCCGACCGTCGGGGATGCCGCCGAGCACGGCCCGCTGCACGCGCTCGGGGTGGGCGACGGCGACCTGCCAGCCCACGCGGGCGCCGAGCGAGTACCCGACGTAGTGCGCGCTGTCGAGCAGGTAGGTGTCGAGCACGGTGACGATGTCCTCGACGAAGAGGTCCATGGCGTAGGCCAGGTCGAGGTACGGCTTGTCGCTCGCCCCGTGGCCGCGTTGGTCGATCGCGAGCACCCGGTAGCCGGCCCGCGAGAGGTCGCGCACCCAGCCGGTGTTGACCCAGTTGTCGCGCGCGCTCGAGGCGAAGCCGTGCACGAGCAGCACGGGCGTCGCATCGTCCGCGCCCCACGAGTAGGTCGCGATGCGCCGCCCGTTGGTGCTCATGACGAACTGGGGGGCGGGCATCACGGTCATGCCGGGGATGTCGGTGGCCATACCCACATCATGCCGTGCCGGCCGCCCGGGCCGGCCCCCTCCGGAGAGCGGTATTCCGGAGATCACGCGCGACACGCCGCGAGAGCGCCGACGAACGCGGCGCGTCGCCGCGAGTCTCCGGAATTCGGCCGACCGCGCACGCGGCGCGACCTCGGGCACTTCCTGCCCGCGAGCGCCGCACCGATGCGTCGCCACGGGCGCAGAGGCATCCGCTCAGTCGAGGTGGAAGACCTCGGGGAGCTCCATCCACCACTCGCCTGCGGCCCGTTCGGCGAAGGGCCGCTGCAGCGGCTCGCACACCGACCACCAGCGCTGCGTCTCGGGGTCCGCGGCGATCGCCGCCATGTCGGCCTCGAGGTCGTCGCCGACGTACTCCATGTACGAGAACAGCACCTCGCCGTGCCGGTAGATCGAGTAGTTGCGGACGTTGCTGGCGGTGAGGCGCTCGAGCACCGCCGGCCACACCTCGGCGTGCAGGCGCTCGTACTCCTCGCGGTGCTCGGCAGGCAGGCCGATGACCGAGGCGAGCCGCTTCACGAGCGCGCTCCCGCGGGTCGCGGACGCAGGTGCGAGACGCCGCCGTCGACGTCGAGCGCTGTGCCCGTCGTGGAGACCGAGCGCGGGCTCGCGAGGTAGGCGATCGCCGCCGCGACCTCCTCGGGCGCGACCATCCGGCCGGTGGCCTGACGGGCGTCGAGCGCCGCCCGCTCGGCGACGGGATCGGCGAAGCCCTGCAGCATCCGGTCGACGAAGGGGGTGTGCACCGTACCCGGGCACACGCAGTTGACGCGGATGCCCTCGGCGACGTGGTCGGTGGCCATCGCGTAGGTCAACGCGAGCACCGCGCCCTTCGACGCCGAGTACAGGGCCCGCTGGGGCAGCCCGTTCAACGCCGCGATCGAGCTGACGTTGACGACGGATGCCGCCTCCGAGCGTCGCAGCCACGGGAGTGCCGCGGCCGTCACGCGCGCCATGCCGATGACGTTGACGTCGAGCACGCGCGCCCACTCGGCGTCGTCGTTCTCGGCGACGGTGCCGACCGCGCTGATGCCCGCGTTGTTCACGACGACGTCGATGCCGCCCAGGCGTTCGGCGACCTCGGCAACGGCCCGCTCGATCGAGGCCCGGTCCGTGACATCCGCCGTGAATCCGTGCAGCGGCTCGGGCAGTCCGTCGAGAGTGCGGTCGAGCACGGCCACGGTGGCGCCGCGCTCGACGAACTCCTTCGCCGTCGCGAGGCCGATGCCGGATGCCCCGCCCGTCACGATCGCGACGAGGCCGTCGAACTCGGCGGCGGCGCTCATGCCTGCACCATGGACTGGCTCGCCCGGCCGAGGCCGTCGATCTCGAGCTCGACCGTATCGCCGGCTCGCAGGTACGGGTTGCCCTCGATGCCGAGCGCGACGCCCGCGGGCGTGCCGGTGTTGATGAGGTCGCCCGGGCGCAGCACCATGAACTGGCTGAGGTACCAGATCACGTGCGCGACGGAGAAGAGCATGTCGGCGCTCGTGCCGTTCTGCCGGATCTCGCCGTTGACCCAGAGGCGCAGGCCGAGCGCCTGCGGGTCGGCGACGTCGGAAGCGGGCACCAGCACGGGGCCGAGCGGGTTGAACGTCTCGCAGCTCTTGCCCTTGTCCCACTGGCCGCCGCGCTCGAGCTGGAACTCGCGCTCCGACACGTCGTGCGAGACCGCATAGCCGGCGACATGGGCGAGCGCCTCGTCGGGCGATGCGAGGTAGCGCGCCGTCGTGCCGATGACGACGCCGAGCTCGACCTCCCAGTCGGTCTTCGTCGAGTTGCGCGGAATCAGCACGTCGTCGAAGGGGCCGACCACGGTCGACGGGTCCTTCATGAAGACGACCGGCTCGGCCGGCAGCGCGGCACCGGTCTCCTCGGCGTGGTCGCGGTAGTTCAGCCCGATGCAGACGACCTTGCCCGGCGCCGCGATGGGGGCGCCGACGCGCAGGCCGGTCGCATCGCCGTCGAGGTCGGGCAGCGAGTCGAGCGCGGCCGCGATGCGGGCGACACCGTCGGCGGCGAAGAACGCGCCGTCGAAGTCGGCCGTGAGCGATCGCGCGTCGAGGGTGCGTGCACCGACGCGGACGACGGGGACCTCGTGGCCCGCGTCGCCCAGTCGAGCCAACGTGAACTGGTCAGTCATCGAGGGGCTCCGATTCTGGGAGGGTGTAGAACCTGCGGGCGGTTCCCGCGAGGATGGCGTCGCGCTCGGCGACGGTGAGGTCGGCGAGGAGCTCGGAGAGCCCCTGCCAGACGTGGGCGTACCCGCCCGCGATGAGCGAGACGGGCCAGTCGCCGCCGTACATGAGCCGGTCGGGGCCGAAGGCCTCGAGCGCGTGGTCGAGGACCGGTCGCACCTGCTCGACCGTCCAGGAGGCTGGGTCCCCGGTGGCGGCGTAGAGCCCCGACACCTTGCCGTGCACCCGCGGGTTCTCGGCAACCCGTGCGATGAGGGAGGCCCAGGGCTCCCACGCGTCATCGCCCGGCACGGCCAGGCCGATGGGCGGCTTGTTGAGGTGGTCGAGGACGAGGTCGAGCTCCGGATGCCGCTCGGAGATCCCGAGCACCGCCTCGAGGTGCTCGGGCAGCACGCCGACGACGTCGAAGGGCACGCCCGCCGCCGCGAGCAGGCCCAGCGTCTCGTCGACGTCGGGCCGGCGGAGCCAGTTCGGGTCGGGCCGGTCGTGGATCAGGTTGCGCACCCCGCGGAAGAGCGGCCGCCGTCGGAGCTCCTCGAGGCGTTCCGCGGCGCGGGCCGGATCGTGCAGCGGCACGTAGCCGACGATGCCGTGCACGACGGGGTGGCGGCCCGCGACCTCGAACATGTGCTCGGTGTCCTCGTCGTTGTCGGCCGACTGCACGAGCACGGTTCCGACGACGCCCGCGGCCGTGAACTCCGGCATCACCTCGTCCATCTCGATCGTGCGGTGCAGCACCCCGGCCTCAGGGGTGAGCCAGGCGTAGTCGGCCCGCTCGAGGTTCCACACGTGCTGGTGCGCGTCGATGACCCCGGTCATGCGGCCTCCTCCAAAGATCTGATGAATTCGAGGGCGGATGTCGCCCGTTCGCCTAGGCTGTGGCCATGACGAGCGAGAAGACCTCCGACGGCGGCCCGGCGCGCTCGCGCGCCCAGGTCGTGATCGACGGCATCCGTCAGATGATCACGAGTGGCGAGCTGGTCGCAGGGTCCCGGCTGCCCGTGGAGCGTGACCTCGGCGAGCGGCTCGGCGTCTCGCGCGGACCACTGCGCGAGGGCGTTCGGGCGCTCGTGATCCTCGGCATCCTCGAGACCAGGCAGGGCGACGGCACCTACGTGACCTCGCTCGAGCCCGGCCGGCTCTTCGAGCCGCTCGGCATGCTCGCCGAACTGCAGAGCCCCGAGAACAACGTGCACCTGCTCGGCGTGCGCCGCGTGCTCGAGCCCGAGGCGGCGGCGCACGCGGCGCTGCGCATCAGCGATGACGACCTGGCCGAGGCCGGCCGCATCCTCGACCGCGGCGAGTCGCTGCTCACCGACGAGCGCATCGACCTCGAGGCCACCATCGACGTCGACACCGACTTCCACCGGCTCATCGCGACCGCCAGCGGCAATCCCGCGTTCGCCGCGATCATCGATGCGCTCGTGAGCCGCACCGCGCGGGCCCGCCTCTGGCGCGCGATCCACCAGCACGACGCCGTGCACTCGACGCAGCAGGAGCACCGGGCGATCCTCGCCGCGCTCGCGGCGCACGACCCCGACCGGGCCCGCATCCGCATGATGGTGCACGTGCTCGGCGTCGAGGAGTACACGGCCGCCCACCTCGACGAGTCCGCGCCCGAGATCGTCGACGGCGGAGAGCCCGGTGCGGCGCTGCGTGACCGAGGCGATGCGCAGTCGGGCGAGGCCGCCGGGGGCGCCGACTCCGGCGAGGCCGCCGGCTCCTGAGCCGTCAGGCATCGCGCAGCAGCCCGCGCTCGGCCAGCGTCGACCACAGCTCGTCGGGCACCTCGGCACCGACCCGCTCGACGGCCTGCTCGACCTGGTCGGCCGTGCGCATGCCCACCACCACGGAGACGACGCTCGGATGCCGCAGCGGGAAGGCCAGCGCGGCCTCGGGCAGGGTCACCCCGAACGACTCGCACACGTCGGCGATCTCGTTGGCCCTCGCGATGACCTCGGCAGGCGCCTGGGCGTAGTCGTAGCGTGCGTCGGCGGGCGGTCGCGGTCGTGAGAGCAGCCCCGAGTTGTAGACGCCGGCCGCCACGATGGCGACCCCGCGCTCGCTCGCAGCGGGCAGCAGGTCCTCGAGGGCGCCCTGCTCGAGCAGCGTGTAGCGCCCGGCCAGCATGATCAGGTCGACGTCATGGCGGAGCACGAACTCGGTGGGCATGGCCGACTGGTTCATGCCCGCACCGACGGCTCGCACGACGCCCTCGTCGCGCAGCTCGATGAGGGCGGGGATCGCCTCGGCATGCGCCTCCGGGCCGTAGTCGTCGGGGTCGTGGAGGTAGGCGATGTCGATGCGGTCGAGGCCGAGCCGCTCGAGGCTCTCGTCGATCGAGCGGCGGATGCCGTCGCGGCTGAGGTCGAACCGACGGCGGAGGTCGGCCGGAACGTCGAAGCCCTGATCGTCCCGGGCGCGGCCGTCGTACTCCTCGTTCGGGACGATGAGCCGTCCGGCCTTGGTGGAGAGCACGTAGTCGTCGCGGGGGTAGGCGGCCAGCGCCGCCCCGAGCCGCCGTTCGGAGAGCCCGAGCCCGTAGTGCGGCGCCGTGTCGAAGTACCGGATGCCGCGGTCGTACGCCGCCGCGACGGCACCCGCCGCCTCGTCGTCGGTGGTGACGCGGGCGAGGTTGCCGAGTTGCGCGGCACCGAAGCCGAGCTCGGTCAGCGACAGGCCGGATCGCAACGTGCGACTCTTCATCGAGTTCCTCCAGGCATGAGAACGGGGTGAGTAAAGGTTAGATGATTTCGCAGCGTCACGCCATTCCTCTGGCATAATCGAACCGATGTGGGCGAATAGGTCTCCTCAATCCGCCCCGAACGAGCTGGAGGATCAATGCTGACCGCCACGTATGCGGGCGACCGCACCATCGCCATCGCCGAAGCGACCGAGGAGCCGCCGGCTCCCGGGCAGGTGCGCCTTCAGGTCGCCTACGTCGGCCTGTGCGGTACCGACCTGCACATCCTGCACGGGAACATGGACGCGAGGGTGCGGACCCCGCTCGTCTTCGGTCACGAGATGAGCGGCACGATCGACGCCATCGGCGACGGCGTCGAGGGGTGGCACGAGGGACAGCAGGTCACCGTGATGCCCCTCGCATGGGACGGGACCTGCCCGGCATGCCTCGCCGGCAACGAGCACATCTGCCAGAACCTCGACTTCATCGGCATCGACTCCCCCGGCGCCCTGCAGGCGACCTGGAACGTCCCCGCCGAGGTGCTCGTGCCCCTGCCCGACGACATGGCGCTCGATGCCGCCGCGCTCGTCGAGCCGGTCGCCGTCGCCGTGCACGACGTCCGCCGAGCGGAGATCAGGGGCGGCGAGCGCGCCGTCGTGATCGGCGGCGGCCCCATCGGCGTGCTCATCGCGACGGTGGCCCGCGCGTTCGGCGCCGAGGTCGCCGTGGTCGAGCTCGACGCGACACGTCGCGCACAGGTCGCCGCACTCGGCTTCGAGGCCCTCGATCCCCGCGAGGTCGATCAGGTCGGCTGGGTCGAGGAATGGACGGATGGCGCCGGCGCGGACGTCGTCTTCGAGGTCTCGGGCGCGGCCCAGGCCGTGCTCGGCGCGACCGCCCTCGCCAAGGTGCGCGGCACGCTCGTCGTCGTCGCGATCCACCCCACCCCGCGCGAGATCGACCTGCAGCGCGTGTTCTGGCGCGAACTGCGCATCCTCGGCGCGCGCGTCTACGAGCGCACCGACTTCGAGCGTGCCGTCGAGCTGATCGCCGACGGCACGATCCCGACCGACGTGCTCATCACGAAGATCGTGCCGCTCGCCGAGACCGGTGCCGCGTTCGAGGACCTCGAGGCGGGCCGCGCCATGAAGGTGCTCGTCGACGTGCAGGCCGGGCAGGAGGCGAGCGCATGAGCGTGTCGTTCGACCTCACCGGAACGACGGCCGTCGTCACCGGCGCCAAGCGCGGCATCGGCTACGCGATGGCCGAGGCCCTCGCCGAGGCCGGTGCCGACATCATCGGCGTGAGCGCCACCATCGAGGCCGAGGGCAGCGCGATCGCCGCCGCGGTCGAGGCGCACGGACGCCGCTTCGAGGCGCGCGCGGTCGACTTCGCCGACCGGGAGGCCGTGCTCGCCCTCGCCGGGGAACTGCGCGACCGGGAGATCGACATCCTCGTGAACAACGCGGGCACGATCGAGCGGGCGCCCGCCGCGGAGCATCCGCTCGAGTGGTGGGACCGCGTCGTCGAGGTCAACCTGTCGAGCCAGTTCGTGCTCACCCAGGCCGTCGGCGCCGGCATGCTCGCCCGCGGCCGCGGCAAGGTCATCTTCACCGCCAGCCTGCTGAGCTTCCAGGGCGGCATCAACGTCCCCGGCTACGCGGCCGCGAAGTCGGGCATCTCCGGACTCGTGAAGGCCCTCGCCAATGAGTGGACCGCCCGCGGCGTGACCGTGAACGGCATCGCCCCCGGCTACATCGCGACCGACAACACGCAGAACCTGCGCGACGACCCCGACCGCTCGAAGGCGATCCTGGACCGCATCCCGGCCGGGCGCTGGGGCCGCCCCGACGACATCGCCGGCCCGACGGTGTTCCTCGCCTCGCCGGCATCGGACTACGTCTCGGGCGTCATCCTCCCGGTCGACGGCGGGTGGCTCGGGCGCTGAGTCGGCGCGGGGCGCGCGAGCGCGGGGCGCACGCGGCGCGCGAGCCGGGCTCAGTCGAGCTGCAGCCGGCCGTCGACGCGCCGTGGGATCCCGCGGTAGCCGTCGCGCAGCTCGGCGGGCAGCACGGCCTCCGGCGCGTCCTGGTACGCGAGCGGGCGGAGGAACCGGCGGATCGCGCTCACGCCCACCGACGTGTGCTGCGAGTTCGTCGAGGGCCACGGGCCACCGTGGTGCTGGGCCCACGACACGCGCACCCCGGTCGGGTAGCCGTCGAACACGAGGCGCCCGACGCGCGGCGCGAGCTCGCCGACGAGCGCGGCGACGGCATCCGACTCGGCGGGCTCGCTGTGCACCGTGGCCGTGAGCGAATCGGGCACGGCATCGAGCGCGGCGAGGATGTCGCGGTCGTCGCCGTACCGCGCGACGACGATGAGCGGCCCGAACGCCTCCTCGGCGATCTCGGCCGTGAGCGCGGTCGCCTCGACCCCGAGCACGGTGGGCGCGGCGGTGAAGCCCTCGCCCCGGTCGGTGCCACGGGCGAGCAACTGCACCGCACCCTCCCCCACGAGCCGGCCGCGGATCTCGTCGAACGAGGTCGCGATGCGCTCGTTGAGGAGCACGGATGCCGCGGCATCCGTCGCCCGTTCGACCAGGCGCGCGACGAGTGCATCGCCATCGGCGCCGTACGGCACGAACGCGACCCCGGGCTTCGTGCAGAACTGCCCGGAGCCGAGGGTGAAGGAGCCGTACAGGCCGTCGGCGATCTCGGTCGCGCGGGCGGCCGCCGCGCCGGGCGTGATCACGAGCGGGTTGAGGCTCGAGAGCTCGCCGTAGAAGGGGATGGGCTCGTCGCGGCCGGCGATGATGTCCATCAACGCCTGCCCGCCCGTGAGCGAGCCGGTGAAGCCGACGGCCCGCACGAGCGGGTGCGCCACGAGCGCGGCCCCGGCGGCGGTGCCGTAGACGATTCCGAGCAAGCCGTCGGGTGCGCCGTACGCGCGTGCGGCGTCGGAGAGCACGGCGTACGACCGCGCCGACGTCTCGAGGTGCGACGAGTGGGCCTTCAGCACCACGGCGTTGCCGCCGGCCAGCGCCGAGGCGGTGTCGCCGCCCGCCACGGAGAACGCGAAGGGGAAGTTGCTCGAGCCGAACACGGCGACCGGTCCGATCGGGACGAGCAGGCGCCGCAGCTCGGGCGCGGGCCCGAGCGCCGTCTGCCCCGCGTGGTCGATCGCGACCTCGAGGTAGCCGCCCTCGCGGACGGCCTCGGCGAAGAGCCGGAACTGGAACGCGCTCCGCGAGACCTCGCCGTCGAGGCGTGCCGTGCCGAGGCCGGTCTCGCGGTCGGCGACGGCGACGAGCTCGACGCGGTCCGCCTCGAGCGCGTCCGCGAGGGCGTCGAGGAGGCCGGCGCGCCAGGCGCGGTCGTGCCCGGCGACGGCGGCGAAGGCGGCCTGCGCGGCGCGCACGATGGCATCGGCCTGCTCAGCGGTGGTCGCTTCGAGTCCGGTCGGGGCGACGGCGCGAGTGCGCGGGTCGGTGGTGGTCAGCATGGTGGTCTCCTGGGTCGGCGCAGCAGTCGTTCGCGTCAGCGCAGCAGTCCGCGCGCGGCGAGGGATCGGTAGAGGGCGTCGATGCCGAAGGTCCACGGCTCGGCGTCGGCGGTCGATCGCACCCGATTGACGAGGGCGCCGAGGCGCGGCTCGGCGATGCGCACGAGGTCCCCGTCGTGGTGGGTGAAGCCGCGGCCGGGCACGTCCCGGTCCTCGACCGGCGCGAACATCGTGCCGAGGTAGAGCACGAAGCCGTCCGGGTACCGGTGGTGCTCGCCGACCACCTGGTCGACGAGGTCGGCCGGGTCGCGGCTGATGCGGGCGAGCTCGCTCGTGCCCTCGAGGCGGAAGCCGTCGGTGCCGTCGATGGTGAGCGAAACGACCGCGGCGCGGAGGTCCTCGAGGGAGTACCCGTCGTCGAAGAGCCGGATGAACGGGCCCACCGAGGCGGAGGCATTGTTGTCCTTCGCCTTGCCGAGCAGCAGCGCGCTGCGGCCCTCGACGTCGCGGAGGTTCACGTCGTTGCCGAGGCTCGCCCCGACGATGCGGCCGTCGGAGCTCACGACGAGCACGACCTCGGGCTCGGGGTTGTTCCACTGCGACGCCGGGTGCACGCCGACGTCGACCGAGGTGCCGACGGTCGCGAGCACGGGCGCCTTGGTGAACACCTCGGCGTCGGGCCCGATGCCGACCTCGAGGTACTGGCTCCACCAGCCGCGCTCGAGGAGCATCGCCTTGAGCGCGGCCGCCTCCTCCGAGCCAGGCTTCAGCTCGTCGAGGCTCCCGCCGATGGTGGCGAGGATGTCGCGGCGGATCACGGCGGCCGCGTCCTGGTCGCCGCGCGCCCGCTCCTCGATGACGCGCTCGAGCATCGAGACCGGGAAGGTCACGCCGGCGGCCTTGACCACGTGCAGGTCGATCGGCGAGAGGAGCCACGGCCTCGCGGCATCCCGGGACTCCGGCGGGGTGTTCGCGACGATCTCGGCGAGGCTCCCGATGCGCTGGCCGGTGCCGGACCCGAGCGCCGCGAGGAGCGCACCGGTGGGGTCGGCCTGCTCGGTGAGGGCGCGCATCGTCGGGAATGCGATCGACACGTCGAACAGGTCGTCGCCGCGCAGGGCGACGACCGCGGGGCCGGCGGCATCGAGGCCGGCGGCATCACGGCCGGCGTCCTCGCCCGCGTCACCGGCGGCATCCGCCCCGGTCGCGGGGAGCCAGGCGCGCCCGACGAGGGTCGCTCGGTCGGCGTCGACGGGCAGCAGGTCTCGTGCATCGGGCCAGGTCATGGGTGGTGCTCCTCGGTGTGTCGGCGGGCGGGAGGGGGCGGGACGGGTCGAGCGGCGCCAAGTGGCGGAGGTCGGCGGGCATCCGCGGGCGTCCGCGGGACGAAGGACCGCCTCAGCGGCGATGGAACGTGCCGGCCCGCTTCTCGGCGAACGCGGCCCGCCCCTCGTCGGCGTCGGCCGTCGCGAAGGTGATGGCCTGCAGGTCTCGCTCGTAGCGGATGGACTCATCCTGCGACATGTTCGCCGCGGCGCGCAGGTTCGCCTTGGCGGTCTCGGCCGCGATCGGCGGACGCGTGGCGATGACCGCGGCGAGTTCCTTCGCCCGGGCCACGAGCGCCGCCGGTTCGACGAGTTCGCTCACCAGCCCCCAGCGGAGCCCCGTCTCGGCGTCGATCGGGTCGCCGGTCATGAGCATGACCGCGGCGTTCGAGGGCCCCACCGAGCGGGTGAGGAACGTGCTCATGCCGCCGCCGCCGATCCAGCCGAGCTTGATCTCGGGAGCGGCGAAGCTCGCCGTCGTCGAGGCGAGGCGGATGTCGCAGCTGAGCGCCGTCTCGAGGCCGCCTCCGAAGGCGTAGCCGTTCACGGCCGCGATCACGGGCTTGCGGGCGGCGCGGATCGCGTCGCAGTAGTCCGCGCGGTTGCGGAACTCCCACGGCGTCGCGTAGCCGTCGAGCGTGCGGATGTCCGAGCCGGCGCAGAACGCGCGCTCGCCCGCCCCGGTGAGCACGATCGCGCGGACCTCGTGCGCGGCATCCGCCCACTCGATGACCTGCACGAGCGCCTTCGACATCTCGGGCGTGACCGAGTTGAGCTTCTCCGGGCGAGCGAGGGTGATGGTGACGACCGCACCATCGACCTCGACGCGCAGGTTCTCGTGGTCGAGCGGGTATCCCGGGTCGGTCATGCGTGGCTCCGTTCGGTGAGGGACAGGGACGCGAGCGCGTCGAAGCGGGTGTTGACGGCGTCGACGACCTCGAGGGCCGCGCGCCGCGTGAGCGAGGTGCGATCGGCGAGCATCGCGTCGCGCAGCATCGCGGATGCCGCGGACTGGAAGGCCGTGTACCCGGGCACCCGGGGGCGCACGGAGGCGTGCTCGATCGTCGTGAGCGTGCCGCGGTAGAAGTCACCGGATGCCGCGTTCACGACGTCGTTGGTCCAGGCGCTGCGGAGGCTCGGCTGGCCGTCGTGCTCGGGGATGAACCCGGCCTGCACGGCGGGGTCGAAGAGACGCGCGAGGTGGTCGAGGAGCGCGCGGTCGGGAGTGCTGCGGACGGTGATCGCGATGCCGGTGCCGCCGATCGTGGATCCGGGCCGCCCGCCGGCGACCTGGGCCGGGGCGTCGCCGAAGACGAGGGCGCCCGGGCCCGAGGCGTAGTTCACGTACCCGTAGACGAGCGGAACGAACGCGATGTCGCGCACCCTCCGCATGCGCTCGAGCAGGTCGATCGGGTTGAGCCGGGCGCTGCCGGCCGGTGCCCGGCGCGCGAGGTCGGCCAGCAACTCGAGCGCGGCCGCCCCGTTCCTTGCGTCGACGAGGCCGTGGCCGGGGGTGGTCGCGGGTTCGGCGCCGAAGGCCGCGCAGACCGAAAGGAGGCTGAGCAGCGCATGCGGGCCGGCGAGGCTCAGTGCGACCGGGACGTCGCCGCCCTCGGCGAGCGCTGCCACCTCGCGCCACGTGGCCGGTGCGGCGTCCAGCACTTCGGGCAGCCGCACCGACACCTGCGTCGCGGCGTCGAGGGGCAGCGCCCAGAGCGCGCCGTCGACGGTGTACGACGCGGCGCTCGGCCCGACCGTGTCGCGCCGCAGGCGGTCGACGAGCTCCGCCGGGAACAGCTCGTCGATCGGGCGCAGCACCCCCGCGGCGAGCGCGTCACCGAGATGCGGGTGGTCGAGGACGATCACGTCGTAGCGCTCGGCGAGTTCGCCGATGGGCGCGGACTCGAAGCCCTCGAGCGAGTGCACGCCCCACTCGATGAGGGGCCGGCCCGCGGCATCCGCCGTCGCCGCTGCCGCAGCCTCGAGCGCGTGGCGCCCCCGCGGGTGATCCCACGTGAGGCCCCGGTAGCCGGTCATCGGGCGCCGGCGACGGCGGGAGCGGCATCCGTCGCATCCGTCGCCCTGGCCGCGCCCGAGGCGAGCAGCGCGTCGATCGCGGCGTCGTCGAAGCCGGCCTCGACGAGCACCTCGCGCGTGTGCTCCCCGACGAGCGGCGCACCGCGGTGGAGCTGCGGGGGCGTCACGGAGAAGCGGTACGGGAAGCCGGGCGTCTTGACGAGCCCCTCGGTGGGGTGCTCGTACTCGATGAAGGTGCCGTTGTGCAGGATCTGCGGGTCCTCGACGAGCCGGGCGTAGTCGTTCACTGGCCCGATCCACATGCCGGCGGCGCCGAGCGTCTCGATCCAGTGCGCGGCCGTGGCCTCCCGCAGCTTCGCGGCCGTGCGCGAGTGGATCTCGTCGCGCCGGGTCCAGCCCTCGACCTCGCTCGACCAGCCCTCGAAGGCCGGCTCGCCGATGAGGCGGCCGAGCACGTCCAGGTCGGCGAACGCGAGTGCGACGTACCCGTCACTCGTCTCGAACACGCCGTACGGTGCGCGGATGTAGACGTGGGCGTGCGGTTCGGCCGACCGCTGCTGGGCCTTTCGCCCGACCGTGAAGACCGAGAGCTCCTGCATCTGCAGCGTGGTGAGGGCGTCGAGCATGTTGACCGTCACGAGCTGCCCCTCGCCGGTGCGCTCGCGGTGCAGGAGCGCGGCCAGCACGCCCTCGAAGGCGGTCGACGCGGTGATCGCGTCGGCGAGGTACTGGCCCGCGGGGGACGGCTCGTCTCCGTCGCGTCCGGCCGAGTACATCGCGCCCGACATCGCCTGGAGCAGCAGGTCCTGCCCTGGTCGGTCGCGGTACGGGCCGTCCTCGCCGTACCCCGAGATGGAGACGTAGACGATCGACGGGTTCACGGCGCGCAACGACTCGTAGTCGACGCCGAGCCGTGCGGCGACGCCCGGTCGGTAGTTCTGCAGGAAGACGTCGGCACCCGCGACGAGGTCGCGAAGCGCGGCCTTGCCGTCCTCGGCCTTCAGGTCGAGCGCGACCGACCTCTTGTTGCGGTTCAGCGAGAGGAACGAGACGTTGATCTCGTTGCCGGCGGCCCCGCCCGCGGCGGCGTGGCGCTGCCACTCCCCCGTCGTCGGCTCGACCTTGATGACATCGGCCCCGAGATCGCCGAGGCGCTGCGCCGCGAACGGCCCTGCCATCGCGATCGAGCAGTCGATGACGCGGTATCCGGTGAGCACTCCCCGTGCGGTCATGCGGCCTGCTCCTCGTCGTGCACGTTCACGTCGGTCCCTCCCGCAGCGGCGCTGCGCAGCATGGCGTCGATCAGTTCCACCGAGCGGGCCGCCACCTCGACGTCGGAGTTGTTCTCGGTGCTCGCACCCGTGACGAGGTCGATGAACCGGTTCGGCGGCACGATGCACTCGTACGCGCCGGCGCCCGGCTCGACCTGGATGTCGAAGCGCGTCCCGTCGTACCGGTGCACCCAGGCGCGCTCGCGCTCGGTGTCGAGCATGAGCACTCCCTCGGTGCCGAAGATGCGGATGTCCACCTGGTACGGGTCGCCGTCGGGAACGGTCGCGGCCCCCGAGAGCGAGCCGAGCGCACCGCCGTCGAACGTGATGACGGCCGCGTTGAAGAGGTCGACCGCGGCACCGCCGTTCGAGACCTTCGCCATGACGGATGCCGCGCGCAGGTCGCTCAGCCAGAAGAGCAGCGCGCTCGAGTGCGTGACCTGCCCGTGGGCGTAGCCGCCGCCGCGCGCGGGCGACTGCCACGTGCTCGGCTCGGGCCCGCTCGTCTCGGAGTCCCAGAGCGCGCGGATGTGGTTCGTGTCGCCGGCGAAGAGGCCCCGCGTCGGCGAGGCCATGTTGCACGTCACGTGCTGGATCTCGCCGAGGTGGCCGGCGTCGACGAGGCGCTTGGCCTCGACGATGAACGGCTTGTAGTTCCATCCGTATGGCGCGAGGAAGTGCACGCCGTGCTCGCGCACCTTGGCCGCGAGGTCCCAGCCCTGCGCCGCGTGCAGCGTGACGGGCTTCTCGACGAGCACGTGCAGGCCCCGCTCGATGGCGGCGACGGCCTGCGGGTGGTGCAGGTCGTGCGGCGTCGAGACGACCATCGCGTCGAGGTCCTGGTCGAGGAGCTCCGCGTAGTCGGTCGTCGCCATGCCGAACCCGAACTGCTCGCGCACGGCCTCCAGCTCGGGGCCGATGCCGCAGACGCCGACGAGGTCGACGTCCTCGCGAGCCGCGAAGATCGGGAAGTGGTTGCTCGTCGCCCACCAGCCGGCGCCGACCGCGCCGAGCCGAACCCTGGCGCTCATCGCACCCACCGCCACGTGCGTCGGCCGTCGGCGTCGGTGGCGGATGCCGCGAGCCCGCGTCGCTCCATGCGCTCGAGGTTGCCCGTCACGGGGAACACGGCGTAGTCGAGCGCGTCAGGGCCCCACGGGCCGAGCTCAGACCCCGCGGCGCGCACGAGCTCGAGCGTCGTGGCCGGATCCTCGCGCGCGGCGAGGATCGCCGAGACGACCTCGTCGATGCGCTCGGTGTAGGCCTCGCTCTCGTCGAGGAAGGCCCCGACGTCGTCGCCCTCGAAGACCGGGTAGTGCGCGGTCAGCAGCAGCTCGGCATCGAGCGCACGGAACGCGCGCAGGCTCTCCACGTACGGGTCGACGTCGCGGTAGGTCGGCGGGAATGCGGCGCGCCCGTCGGCGAACGGCACGGTCGTCCCGAGTGTCGCGTCGCCGATGAGCAGCGCGCGATTCGCCTCGTCGTGGACGGCCACGTGACCGGGGCTGTGTCCGGGCACGTGCAGCACGCGTACGGTGCGGCCGCCGAGGTCGAAGCCTTCGCCGCCCGCGACCCGCAGGTCCACGGGCACGAGGTCGGAGACGCTCCGCAGGTACGCGGTCGTCTCGGGCGGGTCGTCGAACCCGTCGGTCTCGCGGAACTCGCCGTAGCGCTCGTCGATGAGCCGCTGCACGTCCTCGACGAGCGGGGCGTCGAGGTCGTGCGCGACGATCCGGACGCCGGGGATCGCGGCCTTCAGCGCGCCGTTGCCGCCCGTGTGGTCGAAGTCGCAATGCGTGTTCACGGCCCAGCGCAGCTTCTCGCGCGGGATCCCGGCGGCATCGAGGTAGGGCAGGAGCGTCTCGGTGACGCTCTCGCGCACGCCCGTGTCCACGAGGAGCGCGGCGTCCTCGCCCACGAGGAGGTAGAGCGCGACGAAGCGCTCGCCGAGCGGCGCCTGGACGCGGTGCAGTCCGGGTCGGAGTTCCATCGTCCTCGTCCTCTCAGCGCTCGACGCCGTCGAGCACGACGCGGAGGCCCGCCCGCATGGGGCGCATGTGCGGTCCGGCCGGGTCGGCCCAGCCGCCGCCGTCGCGCTGCTCGGTGATCAGGGCCTCGTCGATGCGGATGCCGGCTCCCGGCTCGTCGCTCAGGACGATGCCGCCGTCGGCGAACTCATGGTCGACGAGCAGCCCGTCGGCGAAGCGCACGTCCTGCACCTCGGTCGTCAGGTGGTTCGGCACGGCCGTCATGACGTGTGCGACGGCCGGGTTGGCGTTGTAGCCGACCGGGCTGATCGGGAGGTCGCGCGCGGCCGCGGCGAGCGCGAGCCGGTGGAGATGCGACACGCCCCAGATCGCGCCGGCCTGCACGACGTCGGGCGCCCCGGCGTCGAACAGGGGTCGGAACTGGTCGACGCCCGTGAGGTTCTCGCCCGTCGCGACGGCCGCCCTGATGCCGTTGCTGAGCCGGGCGTGCCCGGTGGCATCCCATCGCCGCAGCGGCTCCTCGACCCAGAGCAGGTCGACGTGCTCCTCGAGCGCGGTCACGTAGCGGACCGCCTGCTTGACCTGCCAGGACTCGTTCGCGTCGAGCATCAGGCCCGGCCGCGTCGTATTGCCCCGGAGCGCATCGGCGAGGATGCCGAGGCGCCGCAGGTCGGCGTCGAAGTCGATGCCGCCCTTGAGCTTGCCGGCCACGAAGCCGCGCTCGGCGAACTCCGCGTAGAACCCGACGAGCTCGTCGTCGTCGAGGGCGATGTCCAGGCCCGAGGCGTAGCCGGGCACGAAGCGGTCGCGTCCGCCGAGCAGGCGCCAGAGCGGCTCCCCCGCGGCCTTGGCCTTGAGATCCCAGACGGCGGCATCGAAGGTGGCCAGCCCGCCGTAGGTCGCACCCGCGTGCCCGCTCTTGAAGACCTGTGCGAGCATGCGGTCGAAGAGGGCGGCCGCTCCCCGCGGGTCTTCCCCCTCGAGCGCGGGGAACAGCCGCTCGAGATCGGCGTGCGAGCCGATCCCGACGCCCTCGAGGCCGATGTCGGTCTCGAGGATGACGATGGGCACCTCGGTGACCGCCTCGGGGATGTGCCCGTTGGCGTCGCCGATCGATCGCTTCCAGTGGTGCTGCGCGGTCAGGGTGCGGTATCCGGTGATCTTCATGACGTCCTCGCGCTCATTCCTTGGTTCCGCCGGCGGTCATGCCCTCGACGAGGAACCGCTGCGCGAACAGGAAGATCAACAGGATGGGGGCCACCGAGAGCAGGGTCGCGAGGGCCAGCGTCGGGAGCTGGATCACGATGCTCGAGGCGGTCGTGGGGTTGAAGGCGGGGACGTTCGCCAACATGTTGGCCAGGCCCACCTGGACCGGGATCTTCGTTCCGCCGACCACGAGGAACGGGAGGAAGTAGTTGTTCCAGTTCGCGACGAAGCTGAAGAAGCCGACGAGCGCGATGACGGGCGTCGCGAGCGGCATGGCCACCTGCGCGAACACGCGCAGCTCGCCGGCGCCGTCGATGCGCGCCGCGTTCAGCAGGTCGCGGGAGACCGCGGTCGAGAAGTAGATGTAGGTGAGGTACACCCCGAACGGGAAGAACGAGAACGGCAGGATGACCGCGAGCGGATTGCCGATGAGCTTCGCCGCACTGAGCTCGAGGAAGATCGGGAGCACGAGCGCCGTGTTCGGGATGAGCATCACGATGAGCGTGGTCACCAGCAGCAGCCGCCGGCCCTTGAACTCGATGAGCGCGAGCGCGTACCCGGCCGGGATGCTCACGACCAGCGTGATGGCGAGCGCCGCGAACGAGTAGAAGGCGGAGTTGCCGAGCCACGTCGAGAAGATGCCGCTGCCGAAGGCGAACAGCTCGTTCCAGTTCGCGGCGAGCTGGTCGAACGAGCCGAACGAGAACGGACCGTCGAGCAGGAGCTGGCTGTTCGTCTTGGTCGGCGCGAGCACCATCCAGATGATCGGCAGCACGAAGAAGGCGGCGAACACGAGCAGGACGAGGATGACCGCGGCGCGGCCGACCCACTGTCCGGGGGTGAGGGCGGGGCGCTGCCTGCGCCGGGTGGTCACGTCAGTCACGTTCGAACAGCTTTCCGCGGAAGATGAAGATCGCCGAGAGCCCCAGCGCGACCACGAGCAGCACGACCGAGATCGCGGCGGATCCCGAGAAGTCGTTCTGGCGGAAGGCGTAGAGGTAGGCGAGCTGGTTGAGGGAGTAGTCCTCGGGGACGACGTTCTTCGTCGCCTGCGCGAGGATCTTCGGTTCGACGAAGAGCTGGGTTCCGGCGGCCAACGACATGACGCCCATGTAGCTGATCCACTTCTTCAGCATCGGGAGCTGGATGTGCCACGCCGTCTGCACGGGGCCGGCGCCGTCGATGCGGGCGGCCTCCATGACCTCGACGGGGATGTTGTTGAGTGCCCCGTACATGATCACGATCCAGGAACCGGCACCCGCCCAGAACGCGATGACGGTGAACACGACCGGGAGGTTGCCCACGGCCACCACGTTGACGAGCGACTCGTAGCCCATGGCGTGCAGGAGGCCGGAGACCGGGCTGACCGAGGGGTCGAGCACGAACAGCCAGAGCAGCACGCTCGAGGCCCCGGCGATGGCGCCCGGCACGTAGAAGAGGAAGCGGGCGGCGTTGCCGAGCCAGCGGACCCGGATGCCGTGCACGATGACGGCGAGCAGGACCACGAAGACGATGAGGCTGACGAGCCAGAAGAGCACGTAGAGCGCCACGTGCAGGACCGCCGGGAGGAACCGGTAGTCGGCGAAGACCCTGGCGAAGTTGTCGACGCCCACGAAGGCGCCGTTGCGGGTGAACGACAGGTAGAGCGCGTAGAGCGTCGGCAGCAGTCCGAAGGCCAGCAGCAGCAGCGTGTAGCCGCTGACGAAGACGTAGCCGTAGCGCAACTGGCCGGCGTTCATGCGAGAGGCGCGGCGGCCCCCCGGCCGACGCCGCCCCGAGGGGACGACGTCGACCGGGACCGGAGGTGCGGTGACGGTCACGTTACTCGACCGAGTACCCGTTGACGGTGGCCTCGTTCTCGAGCTCCTCCTGCCATGCCGGCAGCAGCGACTCGATGGTCTCGCCCTCGGCGATGCCGGGGATGACGATCTTCGCCCAGGCCGACTCGGGGCTCCACGAGGTGACGTTCCAGCCGGACCAGACCTGGCCCGCGGCATCCGACATCACGGTCTTGAAGTCGTCGTTGACGAAGTACGACGCCTCCGCCTGCTTGTCGAGCCACTTCTCGGCGGCCTCCGTGTAGGCGGGGTAGCCCGACGACGCGTCGACCTGGAACTCCTCGGCGCTCGTCACGAACTCCAGGAAGGTCTCGACGGCCTCGAGGTTCTTCGAGTGGCTCGAGGCGTACCAGACGCCGCCGCCCACGTTGCCGGCCGCGACGTCGCCGCCCTCCCACTTCAGCGGGGCGCTGACGCTGATCTCGCCGGCGGGGGTGGCGAGACCGCCCTGGAAGATGGCGCCCGTGTACCAGACCGGCCCCGGCACGCCGACGAGCTTGTCGGCGTACTTCGACGCGAAGTCGGCGCTGAAGAAGCTGTCCTGCACGAGCGTGCCGTTCGCGAGCATCCCGTCGAGGATCTTCGAGATCTTCTCGGCGTTCGCGTCGGAGGTGTCGGAGTGGAACACGCCCTGCTCGGGCGACTGGAAGACCGGCGACTCGGAGCCGCCGTAGTAGACGTACGTCATGAAGCTGTCGCCGAGGCTGCCGAGGATGTACCCCGGGTGCTCCGCGGCGAGCTTGTCGCCGAGCTCCGCGTACTCCTCCCAGGTCGTGGGCGCCTCGTAGCCGAACTCGTCGAGGAGCCTCTGGTTCGAGAAGAACACCGTCTGGGCCAGGTCGTTGCGGAGGCCGTACACGGTGCCGTCGATGGTCGTGTAGTCGAGCGAGCCCTCGGCGAAGCCGTCGAGGAACTCCTCGTCGAGGAAGCCCTTGTTCAGCGGCGCCGCGAAGCCCTGCTCGCCGCTCGTGGTCTGCTTCGACGCCCAGATCGCGTCATTCTGCTGGGTGGAGAAGACCACGTCGGGCCAGCCCTCGCCGGCCTGGTCCATGAGGGCGATCTTGCTCTGGAACGAACCGCTGCCGCCGGCCGAGCCGTCGTACGTCTCGAAGGCGATCTCGATGTCCGGGTACGCCTCCTGGAAGGCCGTGACGGCCGGCTCGCGGGAGGCATCGACCCAGACGGTGATCGGGCTGTCGGCCACCTGCTCCGCCTGCGTGAAGCCGAGCGAGGTGTCACCGCCGCCCGAGGCATCCGCGGAGCAAGAGCTGAGGGCGAGGAGCCCCGCAGCGGCCGCGGCGGCCACCGTGAGGAACCGGGCCGCTCGACGGCGGGAGGACGAGTGCTGTGACATTTCGCATCCTGTTCTGGTCGGCGTCTCTGACGACAGTGCACACCCAGGGGCGGGGGCAGAAGTGATTACATCATACGTCTTATCTCGTCCGCAAGGGACATCATAGGTATTACGAATATTGGTCGGTATGCTGTGACGCATGTCCGATCCGATCACCGCGTCGACCGCGACCGAGTACCCCACGATCGCCGCGCGCGCCCGTGCGCCGCGACTCGGCGTGACGGTCGTCGGCGCCCTCGTGGACGCCATCGTGCGGGGCGACCTGCTCCCCGGTTCCTCCCTCCCGCCCGAGGCCGTCCTCTGCGAGCAGTTCGGCGTCAGCCGCACCGTGATCCGCGAGTCGGTCAAGCGCCTCGAGGAGAAGGGCCTCGTCACGGTCGCCCAGGGGCGCGGCACGCAGGTGCTGCCGCCCACCTCCTGGAGCATGATCGACGCCACCGTGCTCTCGGCGCTCGTCGCCAACGACGCGACGCTCGGCATCCTCGACGAGCTGAGCGTCGTGCGCGCGGCCCTCGAGGCCGTCATCGCGCGCGACGCCGCCCTCCGCCGCACCGAGGACCAGCTCGAGCGCCTTCGCGAGGCACTGATGCTGATGCGCGAGACCATCGCCGACGAGCCGCGGTTCAACGAGGCCGACGTCGTCTTCCACGCGGTCGTCGGCGAGATCACCTCGAATCGGCTCGCCGACAGCCTCGTGCGCACCCTGTTCGCGCAGGCCCGCGAGAGCGCCCGTTTCCACCTGCACAGCCAGCTCGACCTCACCCTTCAAGAGCACGAGGCGGTCTTCGCGGCCATCGAGGCGGGCGATCCCGAGGCGGCCGAGTCCGCCATGCGCGCCCACATCATCGACGCCTGGGAGCGCCGGCGGCCGCCGAGCCCCAAGCGCTGAGCGGCGGAACGACGAACGACGAACGGCCCGGGAGTCTCCTCCCGGGCCGTTCGTCGTGCCGGCCACATGCGACGCGCCTCGCGCGTCACCGACGGGCACGCGTCAGCCGCGCGCGCCCGCCTCGGCCATCACCTGCTTCGCGGCATCCGGCCACTGCTCCTGCGGCACGCCGTTCAGCTCGACGTTGTCGGTCCACGTGGTGAAGTACTCGGGGAACCGCACGTAGCGCTCGCGGCCGCCGGTCCACCAGTTGCTCGTGAACGTCAGGTCGAGCGTGTTGAAGATCTCGGGACCGTTCGTGTCGGCGTTCACGTAGATGTAGCGGCTCGAGTCGAGGATCACGTTCTCGCGCACCTCGATGTAGCGCGACCCCTGGTCGATGAGCATGCCGAAGGTCTCGCGGCTGTCGTAGATGTAGTTGCGCTCGATGACCGTGCCAGGGGCCGCCGACAGCGTGTAGATGCTGCCGCCGTCGTGCATCTCGTTCTTCGTGTCGTAGATGAGGTTGTACGCCACGTGGTTGTCGCGGAACGTGGTGGGCGTCTCGTACACGGGCTGGTACTCGAAGAGCCCGGCGTCCTTGTAGTACTGGTTGCCGCCCGGGTCGTTGATGCCCCAGCCCCAGCCGATGTCGATGCCGTCGTACGGCAGGTCGGTCAGCGTGTTGTGCGAGATCTCCGCACGCGTCACGTAGGTCGAGAGCACGCCAGCGCTGTCGCGGTAGCCCTGGCCGATGCGGGTGATCGTGTTGTCCTCGATCGTGATGTCCTGCACCGTCATGCGAGGGTCGCTCGGGTGGTGGGCGTCCGGCTGGATGCCGCCGACGACGATGCCCGATCCGGCGAGGTCGCTGAACGTGTTGCCCAGGACCTCGATGTCGGATGCCCCGTAGCCGACGCCCGTCTCGTGCGCATTCGGGTCCATGCCGATGCCGAGGCCGACCGAGCCGAGCTGCTCGAACTCGTTGCCCTCGAAGGCGACATCGGATGCCGCGGAGACCTGGACCGCCGCGGGGATCTGCCACCACTCGTTGCGGGACTCCTCGAACTCGGGGCATCCGTCCTGGCAGGTCTCGAGGTAGTCGGCGGGCGGCTCGTACTGCCCGACCATGTGCGCGCCGCTCTGCTGGTCGGCGTAGCCCTGCTCGCTGCTCGGACGCATCCAGGTCGTGTCGGTGAACCGGATGCCGGTGAAGTCGAGTCCGGTGACCGGCCGGTCGTAGGTGCCGCCGATCTCGACGAGCGTCTCGAGACGCGGCAGGCGCACGTCGAGACCCTCCATGCTCGCGCCTGGCTCGGCCTGGTAGAAGACCTTGCCGGCCGGGGAGTCGAGGTACCACTCACCGGGGTTCGCGAAGAACTCGTAGGCGTTGGCGAGGTAGATCGCGCCGCGGTTGTACGGCGACTTCAGGGTGTCGTACCCGAAGTTGTTGTTCTGCCAGGCCGGCTGCACCATCGCGATCTCGTTGCCGGTGATCGACTCGACGGGCGAGATGCGGTCGGTGAACGAGCCCATGCTCACGACCTCGAGGTCGGACTGGTTGCCCAGCGCGCTGAGGTCGCCGAAGCGGTCGTCGTTCAGGGTCAGCCCCTGCTCGGTCCAGGTGAGGTGGGCGCGATCCTTCTTGTCGACGCCGAGCTGCAGCTGGGTGCGCTTGGCGGGGGTGCCGTCGACGTAGAGCTGACGGGACTGGGTGCCGGGCGCAACGTCGGCGACCCAGATGTTCTGCTCGGCGTCATGGAGGGTCCAGCCCGTCACGGCACTGCCGCCCGAGAGCACGGCCTGCTCGCCCGGCGCGCTCGTCCACGTGACGGTGTGCCCGTTCTGCCCGCCGTCCTTCGGGCCGAACTCGAGCGGCTGCTCGAGCTCGTACACGCCGCCGTCGAGCAGCACCGTGACGTCCTGCTTCTTGCCCTTGTTCTTCACGACGCTCTTCGCCGCATCGATGGACGTCACGACGATGTCGCCCGCGGGCGCGCCCTGCGTGCCGTTCGGTGCGACGACCACGGTGAGCGAGCGGTCCTTGCCGCCTTGGTTCCCGTCGCCGCCCTGGCCCGGCCCGTTGCCACCGGCGGCGTGCGCCGGTGCGGCCACGGCGACCATCCCGACGATCGCGACCGCCGCGGTGACGGCGCCCAGACGTCGCTGAGTGAGTATCCTCATTGATTTCTCCTCGATCATGTGTCGAATGACATCATACGAATGACGAGGGTATGAGCCCCGTTCGAGGGACGTCAAGCCGGTGTGCAGCATCTGCAACGCAGGATTCATCAGACGAGCCGCGATGTTCGCGTGGCCATCCGCGCGGCCGCGGGCGACACGCCGTCGCCCTCGCAGGGGCGAAATCCGGCGCGCCCGTCAGAGCGTCGCGCCCGCGATCGCCTCCCCGAGCGGCGTTCGCAGGTGCAGCATCCGGGCGCCGTCGCGGCGGCTCGCAACGAGCCCGCTCTCGCGCAGCACGCTCAGGTGATGCGAGGCCGTGGAGATCGCCAGGCCGGCGTCGGAGGCCACCTGCGAGGTCGTGCGCTCGGCATGCGCGTCGAGCAGGATCCCGGCGCGAGCGGGGCCGAGCAGCGCTCCGAGCGCCTCGGCGGCGGATCCCGCGTCCCTGGCCCAGGTCTCGGTCACGCCCTGCGCCGGATAGAAGATCGTCGGCTGCGCGGGCGGTTCGGTCAGCACCGTGCAGCCCTGGGCGGTGAACACCGACGGCACGAGCACGAGCCCGCTCCCCCGGCAGTCGAGCTCCTCGCGATGCATGCGCAGCTCGACCCGCACGACGTCGTCGCTCCAGGCCAGGGTGCGGTGCAGCGACCCGACCATGCCCGCGAGCCCGTCGGTGGCGATGCGCCGCGCCCGCACCGCGATGTCGGCCCGGAGGATGCGCTCGAGCTGCACCCAGACCGGCGCGAGCACGGCCTCCCACATCGACTCGACGGCGTCGGCGAGCATGGCGCGGGCGCGCAACGGATCGTCGAGCATGCGCTGGATCGCGTGCTGCCTGGCCCCCGTCGACCGCAGCACCATCTTGCGCAGGTCCACGCGCATGAGCTCGGGCGAGACCGTTCGCAGCCGCTCGAACTCGTCGGCGGGCTGCATGTCCCACGTCGGCGTCGCGGTGAAGAAGTCGGGGAAGTACCCCTCGGCCCCGATCACCGTCGCCAGCAGCTCGAAGGCCGGTCGCGGCATCCGGGATCGCGCCCCGCGGAGCCAGCCCCACTGCAGGGGGTACTCCTCGGGCCGCTGCAGCACGCGCACCGCGTTGCAGAGCTCGTGACCGGGCGAGACGCCGAACCTGATCGCCGAGATGTCGTCGGGCGCAAGGCGGAAGTCCACGAAGTTTCGATCCACGTCGAAACTCTAACGCGAGCGGATGCCGCGGGTGGAGCCTGTTCACGACACAGACCACCCACCGACCCGGAGGACCCCATGATCACGTCATCGACGCCGGCCGAGATCCTGCTCGCGCCCACGACCGACCCCTCGGACGCGCCGGACCTCGTGCACGCCGCCGACCTGCTCATCACCTCGACGAGCCGCACCCGCCGCTTCGTCGGCGCCGAGCACGGGTCGGGCGTCTCCTACTTCTTCGTCGACTACGAGCTCGGCCAGGGCACCGACCTGCACTGGCACCCGTACCCCGAGACGTGGATCGTGCTCGAGGGCGAGGCCGAGCTCACGATCGGCGACCGGCAGCTCACGGCACGCGTCGGCGACACCGCGACCGTGCCCACCGGGGTCTGGCACCGGTTCGCCAACCGAAGCGAGGCCCGGCTCAAGATGCTCTGCATCCACGCCTCGCCGGTCATCATCCAGACGTGGGCCGATTGAGCCACGCGGCCCGAACTCCGAACGCCGAACTCCCGAACTCCGCACTCCGAACTCCGAACTCCGACCTCCGAACTCCGAACTCCGAACTCCGAACTCCGAAGGGAAACGAACATGACGTTCCAGGCATATCTCGACAACATCGAGGCGAAGACCGGCATCACGCCGCGCGAGTTCATCGAACTGGCGCACGAGCAGGGCTTCGACGAGACGACGAAGTCCACGCCCATCGTCGCGTGGCTGAAGGCCGACTACGGCCTCGGGCAGGGGCACGCGATGGCGCTCGTGCACGTCATCACGAAGGGCCCGCAGATCAGCGACAAGCACGTGGGCACCGGCACCGCGCACAGCGACCCGAGCAACATGCTCTGGCTCGACGGCGCGGCGACGAATCCGAACCGATAGCACTGGTTCCGGATGTCGGTGGCCGGTGGCATCGTGGCGCCATGGGGATCGAGGTGCGACCGGCGTCCGTCTTCGAGGACGTGGCGACGATGGTGGGGCCCAAGCGGCCCGACGCGAACGTCTGCTTCTGCCTGAGCTACCGCGTGGGGTCCAAGGAGAACCTGGCCCTCACGGGCCCGGCACGCGGCGAGCGCGTACGCGAGCTCTGCGCCGAGGATCCGCCGCCGGGCGTGCTCGCCTACGCGGGCGACGAGGTCGTCGGCTGGGCCGGCGTGCATCCTCGGGCCGACACGAGCTTCGCGCGCAACCGCAAGATCCCGCACGTCGACGACCTCGACGTCTGGTCGGTGTGGTGCATCCGCGTGCGTCCGGGCCACCGGGGCGAGGGCATCTCGCACCGGCTCCTCGAGGGTGCCGTCGCGTTCGCCCGCGACCATGGCGCCCCGGCCATCGAGGGCTACCCCGTCGACAACCGGGGCGCGAAGGTCGACCTGACGATGGCCTACGTCGGAACGCGTGCGCTCTTCGAGAAGGCCGGGTTCCGCAAGGCGGCAGACACCACGTCGGTGATCAACGGGTTCCCGCGGGTGCTCATGCGCCTGGGACTCGGTACGTGAACGCAAGCCCCTTGGCAGCGGCATCCGCACCCGACAGCATGGAACGCATGCAACGCGTCGACGTCATCGAATGGCTGCTCGAATCCGATCCCTCCGTGCGCTGGCAGGTGATGCGCGATCTCACCGACCAGCCGCCCGAGCGGGTCGCGACCGAGCGTGCCCGCATCGCGACCGAGGGCCACGGTGCCGGGCTACTCGACCTGCAGACCGCCGACGGGTACTGGGGCGGCCAGGCGTACGGCGTCGACGGCGATCGCCGCAGCGTCATGTGGACCCTGCAGGCGTTGCGCCGCCTCGGCATCGATCCGGATGTCGCGCCCACGCGCCGCGCGATCGAGCGTGTCCGATCGGGCGTGCGCTTCAGCGAGGACGACGGGGGCCTGCCGTTCTTCGCGGGCGAGGTCGAGGCGTGCGTCAACGGCGGCGTGCTCGCGGCATCCGCGTACTTCGGCGTGCTCGGCGACGGCGCCGATCGCATGATCGGCCTGCTCCTCGAGGGGCAGCTCGAGGACGGCGGCTGGAACTGCGAACCTCGGGAGGAATCCGATCGCTCGTCCTTCGACTCAACGCTGTGCGTGCTCGAGGGGCTTCTCGAATTCCAGCGCGCCGTCGGCGATGGCGCGACGCCGCCCGAGGTGATCGCGGCCCGCCATCACGGCGAGGAGTACCTGCTCGAACGCAACCTCTACCGGCGCAAGTCGACGGGCGGCATCGTGCGCGAGCGCTACGAGAACTTCATCTTCCCGCCGTACTGGGTGTACGACGTGCTGCGTGCGCTCGACCACTTCCGCGAGGCCTCGATCATCGACGGCACCGCGCCCGACGAACGACTCGAGCCGGCCGTCGAGCTGCTCCGCTCGCATCGCCGCGACGACGGCCGCTGGGCCGCGGGCGACCCGTGGAACGGCGAGGTGTTCTTCGCGATCGACGAGCCGGCCGGGACCCCGAGCCCGTGGAACACGCTGCGCGCGCTGCGGGTGCTCGACTGGGCCGATTCGGGCCGATCGGCCGCATGACGCGCCGCACGAGTCAGCGCACGTCCCGGCAGGCAGGTCGCCGGATGCCCCGGGGCCGGAGCGCCGAGCCGCGCTCCACCGATCGACGGTCTCGAACGCGCCCGATCGTCGTCGGCCTCCTGCTCGGGGCGACCGCCGCAGGGGTGGCGTTCCAGTGGCGCTGGCTCGCCCGCCGCCAGCACCACTGGCGCACCGCGCTCGCGGAGGCGATCCCCGTGAACTCGGCGTACTGGCGGGAGCAGCGCGCGGGGGCCGGCGAGCTGCTCTACGTCGCCGTCGGCGACTCGGCTGCCCAAGGCATCGGCGCGAGCCGGCCGGGACACAGTTACGTCGGATTCGTCGCGCGCACGCTGGCCGCGGCATCCACCCGCGAGATCCGCACCGTGAACCTCGGCATCTCGGGTGCGACGCTGCGCATCGCGCTCGACTCCGAGCTGCCCGTGCTCGAGCGACTCGACCCCGACGTGCTCACGGTCTGCATCGGCGCCAACGACATCGCGGACTTCGACCCCGTGCGATTCGACCGCGAACTGCGCGAGCTGTTCGCGCGGCTGCCCGATCACGCGATCGTGGCCGACCTGCCGAGCTTCTACTTCCCGCCCGCGCAGGGCCGGGTGCGCACGGCGAACCGCCTGCTCCGGGCCGCCGCCGCTGAGCGAGGCCTGGTCGTGGTGCCGCTCTTCTCCCGCACGAACCGGCAGGGACTCTGGGGCGTGTCGACGCAGTTCGCGGGAGACCTGTTCCACCCCAACGACCGCGGGTACCGCATCTGGGCCGAGGCGTTCCGCCCGGCGGTCGAGGCGCGCCTGGCGCAGCTCGACGCCGCCGCCCCCGCGTCGCGCGCCCCGTGATCGGCACCTCGGCGCGGCCGGGCACCGTTGTGGCGGGATCCGGCCGCCACCCAGCCGAAGTGCGAGACAATTGAGGAGCACCGCGCGCGCGAACCGTCGCGACCGATCGGGTGCAGGAGACCCACGTGACCTTCGAATCCATGACGACGTCCCAGCCCCTCGATCTCGCGAGCATCCGACGGGACTTCCCGTACCTCGCGCAGGAGCTGAACGGCTTCCCGCTCGCCTACCTCGACTCGGGTGCCACCGCGCAGCGCCCGGTGCAGGTGCTCGACGCCGAACGCGCGTTCCTCGAGCACGCGAACGCGGCCGTGCACCGCGGCGCCTCGACGCTCGTCGGCACGTCCACGACCGCCTTCGAGGATGCGCGCGCGACCGTGGCCCGCTTCGTCGGCGCCGGCGAGCGCGAGATCGTCTGGGCCGAGAACGCGACCGACGCGATCAACATCGTCGCCCTGGGCATGGCGGATGCCGCAGCGGGCCTGGGCGGCGCCGAGGCCGACGTGTTCCGGCTCGGCCCCGGCGACGAGATCGTCGTGACCGAGGCCGAGCACCACGCGAACCTCATCCCGTGGCAGCGCCTCGCGGCGAAGACCGGCGCGACCCTGCGCTGGATCCCCGTCGACGACGACGGCACGTGGAACATCGACCACGCGGCATCCGTCATCGGCGAGAAGACCAGGCTCGTCGCGTTCGCGCACGTCTCGAACGTGACCGGCCACGTCGCCCCGGTGACCGACGTGGTCGAGCTCGCACACCGCCACGCGGCGCTCGTGGTGCTCGACGCCTGCCAGTCGGTGCCGCACCGCCCCACCGACTTCGCGGCGCTCGGCGTCGACTTCGCCGCCTTCTCGGCGCACAAGATGCTCGGTCCGAACGGCATCGGCGTGCTCTACGGCCGCGCGCACCTGCTCGACGCGCTGCCCCCGGCCCGCACGGGCGGCTCGACCATCACGACCGTGACCATGGAGGCGGCCGAGTTCCTGCCGTCACCGCAGCGATTCGAGGCCGGCACCCAGCCCGTCTCGCAGGCTGTCGGCCTCGCCGAGGCCGTGCGGTACCTCGAGCGCCTCGACATGCACCGGGTGCACGAGCACGAGGTCGAACTCGCCGCGCTGATGGTCGACGAGGTCTCGCGCATCCCCGGCGTCCGACTGGTGGGCAGCGGGGCCGGCGTCGAGCGCGGCGCCCTCGCGAGCGTCGACGTCCCCGGCGTGCATGCGCACGACGTCGGGCAGTTCCTCGACTCGCGGGGCATCGCCGTGCGAGTCGGGCACCACTGCGCGCAGCCGCTGCACCGCCGCCTGGGCCTGCGCGCCACGACGCGCGCCAGCGCCTACGTCTACACGACGGCCGACGAGGTGCGCCGCTTCACGGCCGCCCTCGGCGAGGTCCGCGCGTTCTTCGGCGTGACGGGGGCGAGCGCATGAGCGACCTGTCGGGGCTCTACCAGGAGCTCATCCTCGACCACTCGAAGCGCCGCGTCGGCGACGGCGCGCTCGCCGATCCGCACGCCTCGCACCACGAGCTGAACCCCACGTGCGGCGACGAGATCACCCTCGGCCTCCGGCTCGACGCATCCGGCACGAAGGTCGAGGCCGTCGGCTGGCAGGGCGATGGATGCAGCATCTCGATGGCCTCCGCATCGGCCCTGACGGAGCTCGTCGTCGGTTCCGACGTGGCGCACGTGCGAGAGCTCATCGACGGGTTCCGGTCGATGCTGCGCTCGCAGGGCGCCGGCGAGCCCGATGAAGACCTGCTCGGCGACGCGATCGCGTTCCACGGCGTCTCCAAGTACGTGATGCGCGTCAAGTGCGCCATGCTCTCCTGGGTCGCCCTCGAAGCCTGCCTGAACGCGGCCGTCGCTGCTGCCGGCGCCGCACACGCCGTGCCGGCCGGGGTGACGGATGCCTCGGCGCCGACGCCCAGCGAACAGGCTTAGGCTCGTACCACCGCCGCCGTACAGAAAGAGGAAACGCCTGCCATGAGCGACGCCCTTGACGTCTTCGACCGCCGTGAGTCGGAGGTGCGCGGCTACGTGCGCGCCTTCCCGACCGTGTTCGATCGGGCGGTCGGCTCGACGCTGATCGGCGAAGACGGCCGCGAGTACCTCGACTTCTTCGCCGGTGCCGGCGTGCTGAACTACGGGCACAACAACCCGCTCTTCACCCGCGCACTCATCGAGTACCTCGAGCACGACGGCATCATCCACGGCCTCGACATGGCGACCTCGGCCAAGAAGGCCTTCATCGAGGCGTTCGAGCGTCTCGTGCTCGAGCCACGCGGGCTCGACCACAAGCTGCAGTTCACCGGGCCCACCGGCGCCAACGCCGTCGAGGCAGCCCTCAAGGTCGCCCGCCAGGCGACCGGCCGCACCAACGTCATCGCGTTCACGAACGCCTTCCACGGCCTGAGCATCGGCGCGCTCGCCGCGACCGGCAACAGCCACTACCGCGGCGCCGCAGGCATCACGCTCGACAACATCACTCGCCTGCCCTACGACGGCTACCTCGGCACCGAGGTCGACACGCTCGACCTCCTCGAGAAGATGCTCGACGACCCGGGCTCGGGCGTCGACCTGCCCGCGGCGGTCATCGTGGAGGCCGTGCAGGGCGAGGGCGGCATCAACGTCGCGAGCGTCCCGTGGCTGCAGCGCCTGCGGACGATCACCGCCGAGCGCGGCATCCTGCTCATCCTCGACGAGATCCAGGCCGGGGTCGGTCGCACGGGTGCGTTCTTCGCGTTCGAGCAGTCGGGCATCGTGCCCGACATCGTGACCGTCTCGAAGTCGATCTCGGGCTCCGGCCTGCCGATGTCGCTCGTGCTGCTGCGCCCCGAGGTCGACGTGTGGAAGCCCGGCGCCCACACCGGCACCTTCCGCGGCAACAACCTCGCCTTCGTCTCCGCCCGCGCGGCCCTCGAGAACTACTGGGCCGACACCGCGTTCGTCGACGGCGTCGCCTCGAAGTCGGCGCTGCTCGCGTCGGAGCTCGAGAAGATCGCCGCCGAGTACACCGACCTCGGGTTCGTCGTGCGCGGTCGCGGCCTCATGTACGGCCTCGCGTGCGACGCCGACCGCGGCCTCGCCGGCCGCATCTCGAAGGAGGCGTTCTCGCGCGGGCTCGTCATCGAGACCTCCGGCGCTCACGACGAGGTGCTGAAGTTCCTGCCGGCGCTGACGATCAGCGAAGACGAATTGCTGCGCGGCCTCTCGATCGTGCGCGAGAGCCTCGCCGCCGCCCTGGCCGAGTAGCGGCGTCGGGGAGCGCCGAGCCCGGCTCCGGCCCGCGCCGTCCTTTCCCGCGTTCCGAGAACAGGCGGATCCGGCCCAGTCGAGCCGGAAACAGGCACGACCGCGGCGTGTCGTCCGCCGTTGCCTGTTTCCGATCACGACGGCGAGCGGCTCAACGGGCCCGGCTCCGGCCGGCGCCGTCCTTTGCCGCGTTCCGAGAACAGGCGGATCCGGCCCAGCCGAGCCGGGAACAGGCACGACCGCGGCGTGTCGTCCGCCGTTGCCTGTTTCGGATCACGGCGGCGAGCGGCCGAAGGCGCCCGCGCCCGGCGCCCGGCGCGCGCGGCGAGCGAACTACGCGACCGGCTCGGCGTCGGCGAGGTGGCGTGCGCCGTGGCTCAGCACCTTGACGACGATGCCGCGTCGGCGAAGCGCCGCGATGGTTCGGGTCTCCTCGTCGACGCTGCGGCCCATGGCATGGCGGTTCGCCACGACGAGCACGTCACCCGCGCGAAGGGTTCCGAAGAAGCGCTCGAGCCGCTCCTCCCAGGTGTCGTCGTTCTCGGGCGCCGGGAACCTGAAGTCGGGGATCGCGACGCCGAACGCGGTGAGGTCGCGACGCTGCTCGACGATCGGCGGCATGTCGTCGCGGGCCACGACCAACCCGACGAGGCGTGAGCCCTCGGGCTTGGCCTTCCACCAGTCGGAGTCGCGCTGCAGCTCGACGAAGCACTCGGGGCAGTCGTTCGCGACGTGCACGTGCGTCGCCGTCGCCGCGCGCTTCGCGGAATCCGCGTGCCCGCTCGGTGCCGCGCTCGTCACATCGCCCATGATCAGCCTTTCTGGTTTGGGTCCATTGTCCCAGTTCCGGCCGACATCCGGGAGACGGCCTCACTCGGAAGCTCAGGCAGGCGGCTGCTCCTGCGAGAGCAGCCGGAGCAGGCGCGCGAGTGCGGCCTGATCGTCGCGGCTGAGCGCCGCCAGTTCGACGCCCTCGCGAGCGACGAGTCCGCGCATGGCCTCGTCGACGCGCTCGACGCCCTCGGGCCTGAGGCGCACCAGGATGCTGCGCCCGTCGCGAGGGTTGGGCCGTCGCTCGACCAGCCCCCGGACGACGAGGTTCTCGAGCCGGTTCGTCATCGCCGCACTGCCGATCATCGTCGCGGCGATGAGCTGCGCGGGGCTGAGCTCATGCGGCTCCTCCTGGCGGCGCAGCGCCGCGAGGACGTCGAACTCCCACGACGCGAGACCGGCGTCCTTGAACGCGGCGGCCCGCAGCTTCGCGAGCCGGTTCGCTGCCCGGCGCAGTCGCGACATCACGTCGAGCGGTGAGAGGTCGGTCTCGGGCAACCGCCGGGACCACGCGTCGATCAGCAGGTCGACCTCGTCGTCGCGTTCGCTCGGCCTGGGGTTCACGCTCTCGACGGTAGCGCGATCACGCGGCATCCGGAGCACTCGATGCCGGCTCCGCGAGCGGACAGAACGCCGCACCCGCGGCCCGGATACGAAACGAGCGGACCGGATGCCGAGGCATCGGACCCGCTCGTCGATCGTGCAAGCGGCGACTACTGCACCGACCAGCCGCCGTCGGAGGCGAGGATCGCGCCGTTGATGTTGACGCCGTCCTCGCTCAGGAGGAACGTGATCGAGGCGGCGAGCGCCTCGGCCGTCGCGACGGTCGGGATGGCCCCCTGGAACGGCGCGAGGCGGGCGGAGCCGACCTCGGACACGTGCGGGGGGAACGGGATGCCGGTCGCGACGCCGCCAGGGGCGACGGCGTTCACGCGCACGCCCTGCAGCGCGTACATGAAGGCGGCCGACTTCGTCATGCCGACGACGGCGTGCTTGGACGCCGTGTAGGCGTTGCCCGACGCGTTGCCGCGAAGGCCGGCCTCGCTCGCGACGTTCACGATCGAGCCCTTGCCGGCCTCGAGCATGAACGGCACGACGGCGCGCGTGAGCTTGAAGGTGCCCGTCACGTTGACGGCCATGACCTTGTCCCAGATGGCGTCGGGCGTCTCGTGGATCGGCGAGAAGTCGTCGTTGATGCCCGCGACATTGGCGAGTCCGTAGATCGAGTCACCGGCGGCGGCGACGATCGCGTCGATCGACTCCTGCTTCGTGATGTCGCCCGCGACGGGCACGATCTCGGCGCCGGGGATCGAGGCGGCGAACTCGTCGAGCTTGTCGGCGGAGATGTCGACGGCGACGACGCGGCCGCCCTCGCGTGCGATGCGGCTCGCCGTCGCGCGACCGATGCCGGACGCGGCGCCGGTGACGATGACGGTCTTGCCGGCGAAGCGGCCCGAGGTGATCTTCTCGGCCCAGACCTTGGAGTCGCCCTCGTCCTCGGGGATGACGCCGCCGTTGACCGCCTTGACGAGCTCGTCCACGGCCGACTGCGGCATCTGGCCCTGGCTCATGACGACGAGCTGCTGCAGGGGAAGGCTCGCGATCGGGGCGAGCTGGTCGGTCGAGCCGCCGCCCTGGCCCACGAGGCCCTGGAGCGCGGCCTTGCCGGCGGGGTCGGCGAGCCATTCGGCGATGGTGGAGTTGGCGGTGAGCGCCATGATGCTTCCTTCTTTCTGTCCGGCCGGATCGGTCGAAGCGGGGTGCGCCGGATGTCTCGGGGCTGCGGCATCCGTCGGTCCGTCGGTCCGTCGGGATGCTGCACCACACCGTGCGACTCCGGACGGGACACCTCCAGCCTAAACAACATCTGTCGGATATCCGACAATTGTCGGCGAACTCACGGCCAGCTCGCCTCGAGGACTGCGAGAATGCGGGCATGGGCGAACCCGGTGGTGAGCGCGACGAGCACGGCGGCCGCAATGAGCGCGACGACGACCGCGAGGAGCGCGTCGACGCGCGCGTCGAGCGCACGCGGCGTGCCCTTCAGCGCGCCGCCCTCGTCCTCGCCCGCGAGGGCCGGTTCGACGACGCGACCGTCGCGGAACTGACCGAGGCGGCGGGCGTGAACCGCTCGAGCTTCTACCAGCACTACGACGACCGCCAGGTGCTGCTCGCCGACGCGATCGAGGCCGCCGAGATCGAGGCGGTCTCCGAGCTCGGCACCCCGACCGACATCCCCGACCGGCTCCCCGAGTCGATGGTCGCCTTCATCGCCCACTTCGAGGCTGACGCCGACCTCTACCGGCGCCTCCTCGGCGAGCGCGGCTCCCCCATCGTCGCCGCCCGCATCCGCGCCCGCTTCGAGGCTCAGGCCCGCGCGGGCGTCATCTCCTCGGGCACGACGGCGTTCGAGGGCCTGCCGATCGACGTCGTGGCCGCCGGCATCGCGGGTTCGTGCCTGGCCGTGATCCAGGCATGGCTCGAACTCGACCCTCGGCCCGACATCGAGACCGCCGCCGAGTGGGTCTGGCGCGTGCTCGTCGGCCCGGGCGTGCCGATCGCCTCGCCCATGCGCGATCGGCCTCAGTCGACGGCGTAGGCGTCGTAGACGACCCGGTCGGGCCCGCGCGCGGCGACCCCGATGATGAAGCGGCGCTGGAGGGCCGCGAATGCGGGGGCGGATGTCTCGACCTCCACGTGCAGCCGGAACGCATACCGGTCGGACGGCACGGCCTCTCCGCGCCCGAGCGCCGCCAGCACGTCGGGCTCTCCGGAGCGAAGGCCGTGCGTGCGCACGTGGAGCAATTCGCCCCCCGCGGTGCGGGCGGTGTAGCGCGTGTCGATCTCGATCGTGCCGTCGGAGCGCACGACCTGCCAGTCGGCCCCGCCCGGCAGCACCTCGGCGTCGACGCCGTCACCCAGTCGTCCCCCGAGGATCGGCACGACCCGGCGATGGCCCCGACTCGTCACGCCGTGGTCCTCCACGTCGCCCACGAGCACGTCGGCCCGGAACACCTTCACGAGCCGGGCGGGCGGCGGCTCGACGGCCGCCGCGCCTGCGGAACCGGCCGGAGCTGCGGCATCCGCGGGGCTCATGCGTCCGGCTCCCCGGGTGCGACGGCGGGCGTCGAGCGGAGGTCGCGCCGCGTCCGGGATACGTCCTGCAGGGCGTCGCGCAACCGCTCGAGTGCGGGCACGGCGGCGGCGAGCGCGCGGGCGTCGCCGGCATCGAGGGCGTCGACCGCCTCGCCGAGCAGGGAGGCGCTGGCCTCGTCGAATCGGCCGAGCAGGCGCTCGGATCGTTCGGAGGCGCGAACGCCGAGACGCCGGCGGTCGGCCGGGTCGGGCTCCCGCGTGACGAGCCCCGCGGCCGCCATGGACTTCAGCAAGTTGCTCACCGTCGTGCGGTTGAGGCTGAGGTCGTCGGCGAGCTCGACCGGACTCCGCGTCGTGCCCGCCGGAAGCGCTCGAAGCACCTCGATCTGCGTGTCGGGGATGTCGGGCAGGTCTTCGGCCTCGCGGGCGGCGCGCAGCAGGCTGCGGCGCAGCGGCGAGATGACCCCGCTGAGCCGGGCCACGTCGACGCGGTCGGCCGCGCGCTCGGCGCCGCTCATGCCCGGACCGCCGGCGGCGTCAGCGACGACCGCTCGTTGAGCAGGTCGGCGTGGAACCCGGCCGCGACCTTGTACGCCTCGGCGATCTCCCGGAGCTCGGCCTCGGGGATCACGTCGTGGACGTCGGCGAAGCCCTGCGGCGCGCGCTCGTATGCGAGCTGCATGACCCGCTCGGGGCCGAGCTGCCGGGTCATCGCGTTCAGGCGCGTCGTCACGGGACGGCGATCGGCCTCGTAGGCGGCGAGCGCGGCGTCGATGCCGGAGGCGGCCGTGCCGGTGGTGGCCGTGCCGGCCGTGGCTGTGCCGGAGGCGACTGTATCGGCGGCAGCCGTGCCGGCAGCAGCCGCTTCGGCGGCAGCCAGGTGGAAGGCGAGCGCGCGAGCGTCGAGGATCGCCTGCGAGGCCCCGTTCGAGCCGTTGGGGTACAGCGCGTGGGCGGCGTCCCCGAGCAACGTCGTCCGCCCGACGGTCCAGCGCTCGAGCGGGTCGCGGTCGACCATCGGGTACTCGAGGATCTCGTCGGCGGCGACGATCACGCCGGGTACGTCGAGCCAGTCGAAGCGCCAGTCGGCGAAGAGCTCGGCGATCGGCGCCGGGTCGACGGCACGGTTCCAGTCGGCGGACTCCTTGACGCCCGCGGGGGCACGCCGCTCGGCGATGAAGTTGAGGCGGGTCATGCCGTCGTCGGAGCCCGATGCGACGAGCGGGTACGCCACGAACTTCTGCTCGGCGTCGCCGGCCATGATCATCGTGCGACCGTCGAGGAAGGTCGGTGCGAGGGCCGTGCCGCGCCAGAGCAGGAGCCGGTTCCACAGGGGCGCCCCCTCGGCCGGGTGGGCCTGCGCCCGGAGGGCGGAGTGGATGCCGTCGGCCCCGACCACGACGTCGGCGTCGACGACGAGCTCGTCGCCCGCGGCATCCGTGAACCGCGCACGCTCGACGACGCCGCCGCCGTCGGAGCCCGCGACGCCGTGCTCGACGCCGGTCGCGCGCCACCCGAGCCGGATCGCGTCGGCGCCGAGGCGACGCCGGACCTCGTCGGCGAGCAGCAGTTGGAACTCACCCCGGTGCACCGAGAGCTGCGGCCAGTGGTATCCCGCTTCGAGGCCCCGGGGTTCGCTCCAGACGGGCTGCCCGAAGCGGGTGAAGTACGAGAGCCGCGCGGGGGCGGTGCCGATCGCGGCCACCTCGTCGACGAGCCCGAGTTCGGTGAGCTCGCGCACGGCGTGCGGCAGCAGGTTCATGCCGACCCCGAGCGGCCGGAGCTCCCGGGCCCGCTCGACGACGGTCACGTCGCGGAACCCCGCCGCTTCCAGGCTCAGTGCCGTTGCGAGCCCGCCGATGCCGGCTCCGACGATGACGATCTTCACGCTGCCTCCTTGCAGGTCGTGAATTGAGTTTGGAACAAACGCAATTCCCTGTCAAGGGTCCGCCGGCGGACTCCGCGCCAGACGCGCCTCGCGCTGGACTCCGCGTCAGACGCGCCTCACGAGCTGATGCGGGCCTCGATGAGCCGCGCCGCGGCCGAAGGCCCGTCCTGCCCTGCGAAGACCTCCTGCACCCCGGTTGCGGCCTCGCGGATCCCCGGATCGGTGAGCACGCGGCGCACTGCGTCGATGAACTCCGGTCGCCCGACGTGCTTCGGCGGCACGCGAAGGGCGTTGCCGCGGCCGACGCACACCTCCACGTTCCACACCTGCTCGGGTTGCAGGCCGAGGCCGACGAAGGGGATTCCGGTGGCGCATGCCGTCTGCACGGTGCCCTGGCCGCCGTGCAGCACGGCCGCGTCGACGAGTCCGCCCAACAGGTGGGCGGGCAGCAGTCCGGTGACGTGCACGTTCGGGGGCACCTCGTCGCCGGGCTCCAGATAGTGCCCGATCGGCGCGACCACGTTGACGGGCAGCGTGCCCAGCTGGGCGGCCGCGGCGAGCGCGAGCCGCCGGTCGGCCGAGGATCCGAGCCCGAGGTAGACGAGCGGTTCGGATGCCGCGGCCAGGTCATCCACGATCGGAGGCATCGGCGCGTCCAACCGCGCGAAGATCGGCCCGACGCGGCGGTAGCCGTCGGGCAGGTCGTACCCGTCCAGTTCCCACGGCATGACCGTCAGCAGGTTCTCGTCGGCCTCGAGCATCGACGCGACGGTCCGGAGCGGCGGCACCCCGTTCGCCTCGGCGACGGAGGCGAAGGCGCGCGGCGCGACGGGGGCACGGGTGTACACCCAGCGGAACGCCGTCGTCGCGACCCGATCGGCGGTTCGTGCGAGCCACCCGCGACCCTGCACGAAGTGCATGCGACGGGTCTGCGCGACCTGCGGCCCGGTGAGCGCGAAGGGCACCGGATAGAAGAGCGGCACGCCCTCGGCGCGTGCGGAGATGAGCGACGTGATGTTCGAGCCGATCACGACCGCCGCGGCATCCGTCTCGCGGATGATGCGACGTTCCACGTCGACGCGCGCCGACACGAGGTCGCGGGTGAACGGACTCCGCAGCGCCCGCCCCTGGTCGAAGTCGAGGGCCTGCTTCCGCTCCGCCGCGGACCAGGCCGGTTCGCAGGCGCGGTACTCGAAGCCGGCGTCCGCGATGAGCTGCACGAAGTCGTGCTCGTAGCCCATGAACACCGCCCGGTGCGAGTCGTCGAGGGCGCGGGCGACCTCGATCATGCGGGTGGTCTCGGCGAGGTTGAAGGTCACCGGGCAGAAGACGACGGTCGCCATGGGTCGATCATCGCACCGCCGGGCCCGGTCGGTCCGATGCGCCGGCATCCCGACGGGCGCCACCGGGGCGGACCGCGGAGCCGGAAGCCGGCCCTCACGGCGCGGACCTGAAGCCTAGGGGCGAGCGGATGCCTCGGGCCGGTCCTTCGCCGCATCGCACTGCGTCGCCGACAGCCGGCCCTCGGGGTCGAGCTTCGAGAGGATGCTCGCGGTGATGGCGGCGAGCTGGTCGAGCTCTCCGGGGGCGAGCGCGTCGAGCACGTTCGACCGCACGGTCGCGACGTGGCCCGGCGCGGCGCGGTCGAGGACGGCGAGCCCCTCGTCCGTGATGCGGGCGTTCGTCGCGCGCTTGTCCTGGGGGCAGGGGAACCTGGCCAGGAGGCCCTTCTCCTCGAGGCGGCGGGCGACGTGCGAGAGGCGCGGGAGCGTGGCGTTGGTCTGCGATGCGAGCCGGGTCATGCGGCTCGTGCGATCGGGCGAGGACGCGAGCACGCTGAGCACGAGGTATTCGAAGTGGGTCAGCTCGACGTCTCGCTGGAGCTGCGCGTCGAGCATCGTGGGCAGCAGTTCGCTCACGGCGACGAGCCTGGCCCAGGCGGTCGCCTCGGCCGAGGAGAAGGGCTGGGTCGCGGTCATGCGCCCAGTCTACCGCATTAGTTGTCATGACAACTAAGTCGTGCTACGTTTGATTGTATCAACAAGTAATTGCGACGACTCGAGCCGTCGCGTCAGAAGGAGTCGCACAATGACCACGGTCAGCATCATCGGCAACGGCAACATGGGCACCGCCATCGGCGCCCTCGTCACCGAGGGCGGCAACGCCGTCGAGCACCTCGGCCGCGGGGCCGCGCCCATCTCCGGCGAGATCGTCGTGCTCGCGGTGCCGCATCCCGCCCTCGCCGAGGTCGTCGCCGTGCACGGCCCGCAGCTCGCGGGCAAGGTCGTCATCGACATCACCAACCCGCTCGACTTCGCCACCTTCGACGGACTCGTGGTCGACGCCGACGGCTCCGCCGCCGCCGACCTGGCCGCCGCGCTCCCCGAGTCGCGCGTCCTCAAGGCGTTCAACACCAACTTCGCCGCGACGCTCGCCGCGAAGCGGGTCGGCGAGGCGCAGACGACCGTGCTCGTCTCCGGCGATGACGACGAGGCCAAGCAGCTCGTCGCCGACGTCTTCACCGCGGGCGGCGTCAAGGTCATCGATGCGGGCGCGCTCAAGCGGGCCCGTGAACTCGAGGCGATCGGCTTCCTCCAGCTCACGCTCGCCGTCCAGGAGAAGACCTCCTGGACGGGCGGATTCTCGCTCAGCGCTTAACCTCGGTCGAGCCGGTTCGAACGGGCGGCGCCCCTCGCGGGGCTGCCGCCCGTTCGCCTTCCCCCCGCGCAATCCCCGCGCAATCCCTCCGCGCCATCGCCGGTATCTCGCGGCCGAAGCACTAGCCTGACCTAGACGCGCTGCGCTCCCGGTCGCGGCACCGCCGTCGGCCGCTCGCGACACCACCCGCGAGCGGGCCCTGAGCAGGAAGGACGACGACGATGATCGCCGCCATCGGCCACCTGCTCCCGATCGCGATCGCGGCCGCCGTCAGCTCCGTGCCGATCATGGCGACCATCGTGCTGCTGCTCTCGCCGAATCGCACCCGCACGGCACTGCCGTTCCTCATCGGCTGGGTCACCGGTCTCCTGCTCGTGGTCTCCATCTGCACCCTCGGCGCGCAACTCATCCCCACGCCGAAGCTGGGCCTGCGCCCGAACACGGCGATCGGCATCTGGGAGTCGATCATCGGCGTGGCCCTGATCGTGCTCGCCGTGGTCTCGTGGCGGCGCAGCCGTCACGAGACCCGCACAGAGCTGCCGAAGTGGCTCCGCTCGATCGACAAGATCGGAGCATGGTCGGCGGTCGGACTCGCCCTCGTGCTGAACGTACGACCCAAGGCGATCCTGCTCGCGATCGCCGCCGGCCTGGCCATCCGCGGAGAGAACCTCGACCTCGGGGAATCGGCCGTCTCCATCGGGTTCTACGTGGTGATCGCGGCCTCGACGGTCGCCGTGCCGATCATCGTCACGCTCGCCGCGCCGAAGCGCATGGAACCGCGGCTCGTCATCTGGCAGGACTGGCTCATCCGCAACAGCGACGTCGTCACCTCGCTCATCGTGCTGATGGTCGGCGTCGTCGTGCTCGGCAGCGGCATCAGCCGGTTCTGACCAGCCGGGTCCGAGAGCCCGGGGCGCGGCATCCGCCGGTCCTGGCCGACCGGGTCCGAGGCGCCGGCTCGCGGCATCCGCGGGTCAGGAGACCCGAGCGGACGTCCGCGACGTCAGGCCGACTGCAGGGCCTTGACCCGCTTCTTCGCACTCTTCTCGACGAGGACGGGCACGAAGTCGCGCACGTTGCGCCCATCGAACTCGTGGTGCTCCTCGTCGACGATCCTCGCGATCTCGGCCCGATCGACACTCGGGTACTTCACGGCGAGACGATCGACGACTTCTCCGACGCTGCGCAGTTCGGCGGCTTCGCGTTCTTCCATAGTGCGAGTCTGAGCCCACCCGGCACGGTGCGTCAACGACGCGCCGTGCAGTCCCAGCGTGCGCCCAGCCGCGCGGCGCGGCCGTCGAGGTCAGCGGGTGATCTCGAAGTTGAAGACGTCCTGGTCGAAGTGGTTGTACCCCTCGTAGTCGACGAGGTCGTAGAGGTCGGCGCGGTGCTGCATCTCGCCGAGCTTCGACGTGAGGTGGCCCTCGTCGATGATGGTGTCGAGCGCCCGGTCGGCGGCTCCCATCGCGATGCGGAGCAGCGACACCGGCCAGATGACGATGTTCACGCCGGCGTCGCGCAGCTGGTCCACCGAGAAGAGGTCGCTCTTGCCGAACTCGGTCATGTTGGCGAGGATCGGCACGTCGAGCGCGGTGCGCATCGCCTCGAACTCGGCGAGGTCGCGCATCGCTTCGGGGAAGATCGCATCGGCGCCGGCATCGACGAGCGCCTTGGCGCGGTCGATCGCGGCATCGAGACCCTCCACGGCACGGATGTCGGTCCGGGCCATGATGAGGAAGTTCGGGTCGCGCCGGGCGTCTGCGGCCGCGCGGATGCGCTTGAGCGCGGTGCCCTCGTCGACGACCTGCTTGCCGTCGAGGTGCCCGCACCGCTTCGGGTTGACCTGGTCCTCGATGTGCGCGCCGGCGATGCCGGCGTCCTCGAGGGTCTGGATGGTGCGCGCGACGTTCATCGGCTCGCCGAACCCGGTGTCGGCGTCGATGATGGCCGGAAGTTCGGTCATGCGGGCGATCTGCTGCCCGCGCCCTGCGACCTCGGTCAGCGTCGTGAGGCCGATGTCGGGCAGCCCGAGGTCGGCTGCGAGCACGGCGCCCGAGATGTAGACGCCCTCGAAGCCCTTGCGCTCGATGAGCCGCGCCGAGAGCGGGTTGAACGCTCCCGGGAAGCGGAGCAGCTCGCCCGACGCCAGCCGCTCGCGGAACAGTCGGCGCTTCTCGGCGGCGGGAGTCTGTGAATACAGCATCGGGTGTCCTCTCGTGGCCGCACCGGGCGTGGTTCGTCGAGCCGGCGGGTCCGCTTCTCAGGCTACCCGCCCCCGGAAGGGGTCTGGGAGGATGCTCCCGTGCCTGAAACCTCCTCCGCGCGTATCGGCGTGCTCCTCCCCCGCGATCTGCCCATCGACCAACTGCTGCCGTACGCGCGCCGGGCCGACGAGCTCGGCTTCGACGAGCTCTGGCTCGTCGAGGACCTCGGGTTCCGCAGCGGCATCGCCCAGGCCGGCGCGGTGCTCGCGGCGACCGAGCGCATCACGGTCGGCGTGGGCATCCTGCCCGCGGGCGCCCGTAACGCGGCCTTCTCGGCGATGGAGATCGGCACCCTCGGCCAGCTCTTCCCGAACCGCTTCATCGCCGGCATCGGCCACGGCATGCCCGTCTGGATGCGACAGATCGGCGCGTGGCCCGCGAGCCCCCTGACCCTCCTCGCCGAGTACACGACAGCCGTGCGCGCACTGCTGCGCGGGGAGGCGGGTCCGGCTGCCGGGCGGTACGTGAACGTGGAGGGCGTCGTGCTCGACGAGCTCCCGGCGAGCGTCCCGCCGGTGCTGCTCGGCGTGCGCGGACCGAAGTCGCTCGCGGTCGCCGGGGCGGTCGCCGACGGCGTCGTGCTCGCCGAGCCCGCGGCGCCTCCGTACATCGCCGCCGCGCGCGGGCACGTCCGCGCGGGGGCAGCGGGCCACGCCGGCACGGCGGCGGCCGTCGCGGCCGGGACGACCGGGCCCAACGTCACGACCTACGACGTCGCGGCCGTGCGCGAGGATGCCGCCACCGCCATCGCCCGCGTGCGCCCCGGGCTCGCTTGGATCGGCGAGCCCGACTGGGCGCCGCACCTGGTCGGCCTGCCCTTCGCGGAAGAGCTCGCGCGCCTCCGCCAGCAGTGCAGCGGACCCGACGAGTTCGCCACCCGGCTGCCCGACGAGTGGGTCGCCGAGCTCGCCCTGGCCGGGACATCCGCCCAGGTGCGCGAGCGCATCGCCGACCGGCACGAGGCGGGTGCGACGACCGTGGTGCTCACGCCCGTCGGCGACGACCGGCTCGGCGAGCTCGAGCGACTCGCGGAGGTGCTGCCCGGCTGAGGCCGGGTCGACCGCCGCCCTCGTCGAAGGGCGGAGGCCGGCCGGGCCCAGCCGGGCCTCGTGTCTGCCGGATTCGGAGATCTCGGCGACACGCCGCACCACGAGGTGCTGGCGACGGCGTGTCGGCAGGAACTCCGAATCCGGCAGACGGGCGAGGGCGTCAGATCGCGAAGATCGTCCACCCCGCGGATGCCGCGGCGCCGGGCTCCAGCACGATGAGGTCGGTGCCCGAGTTGAACGCATCCGGCGGGCAGGTCATCGGTTCGACCGCGAGGCCCGAACGACCGCTGCCGTCAGCCGTGTGGATCTGCACCCACGGGCAGTCGGCCGCCCACGACATGCCGACGCCGCGTCCGTCCGTATCCGTGAGCCGGGCCCGCACGAGGCCGTCCTCACCGAAGGCGAGCCCCGTGAAGGCGTGGTCGATCTCGGTGGATCCGATGCGTCGCGGCATCCGGTAGTCGAACGAGTCGCCGTCCCGTGCCTCGGCGACCGGCGTCGCGCCGGTCGGGACGAGCCGGTCGGGCGTCACCTCGAGCACGACCTCGGCGGGCAGCTCGAGGGCCCAGTCGTCGACCGAGCCCGCGCCCGCCACGAGGTACGGGTGCGGGCCGGTGCCGAAGGGCGCGGCATCCGGGCCGGTGTTCGTGGCCGTGACGTTCGTGTGCAGCCCCGACTCGTCGAGGCGGAACTCGACCTCGACGAGGATGCGGTGCGGGTAGCCCGTCTGCGCCTCGATGGTCGCCGCGAGCACGACCCGTGCGCTCTCGCGGAGCACCGGCTCGAAGTCGAGCCACGCCGCGAGGCCGTGCAGGGCATGGCCTCGCGCGGGCTCGGTGAGCGGCAGCTGCTGCTCGACGCCGCCGAAGTGGTACCGGCCGTCGACCACGCGGTTGGGCCACGGCGCGAGCGTGACCCCGCGGTACGCCGGACGCACCTCGTCGGCCTCGAACGGGACGACGAGGTCGCGGCCCTCGTACGTCAGCGACCGGAGCGAGGCTCCGATGCTCGCGATGGTCGCCGCGTACCCGTGCGCGGCGATCTCGTGCTGGTATCCCGACAGCGCGTTGCCCACGGCTAGAGTCCCTGCGCGAGGCGGTAGTACGCCTGGTTCCAGCGCACCTCGCGCTGGAAGTCGGGCAGCGTCGTCGACTCGTCGATGACGAGCAGCTCGACGCCGGCCATCTCGGCGAAGTCGCGGAACACCTCGATGCCGACCGCGGTCGACATGACGGTGTGGTGGGCGGCACCGGCCGTGAGCCACGCCGCGGCGCTCGTGCGGAAGTCGGGGGCCGGCTTCCAGACGGCCCGGCCCACGGGCAGCTTCGGCAGCGACTCGCGCGGCGCGACGTTCTCGACGACGTTCGCGGTGAGGCGGAAGCGGTCGCGCATGTCGCTCATGGCGACCACGACGGCGGGCCCGGCGTCGGCCGTGAAGACCAGGCGCACGGGGTCGTCCTTGCCGCCGATGCCGAGCGGGTGCACCTCGAGCGTGGGCTTCGCGGTCGTGAGCGAGGGCGAGACCTCGAGCATGTGCGCGCCGAGGATGAGCTCGTCGCCGGGCGTCATGTCGTAGGTGTAGTCCTCCATGAGGCTCGCGCCGCCGGGCAGGCCCGCACCCATGACGTTCGCGATGCGCACGAGCACGGCCGTCTTCCAGTCACCCTCGGCGCCGAAGCCGTAACCCTCGGCCATGAGGCGCTGCACGGCGAGGCCGGGCAGCTGCTTCAGGGCACCGAGGTCCTCGAAGGACGTCGTGAACGCGCCGAACCCGCCCTCCTCGAGGAACGAGCGGAGGCCGAGCTCGATCGCGGCGCCGTCGCGCAGCGACTGGTGGCGCTCGCCGCCCTGCCGCAGTTCGGGCACGACGTCGTACTCGTTCTCGTAGACGGCGACGAGCTCGTCGATCTCGGCCTCGGATGCCGCGGCCACCGCCTCGGCGAGCTCGTTGACGCCCCACGTGTTGACCTGCACGCCGAAGCGCAGCTCCGCCTCGGTCTTGTCGCCCTCGGTCACGGCGACGTAGCGCATGTTGTCGCCGAAGCGCGCGAGCTTGAGGTCGCGGGATGCCGCGAGGCCGGCCGCGGCACGCTGCCAGGTGCCGAGCTGCTGCTGCACGACCGGGTCGCTCGCGTGGCCGACGATGGTCTTGCGGGGCACGCCGAGGCGGGTCTGGATGTACCCGAACTCGCGGTCGCCGTGCGCCGCCTGGTTCAGGTTCATGAAGTCGAAGTCGATGTCCGCCCAGGGCAGCTCGACGTTGGCCTGCGTGTGCAGGTGCGCGAGCGGCTTCTGCAGCGCGTCGAGGCCCGCGATCCACATCTTCGCGGGGCTGAACGTATGCATCCAGGCGACGACGCCGATGACGTTCTGGGCGGCGTTGGCCTCGAGCATGACCTTCTTGATCGCGGCCGAGTCGGTGAGCACGGGCAGCCAGACCACCTTCACCGGCACGTCGGATGCCGCGTCGAGCGTCTCGGCGATCGCCTGCGACTGCTCGGCGACCTGCGCGAGCGTCTCGGGGCCGTAGAGGTGCTGGCTGCCCGTGAGGAACCAGACCTCGTACTGGTCGAGCGAGGTCGTGAGCGGCGTGGGGGTCATGCGGGTCTCCTTCGGTGCGGGTCGTGCTGGGTTCGTGTGGTCTTGTGCGGCGTCGTGCTGCGAGGGGTGCGGTGCGAGCGGATGCCGCGTGCGCGGCGCTCCCCTCGGGTCAGAGCGCCTCGACGGCCGCGGCCTCGGCGGCGAGGCCGGCCCGGTAGCGCTCGAGGTAGGCGGCGAAGCCGGCGACATCCGCGGGGTCGGGGGTGACGGTCTCGACCTCGGCGTCCGCGAAGACGCTGTCGCGCAGGTAGGTGTCGAGGTCGGTGCCCGCGGGCGCCGAGAGGTAGGAGGCGAGCACCGCAATGCCCCAGGCTCCACCCTCGGACGCGGTCTCGCCGACGGCCACGGGCGCGTCGAGCGAGCCGGCGAGGAAGCGCTGCGCGACGCCCGCCGTGCGGAACATGCCGCCGTGCGCGAACATGCGGTCGAGCTCGACGCCCTCGCCCGCGAGCACCCGCATGCCGAGCGCGAGCGTGCCGAACACGCCGTACAGCTGGGCGCGCATGAAGTTCGGCAGCGTGAGCCGGCTGTCGGGCGTGCGGACGACGAGCGGGCGACCTTCACTGAGGCCCGCGATCGGCTCGCCCGCGAGGTGGTTGTAGGCGAGCAGTCCGCCGGCGTCGGGCTCACCCTCGAGCGCGGCACGGAACAGCACGTCGAAGGCCGTGTCGGTGTCGACCGGGCTGCCCGAGGCGGCACCGAACTGCGCGAAGAGCCCGACCCACGCGGCCAGTTCGCTCGCACCGTTGTTGCAGTGCACCATCGCGACGGGGTCGCCCGCGGGCGTCGTCACGAGGTCGAGCTCGTGATGCGCGTGCTCGAGCGGGCGCTCGAGCACGACCATCGCGAAGATGCTCGTCCCGGCGCTGACGTTGCCGGTGCGCGGGGCGACCGAGTTCGTCGCGACCATGCCCGTGCCGGCGTCGCCCTCGGGCGGGCAGAACGGGGCGCCGGGCTGCAGGCCGCCGGTCGGATCGAGCAGGGCCGCGCCGGCCGCCGTGAGGACGCCGGCGGGCACGCCCGCGTCGAGCACCTCGGGCAGCAGGTCGAGCAGCGGGCGCGGCGCGCGGTCGCCGACGAGCGAGTCGTAGGAGTCGACCAGGCCCGCGTCGTAGCCGTGGGTGGCGGCGTCGATCGGGTCCGTGCTGATCGGGAACATGCCCGACGCGTCGCCCACGCCCAGCACCTTGCGGTCGGTGAGGCGCCAGTGCACGTACCCGGCGAGGGTCGTCACGAAGCGGATGTCGGGGACGTGCGCCTCCCCGTCGAGGATCGCCTGGTGCAGGTGCGCGATCGACCAGCGCAGCGGGATGTTGACGCCGAAGCGCTCGCTGAGCTCTGCGGATGCCGCGCCCGTGGAGGTGTTGCGCCAGGTGCGGAACGGCACGAGCAGCTCGTCGGCCGCGTCGAACGCGAGGTAGCCGTGCATCATCGCCGAGACGCCGATCGCGCCGAAGGTCTGCGGCGTCGCGTCGTGGCGGCGCCGCACGTCGGCGATGAGGTCCGCGTACGCGGCCTGCAGGCCCGACCAGACGTCCTCGAGGGAGTAGGTCCAGACGCGGTCCTCGAACCGGTTCTCCCACTCGTGGCTGCCGACGGCAAGCACGTTCGTGGGGTCGGCCGAGTCGACGAGGCAGGCCTTGATGCGGGTCGAGCCGAGCTCGATGCCGAGCGACGTGCGACCCTCGAGGATCGCCGTGCGCGCGGCATCCGTCGTCGCATGCGCCTGTGCGTCGTCCGTCTGCTGGGTGGTGGGCTCGCTCATGCGGTGGCTTCCTTCCGGCGGGTGTCGTTCGCCTGTCCGTAGACGTTCTGGTAGCGGTCGTACAACCAGTCGATCGCGTCCTGCGGGATCGGGACCAACGGGCCCGCCTCACGAGCCAGGTGCACCGTGCGGGCGACATCCTCGACCATCACCGCAGCCTTGACCGCGTCCTTGGCCGACGCGCCGATCGTGAACGGCCCATGATTGGCCATCAACACCGCACGGCTGCGG
>NZ_WBIR01000019.1 GCF_009749395.1 Agromyces salentinus
GGCCCAGCCGCAGCCCGGCCAGGTGCCGCCCGCCTTCGGCGGCCCGCGGCCCGACGCGCAGCCCACCCAGCCCGTCGCGGGCGTTCCCCCGTACCAGCCCGGCGCGACCGGCCCGGCCGTCGCCGGCCAGGAGAAGCCGCGCCGGCGCGTCGGCTTCGGCGTCGCCGCGGCCCTCGTGGCAGCTGCGCTCATCGGCGGGGCCTCCGGCGCCGGCATCTACGCGCTCGTCGACGGCAACGACCAGGGCACCACGGCGGGCAACACGGCCGACGCCCAGAACATCGTCGTCAACGACACCGACTCGGTGAACCAGATCACCGCGGTCGCCGCGAAGGCGAGCCCCAGCGTGGTCACGATCGCGGTCTCGGGCAGCAACGGCGCCGGCACCGGCTCCGGCATCATCCTCTCCGACGACGGCTACGTGCTCACGAACACGCACGTGGTGACGCTCGACGGCGAGATCGCCGAGCCGAGCATCCAGGTCAAGACGGCCGACGGCCACCTGTACGCGGCGACCGTGGTCGGAACCGACCCGCTGTCCGACCTCGCGGTCATCAAGCTGGAGGACGCCTCCGGCCTGACCCCGCTCGAGTTCGCGGACTCCGACGAGCTCAACGTCGGCGACACGGCCATCGCGATCGGCGCGCCGCTCGGGCTCTCCGGCACGGTCACCAACGGCATCGTGAGCGCCCTCAACCGGTCGATCGACGTCGCATCCTCGGCTGCGCCGAGCACGCCCGACGACTCGACCGAGGGCGAGCAGGACGGCGAGGGCGAGCAGGGCGACGGCGGCGAGGGCGGCTCCGAGAGCCCGTTCGACTTCTTCTTCGACCTCCCCGAGGGTGAGGGCGGCGAGGCGCCGCAGCAGCAGGCTCCCACGAGCCAGGTGTCGCTGCCCGTCATCCAGACGGATGCCGCGATCAACCCGGGCAACTCCGGCGGCGCGCTCGTCGACTCCGAGGGCAAGCTCATCGGCGTCAACGTCGCGATCCTCTCGACCGGGTCCTCGGCGGAGTCGGGCAACATCGGCGTCGGCTTCGCGGTTCCCTCGAACCTCGCCAAGCGCATCGCCGAGGAGATCATCGACAGCGGCGCCGCGACCCACGGGCTCCTCGGCGCATCGGTGACGTCGGCCGAGGCCGCGCAGGGCAGCGACATGGTCGGCGCCCTCATCGCGGAAGCCCCCGCCGAGGGCGGCGCCGCGGCGAACGCCGGGCTGCAGCAGGGCGACGTGATCACCGAGTTCAACGGCGTCCCGATCACCGACCAGACCGACCTCACCGCACAGGTTCGGGCACTGCCCGGCGGTTCGAAGGCCACCCTCACGTTCACGCGTGACGGCGAGTCGCAGACGACGGAGGTCACGCTCGGCACCTTCGAGGGCTGAGCCCGGCTGATCCGACCAGACGGCGGTGTCCGGCCCACTGGGCCGGGCACCGCCGTCGGCGTTCCCGCTCCCGGCGCCGCCGCGGGTTCGCAGGTGCCGGCTGCTAGGCTCGATCGACCCGATCACGAGTGAGGAACATGCCCGACCAGCACCACGAGGCGACCACGTCGCCGCTCGTCGGCGTTTCGTACGTGATGCCCGTGCTCAACGATGCCTCGCACGTGCGCGAGGCGGTCGAGTCGATCCTCGCGCAGGACTACGAGGGGCCCGTCGAGGTCCTGATCGCCCTCGGTCCGTCGATCGACGGCACCTCCGAACTCGTCGCCGACCTCGCCACGCGCGACGCCCGCGTGCGGGTGCTCGAGAACGCCGTCGGCTCGACTCCGGCCGGGCTGAACATCGGCATCCTGGCCGCGGTGTACCCCGTGATCGTGCGCGTGGACTCGCATTCGATGCTGCCGCCCGACTACGCACGCGTCGCCGTCGAGGTGCTCGAGCGCACGGGTGCCGACAACGTCGGCGGCATCATGGACGCGCAGGGCATCACGCCGTTCCAGCAGGCGGTCGCGCTGGCGTACACGACGAAGGTCGGCCTCGGCGGCGGCTCGTTCCACGTCGGAGGCGAGGAGGGGCCGGCGGACACCGTTTACCTCGGCGTCTTCCGCCGCGAGGCGCTGCTCCGGGTCGGGCTCTTCGACGAGCGCATCAAGCGTGGGCAGGACTGGGAGCTGAACCGCCGCATCCGCGCCGACGGCGGCACCGTCTGGTTCACGCCGGCGCTCGCGGTCACCTACCGTCCGCGCGCCACGCTCGAACGCCTCGCGAGGCAGATGTTCTCGACGGGCCTCTGGCGCGGAGAGCTCGCGCGTCGATTCCCGGGTGCCAGCGGCATCCGCTACTTCGTACCGCCCGTCATGGTCGTCGGCGTGTTCCTCGGGCTCGTGCTGGGCGTCATCGGCATCGTGCAGGCTGCGCTCGGGGAGACCCCGTGGTTGCTCCTCGGCTTCGCGATCCCAGCGGTCTACGTGCTCTTCGTGGTTCTCGCGACCCTGCTCTACGCCCGCGGACACGGTGTGCGCACCGCGCTCTGGTTTCTCGTAGTCTTGCCATGCATTCACGTCTTCTGGGGAGCCGGCTTCGTGCCCGGCTATCTCTCGCTGACGAGCAACATCGCCGAGCACACGGGAAGGTGACACGGATGTCGCGCATCGACCCGCACGCGAGGCCGGCGAGCATCGCCGAGCTCCGCGCCGTCACGCAGCCGCCCGAGGTCCGTGGTCGGCGCAACGCCGAGCACTGGAGCGCCTCGCTGTACCTGCGCCGGTTCTCGCCCTACCTCACGTGGTGGCTGCTGAAGACCCCGATCTCCGCCAACGGCGTCACCGGCCTCATGATCCTGGCCGGCTGGTCGACGGCGGCGGCACTGCTCATCCCGGGCATCTGGGGTCCGCTGCTCGCGGTCGTGCTCGGGCAGCTGCAGATGCTCATCGACTGCTGCGACGGCGAGGTCGCACGGTGGCGCCGCAAGTCCTCGCCCGCGGGCGTGTTCCTCGACAAGGTCGGCCACTACACGACCGAGGCCCTCATCCCGCTCGCCCTCGGCGTCCGTGCGGCGGCGTACCCCCTCGAGTTCCCGGCGGACTTCCTCTGGACCACCATCGCCGCGCTCCTCGCGCTCGTCATCGTGCTGAACAAGGCGCTGAACGACATGGTGCACGTGGCCCGCGCCAACGCCGGCCTCACCAAGCTCGCCGACACGCACGGCGAGAGCGCCCCGCGCGGCGGGCTCGTGGCCAAGCTCCGCAGGGCGGCGAGGTTCCTGCCGTTCCACCGCCTCTACCACTCGGTCGAACTCACGCTCATCGCGTTCGCCGCGGCGCTCGTCGGGCTCGTCTTCGGGCAACCGCTCGTCGACCGCGTCGTGCTCGCGGCGCTGCTGCCGCTCGCGATCCTCGCCGTGATCGGGCACTTCGTGGCGATCATGGCCTCCCGCCGTGTCCGGTCCTGAGGCAGGGCCGCCGGCCGCCGACTCCGAGGAGCCCCGCCCGAGGGGCGGCGTCCCGCCCCGGGTCGGGGTCGTGGTGCTCACCATGGGCACGCGTCCCGACGACCTCGCTCGCGGCATCCGGAGCGTCCTCGACCAGCGCGGCGTCGAGGTCGACGTGGTCTGCGTCGGCAACGGATGGGATCCGGCGACCGCCGAGCCGCCGTTGCCCGCAGGCGTGAAGACGCTCCACCTGCCCGAGAACCTGGGCATCCCGGCGGGTCGCAATCGCGGCGTGCCCGAGGTCGCGGGCGACGTGCTCTTCTTCCTCGACGACGACGCCTTCCTGCCGAGCACGGGCTTCCTGGGCGACGGATGCCGCATGCTGGCCGAACGGCCCGAGCTCGGCCTCATCCAGCCCCGCGTGGTCGACCCGACCGGGCTCGTCTCGCCGCGACGGTGGATCCCGCGGATCCGCAAGGGCGATCCCGCGCACTCGAGCCCGGTGTTCTCCTGCTGGGAGGGTGCCGTGCTCCTGCCGCGTCGCGTCTTCGACGCCGCGGGCGGCTGGGCCGACCCGTTCTTCTACGCCCACGAGGGCATCGAGCTCGCCTGGCGGGTCTGGAACACGGGCCACATCGCCTGGTACGCGGGGGACCTCGAGGCGGCGCATCCGGTCATCGACCCGGCCAGGCACGCGTACTACTACCGGCTCAACGCCCGCAACCGCGTCTGGCTCGCGCGGCGCAACCTGCCGTACGCACTGGTGCCGTTCTACGTGGGCTCGTGGACCGCCATCCAGGTGCTGCGCTGGGCACGGCAGCCGGCCGCGCTGCGCGCGTGGTTCGGCGGGTGGCGTGCCGGATGGCGCGAGGATCCCGGCACTCGTCGGGCGATGAGCTGGCGCACGGTCTGGCGGATGACCCGCGCCGGGCGCCCCCCGATCGTCTGACGCGGCGGCCGGTAACGATCGCCTCTCGGTCGCCGCGGGGCGGCGGGTGCCGGGCTCGCGCCCAGTCGGCCCTCGCTACCCTTGGTGGGTGGGATTGAGAAGAGACGCACGCCGGGCCGTCAAGCTGGCCAAGGAGATCATGTGGTCGCGGCGCGCGCAGCGGTCGCTCGTCGACAAGCTGGCCGACCAGGCGGTCCTCGAACCGCATCGCTTCCGGGTCGGCGTGTACTTCGCCGACGGGCAGGTCAACCTGTACCAGCTGCGCCAGTGGTACGCGCCGCTCGCGACGCTCGCCGAGCGGCATCCGGTGCTCATCCTCAGCCGCGCCTCCGGTGCGGCCCTGAAGCTGCTCGACGAATCGCCCCTGCCGGTCGCGTACGTGCGCCGCGTCGCGGACCTCGAGCGCGTGGTCCACGAGCAGGACCTGCACGTGATCTTCTACGTGAACCAGAACGCGAAGAACTTCCAGATGATGCGCTACGGACGACGCTGGCACGTGTTCATCAACCACGGCGAATCCGACAAGATGTACATGACGACCAACCAGTTCAAGGCCTACGACTACGCGCTCATCGCCGGCGACGCCGCGCGCTCCCGCCTCGAGAAGGTGCTCTGGGACTACGACTTCGACAAGCGTGCCATCCCCATCGGCCGCCCGCAGGCCGATCACTACCTCGACGGCACGACGCTGCCCTACACGCCGGATGAACGCGAGGTCGTGCTCTACGCCCCCACCTGGGAGGGCGACCGCGCGGCGGCCGCCTACGGGTCGATCGCCTCGCACGGCGTCGACCTCGTGAAGGGCCTGCTCGCCACCGGCCGGCACCGGGTCATCTACCGTCCGCATCCGCGCTCGGGGGTCGTCGACCCCGACTACGCCGCTGCCAACCGTGCCATCATCTCCGCCATCGCGGCGGCCAACGCGGCGGACCCGTCCGCCCAGCACGTCTACGACGACGGGGCCCTGCTCGGCTGGCAGCTCGCCGCGGCGGACGTCGCCGTCGTCGACATCTCCGCCATGGTCTACGACCGGCTCGCCGCCGGCAAGCCGTTGCTCATCACGCGCCCGGTCAACCCGGCCGCGCAGATCGACACGGCCGGATACCTGCAGGCGTGCGAGTGGCTCGAGGCGAGCGATCCCGCGGGCGCCGTCGCCCGTGTCGACGAGGTCGCGCACGACGAGGCTGCCCTCGCCCGCCTCGGACACTGGGTCACGCGCTACTTCGGGGACACGACCCCCGGGGCGACGACCGCCAGGTTCCACGCGGCGGTCGACCACCTCATGGCGGAATGGGAGCGGTTCGCCGCGCTGCACGCCGACGACGGCGAGATCGACGAGCACGACGTCGAGGCCGACGAGGACGAGGTCGAACCGCTCAGCTGACGGGCGTCGCCCCGGGCCTTCCGGGGCCGTCGACGTCCGCCTCGTCGGCGGCATCCGCCGTCGCCTCGAGCGCGGGGTCGTCATCCCCGCGGCGTTTGCGCCGGAGCGCCCTCGCGGTGACCTCGCGCAGCCCGCGACTCGTCGAGACGGCGACCGAACCCACGGCGGCACCGGCGCGGGTGAGCCCGGCGGTCGCCGCATGGACGAGCGTCGGAGCGTCCCCGGGCTCGAGCACCGGCGGCAGCACCGCGGGCGCCTGCCCGAACGCCAGCCGCGACTGCTGCAGCACCTTGCGCCCGAGGAGGTGGTTGCCGGTTCCGCCGATCGCGGCGCCGATGCCGAACGGGAGGGCCTTGCCGATGATGCCCGCACCGCCGCGGACGGCGAACTGCCGGATGAACGAGGTGCGGAGACGGTCGGCGACGGGCCCGACGAGCGCGCGGGGGAGTCCGTTGGTGATGACCTCGCCCCAGTACGCGTCGCGCGCGACGCCGCGCCCGCCCGCCTGCCCGGCGAACTGGCGCACGAGGTCGACGCCCTCGCGTCCGAGCATGAGCGTCATGACGAGCGCCCTGGCCCGCTCGGGGTTCTCGACCGGGATGCCGTGCACCTCGGCGACGGATTGGGCGAACAGCGCCGTCGCCTCGAGGAAGCCGGCGGTCTCCGCGCCCGACAGGGCGAGGGTCACTCCCGTGCCGATGCCCGGGATCACGGCCGTGGCGCCCACGGCCGCGCCGCCCGTCGTCACGGCGGCGAGGTAGCGGCGCTCGAGGACGCGCACCAGGTGCTCGGGCGAGGCATCCGGAACCCGCCGACGGATGCTGCGGATGTGGGCGAGGACGACCGGGCGCTGGATCGACAGCACGGTGTCGATCCCGCGGTCGAGGCCAGAACCGCGCGGCGCGTCGGCGCGAGCGCCATCGGGCTGGGATGCGTCGGACGGCGACGACGCGTCGGGCGGCGACGACGCGTCGGAGGGCGCGGACCCGCCCATGGAGGTGATCTTGTGCACGCGCTCGGGCATGCGGCGATGATACGTGACGGTGCTGGAGCGGTGCGGCCAGCGACGGGCCCGTGGACAGGGCCGTGGAGACGTGCTAACGACGCCGATCAGGCTGTGCCGTGGTCGGAGTTGTAGCGGTCGAGCACCTCGTCGATCGGGCCGTCGAACTGGACGACGCCCTTGTCCAGGTAGAGCCCGCGAGTGCAGAAGCGGCGCAGGTCGCGCTCGTTGTGCGAGACGAAGAACATGGTGCGGCCGCCCGCGAGCAGCTCCTCGATGCGGGCGTAGCACTTCTCGCGGAACGCCTTGTCGCCGACCGCGAGCACCTCGTCGACGAGGAGGATGGGCTCCTCGAGCTGCGAGATGACTGCGAACGCGATGCGCACCTTCATGCCGCTGGAGAGGTGCTTGTACGGGGTGTCGAGGAACGCCCCGACGCCCGAGAACTCGAGGATCTCCTCGAACTTCGCATCGATCTGCGGGCGGGTCATGCCGTGCAGGCCGGCCGTGAGGTAGACGTTATCGCGCACGGTCAGGTCGTCGACGAAGCCGCCGGTGATCTCGATGAGCGGGGCGACGCCGCCGGTCACCTCGACCGTGCCCTCATCGGCGATCATCACGCCCGCGACGAGCTTCAACAGCGTGGACTTGCCCTGGCCGTTGCGCCCGACGACGCCGATCGCCTCGCCGGGGCGCACCGTGATCGACACGTCGCGGAGCGCCCAGAACTCGTCTGGGCGCGTGCGCCGGCGCCGGCCGGAGAGGAGGTCCTTGAACGAGCGTCGTCCGCGCCGGTTGCGCCGGAACCGGACCCCGAGGCCCTCGGCGCGGATCGCATAGGTCTCGGCCATCAGATCTCCTTCAGCACCTGGCGCACGCTGCCGCGGAACACGAGCAGCCCGACGACGAGGAATGCGGCCGACATGACCGCGCTCATGGCGACCTCGAACCAGATCAGCTGGTCGGGGAAGAACCCGGCGCGGTAGAGGCCGAAGATGCCCGTGAGCGGATTGAAGGCCGCCCAGAACTGCAGCCCCTCGGGAAGGTCCGTCGCGCCGTAGATGATCGGCGAGGCGTAGAAGAGGAAGCGCAGCACGAGCTTGACCGCGCGCTCGAGGTCGCGGAAGAACACGACGAGCGGAGCCACGATGAGCGCCACGCCGGCGGTCAGCACGGCCTGGATCACGATCGCGAGTGGGAAGTAGACGAGCTGCCACGACACCTGGGCCTGCGCGAGGATCGCGAACAGTGCGAGCACGGGAATCGCGAGGACGAACTCGATGCCCTTCGAGAGCACGAGGCGGTTCACCCAGATCGTGCGCGGGATCATCGTGGACCGCACGAGTTTCGCGTCCTTCAGGAATGCGCGAGTGGAGTCCGAGACCGCACCGTTGAACCACATCCACGGCAGGAGCGCCGACAGGAGGAACACGATGTAGGGCTCGGTGCCGACGGGCTTCTGGAACACCTGCGTGAACACGAACCAGTAGATGCCGGCCATCACGAGCGGATCGAGGACCGACCACACGTAGCCGAGCGCGGACGTCGAGTAGCGCACCTTCAGGTCGCGGGTGGTGAGGAGCCAGAGCGCGTGCCGATAGCGCGACCACCGGGTGCGCTGCAACGGGTGGGCGTCGCCGTACGCGACCGAGGTGGTGCTCATCACGATCTCATCGTAGATGCCGTGCGACGGTAGATTTGTAGGGGTGCCGCCCGCGGCGCCACCTGAGAGGAGCGTCGTGCGGCGTACAACCACCCGTGTCCTGCTGAGCTGTGCGGCCATCGGCGTCGGCGGCGGACTCGTCGCCGGGGCATCCGGCTACCTCGCCGCGGCCTTCGCGGCCTTCGGCCCCCTCTTCTACGGCGTGACGGTGGGCGCCCACTTCCTGCCGAGCATCGTGGCGCTCGCCCTGCTGAAGCGGCCGGGCACCGCCGTCCTCGCCGGCGTCATCGCCGGGCTCGTCGGCGCGATCTTCGCCCCCTGGTGGATCGGCCGCTTCGTCGGCACGGGGCTGCTCGTCGGCGCCCTCATCGAACTCCCGTTCCTCATCACCGCCTACCGCAGGTGGCAGCCGTGGATGTTCTACATCGCCGCCGTCTTCTCGGGCGTCGTGCTCGCCGTCGGCGTGTTCTTCGCGCTCGGGGCCGAGCACTACGCCGTGTGGGCGTGGGCGATCGCGCTGCCCCTGTGGGTGGCGAGCCCCGTGCTGTTCACCTGGATCGGCCGGCTGATCGCGGCAAGGCTCGCGCGCGCGGGCGTCGCGCAGGCCGGTGCGAGCGCGCCCTGACATGCGAAGAGCGGATGCCGCCCGGCATCCGCTCTTCACTGCTGTGGTGCTGCGATGCAGCGCCCATCGTGATCACACGAAGTGGTTGGCCCGCTCCAGGTCTTCGGCGAAGTCGATCTCGACCGCGTAGAGGTCGGAGATGTCCATGGGCTCGATGAGCAGGCCGTTCTTCTCGATGGCGAGCTCGAGCCCGCGCTCGAAGTAGTCCTGGTCGTCGACGCGGCGCAGGTGGGCGAGGAACGCAGCCTTGTCGCGCGAGGAGATGTAGTTGATGCCGACGGCCTCGCCGAGGCCGCCCTTCACGGTCTTCGAGAGCTCCTTGACGTAGCCCTCGGCGCTGATCGTGTACTTGACCTCTTCGTCGGAGACCTTCGCGTGGTTCACCGTGACGAACGACTGGTCGCGGGCGATGTAGGGCAGTGCGCGGTCGAGGATGCGCGGGTCGAACACGACGTCGCCGTTCATCCACAGCACGCCGCCGGCCTGCGAGGCCTGCAGCGCACGCATGAGCGACTTCGAGGTGTTCGTCTGGTCGTACTCTTCGTTGTAGACGAAGGACGCCTGCGGGAACGCCTCGATGATGTGCTCGAGCTTGTAGCCGACGACGATCGTGACGGTGGCGTTGGCGCCGAACGCGTGCTCGACGTTGTCGAACTGCTGGCGCATGATCGTGCGGCCGTCGCTGAGTTCGGTGAGCGGCTTGGGGAGGGATCGTCCGAGCCGGCTCCCCATGCCGGCTGCCAGAATCACGATCTGGGTGGTCATTACTGCTCCTTCGATGGTTCGGATGCCGCGAGCCCTCGTGTCGAGAATTTACATGCGGTTCATCCGGAAGATCTGTTGAAGACACACCGTTATGCCGTTCACCAGCGTAGCGGGCGGGGGTTACATCCGCCTGAACGGGTCGTCGGTCGTAGTCGGATCGTGATCCGGCGTACAGGGAATCCCCAGCCGGCCTCCGCCTCGAGGGGACGCGCTGGGGTGACGGAGGTTGGTAGGTTGTCTTGGTGACTTCCGTTTCGCGCTCCGAACACGACGACGAGACTCCCGAAGGCACGGGCACGGGGGTGTCTGCCGAGGGGGCCGCGCCAGTCGCGCGCCCCGGCACGGCAGCAGGCGGCACGTCGGCCAAGCAGCCTGCGGCGAAGCGGCCGGCCGCGAAGGCCTCCGGCACCAGGACGGGGACGCCCAAGACGGCCGCCGCCGCGCCGGCCGCGGACTCTCCGACTGGGGCCGAGCCGGTCGACGAGACGTCCGCCCAGGCGGGCACCGCGGCAGGAGCGAAGCGCGTGTCGGCGTCGGCCGGATCGAAATCCGCCGCGACGAAGACCGCCACGGCGAAGTCGGCCGCCTCGAAGCCGGCCGCGTCGAAGACTTCCGCCCCGAAGACCGGCGCGGCGAAGCCGGCGACTCCGCGATCCCGGTCGAAGGCCGAGACGGGCGCAGCCGAGGCGACCGGGGCCGCCACGGGTGCCGAGCCCGCAGCAGCTCCCGCCTCCAAGCGCACGCCGGCCTCGCGCGAGGCCTCGGCGGGCGCCGCATCGGCGCGCAGCACCGCGGCCAAGAGCGCACGTGCCACGCGCACCACGGCCAAGGCCGATGCGCCGAGCGCACGCAGCCGCGCGGCATCCGACGCCGCGAAGAAGCGCCAGACGCAGCGCGTCGCGGCCTCCATGACCACCGACACCACGGCCGCCGAGCGCGCTCCGCGCAAGCCGTCGGCGGCGCCCTCCCCGAGCAGCGCCCCGATCGACGAGGCCGTGACCGCGGCACCGGCGGTCGACGACGCGGTCGACGAGACGACGACCGAGCGCGTTCCGGCCCGCCAGTCCACCTCGCGGGGCACGTCTCGCATCACGAAGGGCGCGGCAGCCGCCGGGGCTGCGGCTGCCGCGTCCGGCGCTCCTGCAGCCGGCGCTGCCGGTGCCGTGACGCCGCCCGCCGGGCCGGCAGCACGGCCGGCCGGCGCCGAGTCATCGGTGACGGCGTCCGAGCCGCTCGTCGTCCCGACGCCCGAGCCGATCCCGGCACCTGCTCCCGAGCCCCAGCCGACGCCCGAGCCGGACGTCGTCCCCGCCCCCGAGCCGGTCGTCGTCCCGGAGCCGGCGCCCGAGCCCGAGCCGGTCGTCGCGGCGGCCGTTGCGGCGGCCCCGGTCGTTGCGGCGGCGTCCACGACGGCGTCGCCCAAGGTCGATCCCGCGGGCTCTCACGACGTCGCCGTCTCCGTGATCGCCGCTCCGCAGAAGTCGTCGCCGCGCAAGAAGCGCACCCTGCGGGTCGCCCGAGCGGCGCCGCCCGCCGACGCGCCGCGCGTGCTCACGATCGACGGGCTCGTCAAGCAGTTCGGCGGCAACACCGCGGTCGACCACATCTCGCTCGACGTGCGAGCCGGCTCCTTCTACGGCATCGTGGGCCCCAATGGAGCGGGCAAGACCACGACCCTGTCGATGGTGACCGGGCTCCTGCGTCCCGACGCCGGCACCGTGCGCATCAACGACATCGACGCGTGGGCCGATCCGCTCGCCGCGAAGCGTGCGACCGGCGTGCTGCCCGACCGCCTGCGTCTCTTCGACCGGCTCACCGGCGCGCAGTTGCTCTCCTACTCCGGCACGCTGCGCGGGCTCGACAACCGCACGGTGCGCGAGCGCAGCGCAGACCTCATCGCGGCCTTCGGCCTGGACGACGCGGTCGACCGACTCGTCGCCGACTACTCCGCCGGCATGACGAAGAAGATCGCACTGGCCTGCGCCATGATCCACGCGCCGCGCCTGCTCGTGCTCGACGAACCGTTCGAATCCGTCGACCCCGTGTCGGCCGCGAACCTCACCGACATCCTCGAACGTTACGTCGCGGGCGGGGGAACGGTCGTGCTCTCCAGTCACGGCATGGACCTCATCGAACGGGTCTGCGATTCGGCGGCGATCATCGTCGGCGGTCGCGTCCTCGCATCCGGCACCCTCGATGAGGTGCGCGCCGGGCAGACGCTCGAAGACCGATTCGTCGAACTCGCCGGCGGGCGCAAGGCAGCGGAAGGCATGGAATGGTTGCACAGTTTCTCCGACTGAAACTGCGCCTGCTCGGCAACATCTTCCAGCGCAGCCCATGGCAGGTCGTGGGCCTCGCACTCGGACTCCTCTACGGGTTCGGCGTCGCGGTGCTGCTGTTCCTCGGGCTGGTCGGTCTCCGCACGGTCGACGACGTCGCCCTCATCCGCGACGGCCTCGTCGTGGCGGGCAGCCTCACGATGCTCGGGTTCATCGTCCTCCCGCTGCTGTTCGGGGTCGACGACACGATGGATCCGCGACGGTTCGCGCTGTTCGGCCTGCCGGAACGGACCCTCGCCCTCGGCCTCTCGTTCGCGGCCGCCATCGGCATCCCGGCCGCCGTCCTGGGCATCGTGCTGCTCGGCACGGTCGTCACGTGGTCGAGGGGAGTGGGGGAGACGCTCCTCGCGATCCTCGGCGCGGCCCTCGCCTTCGCGACGTGCCTCCTCCTCGCACGGGTCACCACGTCGATCGCGTCGCTGCTGCTCGCGACGCGGCGGGCGAAGGAGATCGGCGGCGTGCTCGGCATCGTGGCGATCGTGCTCGCCTCGCCCGTGATCGTCGTGCTGGTGAGCCTCGACTGGGCGACGAGCGGCCTCCTCGTGCTCGAGGGCATCGCCGGCGTGCTCGGCTGGACCCCGCTCGGCGCCGCATTCGCGGTGCCCGGCGACGCGGCCGCCGGCGCCTGGGGCGCCGCCATCCTGAAGCTGCTCATCGCCGCGGCATCGCTCTGGCTGGTGTGGCTGGCCTGGCGCGCGCTGGTCGCCCGCATGCTGGTGACGCCCGGGCGCGAGGCGTCGGCGAAGCAGTACCGCGGGCTCGGCTGGTTCGATCGCCTGCCGCACACCCCGGCGGGTGCGATCGCGGCCCGCAGCTTCACCTACTGGGGCCGGGATGCGCGTTACTGGGTGTCGCTCGTGATGCTGCCGCTCGTGCCCGTGCTCGTGCTCGTGCCGCTCACCCTCGCCGGTTTCCCGCTCGGCGTGACCGCGCTGATCCCGGTGCCGCTCGTGTGCCTGCTGCTCGGCTGGACCCTCCACAACGACACGGCGTACGACAGCACCGCGGTCTGGCTCCACGTCGTGTCGGGCGTGCGCGGCTCGGCCGACCGTCTCGGCCGACTCGTGCCGGTGATCCTCGGCGGCCTGCTCGTGATCGCCGTCGGGACCGCGCTCACCCTGCTGGCGCTCGACGACGACACGGTGCTCCCCTCGCTCATCGGCGTGAGTACGGCGCTGCTCCTCGGCGGCCTCGGCATCGGATCGATCAGTTCCGCATGGCTGCCGTACCCGGCCGTGAAGCCCGGGGACTCCCCGTTCCAGCAGCCGCAGTCGACGGGAACGGTCTCGGCGCTCGTGCAGTCGTTCACGATGCTCGGTTCCACGCTGGTCGCCGCGCCCGCGGTCTGGTTCGCCTACCTCGGCCTCACCGATGACGTGCGCTGGCACGTCCTGTCGTTCGTCGCGGGCACCGCCGCCGGCATCATCGTGCTCGTCGTCGGCATCCTGGCCGGCGGCCGGATCTTCGACCGGCGCGGACCCGAGATCCTGGGCGCGGCGCTGCGCGCCTGACTGAACGGCCACGCCGCTCCCGCCAGCACGTAGAATCGGTCCATGATCGTGCCCGTCTACGCCAGCATCGCCGACCCCGACGCCCCGGGCGGCGGAACCTCGGTCCTCGACCGGGAGCTCGAGAAGCTCCTGCAGGACGAGGCCATCGAGCCGGGCGACCACGAGCGCTTCTCGCACTACGTGAAGAAGGACAAGATCCTCGAGTCGGCGATGACCGGCAAGCCCGTCAAGGCGCTGTGCGGCAAGAAGTGGACTCCTGGCCGGGACCCCGAGAAGTTCCCGGTGTGCCCGACGTGCAAGGAGATCTACGAGCGCATGAAGCAGGGCTGAGGCGCCGGACCGGCACCCGCCCCATGACTCCCGCTCAGCGGTAGGTCGTCGGGATCGCCGCTTCGCCGCGCCCGAGCCGGAACGCCTCGATCGGCAGCTCCTGCATCGCCTCGGCGCGGTGGGCGCGTGCCGCCGCGGTGCCCGCAGCGCCGAGGTACGCGGCATCCGCGACGCCCCCGGTCACGAGCGGAACCATGAGCGGGCGCAGGTGCGAACCCGGCTCGAACTCGGCATCGCCGCCGGGTCCGTCGCCGATGAACACGAGCTCCTCGCGGGCGGTGCGCGTGGAGTCGAGACGGCGTGCCGCGTTCTTGCGGCCGCCGACGCTCGCCTTCGATGTCGAGGCCTTGGCGACGGAGATCCACTCGCCGGCATCGTCGCGGCGTGCGACGAGTTTGTAGACCATGCCCGCGGCTGGAGCCCCCGACCCCGTGACGACGGACGTGCCCACGCCGTACGAGTCGACGGGCGCGCCCGACAGGCCCGCTATGGTGAATTCGTCGAGGTCGCTCGTCACCGTGATCCTGGTGCCCACGGCACCGAGTTCGTCGAGCTGCTCGCGCACCGACGCCACGACCGTCGGCAGGTCGCCGGAGTCGATGCGCACGGCGCCGAGCCCCTGCCCGGCCACGCGCACCGCGAGCTCGACGCCCCGGCGGATGTCGTACGTGTCGACGAGCAACGTGGTCTCGGTGCCGAAGGCGCGGACCTGGGCGCGGAACGCGTCCTCCTCGGAGTCGTGCAGCAGCGTGAACGCGTGCGCGGCCGTGCCCATGGTCGGGATGTCCCAAGTCCGGCCGGCCTCGAGGTTGGACGTCGCGTCGAAGCCCGCGATGTACGCGGCGCGGGCGGCGGCGACCGCGGAGCGCTCGTTGGTGCGCCGCGAGCCCATCTCGGCGATCGGGCGCCCCAGCGCGACGGAGACCATGCGGGCGGCCGCGCTGGCCACCGACGAATCGAAGTTCAGCGTGGAGAGCACCACGGTCTCGAGCAGGACGGCCTCGGCGAACGTCGCCTGGATCGTGAGGAGCGGTGAGCCGGGGAAGTAGACCTCGCCCTCGCGGTAGCCCCAGATGTCGCCGCGGAAGCGGTAGTCGGCGAGCCAGTCGAGGGACTCGGGTCGCACGACCCGGTTCTCTCGCAGCCACTCGAGCTCGGCGTCCTCGAAGCGGAAGCGGTCGATGAGCTCGAGCAGGCGCCCGGTGCCGGCGACGACGCCGTAGCGGCGGCCGTCGGGAAGCCGGCGCGCGAACGCCTCGAAGAGGCTCTCACGGTGGGCGGTTCCGTCCTGCAGGGCGGCATCCACCATCGTGAGCTCGTATCGGTCGGTGAACAATGCTGCGGACCCGGTCACCCGGTCAGCCTACTGGCCCCATGGCGGCGGCCTCCGCGGGCTCGCCTAAGCTGGACTGTTGTGACGGATGCACCGATCGGGATCTTCGACTCCGGAGTTGGCGGCCTCACGGTCGCACGCGCCGTGAAGGACCAGCTGCCGAACGAGTCGATCCTCTACATCGGCGACCTCGAGCACTCGCCCTACGGCCCGAAGCGCATCGCCGACGTCCGCGGCTACGCGCTCGCGGTGCTCGACGACCTCGTGGCCCAGGGCGTGAAGATGCTCGTCATCGCCTGCAACACGGCCTCGTCCGCGATGCTGCGCGACGCGCGCGAACGGTACGACGTGCCCGTGGTCGAGGTGATCCAGCCCGCCGTCCGGCGCGCGGTCGCCACGACGCGCAACGGTCGCGTCGGGGTCATCGGCACGGCCGGCACGATCTCCTCCCGCGCATATGACGACGCATTCGCCGCCGCCCCGCACCTCGACCTGTACTCGGTCGCCTGCCCGCGCTTCGTCGAGTTCGTCGAGGCGGGCGTCACGAGCGGTGACGAGCTCCTCGCCGTCGCCGAGGAGTACCTCGCGCCGCTCCGGGCCGCCGACGTCGACACGCTCGTCCTCGGCTGCACGCACTACCCGTTCCTGAAGGGCGCGATCTCGTACGTCATGGGCGACCAGGTCTCGCTGGTCTCCAGCGACGCCGAGACCGCGAACGACGTGTACCGCGTGCTCGTCGGACGCGGCATGGAACGGCGCTCGGCGCTGCCGCCGAGCTACCGCTACGAGGCGACGGGCGGCTCCACGAGCGCCTTCCTCGACCTCGCGCACCGGCTCATCGCCCCCGAGATCCCGAGCGTCGAGCTCGTGGAGACGGGTGCGGTCACGATTCCCGACCACGTACGACTTCGACAGGAGAACGCATGACCGAGGCATCCGCCCCCATCGTCCGCGCCGACGGCCGCGCACCCGACGACCTCCGCGAGGTGCGCATCGAGCGCGGCTGGAGCGAGCACGCCGAGGGCAGCGCGCTGATCTCCTTCGGGCGCACGAAGGTGCTCTGCACGGCGAGCTTCACGAACGGCGTCCCGCGGTGGATGCAGGGCACCGGCAAGGGCTGGGTGACCGCCGAGTACGCCATGCTCCCGCGGGCGACCAACACCCGCAACGACCGAGAGGCCGTCAAGGGCCGCGTCGGCGGACGCACGCACGAGATCAGCCGCCTCATCGGGCGGAGCCTGCGTGCCGTGGTCGACATGAAGGCGCTCGGCGAGAACACCATCCAGATCGACTGCGACGTGCTCCAGGCCGACGGCGGGACGCGCACGGCGGCGATCACGGGTGCCTACGTGGCGCTGGCGGACGCGGTCGAATGGGCTCGCGGCCGCAAGTTCATCGGCCAGAAGGCCACGCCGCTCATCGACACCGTGTCGGCCGTGTCGGTCGGCATCATCGACGGCAGCCCGATGCTCGACCTCGCCTACGTCGAGGACGTGCGCGCCGAGACCGACATGAACGTCGTCGCCACGGGACGGGGCCTGTTCGTCGAGGTGCAGGGCACGGCCGAGGGCGCCCCGTTCGACCGTCGCGAGCTCGACGCGCTCCTCGACCTCGCGCTCGCCGGCACGGCCTCGCTGACCGACATCCAGAAGGCCGTGCTCGCCGAGGCCCGGGCGAACGCGTGAGCCTCGAATTCGTCCTCGCGACCCACAACGCGCACAAGGTCGGCGAGTTTCAGCGCATCATCGGCCAGCGGATGCCGCAGGCCGTCGTCGTCCCGTACGACGGCCCCGAACCCGTCGAGGACGGCGTGACCTTCGCCGCCAACGCGCTGATCAAGGCCCGCGCCGCCGCGGCGCACACGGGCCGCATCGCGTTGGCCGATGATTCGGGCATCGTCGTCGACGTGCTGGGCGAGGCGCCCGGCATCCTCTCGGCGCGGTGGGCCGGTCACGGCGCCGGCGATGAGGCGAACCGCCGCCTGCTCCTCGACCAGCTCTCGGACATCGCCCGGCCGAACCGTGGAGCGGAGTTCCGCTGCACCATCGCGCTCGTGGTGCCGGAGTCACTCCTGCCCGGCGGATCGGAGTTCGTCGCCGAGGGTCGCTGGCGGGGCACCGTCGCGTACGAGCCGCGGGGGTCGCACGGCTTCGGCTACGACCCGATCTTCGAGCCCGACGGGCTCGAGATCACCGCGGCCGAGCTGCTCCCGGAGCAGAAGAACGCGCAGAGTCACCGGGCCCTGGCGTTCGTCGAGCTCCTGCCCGAGCTCGAGCGCATCGCCGAGCTGGTCGGACCCGCGAGCGCCTGAACCCGGGTCAGGGGTCGCCCCCCCCCCGAGCCGGATTCGAGCGGCCCGAACCGACCACTCGGCCTGAGAACGCGACTCATTCCCATCACGCCCGGTCCCGGCGTTCGGCGCCTACGCTGGAGGTGATGGGACACTCGCACAATCACTCGCACGCGCACGGGGCGGCGAATCGCACCAGGCTCTGGATCGCGATCGCCATCATCGGCGTGTTCCTGCTCGTGCAGGTGGTCGGCGCGGTGCTCACGGGATCGCTCGCGCTGCTCGCCGATGCCGGGCACATGTCGAGCGACCTCATCGGCCTGGTGGTGGCCCTCATCGCCGCGGTCGTCGCCGCGCGCCCCGCGACCGACCGCCAGACGTACGGGTATCGGCGAGCCGAGGTGCTCGGTGCCCTGGTGAACGGCGTGATCCTCACCGTGGTGGCCGTCACGGTCGCCGTCTCGGCGGTCTCGCGCCTCATCGAGGGCGGTGCCGGCGAGGCGCACGAGGTCGCCGGCGGGGGCATGCTCCTCGTCGGCGTGGCGGGCCTCGTCGCCAATGTCGCGGCGATGCTCGTGCTGCGCGGGGGAGCGAAGGACTCGATCAACCTCCGCGGCGCATACCTTGAGGTGCTCGGCGACCTCATCGGCTCGGTGCTCGTGATCGCCGCCGCCATCGTGATCGTGCTCACGGGCTTCGACGCCGCTGACCCCATCGCCTCCCTCGGCATCGCCCTGCTCATCGTGCCCCGCGCCATCTCGCTGCTGCGCGACGTCGTCCACGTGCTCTTCGAGTCGGCTCCGGCCGACACGGATGTCGCGGAGATCCGAGAGCACCTGCTCGGCGCGCCCGGCGTGGTGGCCGTGCACGACGTCCACGTCTGGCAGATCACCTCGGGTCAGCCGGTGTTCTCGGCGCACATCGAGGTCGAGCCCGAGGTGTTCGCGGCGGGTCGTGCCGGAGCCCTCCTCGACGAGCTGGGCGGATGCCTCGCCGCGCACTTCGACGTCGAGCACTCGACGTTCCAGCTCGAACCCGCCGGCCGCGCCGGACAGGAGCAGGGCTCGCACCGCTGAGCCGCGGCATCCGGAGCGCTGCTCGGCTGGAAGCGCCGTCTCGCGTTGCCGTCAGCGTGCGTGCGGGTCCTCGGGGCCGCGCTCGAAGACCTCGGGGTCGAGCACGAGCTGCTCGGCCTCGTCCTCGTCGGTGACGACGTCTTCGCCGGCGGCGGCGGCCTTCTTCGCCTTCGAGCGCTCCCGGAAGTAGTGCCACAGCGTGATGAGCGCCGTGCCGCCGACCGCCGCGAGCAGGATGAGGTCGATGTACTCCTTGACGAAGTCGGCGACCGGCGGGATGTAGCCGATGAGGAAGCCGAAGTACGTCAGCCCGGCGCCCCAGATGAGGGCGCCGATGAGGTTGTACAGCGTGTACTTCTTGTAGTTCATGTGCCCCACGCCGGCCGCGACGGGCGTGAACGTGCGCACGATCGGCACGAAGCGGGCGAGGATCACGGCGAGGCCGCCGAATCGCTCGAAGAAGGCGTTCGTGCGTTCGACGTTCTTGACGCTGAACAGGCCGGATTCCTTGCGTTCGAAGATCGCCGGACCCGCCTTGTGGCCGATGAGGTAGCCGACCTCACCGCCGAGGAACGCGGCGAATCCGATCGCGAGGCACACCCACCAGATGTCCACGCCGAACACGAGCGAGGTGTGGGTGAGCAGCCCGGCGATGACGAGGAGGGTGTCGCCCGGCAGCAGGAACCCGACGAGCAGGCCCGTCTCGGCGAACACGATCGCGCACACGACGAGGAGCGCCCACGGGCCCGCGCCGCCGATGATCGTTTCGGGGTCGAGCCACGGAATGAGTGCGGTGTTGATCACGGGATCGTGCTCCTGTCGTCGGACACGGCGGATGCCGGGTCGCAGGCGGCGTGGTGTCGTCGAAGTCTACCGAGCAGACGCCCCTGCCGACTGGGTGGGAACCCTGAAATCATCCCCGGGTATGACCTCGGCGCCGTGGCATCCACCTGGAGGAGTGGATGCCACCACGCCGTCGTGGTCCGAGCCGCGGTTCAGGCCGCGAGAGCCTCGAAGATCGCGCCGTTGAGCCGGAAGGAGGCCTTGGCCTCCTCGATCAGCACGTCGACCTGTCCGGGGCGCAGGGCGAGCGCGTTCATCGCCTCGCGATAGCGCCGCTTGTAGCGCACCGGGCCCTCGGCTCCGAGGTCGAAGTCGTAGAAGGAGAGCTGCTCCGGCGTCGCGCCGTAGTGGCGACCGACGAGCGCCGCGATGGCCTGACCTCCCGAGAGGTCGCCGAGGTACCGGGTGTAGTGGTGTGCCAGATAGCGCATGTCGTCGTCGGAGATCGAGCGGAGATGCGCGGCGTAGGCGGCGGTCGCGGGCAGGGCCGGATGCGTCTCGCGCCAGTCGGCCGCGCCGAGCGCCGCGAGGTCGGCCTCGATCGCGGGCAGGCGGGCGAGCTTGGGATCGAAGACGTCGGGGTCGCCGGCGCGGGCGCCGCGCTCCTCGAGCGCCTCGTAGACCCAGCCGAACTGCGCGAGGTAGCGCGTGTAGTCCTCGAGGGTGAGCTCGCCGCCCATCAGCCGGGTGATGAACCCGCGGCTCTCGGCGTTGCGGTGGTCCTCGGCGGTCGCGGCGCGGACGAGGGCGGCGACGTCGACGGGCTCGGTCGCGGGCGCGGCCCCGGCGGGGGGAGCGATGGTCATCGGTCGCGTCCTTCGTTCGATGCAGGATAAGTTAGCCTCACCTTACTACCCGCTTCCGAACGGTGATCGTCGACACTGTCGGTGGGCGAGGGTAGCGTGCGCCGCATGGAATACGGGTTCATCTACACCGGCAGCGATCCCGAGGTCGCGGTCGAGCTGTCGAAGCTCGCCGAGGCGCACGGGTGGCACGGCTTCTTCGTCTGGGAGGGCATCTGGGCCACCGATCCGTGGGCGACGCTCGCCGCAGCGGCGGTGAGCACCTCGACGATCCGGCTCGGCACGATGCTCACGCCCGTCCCGAGGCGTCGGCCGTGGGAGCTCGCCGGCCAGACCATGACGGTCGACCGGCTCTCGCACGGTCGGGTCATCCTCTCCGCGGGGCTCGGGGTGCCCGAGGCCGTCGAGACGCGATTCTGGATCTTCGAGTCCGACCCCGGTCGGCGGGAGCGGGCCGAACGGCTCGACGAGTCGCTCGAGATGCTCGAGCATCTCTGGCGCGCCGAGCCCTTCACGTTCGACGGAGCGCACTACCGAGCGGCGAGGACCGACCAGATGCTGCCGCTGCCCTCCGTCCAGCAGCCGCGCATCCCGACGTGGGTCGTCGGCGTGTGGCCGCGGCCGAAGTCGATGCGCAGGGCCGCGCTCGCCGACGGGTGGATTCCCAACTTCGCCCCTCCCGGCACCGAGATCACGCCCGAGGCGCCCGGCTACTCGCCCGCGATCGCGCGCGAGGCGATCGACTGGATCCGCCGCGAGCGCGAGGCCGCAGGCCTGGGCGACCGGCCGTACGCGATCACCCAGGAGGGCACCACGAGCGCGACGGACGCCGTGGCGGCCGCATCCGTCGTCACGCCCTGGGCCGATGCCGGCGTGACGTGGTGGCTGGAGTCGGACTGGAGCGTTCCAGCCGACGAGGTCGAGGCGAAGGCGCGGGTGCGCATCGAGGCCGGGCCGCCGGCGGCCTGACGCTCCGACCGTCACTCCTGTACGAGGACCGCCCCGCAGCGCCAACACGGAGCGGCGCCGACGCCCTCGACCAAGGCTCCGCAGGCGTCGCACACGCGGGCGAGCCAGCAGACGGCTTCGCCGGCATCCGACGGGCCGGCGTCGAACGCATCGGTGTCGACGGCGTCGGTGTCGAAGGCAGCGGTGTCGCAGACGTCGTCGCCGGCCGGCGCGTTCGAGGCTGGATTCCCCATGACCCATGGTCTCAGCGGGCGAGCATCGAGCGCCATGACGTCGTTCGATCGCCGTGCGGGCATCGGCAGCCTCACGGACGTGGTCGCCATGGCGGCCAGCGTGTCGCCTTCCGCCCCGTCCCAGTGCGCGTTCCCGTTTCGTCTGGTCTTGTCTTGTCTCGTGCGGAAGAAGGGACTTGAACCCTCACGCCCGAAGGCACAGGAACCTAAATCCTGCGTGTCTGCCGATTTCACCACTCCCGCGAGTGCCCTTCAGTCTAGGCGTGCTCCACCGGCCCACCCGAGACGCTGCTCGACGCGGCATCCGTCGGTCCTTGTGGTGGACGGATGCCGCGTCGGGACCGGTTGCGGGTCGGCGCTACGCGTCGGACCTCAGGCGGTGCGGAGGCCCGGCATGAGTCGCACGTCGGCCACGACCGGGAAGTGGTCGGACGGGTACTGTCCGTCGACGGGCTCGGCGACCGTGAACGCCGCCTCGACCGAGACCTCGGCGCCGTGGTTCACGAGGATGTGGTCGATGCGCCGGTCGATCTCCTTCGTCGCCTCGAGCGGGGCGAACGGCACCGCCGAGCTGAGGGTGACGGCGTGCGCGTCGCCGTGGCCGAGCTCCCACGAGTCGTGCGCGACGGCCGCGAGCGGAGCGAACTCGGGTTGGCTCGCGTCGCAGTTCAGGTCGGCGAGGAGAAAGGTCGTGATCGCGGCCGACGCAGCGGGGTCGTGTCGGGCGTCGGATCCGGACTCGGCGGGACGCCCCGCTTCGGCCCCCGCGATCACGCGGGCGAGGGCGCTGGTCTGTGCGACGTGATCGTCGGCGTACTCGGGCTCCCACTCGGTCGCCGCGACGATCACGCGGAGCGGGGCATCCGGATGCCGCAGCTCGGCTTCGAGCGCGACCGGCGCGACCTGGCGATGGCTGATGGGCAGCTCGTGGCGTCGTACCGAGGAGATGGGCCAGCGGCTGACCAGGCCGACGCCCATGCGCACGCCCGCCTGGTCGGGATGTTCGGGTGGTTCGGGAACCGGGGGCAGCGACGGGCCTGCGAACGCCGCATGCAGTCCGAGCCGTTCGGCGATGAGGTCGGCCTGCGAGGCGTCACCGACCGACCAGCACTCCTGCAGGCCGAGCACGTCGGGCTCCAGCCGGTCGAGCGTCGCCAGGATGCCGCGCTCCCGGTCCCGCCAGTCGGGATCGAAGCGCCAGAGCACGTTCCAGGTCATGAGCCGCACATGCCGCAGGGTAGGCAGGCTCGCAGGATTCCCGAAACCCCTTGACGTCGTGGCGTCACGGCCGCGTCGCCCGAGCCTGCTGTGGGGAAGGGTCGCACCCCTCCAGCCCGGCGGACGATCGGGCTGGAGGGGTGCGAGTCAGGAGGCCGGGATCAGCCGGCGTAGGTCTCGAACTCGGCGACGCGCGGGGTCGCGCGCGAGGCCGTGATCTCGAAGTTGACCTTCGTGAGGGAGGTGGGTGCGAACGTGATCGTGCCGGCACCCGTGCCGGTGGCCAGCACCGCACCGGTGTCGTTGTTGGTGACACGCCACGCGGTGATGTTGCCGACCGCTCCGGATGCCTCGCGGATGACCACCGACGAGACCGTCTTGGCCGAGCCCCACTTGACCGAGATCCTGCCGGTCGCGCTCGTCGGCGACCAGTAGGTGCTCGTGGAGCCGTCGATCACGTTGCCGAAGCCGGTGCCGCTCGCCTTGCTCGATCCGTCTGCCCCCGCGCCGAGGCTGAGGTTCGTGCCGGTGGGCGGCGTCGTCGGCGGAGTGGTCGGCGGAGTCGTGGGCGGGGTCGTCGGCGGCGTGGTGGGCGGCGTGGTCGGGTCGGGGTTCTGAGGCGTGCACGAACCATCCGACACCTTGAGGCCCTTGTTCGCGCCGGCGGTCGCGGCGACGACTCCGGGCACGCAGGAGGCGGAATCGAGGCTGAACGCGTACGGGATCGACACGGTCGTCGTCGAGACCGGGTTCGGTCCGGCGGGGTTGTTGTCCCCGCTGCGCGCCGACCACGTGACGTTGTCGAAGATGTTCCCGCTGACCTGCCACGTGCCCGCGGCGTCGGTGTAGAAGGTGCCGAGCACGTCCTTCGAGTCCTCGAAGTAGTTGTTGTCGACCTTCGCCTTCGCCCCGGCGCGCGAGTTGATGCCCGACTCGTTGAGGCTCACGTAGTGGTTGTTGTAGATGTGGGCGATTCCACCGCGCAGCAGGGGCGCGCGGGAGTCGATGTTCTCGTACAGGTTGTGGTGGAACGTCACGAACCCGTTCGACACGTCGCTCTCGCTGGAGCCGATCAGGCCACCGCGACCGGAGTTCTTCAGGACGCTGTACGAGAGCGTCACGTACTTCGTGTCCGCCTTCATGTCGAACAGGCCGTCGTAGCCTTCGCTCTCGCCGCCAGACGCCTCGAGGGTCGAGTGGTCGACCCAGACGTTGCGGACGCTCGACTCCATGCTGATCGCGTCGCCGCCGTTCGAGATCGGCGATCCCGACTTCTTGACGTTCTTGACGTGCACGTTCTGGATGATCACGTTGCTCGCCTCGCGGATGTGGATGCCCACCTGGTCGAACGTCGCGCCGGCGCCCACGCCGACGAGCGTGACGTTGCTGATCTGCTTCAGCTCGATCACGCCGTCGGCGGTGTTGCAGCTCGCGCCCGACACCTTCGCCGTGTTCGCGACCGTGATGGTGCCCTCGACCTGGATCGTGATCGGGGTCGAGGCGCTCGCGCGGCCGCACAGCGCGGCGTGGATCTGGGTGCCGGTCGTGGCCTTCACCGTGGCACCCCCGGCGCCGCCGGTGGTGCCGCCGTTCTGGGTGGCGAACCCGGTGGCGCTGCCGGTCGCGGCATTCGCGGCCGGGAGCGCGACCCCCAGCACCCCCGCCGCCGCGACGATGGCGCCCGCTGATGCGGTCGCGATGATTCTGCGGACGTTGTTGCGTTTCATGCGTTCGTTCCTTCTCATCGTTGAGTGGAGCACTCGTACATCGAGCCCGGGCGTGCAAGAGCTCGCCCTTCGTGGTCGGTTCCGACCGAAAGCCCCGCTCGGCGTCCGCTCCGAGAAAGCGCTTTCTCGGGCATCTTATGGTGAACGGACGCCTCGACTCAAGGCCTTCCTCGTATTCGCCTCGGTGGGAGCGGCGTGTGGATAACTTCACGCCCCTCGATCGCGGTCACCCCAAGATGGGGGACATGACCGACGCCGTGCGCACCATCACCGACCGGGTGCGCACCCGTGTCCTTCGGGAGGGCGTCGACCTGTCACGCGACTCGGGCGCCGCGGCGCGCTTCACGCGCGAGGAGGTTCGTCGCTACAGCGAGCGGGCCCTCGCCGGGGCGCATGCCCAGCTCATCGACGAGCTCGCCACGGTGCGCGACGTCGAGGCGGCGATCACCGGGTACGGGCCGCTGCAGCCCTTCTTCGACGACCCGGAGGTCGAGGAGATCTGGATTAACGGTCCGACGCGGGTGTTCGTCGCGCGCGACGGCGTCGCCGAACTGACGACCGTGGTGCTGAGCGACCGCGAGGTCCGAGAACTCGTCGAGCGGATGCTGCAGCACAGCGGTCGCCGCGTGGACCTGAGCTCCCCGTTCGTCGACGCCTCGCTGCCGGACGGGTCGCGCCTGCACGTGGCGATCCCCGACGTGTCCCGGACGCATTGGGCCGTGAACATCCGCAAGTTCCAGCGCCGCATCCGCACCCTCGACGCCCTCGTCGGGCTCGGCTCGCTGACCTCCCACGCGGCCGCCTTCCTGAGTGCCGCGGTCACGGCAGGCTCGAACATCCTCGTCTCCGGAGCCACGCACACCGGCAAGACGACCATGCTGAACGCCCTCATGTCGTCGGCTCGCATCGGCGAGCGCGTGATCACGATCGAGGAGACGTTCGAACTCGACCTCGACGTCCGTGACCTGGTGTCGCTCCAATGTCGTCAGCCCAGCCTCGAGGGCACCGGTGAGATCTCGTTGCGACGCCTGATCAAGGAGTCGCTGCGCATGAGGCCCGATCGACTCATCGTCGGGGAGGTGCGCGAGGCCGAGAGCCTCGACCTCCTGATCGCCCTCAATTCCGGGCTCCCGGGGATGTGCACGATCCACGCGAACTCGGCGCGCGACGCCCTGGTGAAGCTCTGCACGCTGCCCCTGCTCGCGGGGCGCAACATCGACGCCGCATTCGTGGTGCCGACGGTCGCCGCGTGCATCGATCTCGTGGTGCACCTCGGGATCGACGCGGCAGGGCGCCGCAGCGTCATCGAGATCTCGGCGCCGACCGGGGACATCCACCGGGGTGCGGTCGAGGCGGAGTCGATCTTCGCGACGGTCGACGGCGCCCTTCAGGCCACCGGTGGCCGCCCTCGGCGCGTCGAGAAGTTCACTGGGGCCGGAATCTCGCTGGATCAGCTCCTCGGCGGGGTGAGCATCGCATGAGCCTCGTCCTCGGCGCACTTCTCGGGGTGGGCGTCCTCCTCCTGCTCGCGCCCCTGCTCTGGCCGGCGAATCCAGGCATGCGGGCCTCGAAGGCGTCATCGGTCGGTCGTCGCCTGCACGACGACCTCGCCCTCGCAGGGCTCGGCGACGTGCCCATTCCCGTCGTCGCCATCGTGTGCGGGGTGGTCTCGATCGCACTCGGAGCGATCGCGCACGCCATCATGCAGGTGCCCACGATCACCGTCGTCGCGGCCCTGCTCGGCGCCGCGGCCGTCCCGCTCGCCATCCGCTCGCGCGCCGACCGCCGCCGGGCGTCGAACCGGTCGGTCTGGCCCGACGTGGTCGACCACCTGGTCGCGTCGGTGCGCTCCGGGATGCCGTTGCCTGAGAGCGTCGGAGCCCTCGGGGTCCTCGGTCCCGCCTCGACCAGGGCTGCGTTCGCGCGATTCGACGCCCAGTACCAGCGCAGCGGCAACTTCGGCCTCGACCTCGACGAACTGAAGGCGGCGCTCGCGGATCCCGTGGCCGATCGCATCCTCGAGACCTTGCGCATGGCACGAGAGGTCGGCGGCACCGAATTGACCGCCGTCCTCCGCAGTCTCGCCGGCTACCTCCGGGAGGACGCCGCGCTTCGTGCCGAGGTCGTGTCCCGTCAATCGTGGATCCGCAATGCGGCACGGCTCGGCGTCGCCGCGCCCTGGGTGCTCCTCGTGGTGCTCTCGTCTCGCCCGGAGACCCTCGCGGCCTACGGTTCGCCGGCGGGTGCGGTGCTGATCGTCGTCGGCGTCATCGTCACGGTGGCGGCCTACCAGGCGATGACCGCGCTCGGGCGGCTCCCCGAGGAGCGACGATGGTTCCGCTGAACGCGACGGTGGCCCTCTCCATGCTGAGCGGAGTCTTGCTGGGGTTGGGTGCCTGGTTCGTCGTGAGCGCGATTCCCCGGATCGGCCGTCCGCGCCTCGCCGAGCGGGTCGCACCGTACGTGGCCGACTTCTCGGGCGAGGCTCGCGAGGTGCTCGCCCGGCGCCCCGCCGATCCGGCTCCGGTGTTCGGCGTCGTCATGGGACCCGTCCTGCGACGGTTTCGAGGGCTGCTGACGACCTGGTTCGGCGGTGGCGAGGAGGTCTCGCGACGCCTTCGTCAGGCCGGCGCCGCGCTCAGCGTCGAACGGTTCCGTGGTGAGCAGTTGGCATGGGGAGGCGTCGCATTCGCCATCGCCACGGCGCTCGCCGTCTGGGCGCCCGGTTTCGCGACGGTACCCCTTCCCGTTCGGGTGGCGGTGCCGGCGCTCGCTGCAGCGGGCGGGGTCGTGGCGCGCGACTGGATGCTGCAGCGCAGTGTTCGGCAGCGCAAGGCTCGCATCTCGGACGAACTGCCGACCGTGCTCGAGTTCCTGACGCTCAGCCTCACCGCCGGTGAGAGCATGCTCGACGCCGTCCGACGTGTCGCCCGAACCGGGTCGGGCGAACTCTCCGGCGAATTCTCCGTCGTCGTCTCCGCCGTGGGCGCGGGCGTGCCGCTCTCCGTCGCGATCAGGCGCCTTCGCGACGACCTGGATCACGCGGCGCTGTCCCGTGCCCTCGATCAGGTGCTCGGCGCCCTCGATCGGGGTGCGCCCCTTTCGGCGGTCCTCGCCTCGCAGGCCGGTGACGCCAGGGAGCAGGCCAAGCGCACGATCATCGAGCTCGCCGGGCGCAAGGAGATCGCGATGCTCGTGCCGCTCGTGTTCCTCATCCTCCCGATCACGATCGCCTTCGCGCTCCTGCCCGGGTACCTCGTCCTCCAGGCCGGCTTCTGATGCACCCGCACCCGCTCCCAACCCACCTGCGCGCCACCCGCGCTCACGAAAGGAACACCCATGCGCAAGCTGTTCTCGAGGCCCGACCTGATCGGCGACGAACGGGGGGACGTGCCCGGATGGGTGCTCATCACATTGATGACCGCCGGCCTGCCCGTCGTAGCGCTCTAGGGGTAATCGCCCCTGCTTCCGAGGTAAATCGGGGCCCGTAGATGGTCAGATCGCTGCCCGCGCGGGGCTATGCCTTGGTCGGAATGGCAAGGTCCTTTTCCTCCGGACTCGCCCAGCGCAGGTAGTACGCGAAGTACGGATCAACGAGGTCGAGGCGGGAGTACTCGATGCTGTACTCCAGCACCGGCTCCCCTTCGATCTTCGTCTTTGCGATGTCCGTCATCTGATCGAGCACGTTCGTGATCTCGTTGCTCTGAGGCATGCCTGACGCCAGAAGGTCTCGAAGGGACGCTCGAATCTCGTCGTAGCTGAGCGTCGTTCGAGGCCCGGTGTTTGCGATCGCCGCCAATACGGCGCCATAGATGTCGGTTACGACACCAGATTTGAGCGTTCGCGGCAGCCGGTCCCTTCTCGTTCGCGGGCCGTTCTTGAGCAGGTCGAAAGCCGACTTCGACGTCGCGGACGCCTGCTTCTCGAAGAAGCTCGGCCAGTCAGGCTCGATGAAGGCTGCTCGGAGCACACCGCCTTCTCGATTCACCTTGCAGAGGTTCAGGCAGTGCATCTGCATGAGGTGGGGGCTACCGAAACTCTCATTCGCCAGCTTGAGGCTGATGGCGTCATCCACCGTTACTCCGAGCGCTGCGAAGCCCTGCGAAGCGATCAGCTGAAGGTCCTCTACGCTCCACTGAGCTACCGGGAACGGGGTGACGCGACCGGTCATCTCCTTCTCGACGCGAACCACGTCGTACGCGCGGTGCGGGACAGCAGCGACAACGACGCCGAGGCCATCGAAGATCAGATCCTTCAACCCGCGAATGATCGGCAACTGCTGGTCCGGGGGAATGTAGTGGAAGTCGTCGATGTAGATCACGCGCTTCGTCTTGCGAAGCGCAGCGCGAGCGGCGCTTCGAGAACTCGCCGTACGCGATCGCGTCACTCCGCGGCCAGTCGAACGGTCGTTCTGGGTGCTCGCTGCGCCTTGGACGAACCCGGCGCTGGCACCGCCCGTCATTCCGAATCCGTCAGTATCCTCTGTCGACAAAGACAGCGAGTGGTCGGTGAAGACTTCGAGTTCTTCGCAGACCGATTCCCAGAAATCTTCGGCAGTTTCGATTGCGCCCCCCGACAGCAGGATGGGATCGGGGACCAAGCGGCGAATCAGGACAGTCTTGCCCGATTTCGTCGGTCCGGACACGGCCAGGAGCGGCTTCTGGCGGCCCTCCAGCCAATCGGCCAGCGCCTCTTCAAGGTTCAGGTGATCGCGTGAAACGTAGGTCTCGATGGGAAGTCCACCTGGGATGAACACATCGTCGGGGCGTGGCGGCATAGTGCCCATACTGATGGTTCGCGGCGCGTCGCTCCAACATCGGCGCGCCGCGCACCCGGAGATCAGCGTCATAGAGGCCGTGGACGGGGTCAGTCGGCAAGTGCATCGATAGTTACGACCAGTGCTGCCGATAGCGCTCGGGATGCTCGGCGAACTCCACGAGGACGGCCACGCGGTCCTCGTGGTCGGTGTGCAGTTCGAGACTCATCGGCTTGCCCGTTCTCGGGTGCGGCGCAATGGCCTCGAAGAACGGCAGGCGAGCGCCGGTGAGATGCTTCTGCTCGATCCAGCCGAGCCGCCGCCCGTCGTGCCAGACCTCCCAGCGGGCGATGACGCCGCGAGGGGCGGTGACGGGTCGAAGGTCGGGCACGATGCCAGCGTGGCGCCGACCACCGACACTGGTCAGGCGTGCGGCGGGACCGGGAGCAGCGCTCGGAGTTCGGCGGCGGCGGACTCGGAGAGGTGCGAGGCGAGGGCGTCGAGAGCCTTCCTTGCGGCGTCCGGGTCCGGCGGCAGCGGTTGGCCGAGTAGTGCCGCCGTCGAGGCGTCGGAAGCGACGAGGTGCGCCCACGGGGTCGGGTTCGGTTTCCGGCGGCCGGCCACGGCCCACGCGCGCAGCCTGTCGAGTTCGAGGCCACGGCTGCCTCTCGTGCCGTCCGGATCGAAGTGGGCGAACACCGAGCGTTCGAGCAGCGTCGGGCCGACCGACCCCACGGCCTCGTAGACGGCGGAGTCCGCTGGGCAGAGGTGGCCCTCGATGTGGTTCGGTCCTCGGCCACCGAGCGCGATGATCGATGCGCGGAACGAGGACCATGTGCCGCCAGCCTCGGCGTCGGCGACGCCGCAGAGCACGCAGCCCGAGCCGTCTGGGCAGGAGACTCGGCCGCGTGGCCGGGGGATCGAGGCGCGGCGCTTGGCGAGTAGCGCAGCCCGCCACGCCCGATGCGAGGTGACGGCGTTCTCGTGCGCCTCGGGGAGCAGGTGCGCCCATGGCCTCGACGCGCACGTGCTCGGGTCCCCGCCTCGGTGAACGGGGGAGTAGATCTCGGACCAGTCGGCGATGCCGCCGAGCCCGAGCCGGTTCGTCAGCGTTGCCACGTCGTCATCGTCCATGACCGGATCGGTGAGCGGATCCCCGAGGGCGTCGAGGCGGAACAGGGCGACTCGGATGCGATCAGCGAGGATGCCGCCGACCCGAGCGGCGACGGCCGGGTGCGCGGCGTACAGCGTGGCGGCGCGGTCGAGTGTGGCCGCGCAGGTCGAGCAGGTCGCGAACTCGATCATGCGGGGCGGATCGGCTCGGCCGGGTTCGCCGGGGCGTGGCGGTCCGCCCCAAGCGTCGGCGCGCGCATGGGCCTCGGCGACGGTGCGCTTCCATGCCTCGGCCTCGGCGATCTGGGGGCGGTAGCCGTGCGAGGGCATCGCTTCGATGCGTGCAGCGTCGGCAGGGTGAACGGCTCGGCCGCAGTAGCGGCAGGCGAGGGCGTCGGCGGGCAGTGGGCGCAGGTAGGTCGTCATCGTGGCTCCGGTCGTCAGAATCGGTTGAGGGCGTCGGCGTCGAGATCCTGCCAGTGCTTCCGGCTGGGATCGCGTAGTGGCGGGCTCGGATCCGTGGTGGTCGCCGCGACCGGCTTCGGGCGGGGCTTCGGAGGCGGTGTTCGCGCGGCGCGGGCGGCCTCGGCCTCGACTCGTTCGCGCTCGGCTTGCTCGGCGAGCGAGCGGGCCAGGAGGTGGCTCGCCGACTGCGCTGGACGGGCTCGGATCATGGTGTGTCCTTCCATGCCTCGGGGTCGATGAACCACCGATGCTCGGTCCCGGTGAATCTCGTGATGCAGTGCCGGTCGTGGTCGAGCCTGATCGTGACCGGCAGCCGCCACCAAGCCACCGGTGTGACCTCGGGGTCGAGGCTGATCTCGGCGACCTGATCGCAGAACCGACAGGTGCCGGTGAAGCCGCTCTCGATGCGCAGCCAGTACCGGGCGAGCACGTCGGCCGGTGCGTCGCGGCGGAGCGTCGGCAGATGCACCCATGCGTCGCCGTGATGCCAGAGCGTCCAGCCGGGGCGGACGGTGCTGGCGCTCACCTCGGCCGGGGTGATCCCGGTGGCGGCGTCGAGCGCGGCGACAGCGGCGGCTCGGTCATCGGCGCTCACAATGCCTCCACGTCGTAGGCGCTCGGGTGCTCGTCGGCAGCGGCGAAGTAGTCGGCGGCGAGGCGCTGCTGCTCGCGCTCGATGTCGCGCCCGTGGGCATCCCGGTAGGCCTCGATGCGTCGTTCGCGCCGGATGCGGTCGGCAGCCTCGGCGAGCGGATCGTTGAACGCGATACGCGGAACTTCCATGGGGTCAGGAAGCTCCATGGACCCCGCTGGCCGAATCGCGTTTCGAAGTCGTCCATGGGATCGGGGTCGTCCATGGGATCGAGCGCTCATCGCATCGTCCAATCGTCGTCAGGGTCGAGGTCGAACAGGGCGGGCTCGACCGGGGGAGAGATCGGGGCTGGCGCTCGCCGAGATCGAGCGCGCAGAGCGTCGTAGGACCGATGGCAGGACGAGCAGAGCGGGCGGTAGTCCCGGAGGTCGGTCGAGAATGTCACCGCCCTCCCGGACGCGTTCCTGCCCTCGACCGGAGCCCGGCAGGGGTAGCACGCCCACGCGGTCGCCGGGCGCTCGTTGCAGATGATGCATCGGTGCCGGGAGGCCGAGCCGCGCTCGCGGTGGAGGCGGCTATGGATCGCCGTGTAGGTGGTCGAGGCGTAGCAGGTGGCGAGGCCGACGATCTCGGCCGACCCGAACCGAGGTTCGAGTCTCGACGCTAGGAGGCCCGTAGGAGCGTCGAAGACACGTCTGCCCCCAACTACACTGGGGCGGGCTCGTTCGGCCGGGAGCGGGCCGCCTACGGCCGGAGAGACTGGGGTCTGGGTGACGGTGTGCATCGATGGATCACGGTTCCGTCTCATCGCACTCGCAGCCCTCGGCGTCCGGCGCTGGTTCGCGGTCGATCACGTAGCCTGCGGCACGACCTGCCGCGATGGCGATCGCAGCCACCTCGTCGTAGCCACGAGCGCCCCAGCGGTCGAGGTACGCCGAGAGCATGGAGCCCATCTCGATGGTGTCGACCAGGGCCTCGTGATCATCCAGCAACCACGCTTCATGGCTCTGCATGAGACGCCTCCCGCAGGGTCGAGTTCGGCAGTGGGTCTCGCGCCCCTCGCATGTCGGCCGCGCAGCCGGAGCAGTAGCCGGAGGGTTCGATCTTCGAGTGTGAGCACGACGAGCGACGCTTCCAAGCCCGAGCAGCGGAGAGGACTTCCGCGAGCGCATCGAAGTCCCCGTCGCTGGTGTCGTTCCTCGCCAGCGCGGACATGCGTCGAAGTTCGGTATGGAAGTAGTCGCCAGCGTCGTAGGTCAGCGCATCGGCGTCGATGAACTCGATGATCAGCGCAGCGTCGTCTTGAGTGAACTCGACGTCATCGCCACTGGGGCGAAGGTCGAGGATCACCTCATCAGGCTTCGCTTCCGACCGGTCTGCCAGTCTGAGCAGCATCTCCGAGATCGCCGCACGGCGATCCTTCCTGAGGTCGTAGGACGCCGGGGGAGCGTCCTCAATCGCGACAAGGCCGTCTGGTGTGCGGCGGTCGCCGTATGGGGCGCGCTTCGGCACTTCGGGAGCATCGATCTCGGCGGGCGCATCACCCTCATCGCGAAGCGCATCGCGATTCGCGGAGGGGGGTTGATCTTGATCTTCCTCCTGATGTTCCTCCTTAGAACCTCCTTGGGTCCCCAATGCGTGGGGACCATTCTCCGAATCAGTGGGGACCATTCCCGAATCAGTGGGGACCTTTCCCGAATGAGTGGGGACCTTCTTCTCAGCGCGTTTGGTCCCCACTGGTTCGGGGGCTTCCAGTCCCGGCCGCAGCGGCTCGCCGTGTTCATCGCGGAGGGCATACACAGCCGCCCCCGAAGCGTTGCCACCACCGATCTGGTCGATCACGCCCGCCTTCGAAAGCACCCCGGTGGCGTACTCGACGGCCTTGATCCCAGCCGCGTTCTCCTGCTTGCCAAGCGCGCGGGTTCGTTGAGCCATCGTCAGCACCGCCCACGGCTCGGGGTCGTCATCGAGGGCTCTCAGCGCCATGCGGGCGTATAGGCGCATCGGGACGGCGGCGAGCCCGATCCGTGCACCGACCTCGTATGCGGAGAGGGTGAGCCCTGCGCCCATCAGATGTACCGCCCGAGGATCGCGGCGATGCGCTCGGCCCGCTCGTCCGTGATCGGGGGAGCCTCGGCAAGGGCGCGTGCGACGAAGGCGGCGCGTTCCTCGGCGACGGTGGTGTCGAGGTTGGCGCTCATCGCGGCTTCACCGCAGCGGCGAGGTCACTGGCTCGGACGCGCAGATCGCGGGGCCCGAGTCGGACGGCGAGAAGGTGGCCGTCTCGGATCCACCGCTTGATGGTCTCGGGGTGCTTGCCGGTGCGGGCTGCGACCTCGCGGACGGTCAGGAGTTCGAGCGGATCGTTGCCGAGTCGGACAGTGGGGAGGTTGGGGGTGTGGGTTCTGGGCAAGGCGTCTCCGAAGAGCGGGACCGGGGTCCGGGTCCCTCACGGCTTGCCTTTCAACTGCTGCTAACTGTACCCGATATGTCGCCGCATAAATAGCCTCTGATCGGGGTATTAGTCACTTGAACAACGTTAGGCGACGGTGGCAGTCCCTGCTTCGAGTTCAGCGTCGCCGTCGAGCCAGCTGAACTTGATGCGGCCGAGGTCGGGGATCGGCTGGCCGTTCTTGTCGTGTGGGCGGCGGCCGGGGCGGCCCTTGCCAACCGTGACGATGAGGCCAAGCTCCTCGATCACGCGGCGCTGCTCCAGCAGGGGCATCCGGTTCCATGCGCGCTCGACCGAGCGGGCGAGCACGAGGTCGGTCAGCGGGCTCTCGCGCCGCATCGCACCGAGGCGGGCGGCGAGGGCATCGATCCGCTCCGACAAGCCGGTGACCTGGGCTCGGGCTCGGCGGCGATCGAGAAGGCCGTCAGCGAGCAGGTCGGTGACATCGGCGCGGCGCTTGCGGAGGTCGGCAAGCTCCTTCTCGACCGGCTCGGTATCCGGGGTCTTCCGGAGGCTCCTGAGCACCTTCTTGTCCGAGAGGTGCGCCACGATGAACTCGTTCACGGCGGGCTCGATGTCCCGAGTGAGGATCGAGACGCACCAGCCGGTCGTGCAGGTGTAGGTGAGCCGCATGTGCGCAGCCCGGTCGGCACCCCGGCGATGGGTCTCGGGTCGAGCGAGCATCCGCGATCCGCAGACACCGCAGCGGAGCAGGCCGCTCAGGAGGTGCTTCGTCTTGGTGCTCCATGAGCCTGCTCGGGCTCGGCCTTCGCGCGTCTCGATGTAGTCGCTCCACGTTCGCGCATCGATCAGCGGCTCCCACTGCGGGGCCACGTTGATCGGCTGGCCCTTGTACGAGACGATGCCCGCGTAGTGCTCGTTGCGGAGCAGTTGCTGCACTCGGGCCATCGACCACGGCCCGCCGAAGGTCGGCACGCCGCGCTCGTTCCAGTCATTCGCGATGGCGTAGTAGGAGTCGCCCTCGATGTACCTGCGGTAGCCTTCGCGGACGATCGCCGCCTCGGACTCCACAACGGTGACCTCGGTCTGGCCCTTCTCGCGGAGGTACCCGTACGGCCGGTTGCTGAAGTGCCAGTGCCCGCTCTCGGCGCGCTGGATGTTCGAAGCCTTCTGCCGGAGCGCCTTCTGCTCGCCCTCGTATTGGCTCCATGCCGCGACCGTGCGGGCGACGGCGCGGCCGGCCGGGGTCGAGAGGTCGAGGCTGCCAGCGGTGACCATGAAGACCGGCACCTCCTGTGCGATGACCTTCTCCAGATCGCTTGTGAGGCGCAGGAGGCGGTCTTGGTGCCACGCGACGATCGCCTCGGGGCGGTCGCGAAGCATCGCCTCGAATGCAGGCCGGGCCTTGCCGTTGGTCGCCGAGATGTCGTTGTCGATGTAGACCTTCGTCACGGTCAGGCCTTGGCGTGCAGCGAGTTCGCGGCAGTCCTTCCGCTGGCGCTCGACGCCGAGTTGCTGACCGGTGCGGTCCTGCGAGATGCGCAGGTAGATGACGCAGGTCTCGGGACCGATGGCGTCGAGGCTGGGGTGGGAGTAGCGAGTCACTTCCAGATAATACCCCCAGAGCGATAGGACGGGGCTGGTCATCGTGATCTGGGGGCTCGCCGGCCCGGCCCTCGAGGGCGTGTTCGAGCAGGCGATCGATCGGGTCACCGGATTCTGACGGGCTCGTCGTTCGCGCGCCTCCACCGTGTCGGGAGGCGCCTCCAGGAGGAGCGAGGCTCGGCGGTGGCGGAGTTCACGCTCGTCGGCGTGCTGCTCGTCCTGCTCGCGCTCGCCGTCGTGCAGTTGGCGCTCTCGCTCCACGTCCGCAACACGCTGCTCGACGCCGCGGCGGAGGGTGCCAGGTTCGCCTCGCTCGCCGGTGCATCGTCCGCCGAGGGCGTGCAGCGCACCCGGGACCTCATCGATGCGGCGATCGCGTCTTCGTACGCCGAGGACGCGACCGCTGCCACGGTCTCGATCTCGGGCGTGCCGGCCATCGAGATCAGGGTTCGGGCGACGCTCCCGGTCATCGGCCTCCTCGGCCTCGCGAACGGACTGGAGGTCGCCGGGCATGCGCCGATCGAAGCGGTGGAGTGAGCGACACCCCGAGGGCGGTGCGAACCCGCTGGCCGAGGAATCCGGCTCGGCATCGCTGGAGTTCCTGACGGTCGGCCTCCTCCTGCTCGTCCCCATCGTCTACCTGGTGCTCAGCGTCGCCGCCATCCAGGCCGGAGCCTTCGCCGTCGAAGGCGCGGCTCGCCACGCCGCGCGCATCGTCGCCGACGGCGGCGGCTCAGGCGACGATGCGGCTGCAGTCGATCGCGCGGTCCGCATGATCCTCGACGACTACGGCGTCGACGATGCCGCGGCGAGGGTGGCCATTCTCTGCGAGACGCCGGCCTGCGACCGGGCCGGCGAACGCGTCGAGGTCACGGTGAGTGCACGGATACCGCTTCCGCTCGTGCCCGATGTATTCGGCTCCCAGCCGGTGGCGAGCGTTCCGGTCGATGCGATGGTGACCCAGACGGTGTCGCGGTTCGCGGGCGCGAGATGACCACGGCACGTCGTCTCGATCGCCGCATTCGCGATGACGGCGGCTCGACGCTGCTCATCACGATCTTCCTCTCCATGCTCGCGATCATGATCGTCTTCGTCGTGGTTGCCGCCTCCTCGCTCTACCTCGAGCGGAAGCGGCTCTTCACCCTTGCCGACGGCGCGGCGCTCTCGGGCGCCGAGGCCTGGAGCCTCGACCAGGTGAGCCTCGATGGCGATGCACTCGATCTCGAGCTCGATTCGCAGGCGGTGCACCGAGCTGTCGCGTCGTACCTTTCCGACGCCGGTGCGCCTGCCGCAACGGTCGAGCTCGTGGAGGCCGCCTCGCGCGACGGTCGAAGTGCGACGGTCACGCTCCGAACCGAGTGGCATGCGCCGATCTCGACCGACCTCCTCCCGATCGCCGTACCGATCGAGGTCACGACGACCGCCCGCTCGGTGTTCCATTGAGGAGGAGCGGCGCGACGGGCCGCGCTCAGTCGCCTCGGGCCTCTTCGGCCGGCAACGGCCGCTCGTCGGTGCCTCGCGCGCCCCGACCTCGAGAACGAGCCCCCGAGTGCGGCACGTACCTCGGCACGTAGCGCCACAGGATGGCGGCGCCGACGAAGCCGAGGACGCCCATGGCGGCGCTCGCCGCCATGATCGAGAACGCCGACGTGATCGCGGCGATCGCCAGGGGGGCGCCGGCCTGACCGGCATCCGCGATCGTGCGGAACGCGCCGAGGAACGGGGCCGGGTTCGCCTTCGGCGCGAGGTCCGCGCCGAGCGTGAGGATCACGCCGCTCGAGAGCCCGTTCGCCACGCCGAACAGCACGGCGATCGCCGTGAACCAGCCCGCGGCATCCGGGGCATCATGCGTGAAGGCGAGCACGAGGTGCCCGACGCCGAGCCCGAGCAGCCCCGGGATCGCGCTCCACAGCCGGCCGAACCGGTCCATGACCTGCCCGCTCACGTAGAACAGGGCGAAGTCGATCGTCGCCGAGACGCCGATGACGATCGCGGCCGCCTCCGGCGCCATGCCGATCGACACGGCCCAGAGGGGCAGGATCACCATGCGACTCGCGCGAAGGGCGGCGAGCAGCCCGACGCCGGTGCCGATGCGGGCGAGCACCGCGCGATGCGTGACGATCGCCCGGAACACGCCGTGCGACGCGGCATCCGCTTCGCTCCGGCCCGCCGAGTCCTGAGAGTCGGGTGACCCCGCGTCGGATCCGCCGCCCGCAGTGGCGGGCCGCGCGGACGTCGCCGAGTCCGCCGAGGCCGCCGCGCGGGCGTGCCGCACCGCCCCGAACACGCGTTCGGGGTCGGGCAGCACGAGCAGCACGAGCACGACGACGGCGCACGCGATGACCAGCACCCAGAACACGGCCTCGCTCGAGCCGGTGGTGGCCAGCAGGAGGGCGGCGATGAACGGGCCGATGGCCCAGCCGCCGCGGAACACTCCCGCCAGGGTCGACAGCGCGCGGGCGCGCACCCGCTCGGGCACGTAGCTCGTCAGGAACGCGTGCCTGGCCAGCCCGAACACGGCGGTCGAGAGGCCGACGAGGAGCACCCCGATGCCGAGCGCCGGGAGCGTGGGCCAGGCGAGCGCGATGAGCACCCCGACCACGGTGAGTGCCGAGGCGCCGATCATCGCGGCGCGTTCGCCGATGCGGGCCACGAGCCAGCCGGCGGGCAGGTCGCCGATGAGCTCGCCCACCATGATCATCGCGGCGATGAGGCCGGCGAGGGCGATCGAGGCGCCGCGCTCGGTGGCGACCACGGGGATGACGGGGATGATCGCGCCCTCGCCGATCGAGAAGAGGAGCGTCGGCAGGTAGGCCGGGAGGATGATCGAGCGCCAGGTGAACGAGGGCGTGGTGAGGGTCATCGCCTTCGACGCTACACCTGCCCCGAACCGCGGGCGGCGGGCCGACGCCCGCCCGACTAGGCTGGGGGAGCCATGTTGGATCTTGACCTCACGCAGGAGATCGCCGCGCTGCGCTCCACCTTCCGCGACATCAGCGCCGTCGTCGACGTCGAAGCCCTCGAGGCCGACATCGCCCGACTCTCCGAGGAGGCGGGCAAGCCCGACCTCTGGGATGACACCGCGAACGCGCAGAAGGTGACGAGCGCGCTCAGCCACCGCCAGTCCGAGCTCGCACGCGTCAGGAGCATCGACTCGCGCCTCGACGACCTCGAGGTGCTCATCGAACTCGCGAACGAGATGGGCGACGAGGATTCGGCCGCCGAGGCGCGCACCGAGCTCATCGCGCTGCAGAAGACCATCGGCGACCTCGAGGTGCAGACCCTGCTCGACGGCGAGTGGGACGACCGCCCGGCCGTCATCACCATCCGTGCCGGCGCGGGCGGCGTCGACGCGGCCGACTTCGCCGAGATGCTCATGCGCATGTACCTGCGGTGGGCCGAGCAGCACAAGTACACCGCGACCGTCATGGACACGAGCTACGCCGAGGAGGCCGGCATCAAGTCGGCGACCTTCGAGATCGATGCGCCCTACGCGTTCGGCACGCTGAGCGTCGAGGCCGGCACGCACCGGCTCGTGCGCATGAGCCCCTTCGGTGCCGCGGGCAAGCGCCAGACGAGCTTCGCCGCTGTCGAGGTCATCCCGCTCATGGAAGAGGCGCAGGCGGTCGAGATCCCCGAGAACGACATTCGCGTCGACGTGTTCCGCTCGTCGGGCCCCGGCGGCCAATCCGTCAACACGACCGACTCCGCCGTTCGCCTGACGCACCTCCCGACGGGCCTCGTCGTGTCGATGCAGAACGAGAAGTCGCAGATCCAGAACCGTGCCGCCGCCATGCGCGTGCTGCAGTCGCGCCTGCTGCTGCTCCAGAAGGAGCAGGAGGCGGCGCAGAAGAAGGAACTGGCCGGCAACATCACCGCGAGCTGGGGCGACCAGATGCGCTCCTACGTGCTCGCGCCGTACCAGATGGTGAAGGACCTCCGCACCGACTACGAGGAGGGCAACCCCTCCAAGGTGTTCGACGGTGATCTCGACGGCTTCATCGCCGCCGGCATCAAGTGGCGCAAGCGCAAGATCGAGGACTAGCCGGGCGGCGGCGGGCCCGCCGAACGACCCTGAATGCCCGCCGCCCTTTCTTCCCGGGCGCCGGCGCACGCGTGCCTTCCGATCTCGTCGATCGTTTCCGCGCCGTCTCCGACGGGCACTGACGCGAACGGCGGCGGGCCGATTCGCCGTCCCGATCCGTGGGCGGCGATGCCGATTTCCGGTGTCGCTGCCCACTTTTGGGGATCGGCTGCCTAGGCTCGAACGCGATGATCCGCTTCGACTCCGTCACCAAGACCTATTCAGGGCAGGCGAAGCCCGCACTGAACGACATCGGCGTGGAGATCCTCCGCGGCGAGTTCGTGTTCCTCGTCGGCGCCTCCGGCTCCGGCAAGTCCAGCTTCCTCCGACTGATCCTGAAGGAGGAGAAGCCCTCGAAGGGCACGATCCACGTGCTCGGGCAGAACCTCGGACAGATCTCCAGCCGCAAGGTGCCGTACTTCCGGCGCGACCTCGGGGTCGTGTTCCAGGACTTCCGGTTGCTGAACGACAAGTCGGTGTACGAGAACGTCGCGTTCACGCTCCGGGTGATCGGCAAGTCCCGCGGATACATCCACTCGGCGGTGCCCGAGACGCTGAAGCTCGTCGGGCTCGACGGCAAGGGCAAGCGCATGCCGCACGAGCTGTCGGGCGGTGAGCAGCAGCGCGTCGCGATCGCGCGCGCCATCGTCAACAAGCCGCAGATCCTCCTCGCCGACGAGCCGACGGGCAACCTCGACCCCGTCACGAGCGCGGGCATCATGACCCTGCTCGAGCGCATCAACGCGGGTGGCACGACCGTCGTCATGGCGACGCATGAGGCCGGCATCGTCGACGAGATGCGCAAGCGCGTCATCGAGCTCTCCGCGGGCGACATCGTGCGCGACGAGCGGGCGGCCGGTTACGGCACGGTCACCGGCACCCTGCCGGAGGACGAGGATGCCGTGGCAGCCGCCGAGGCCGAGGCCGCGGCCGGAGCCGAGCCGACCGAGGGCGGGGGACACGTCCAGTCCGACGCGACGGGCGCGACGGCAGCGGCCACCGCCACGGCGGCGGCCGCCTCCGCCGGGAAACCCAAGCGCGAGCCCAAGGCCAAGCAGAAGGCGCGCCGCGGCGAGGGCGAGGCCATCACGGCCGCGGCACCCAAGGTCACGCCCGAGATGATGCAGCACAGCCAGCCCCTCTACGTCGAGCCCGAGGCATCCGACGAGGTGACGGATGCCGCCGCCGAGATCACGGCCGCGGCCACGGCGTCGATCGAGGTCCAAAGCGGCACCGACGGCGATGATGCCGGGGGTGACGCCGACGACGACGCGACGGCGACCGCCGCCGAGACGCCGAAGGGGGCGGCCGCAGACGCCAAGGCGCACCTCACGCTCGCGGAGCGACTGGGGCTGCGCGCCCCCGGCGGTCCGCGCGAGGGCGACGACGACCAGGAAGTGGGCCCGACGCGATGAGGTTCGGACTCGTGCTCGCCGAGGCGGGCAACGGCCTGCGACGCAACATCACGATGGTCATCTCCGTCGTGCTCGTGACGTTCATCTCGCTGACGTTCGTCGGCACCGCCGCGCTCCTGCAGCTGCAGATCGCCCAGATGAAGAACTACTGGTACGACCGCGCCCAGGTCGCGGTCTACCTCTGCACCTCCGTCTCGACGGCGCCCGGCTGCCTCGACGGCGAGGCGACGCCCGAGCAGAAGGCCGCGATCGAGGCGCAACTGACCTCCGACACGCTCTCGCCGTTCATCGACGAGTTCTACTTCGAGGACCACCAGCAGGCCTACGAGAACTTCCAGACGCAGTTCGAGGGCACGCCGGCGGCCGACTACGTGACGCCCGAAGTGCTCAACGAGACGTTCTGGGTGAACCTCGTCGACCCGTCGCGCTCGGACGTGCTCGTCGAATCGCTGCAGGGCCTCGCGGGCGTCGAGCAGGTGCAGGACCAGCGCCGCTACCTCGACCAGATCTTCGACGTGTTGAACGCCGCGAGCTACACGGCGATCGCGGTCGCCGCGATCATGCTCGTGGCTGCCGCGCTGCTGATCGCCACGACGATCCGGCTGTCGGCGTTCTCGCGCCGGCGCGAGCTGGGCATCATGCGTCTCGTCGGGGCATCCAACCGGTTCATCCAGACCCCGTTCGTGCTCGAGGGGGTGTTCGCCGGGCTCATCGGGTCGATCCTGGCGGGCGGGGCGGTGGTCGGCATCGTGCACTTCTTCGTGCAGGGCTACCTCTCCGAGCGGCTCTCCTTCACGTTCGTCGACGTCGGCGACGCCCTGCTGGTCGTGCCGTTGCTCATCGTGGTGGGCGTGCTGCTCGCCGCGGTCTCGGCCGGCATCGCGATCACGAGGTACCTGCGCGTCTGAGCCGATCCGCGACGCTCGTTCGCCGTGACGTCGGGTCTGGAGCGGCTCGGCGTGCACTAGAGTGAAAGGCTGCTCCGGATGCCCCGGGGCGAGCGAGGCCGGAACGAGTCCGGTCGTCCGACGAGAAGGAGTGCGCCGTGCCGAGGGAACGCGGTCAGAAGGTGGTGGCGACCAACCGCAAGGCCCGCCACGACTACACGATCGAGGACACCTACGAGGCCGGCATCGTGCTCACGGGCACCGAGGTGAAGTCCCTGCGCGAGGGGCGCGCGTCGCTCGTCGACGGGTACGCCTTCATCGACGGCGGCGAGATGTGGCTCGACGCGGTGCACATCCCCGAGTACACCGAGGGCACCTGGAACAACCACGCGCCGCGGCGCAAGCGCAAGCTCCTGCTGCACAAGCACGAGATCGTGAAGATCAGCCACCGCACCTCGCAGGGCGGGTACACGCTCGTCCCGCTGCAGATCTACTTCGCCGACGGTCGCGCGAAGGTCGAGATCGCGGTCGCGAAGGGCAAGCGCGAGTACGACAAGCGTCAGGCGCTCCGCGAGAAGCAGGACCGGCGCGAGGCCGACCGGGCGATCTCGAGCCGGCGCAACCTGGGCGACTAGGGCTCGCATCGGCGCGAACGCCCTGGGGATTCGTGGCCGCCCGGGACCCGGAACTTCGAGGCGCGCTCCCAGCCGTCGCCTCGCGGGCCCGAGGTAGGCTCGACGCGATGGAGACCTCGACGCGCATTCCGGTTCCCGGCACCTTCAACTTCCGCGATGTCGGCGGACTTCCGGCGAAGACCGGTACCGTGCGCGACGGCGTGCTGTATCGTTCCGACGGCCTCTACCGCATCGGTGCCGAAGGCCGCTCGATGCTGCAGGACCTCGGCGTCGGCATCGTCATCGACCTGCGCGACGAGCAGGAGGCCGAGCGCATGCCCGACGACCTCGACGGGCTGGAGCTCGAGGTGCTGCGGCTGCCGGTCTTCGAGGGCTCGGGTGCCTCGCAGGGCGCGGCCGGGATCTCGCTCGAAGCGCTCTACGACCGCATCGTCACGATGCACGCGGCGGTCGTCGTCAGCGCGCTCCGCGAGATCGCGAGCGCCGGCGACCGTGCCGTGCTCGTGCACTGCACGGCGGGCAAGGACCGCACCGGGGTCGTCGTCGCGTTGGCGCTGCTCGCCGTCGGCGTCGATCGCGACGCCGTGATCGAGGACTACGCCCGCACCGAGGCGAACCTCGCGGGCGAGTGGCTCGAGGAGATGATCGGGCTCATCGGCCGCTACGGCGTGGCCGACACCCCTGAGCTGCGCACCCTCATGGGCGGCAGCCCGCGTGAGGCGATCGAGGGCGTCATCGAGACGGTCGAGCGTGCGCACGGGTCGACGAGGGAGTACCTGCTCGCGTCGGGGCTGAGCCTCGGCGAGCTCGCCGCCCTCGAGACGCTGCTCATCCGGGCGGACTGACGCCGCACGGCGAACCGTCGTCGGCCACGAGTGGTGGTCGGTCCGCCGACGTCGAGCCGCAGCGCGACCTCAGCGGGCCTCCGCTTCGAAGCGGGCGTCGACGGATGCCGAGATGACGAGCTCCTGCGGCGCGAACTCGGTCGGCTGCCCCCCGCCGTCGGAGGCCATGGCCTTGAACGCGCGCATGGCCACCGGCGTCGCGGGCGGCATGCCGCGGTCGGAGAGCTCGACGATCACCGGCGCCCCGAGGCCGAGCGCCGAGGCGTACACCGCCGCCCGGTCGAGGGCGTCCGCGACCGCCGCACGCTGCGCCGACTCGCGGGCCGATGCCCTCGACGCGTCGGACAGCCGCCAGTCGACGCCGCCGATCGTGAGCTCCTCGCTCGCGGCGGCTTCGCCGAGCCATTCGCCGACGCGCGCGAGGTCGCGGAACACGACCTCGACGTCGGCGCTCGCCTGGTGCACGATCGTCGCGGACTCGCCCTCGGCGCTCCACGGGCGATACGACCACGCGCGGAGCTGATCGCTCGTCCAGCGCTCGAGCGCACCGGATGCCTCGAGTTCGCGGACGCCGGCGAGCAGGCGTGCGTGCGCGGCTGCCGTGCGGGCGGCGACGTCCTCGCGATCGGGCCCGGAGGCGCCGACCGACAGGGCGACGGCCGCGAGTTCGGGGGCGACCCGGTGCTCGGCCTCGCCGTGGACGGAGATCGTGGTCGGCATGTCTGGCCTCTCGACGACGGTGACGGGCGCGCGCCCGTGCCGCGCTGGCACGCGGTCGCGCCAAGCCTATGCGCGTCGGCCGACAACCGGTCCGAGGCGTGCCTCAGGCCGGCATCCGCACCGGGAGCACCCCCGCCCCGTCGAAGAGCCGCTCGAACACGATGCGCCGGTCGAACTGCATGGCATAGGACCGGGCGGCGGCCGCGCGCTGCATCCGCTCGGCCGGAGGCAGGGCCATGGCGGCATCGATCGCGACCGCGATGGCGTCGGGGTCCTCGACCGGCACGATGGTCGCATGCTCGCCCACCGCCTCGATGATGCCGCCCGTGTCGGTCGTGATGACGGCGCCGCCGCCCGCCAGCATCTGCTCGGCGAGCGCGATGCCGAAGGTCTCCACGAACTCGGGCCTGGGCTTGCTCGGCAGGACGTAGGCCGCGCAGCCCGCCATGAGGTAGGGCTTCTCGGCATCGTCGACGTCGTCGAGGAACACGATGCGGTCGGCGAGCGGCGATTGCGCCGCGCGTTCCCGCAGGGCGCCCTCCTCCGGTCCGCGCCCGACGATCACGAGCCGGGCCGCGTGGCGCGCTGCCGATCGCTCATACCCGGCGATGAGGTCGTCGACCCCCTTCGCCTTGGTCAGGCGCGACAGGAAGAGCACGTACCCGTCGCGCTCGAGGCCGCGCACGGCGAGCGTCGCCTCGGTCACGGCCGGGTCGAGCCCGACGTAGGCCGAGGTGTCGATCGCCGGGTAGGAGATGGCGATGCGGGCGCGGCACTGCTCGGCGAACCGGGTGCCGTGCACCGCGTCGATCTCGGCCGCCGACGAGATGATGAGCTCGCGCGTGTACTCCGAGACGGCGACGCAGTGGTCCTGCGAGAGGTAGCTCGAGAGCACGTGCGCGGCGGCGCCGAACCGGCCCTCCTCGACGCAGGAGCGCACGACGTTCGTGACATCCGACCCCACCGCCTCGGCGATGGTCGTCACGTTCACGGGAAGGCCCGTGTTCCATGCGGCCCGCACCGCGTCGGCGACCGCGATCGTGTGCGGGCTGAGGTAGAGCGAGAGGCAGACGGTGGGGACCCCGTCGGTGAAGAGCTCGATGAGTCGCCCGGTGATGCCCGCGAGGTAGCGGCCGTCGGGCACCTTGTAGTCGCCGACCGGATCGGGGCGCTCGACGAAGATCCCGTCGCTGTAGGGCAGCATCGTGTCGAGGGGCTTCAGGGGGAGCCCGGTCTCCTCGAGTCGTTCGATCGGCCACGTGATGATGCGCACCTCGTCGAAGCCGCGCAGGCGCGCCGCCTCGGCGAGGTTGCGACCCTCGACCGAGTGGCCGCAGATCACGGGATCCGCGCGATTGACGATCACGAGCCGGTTGCGCGGGATCCTGGTCATGATGCCTCCTCGTTCGAGTGATGGTGATGGTGTCGGTGTCCTGCGGGGTGATGCGGTCAATGCGCCGGCACGGGTGCCGAGGACGGCGGCCGGTCGTGGGTTCCCCACTCGCCGGGCTCCGGCCCGAGCTCGAGGAGCAGGCGGCCGCCGCGGTGCAGTTCGCCCCCGCGCAGCCAGGTGCGATCGAGCCGGTCGCCGTTGAGCGAGGCCGACTGCACGTACTGCGGCGGGCCGCCAGGGCGGGGCTCCGTGAATCCGGTCGTCGCGATCGTGAGTTCCCCGTCGCCCATGCGCAGCTCGCTCTCGGCGAAGGCGGGCGCGTTCACCAGGAACAGGTTCTGGCCCGCAACGGGGAAGAGGCCCAGCGAGGCCCAGACGTACCAGGAGCTGAGCCCGCCGGAGTCGTCGTTGCCCGGCAGTCCGCCCCGCCCGACGCCGAACTGCTGGTGCACGGCGGCGTGCACCACCTCGGCCGTGCGGTCGGGTCGGCCGGCGTAGTGGTACGACCAGGGCGCCTCCATGTCGGGCTCGTTGTTCAGGCCCTCGAAGCGGCCGAGTGCGTAGCCGGCGGCGAGCTCCTCGAGGCCGGGCCGGATGCCGGGCTGGCGCACCGGCTCCGCGCCGTACCCGAAGAACGCGTCGAGCTTCTCGACGAAGCGCTCGTCACCGCCCGCGAGGTCGATGCGCCCCCGCATGTCGTGCAGGATCCGGAAGGAGTAGTTGTAGCGGCTGCCCTCGTAGAACGTCGAGTCGTGCAGGAGGCCCGTCGTGTCGTCGAACGCATTGCGCCACCGCGCGGCGAGTTCGGCGAACTGCGCCACGAGCGCCCGGTCGCCGACCCGTTCGGCGACCTTCGCCGTGCACCAGTAGCCGTACGCGAGGTCGAGGGTGTGACTGATCGGGTGCGCGACGCCGCGGAGGAGGAAGTCCTCGCCGTAGGTGCGCCTGAGGTCCGCGTGCATGTTCACGAGCGCCCAGTCCCAGTCGATGCCCGGCAGCTCGAGCTGGCAGAGATCGGCGAGGAAGGTCTGCGCGAGCGCGCTGCCCTGTCGCGAGAACCGGTCGCTGCCACGCGCCATCCGATATCCGATCGGGAAGTTGCCCTCCTCCTCGCAGATGGTGAGCAGGGCCGATCCGAGCTCGACGGCCCGGTCGGGCATGAGCGCCGTGATGAGCGGGAGCTGGGTGCGATAGATGTCCCACATCGTCGACAGGTCGAACGCGAACGCGCCGTCGGACGGCCAGAACGGGCTCTCATCGGGGGCGAGGCAGGGCTTGATGAGCGAGTGGTAGAGCGCGGTGGAGAAGATCGTCTCGCGATCGGTGCTCGGCGTGTCGACCGCGATGGACTTGAGCTGCCGGCGCCAGGCCTTGCGGGTGCGATCCCGGCGCGGCGAGAACTTCGCCGGGCCGTCGCCGCAGTCGGCCCGCAGGTTGGCCCTGGCCTGTTCGACGCCGCGAAGCGAGAACCCGATGCGGACCTCGACGGTCTCGCCCGGCTCGCTCGGCCCGGCCCACATGAGTCCGAAGGGCCGCAGCGTCGTCGGGCGGATGTGGTCGAACGCGAGCCTGGTGCCGCCGGGCATGAGCCGGCGGTCGTACCAGAGCATCTGCCGCCACGACCTGGCGTCGCACTCGATGTAGACGGCGAGCGGGGTTCCTTCGACCACGATCTCGCCCTGGGCGATGCCGGGCCCGATCGACTCGAGCCTCGCGCGGAGGGGGATGGTCTCGCCGTACGGGATGCCGAGCCCGCCGAGCGAGAAGTCGATCACGATGCGCGCGCTGCGGTGACGGGGGAACGTGTACCGGTGCACCGCGCTCTTGGGGCCGACCGTGAGCTCGGCGCGGATGCCGTTCTCGAGCGTCGCGCCGTAGTAGCCGGGCTCCGCGGTCTCCTCGCCGATCTCCCACAGCCGTCCCAGCTCGTCGAGCGGTTCGATCATCGGCGTCACCCGGAAGTAGTTGTAGTACTTGCGGATCGCCCCCGTGCCCGACTGCTGGAAGTGCGTGAACCCGGATGCCACGGGCCGATCGTGGATGCTCGTGGGAACGCCCTCGGTGCTGAGGTCGTACCGGCCGTAGCCCGTGGGATAGGCGCCCGAGTAGGCGCAGGCCGAGACCATGCCGAGCGGGAACGTCGCGCCCGGGTGGGTGTTGCCCACCTGCGGCTTCGGCCACCACCACGTGGCCGCGAGCCCGGTGGGCGGCGGCAGGTCGGTGACCTCCGTGCCGATGAACGGATCGACGCGGCTGATCACCGGGCGGGCTCCCGCCTGATCCCGGCGCCCGCTCGGGGCGCCGATCGGCCGGTCACGGGCATCGTGCTCATGTGGGGACGCTACGGGGTGGGCGCGCGCCGTGGGTTACGGTCGGATGAACGATGGCGGGCGCGCGGGCTCGGCTCGTGGCATCCGCTCGGGGAGTGAGGTGCCGGATCGCGATCGGGAATGACAGCGCCGCCACGGTGTTGTACTCTGTAAGGCCGCGCGTTCCTCGTGTTCGTGCGGAATTGGGAACTCAACAGCGTGTGACAACGGCTCGCCGAACCGGTACGACCGGGCGGTGCGACATGGGGATGATCGGTTTCGACATCGTCTGTGTACCCACGAGAAGCGGGCCGAGGATCCAGGGTTATCTCGTAAACGATCTCTGGAAAACAATAACTGCCAATAAGACGCAGTCTGACTTCGCCCTCGCTGCTTAAGCGAGCTCGATAGTCCGTCAGCCCGGGTGTGTTCCCGTCCCGGTCGCTGGCGTCATCTAGGGAACTCGCTGTACGTCGTCGCCTGAGCGCCGTACGGGACTTTACTCAGGCTGGGCCTGTCGACTTGGGTGCCTGTGGCAAAGGTCGGGGCCGAGCAGAACGCTTGCACAGGATGCGCCCGGAGAAGGCGTGGAAACTCAGCGATGGACGGGGGTTCAATTCCCCCCATCTCCACCATCAGTCGTTGTCGCACGTTGTGGGAACTCACGCGAGAGGCCGTCCTTCGGGGCGGCCTCTCGTCGTCTCCGAACTCGCGCGCGGGTGCCGCGTCACCCTCGCGAGGTCTTGACATGCGACCGACGACAGGGAATCGTGAGGATCGCTCTCAACGATGAGAGCGCTCTCACGAGGTGGGAGTAGCCGTTCCCCGTCCGTTCGCGCGGACGGTGGTCGATGAAGATCAGGTGGAGCATGACGATGAAGACCAGTGCCAGGCGGCATCGGACATGGGCTGCGGTCGCAGCCGCAGGCCTCGCGGCCGCGACCATGACGGCGGTGGCCGCACCCGCCGCGGCGGACGAACCGGGAGGACTCGCCGGATCGGCGCTGTACGTCGATCCGTTCAGCACGACCCTCGAAGCGGCCCAGGAGCTGGACGGGCAGGCGCGGGCGGACGCGCAGCTGCTCGGCAGCATCCCCTCCGGGTCGTGGATCACGAAGGGGACCCCGACCGAGGCACAGGTCGCCGTCGACCGCATCGTCGACCGCGCGACGGCCCTCGGCGAGATGCCCGTGATCGTGGTCTACAACCTGCCGTTCCGCGACTGCGCCCAGTACTCGGCCGGCGGTGCGGCCGACACGGCCGCGTACCTGGCCTGGGTGGACGGCGTCGTCGCCGGCATCGGCGGCAGGCCGGCGAGCGTGATCCTCGAGCCCGACGGCGTCGGCATCATCCCGCACTACACGACGCTCGACGGCGTGCAGGAGTGGTGCCAGCCGGCCGAGCTCGACCCGGCCACCGCCGCGTCCGACCGCTACGCCCAGCTGAACGGCGCCGTCGACCGGTTGAAGGCGGGCGCCGCGACATCCGTGTACCTCGATGGCACCGGTGCGAGCTGGCTGAACGTCGGCGAGGTCTCCGACCGCCTGATCAAGGCCGGGGTCGAGCGGGCGGACGGGTTCTTCCTCAACGCCTCGAACTACCAGTTCACGGCGAACTCGACCGCGTTCGGCACCTGGGTCTCCTCGTGCATCGAGTACGTGACGAACGTGGCCGCGGCACCCGGGGCGTTCGGCGAGTGCGGCAACCAGTACTGGAACGGCGGCCCCGCCACCGGGTGGCAGGGCGTCGCGATGACGCAGTACGCGGAATGGAGCGCCGACGCCGCCGACCCGGCTGCGAACACCTCGGGCGTGGACTCCCGGTACGACCTGATCCTGGGCGGCGCCGAGCCGTCCACGCATTTCGTGATCGACACGAGCCGCAACGGCCTGGGGCCCTGGCAGTACCCGGCCGACACGTACCCGACGCACGAGGACTGGTGCAACCCGCCCGACCGCGGGCTGGGCGCTCGCCCCACCACCGAGACCGGGGTTCCGCTCGTGGACGCCTTCCTCTGGATCAAGGTGCCGGGCGAGTCCGACGGCAAGTGCTATCGGGGAACGAGCGGCCCGCTCGACCCCGCGCGCGGCATCGAGGATCCGGCGGCCGGACAGTGGTTCGTCGAGCAGGCCCGCGAGCTCATCGCACTCGCGGCGCCCTCGATCGCCCCGCTCACCTGCCATGTCGACCTGACGGCCACCCGCCTCGGCAAGGGCTTCGGGGCGGTCCTGGTCATCCGGAACACCGGCACGGAGGCCATCGATCCCTGGCGGCTCGCGTGGACCTTCGACGGCACGCAGCGGCTCACCCGGGTGATCGGCGGTTCGTTCTCGCAGCAGGGCGCCGAGGTGGTCGTCGACGCGCCCACCCGGCATTCGAAGCTCGCTCTCGGCCGCAAGACGCTCGTCGTCGTCGCCGGAACGGGCGCCGCGAGCGAGCCCTGGCAGTTCCGCCTCGACGGGCAGGCGTGCACCTCGAGCTGACCGGCGATGCGCGGCATCCGTCCCGGTCTAGACGGCCGGTGCGGATGCCGCGCGAAGGAGTTCCCTCGCCCGCTGCGCGGCCGGGTTGCCGTGCATCGAGCGCTTCGTGCGGAGCATGATGCGGCGCCGGACGGCGGGCGCGGCGAGGGACAGCATCACCGTGCCGGGCGGCAACCCGATCGCGCCGAGGCGGGGAAGCACGGTGATGCCGACCCCGTGTGCGACGTAGTCGAACGCACTCGTGTAGTCGGGTGCCTGGATCCGGAACCGCGGCGCGAACCCGGCCGCCGCGCAGCCCGACATGACGATCTCCCGGCAGGTCCCGCGGCTGTGGTCGTTGTCGATCCACGGTTCCGCGGCGAGGTCGCCGAGCGTGACGGCACCGCGATCCGCGAGCGGATGCCTCTCGGACACCACGACGACGTAGTCCTCGGTGCGGAGCTCCTCGAGGTCGTACGCATCGCTCTCGCCCTCCGCGACGGTGGGGTCGCGGTCGCCGCGGATCGATTCGGCGACGTAGACCTCGAGATCGGGGTCGGCGGTGCGATCGCCGCGGAGTTCGAGGATCGAGAGCTCGAGTCGCAGGTGCGGGAACTCCTCGGTGAGCGCGGCCACGACCCGCGGCAGCCAGGCGCGGTTGGCCGAGGAGAACGTGCCGATGCGAAGCGTGCCCGTACGGCCAGTGCGGAGGTCGTCGACGGCGCCGTCGAAGTCGGCCAGGTGGTCGAGCACCCTCGACGCCCGCTCGGCGACGGCGATGCCGGCCGCCGTCGCGACGATGCCTCGCCCGCGGCGTTCGACGAGGGCGAGGCCCGTCTCGCGCTGGAGCGCACTCACCTGCTGGCTCACGGCCGAGGCCGTGTAGCCGAGGCGCGCGGCGGCGCGATTGATCGAGCCGGTCTGCACGACCGTGCGGAACACCTGGAGGCGCTGCGGATCCACCATGGTGCGATCGTACAGTCATGCTTATGCAATGCCAACGATCGTTCGCTTGTGCTGTCGTGATCGCCACGTCAGGCTGAAGGCATGACCGCCGCTCCGCCCGCCGTGCCCACCGATGACCCGGACGCAGGACCCGCGACCGACTCCGCCGCACGGGAGGTGGCCGGATGGCGTGTGCTCTCGGCGATGGCCGTCGTGCTCGTGCTCTGGGCCTCCGCGTTCATCGCGATCCGGTTCGTCGGCGACGCGCTCTCGCCCGGTCCCCTCGCCCTCGGACGGCAGCTGGTCGGGGCGGCGGCGCTCGTCGCGGTCGCCGTCATCCGCCGCCCGCCCTGGCCGCGCGGCCGCACGCTCGCGCTCATCGCCCTGTACGGCGTGCTCTGGTTCGCGGGCTACACCCTCGTGCTGAACCTGGCCGAGCGGCACCTCGATGCCGGCACCGCAGCCATGCTCGTCAACATCGCGCCACTCCTCGTCGCGCTCGCGGCGGGCGCGTTCCTCCACGAGGGCTTCCCGCGCCCGCTCATGATCGGCATGCTGGTCGCATTCGTGGGCGTGGTGATCATCGCGACGGGCGGCATCGGTGCGCACAGCGACCCGCTCGGCATCGTCCTCGGCATCCTCGCGGCCGTGCTCTACGCACTCGGGGTGCTCGTGCAGAAGGTCGCCCTGCGCACCTCCGACGCGCTCAGCGCCACGTGGATCGGGTGCGTGGTCGGCGCCGCAGCCCTGCTGCCGTTCCTCCCGCAGGCGGTCGGCGAGGTCGGCGCCGCGCCCGCGTCCGCGATCCTCGCCATGGTCTACCTCGGCATCTTCCCGACCGCCGTCGCGTTCCTGCTCTGGGCGTACGTGCTCAAGCGCACTCCCGCCGGCGTCACCGCGTCGGCGACGCTGGCGGTGCCGGCCATCGTCGTACTGCTCTCCTGGCTGCTGCTCGGCGAGCTGCCGACGCTCCTCGGCATGGTCGGCGGCGCGCTCTGCCTCATCGGCGTGGCGATCAGCCGCAGGTCGAGCCGACGCCCGCGATCGTGAGCGGATGCCGCGTGCCTGCGTCGCGCGCGGTGCCGGGCATCACTCGGCGTCGATGCGCCTGAACCGCGGCATCCGCACGCCATCGACCTCGACCTGCTCGGCGAACATCGCGAGCGGGCGGATCCACACGCCCCGCTCGGCGTAGAGGGCGCGGTACACGACGAACCACTCCTCGGTCTCGGAGTGGCGCGCCAGTTCGAGCACCTCGTACGGATTGCCCTTGTAGTGCTCGTACCGGCCGGGCGAGACCCCCGTCGCGGGGCCGGCGACCTGAGTCTCGTGAGCCTCGCTCATGCGCGACCGCCGAGGTGGGGGAGCACCGCGGTGCCCAGCAGCTCGGCATGCTCCAGGTCGCGCAGGTCGACCGTCTGCAGGTACACGCGGTCGGCGCCGAGCTCGCGAAGGCGTTCGATCTTCTCGATCGCGGCGTCGGGCGTGCCGGCGACGTTCACGTCGGCGAACGAGTCGGGGTCGGCACCGATCGCGGCGAGGCGTCGCAGGTAGGTCGCGTCATCCGTCGCCACCACCGTGGGCAGGGCCACCGAGAGCTTCAGCGTGGCGGGATCGCGGTCGATCGCCTCGCACGCACGCCGCACGCCGTCGAACTTCTCGGCGATGACGTCCTCGCCCTGGAAGCCGATGTTGAACTCGGTCGCGAATCGCGCAGCCAGCGCGGGGGTGCGCCTGGGGCCACCGCCGCCGACGATCACCGGCACCCGGGACTGCACCGGGCGGGGGAGGGCGGGTGCGCCCTCGAGCGAGTAGTGAACACCGTGGAAGTCGAAGTCCGAGCCGTCGGGCGTCGCCCAGAGTCCCGTGACGATCGCGAGCTGCTCCTCGAGCAGGTCGAACCGCTTCTCGGGGAACGGGATGCCGTACGCGCGATGCTCCTCGGCGAACCACCCGGTGCCGAGGCCGAGCTCGGCGCGTCCGCCGGACATCGCATCGACCTGGGCGACCTGGATGGCCAGGATGCCGGGCACGCGGTACGTGACCGAGGACACGAGGGTGCCGAGGCGGATGCGGCGGGTCTCGCGTGCGAGGCCCGCGAGGGTGGTCCAGGCATCCGTCGGTCCGGGCCCGCGGTCGCCGCCGCCCATGCGCAAGTAGTGGTCGGAGCGGAACCAGCCGTCGAAGCCGAGGCGCTCGGCGGTCGAGGCGTGCGAGAGCTGCTCGTCGTAGCTCGCGCCCTGCTGGGGCTCCGTGAAGAGGCAGACCTCGAAGGGCCTGCGCGTGGTGATCTCGGTCATGCGTCCTCCGGGTCGCGGTCGTCGGATGTCGCGGCCGACGCCGCCGCGATCGTGGCCAGCACGGTCTCGTGCAGCAGTCCGTTCGTCGCCAGGGCCGAGCCGTGGGCGTGCCCCGGCGCGCCGTCGATCGAGGTGAACCGGCCGCCGGCCTCCTCGACGATCGGGACGAGGGCGGCCAGGTCGTACTCCTTCACGTCGAACTCGCCCACGATGTCGACGAGGCCCTCCGCGAGGAGCATGTACGACCACAGGTCGCCGTACGCGCGGTCGCGCCAGACCGCCTCGCCGAGGGCGAGTAGCGCGGGGAGTCGTCCGGCCTCGCGCCACTGGGCGAGGCTCTGGAAGCTGAGCGAGGCGTCGGCGAGGTCGGCGACGCCCGAGACGCGGATGCGGCGGGCAGGCGTCGCGGCCACCGAGGCGGAGCTCGCGGCATCCGGCACGTTCGTCCAGGCCCCGTGGCCGCGCGCGGCCCACCAGCGCCGGCCGAACGTCGGCATCGACGCCACGCCGACCACGGGCACGCCGTCGACCGCCAGCGACACGAGCGCACCCCAGACCGGCACGCCGCGGAGGAAGTTGGACGTGCCGTCGATCGGGTCGATGATCCACTGGCGGGGGCCCCGGTCCTCGCGGCCGTACTCCTCGCCGAGGATGCCGTCGCCGGGTCGTGCGTCCGCGAGGCGATCGCGCACGGCGCGCTCGACGGCGAGGTCGGCCTCGGTGACGAACGTGCGGTCGGGCTTGGTCGCGATCTCGAGGTCGCTCGAGCGGAAGCGGTCGAGGGCGATGCGATCGGCGAGGTCCGCGAGCTCGAGGGCGAGGGCGAGATCGTCGGTCGGCGCGGGACCTGCGAGTTCGGATGACGAAGCGGGGCCGGGGTCGGGGGGCGCGGAATCGCGAGGATCGGGGGCGACGGTCACGCGCCTCAGGCTATCGCCCGCGTCCCCGACATGCCGATTCCGACCTCGATTCGCGCAACTCGCCCTCTCCTGCTAACGTTGTCTCTCGGCCCGAGGTGATGAAAATCGCCCGGGGCCACGCACCTCTAGCTCAATTGGCAGAGCAACTGACTCTTAATCAGTGGGTTCTCGGTTCAAGTCCGAGGGGGTGCACGATCAGCCCCGAACCTCTCGCCAGGTTCGGGGCTTTTCTCATGCCGTGACTCGTCCTGAGATCAGGGGCGTGCGTGCCGAAGGTCCTTGCCGTGCACCGTGATCGCGAAGATCACCAGCACGTCGACCGCGATCACGATGATCGACCACCACGGCTGTGCCGGGATCAGGAAGAGCTGACCGATCGCGCTCAGCCCGGCGATGATGACCGCGACGACCCGCGCCCAGGTCGCGCCGGTGATCAGTGCGACGCCGACCAGCACCAGCAGGGCGCCGATGATGATGCTCCACCATCCCCAGCCGGTGAGGTCGAAGACGAACAGCGCCCCGCCGGCGACGGCGAAGTAGTAGTCGGAACCCGCCAGGGCGACGATTCCCTGCAGGATGCTGAACACGCCGTTCAGCATGAGGATGGCGGCCGCGAACGCGACCCACCCGACCCAACCGGACACCTTCACTTCGCTTGCAGCGCTCATACGTCTCTCCGTTCTGTTCGAGTGGCCGACGGACGGTGTCCGCCGGGGTCCAGGTGCCGCATCGCGGCGCTCACCGTCGACCGGCGGCCTCGGCGAGCTCGAGGATGAAGAGCGTCTGCGCCGCGATCATCCGTTCGATCTCGCCCGGATCCACCGACTCCTCTGAGGCGTGGATCCGTGACTGCGCGGTGTCCTCCGCTCCCCAGAGCACGATGGCGCCGTCGGGAGCGACCTTCTTCAGCGAGGCGACGAGGGGGATCGAGGCTCCGCTGCCGATCGACTCGACGGGAGCGCCGTAGGCGGCGCCGAGCGCATCGTTCGCCGCGATGATCGCCGGATGGTGCTCGTCGACCGCGAACGGCTGCCCGACCTTCACCTTCTCGGCCTCGACCTCGCAGTTCCAGGGCCGCTGGGCGCGGAGGTGCGCCATGAGCGCCTCGAGCTGGGCATCGCCGTCCGATCCCGGGATGATGCGCATCGACAGCTTCGCCGTGACCTCGGGCAGGAGGACGTTCGAGGCCTCCGCGGTGTTCGGCAGATCCATGCCGAGGACGGTCACGGAGGGCTTCATCCAGATCCGGTCGGAGAGCGAGCCGGTGCCCAGGAACTCGACGCCCGGCAGGATCGACGATCCGTCGCGGTAGACCTCCTCGTCCATGTCGGCGCCTCCCCAGCTGCCGCTGTCCACGCCCGGGATGACGGTGTCCCCGTGCTCGTCGTGCAGCGAATCGAGGATCCGGATCATCGCGGTCATCGCGTCGGGGGCCGCGCCGCCGAACATGCCGGAGTGCACCGGGTTCGCGAGTGTGCGCACGGTCACCGTGCAGGCGACGTCGCCGCGGAGGGCCGTCGTGAGCCCCGGCCGGCCGACGCGCTGCGGGCCGATGTCGGCGATGACGTAGGCGTCGGCGGTGAAGAGCTCCGGGTTGGCCTCGACGAACGCCTCGAGGTGGGAGATCGTCTCCTCCTCGCCCTCGACGAGGATCTTCACGTGGCAGGGCCGGTCGGGGCCGAGGAGCTTGAGCGTGCCGTAATGGATGACGAGCCCGGACTTGTCGTCGGCGGCGCCACGGCCGTAGATGCGACCGTCGTCCTTCGTGACCGGCTCGAACGGCTCGCTCGTCCACCCTTGGCTCTTCGGCGCAGGCTGCACGTCGTAGTGCGCGTAGAGCAGCACCGTTGGCGATCCCTCGGGCCCGGGGAGGTCCGCGTACACGCACGGATAGCCGTCGGGCACGTCGAGCAGGCGGACGCCGCTCGCCCCGGCGGCTTCGAACAGCTCGACCACGGCGGCGCCCATCGCGTGGACCGGCTCGGGGTCGAAGCCCGGGAAGGCGACCGAGGGGATGCGGACCAGCGCCTCGAGGCGCTCGATCACCTCGGGCATCAGGTCGGCGGCGGCGGACGTGATCTTCGTGGGGTCGGACATTTCGTGCTCCTCTGCAGCTTGCGAGCCCGCGCGCCGACGCGCGTCGAATGCGGGCGGATCAGACGGGGATGACGAGCTGGATCAGCAGGCCGGCCAGCACGACCGCGACCCACGAGACCAGCATCGGGATCGTGAACGAGTGCCAGACGGGCACCTGGGTCAGCTTCGTCGACCCGGTGAGGTCGGTCTCCACGGACGCGATCTGGGAGCCGTTCGCGGGGAACAGCCAGACGCCGATGAGCGACGGCCACATCGCCGTGATCACGCCCGGGCCGAGACCCGCGGCGAGGGCGATCGGGATCAGCGTGTTCGTGGTGGCCGACTGGCTCGTGGTGAGGCCGGCGACGAGGAACAGCGCGACCGCGAGGAGCAGCGGGTTGGATTCGATCATCGCGCCCAGCGGTTCGATGATCGTCTCCTCGTTCGCGGAGATGAACGTGTCGGCCATCCAGGCGATGCCGAACAGCGCCACGGCCGCGACGAAGCCGGCCTTGAGCAACGGCTGCTCGACGACCTTGGCCGGCTTGACCTTGCGCACCAGGATGATCACGAGCGCCACGGTGAACATGATCATCTCGATGACGGTCGACATCCCGATCGGCACGACCTCGCCCTCGTCGTCGGGGAACGCGGGTCGCAGACCGGGGAACAGCCCGAAGAGGACGATGAGCAGGGTTCCCGAGACGAAGATCCAGGCGGCGGTCGCGCCACCCTCGGGGACGGGATGCTGGATGGGCTCGGCGGCGGCCGGGGCTGCCCTGCGGGTGCCGCTGCCATCGACCTCGGTCGTTCCGGCGGTGGTGGTCCCGCCGGTCGCCGTCGTGCCGCCCGCGACCGCGCCGAAACGCGCGTCGTAGCGTTCGCGGAGGGCGGCGGGTACCTCGACCGTGCCGGCTTCGACCTTCGCCAGGTAGACCGGGTCGTCGAGCAGGTCCTTCCCGATCCGCTGCTGCACGAAGGAGGTCACGACGCATGCGACGAGGGCCGCCGGCACCGTGATCAGCAGGATCTGCGGCAGTCCGAATCCGGTGCCGTCCATGAGGACCAGGTACGCCGCCATCGCGGCGGACACGGGGCTCGCCGTGATCCCCAGGCCGGAGGTCACGGTCGAGGCGGCCAAGGCCCGTTCGGGACGCTGCCCATTGCGGTAGGAGGTCTCGTAGATGACCGGGATCAGGGCGAAGAAGATGTTCGACGTGCCCGACAGGACGGTGAAGACGAAGGCGACGACCGGGGCCACGTAGGTGAGGCGCTTCGGGTTGCGCTGGATGATCCTCGATGCGATCGAGACCAGGTAGTCGATGCCGCCCGCGGCCTGCATCGCCGAGGACGCCGTGATCACGGCGATGATGATGAAGAAGGCGTCGATGGGGATCGCGCCCGGTGGCAACTGGAAGCCGAACACGAGGATCACGGTGCCGACCACGCCCCAGAGCCCCAGCCCCAGGCCGCCGGTGCGAACGCCCATCGCGATCGCACCGATGACGACGGCTCCCTGCAGGACGACCAATGCGATGTCCATCGCAACCCCCCAGCTACGCGCAGACCCACTCGACCGCCGCCATTGGCGATGGCTGAACTGTACTGCCGCAAGGGATTGACACACAACGGCACGCCGGGCTATCACGGCCGGAGCAGCGTGCACGTGGCATCCGCTGCGCGTGAGGAGGGTGACCGGGTGATCCGGATCGGCACGTCGGGGTGGAGTTACGCCAGCTGGAGAGGTGTGTTCTACCAGCCAGGCCTGCCGCAGGGCCAGTGGCTCGCGCGGTATGCGGAGGAGTTCGACACGGTCGAGTTGAACGCGAGCTTCTACCGATGGCCCGGCGACGCGGGCTTCCGGCGGTGGCACGATCGCCTGCCGCCGGGCTTCGCCCTGACGGTGAAGGCGCCGAGGGGGCTCACCCACGCGAAGCGCCTGGCCGACCCCGAGGCCTGGCTGCAGCGCATCAGCCGCGCCTGGGAACAGCTCGGCGATCGCCACGGCATCCTGTTGCTGCAGCTCCCGCCCGGCTTCGAGCGCGATGACGATCGCCTGGAGGACTTCCTGCGGCAGCTCCCGCGCGACGTCTCGGCGGCGGTGGAGTTCCGGCATCCCTCATGGCAGGACGAGGCCGTGTTCGCGATCCTCGAGGCGCACGGCGCCGCATACTGCGTGATGGACGGCGCCGGCCTGCCGACGATTCCGCGGGCCACCGCCGAGGTCGTCTACGTGCGGTTCCACGGGCCGGACCCCGACCGCCTGTACGTCGGGTCGTACTCCGATGACGCGCTCGAACGGTGGGCCGGGCAGTTGCGCGAGTGGGAGGCCGAGGGCCGGCGGGTGTACGCGTACTTCAACAACGACGAGCACGGGTACGCCGTGCTGAACGCGAGGAGGCTGCGCGAGCTCGTCGAATCGTGAGGCTTCGATGCTCGCACCGCCGCGCGGCGGGCGGCCTCAGTCGTTGCCGAGCGCGGCGAGTACGCGCGGCGCCGCGCCGCCGAGGTTCCAGGTCTCCGCGAAGCGTTCGAACTCGGCACGATGCTCGTCATCGAGCGGCACGATCGACGCGTCGAAGGGGGCGAATTCGAGGTCGCGCACGACCTCGACCACCTTCGGCGCGACGTCGAGGTAGGCGGCGGCATCGGCGATGCGTGCGCGCATCGTCGCCGAGAGCGGCACGGACGGATCGGCGGCCGCGGCCCGGATGCCGTCGAGGTCGACGAAGTCGCGCAGCAGGTTCGCGGCGGTCTTCTCGCCGATGCCCTTGACACCGGGGAGGCCGTCGGAGGCGTCGCCGCGGAGCGCGGCGAAGTCGGCGTACTGCTGGGGCAGCACGCCGTACCTGCCGACGACGGATGCATCGGTGAGCACCTCGAGCTTGCTCATGCCCCTGGCCGTGTAGATCACGCGCACGCCGCGCGCGTCGTCGACCAGCTGGAACAGGTCGCGGTCGCCGGTCACCACGTCGACGGGCACCGTGGCCTGGGTCGCGAGGCTCCCGATCACGTCGTCGGCCTCGTGCCGTGCAGCCCCCACGATCGGGATGCCGAGGATGCCCAGGACCTCGCGGATGAGCGGGACCTGGACTACGAGCGGATCGGGCGTCTCCTCGACGTCGGGTCCGGAGGCGACGACCTCGACGACGCGGTGCGCCTTGTAGCTCGGGATGAGCTCCACGCGCCATTCGGGACGCCAGTCGTCGTCCCAGCAGGCGACGAGCTGCGTCGGCTCGTAGTCGGTGACCAGGCGCGAGATGATGTCGAGCAGGCCCCGGACGGCGTTCACGGGCGTGCCGTCGGCGGCCTTCAGCGAGTCGGGCACCCCGTAGAAGGCGCGGAAGTAGAGCGAGGCGGTGTCGAGGAGCATCAGGCGTTCGGTCACACCGCGATCCTGTCACGGACCCACGACCCGCACGAGGGTCGGGAGCGGCTCAGGCGCCGGGGAACAGGTCGAACCCGATCAGGCGGAGGCTCTCGTACGCGAAGTTGGCGAAGCAGTAGAGGCCGAGCACCGCTCCCAGCGCGGCCTCCCGATGGGAACCGGTGTCCCCGAGCAGCGGCAGCGACACGTGACCGCTCGCCAGCCAGAGCCGGTTCAGCACGGGCGTGTCGCGAAGCCTCTCCGGCGGCCGCAGCACCTGCGGCCAGAGGACGCCCGGCACGCCGCCGGTGGTGAGGAAGTCGCCGGCGAGGTGCGCGACGAATCCGATCGTGACCGCGAGCGGGAACCAGGCGACCTGCTCCGGCGCGAAGACGACGATCGCCGCCCCCGCTGCCGCGCCGAGGGCCCAGGCCGCGGGCCATGAGCGCACGAAGTCGCGCGCCTTCAGGCCGAAGCAGACGAGCACGGCGGTGCCGACGCCGGCCCCCGCCGCGATGCTGCTCGTGTCGTCGATCGCGACGGTGATCAGGGTGAGCGCCCATGCGGCCACGGCGACGAGCACCACGGCGATCGCGGAGTGCGCGCCCTGGCGGTGGCCGCCCGACAGGGTGCCGATCGTGCGCGCGACGAGCCGGCCGACCAGCGGCACGGAGTGCGCGATGGTCGCACTGTGGTGATCGGCATCGGGAAGCAGGGCGGCACCGGCGGCCACGGCCGTACCGGCGAGGACTCCGATGGGGTCGAGCGGGTAGACGCCCAGGCCGAGCACGGGCATCGTGCTCGTGACGGCGATCCACGCGGCGGCGCCGCTCGTGGCGTGGGTGATGCCCATCATGGTGTCGCGTACTCCCGGTCGGCGCGGTGCTCGGCCGATCGGCCGTCGACCAGTCTGCCGGGCGCCGCCGACATCGACGAACGCGGGCCGCCGCAGCGGGCGGCGTCGTTCAGTCGTCGAAGCCGCGTGCCGTCAGCGCCTCGCCGAGGTGCTCGGCCGTGCGCAGCGCACGCACGATGACGGGGACGGCGAGGGCGAGGAGCGATCCCTCGGCACCGCGCGCCTTCCGTGCCTCCATGACCTCGCGCACGAGGTCGGCGAGCAGCGGCACGCACCGGATCGTGAGCGCGAGCGCGAGGCCCACCCGGTCGGCGTCGATCCAGCGCCGGAACGGGCGGAGCAGCACCTGCATCGCATCGAGCGTCGCGCTGACCGGCGTCGTGAGCGTGTAGAGCGCGGCCAGCGCGACGGCGATCAGCAGGCGCACGGCCATCACGGCGGCCGCCTCCCAGCCGCCGAAGAGGACCTGCAGGGGCACGGCGAACGCCAGGACCCAGAGGATCGGCACGACCTGCCGGAGCGCCACGCGAACCGGGACCCGCGCTGCGGCGAACAGCAGGACGACGAGGGCGGATGTCGCAGCCAGCCACGCGAGCGAGCCGATGAACGCCGTGGCGGTCACGACTACCGCGAGCAACGCGAGCTTCACCAGGGCCGGCGTGCGGTGCACGAGGGAGGTGCCCGGGTGGAGGACGCCGATCATGTGCGGACCCTCACGCGATCAGCGCCCGGTACGCCTCGAGGGCGATACCCGGAACGTCGTCGGCGACGACGCGCCCGCCCTCCATGACGATCACGCGGTCGAAGTCCTCGAGCAGCTCCAGGTGATGGCTGACCACGATGAGCCGCTCGTCGAGCGCCTCGAAGGTCGCGGCGATGCGCCGGGCGTTCCTGGCGTCGAGGAGGGTCGTCGGCTCGTCCGCGACGACGATCGCCGGCTCGGCGACGAGCACCGCGGCGATGGCCAGCAGCTGCTTCTGGCCGCCGGAGAGTCGGTGGGCCGGGCGATCGGCGAGGTCGGTGAGGCCGAAGCGCTCGAGGACCGCGTCGACGCGGGCCGCGGCATCCGCCTTCTCGAGCCGGTGTCGGCGAAGCGTGAACGCGACGTCCTCGCGCACCGTGGGCATGACGATCTGGTTGTCGGCGTTCGTGAACACGAAGCCGACTCGGCGTCGCACCTCACGCCCGCGGCGCGACACGTCGAGGCCGTCGACGACGACGCGCCCGACCGTCGGAGTGACGAGCCCGTTGATCATGCGCGCGAGGGTGGACTTGCCGGAGCCGTTGGCGCCCACGATGCCCACCCGTCGTTCGCGCAGGACGAGCGACACGTCCTCGAGCACGCGCTCGTCGCCGAAGTCGTGGCTCACGCCCTCGAAGACGATCTCGCCCATCGCCGTGCCGGCCGCGCTCATGCGACTCGCTCCACGATGATCGCCACGCCCTGGCCGCCGCCGATCGAGCACGCCGCGAGTCCGGGACGCGGGTCGTCCGAGGCGGTCATGCGCGCGGCGAGCCTGACGAGCAGCACCGCGCCGGATGCCCCCCACGGATGGCCGAGGGCGATGGCGCCGCCGTCGGCGCTGACGAGGTCCTCGTCGAGTCCGAGGTCGTCGACGACGGCGAGGACCTGGGCGGCGAAGGCTTCGGTGATCTCGACGAAGCCGAGGTCGCGGGCGGAGAGCCCCGCGCGGGCGAGTGCCGCCCGTGCCGCGGGTGCCGCGCCGAGGCCCGGGAGTGCGGGATCGGTGCCCGCGAGCGCGGAGGCGCGGACGCGAAGCGCCGGGAGCCCGAGTTCGCGCGCGATCCGCCCGGTCGTCACGGCCATGGCCGCTGCGCCGTCGGAGAACCCGCACGAGTTGCCGGCGGTCACGGTCGCATCGTCGCGCGCGGAGAACGCCGGCTCGAACCGCGCGAGCCGAGCCGCATCCATGCCGGCCCGGGGGCGGTCGTCGCGGTGGACGCCGTCGACGGCCACGATCTCGCCGTCGAATCTGCCCGCATCGCGAGCGGATGCCGCGAGCCGATGCGAGCGCGCGGCCCAGGCGTCCTGGCGCACCCTCGTGATGCCCGTCACGGCCGCGAGCGCGTCGGCGGCCGGGCCCATGTCGGGGTCGGGCAGCCCGGGCGGCGCGAACGGGGCGCGCGCGTACCGCTCACCGGTGCCGGGCCAGAGGCGATGGGGCGCCGTGGAGGCGGACTCGGCGCCGCCGGCGAGCACCAGCCGGGCATCGCCGGCGCGGACGCGCGATGCCGCCTGCATCACGGCGTCCAGGCCCGATCCGCACTGGCGGTCGACCGTGACACCGGGAACCTCCGCGCCGAGGCCGGCCCGGAGCGCGCTCACCCGCGCGACATCCCCGCCCGGACCCATGCAGTTGCCGAGCACCACGTCGTCGATCGCGACGCCGGCCGGTGCGACGAGGCGGGCGACGTCGGCCAGGACCGGGGCCGCCAGCGCGTCGACCGTGTGCGCGGCGAAGCCCCTGCCCGCCGTGCCGATCGCCGTGCGGCGTGCGGCGACGATCACGGGACCCTCATCGTGCGCTGCCTCCGTCATGCGTCGCCTCCCGAGGCCATGACGCGGGCGGATGCCTCGAGCCGGCCTTCGTCGACGGCACGCCGCAACTCGCCACGGGCGACCTTGCCCGAGGTCGTCTGCGGCACCGGGGCCACGTACCAGCGCCGGGGGAGCTCGGCCGGCGTGAGGCGGGACCTCGCGGCTGCGGCGACCTCGTCGACGGAGGTCCCGTCGGCGAGCTCGACGACGGCGGCGACGCGCTCGCCGAGGAGGTCGTGGGGCTCGCCGACCACGCCCGCGGCGAGGACGCCGGGCAGTTCCAGGATGCGCGCCTCGACCTGCTCGGCGAGCACGGTGGCGCCCGCGGTCGTGATCGCCGCGTCGCCCCGGCCGAGCACGCGCCATCCGCCGGCGCCCGAGGGCTCGACCAGGTCGCCGACCGTCGCGAAGCCGCGCTCGTCGCGTCGCAGCATCCCACCGCCGACGACGCCGAGCGCGAGGTACGGCGACCTCGCCCAGAGCTCGCCGGCGGAATCGCCCGTCGCTGCGCCGGCGCGACGCACGTCGATCTCGACGCCGGGGAACGGGCGCAGGTCGCCGTCGCGGCCGCCGAGCACGAACGACAACTCGGCGGCACCGTAGTACTCGGTCAGGCGGATGCCGCGGCCTCCGGCACGTTCGCGCAGCTCGGGGGAGAGCGCCGCACCCGCGACGACGACCGATGGCGGGCAGTCCCGGTTCCCGAGCAGGCGCGCGAGCCTCGTCGGCGTCGCGTGCGCGACGGTGGCGCCGGAGAGGCCGTCCGTCGCGGTCGCGCCGAGCCGCAGCGCGTGCAGCACCGCGTAGAGGTGCATCGACACGTGCAGCGGACCGGTCGCCGCGACGCGGTCACCGCATCCGATGCCGGCGAGCTCCGACAGGGCGTCGGCGGAGGCGAGCCAGGACTCGTTCGTCCGTGCGACGACGCGAGGGGCGCCGCCGGAGGAGCCCGACGTCAGCAGCGCGAGCTCGGTGCCCGCCGGAAGCTCCCCGGCCAGCCGGTCGGCGTGGTCCGACGTTCCGCCCACGAGCACCGGGCGCCGCCGGTCGAGCGCAGCGAGCACTCGGACGACGAGGGCCGACGCCTCGAGGTCGGGCGGGCACGCGACCAGGCCGTCGCCGGGGGGGAGCTCGGCGGAGGACGCCGCAGCGGAGAGCTCGGCGTAGCGCATCGCGTCGCCCCCGAAGTCGAGGGCGACGTCGCGCGGCGAACCGCCCAGCCAGTCGCTCATGCCGATGCGTCGACCGCCTTGCGGCGCGCCCACGGCCACGCCTTCGGCTCGATGAGGCCGGGCCAGGCGCGATGCACACCCTTCGCCACGAGCACCGTGACGACGACCTTCACCAGGTCGCCAGGCAGGAAGACGAGTGAGGCGGTCGCGGCGGCACCGAGCGGGGTCCCGGTGATGGCGGCGAACACCGGCACGCCGATGAGGTAGACGGCCACGATGCCGCCGAGCGCCGTCCAGAGGAGGGCGGGCAGGATCCGGTACCTCGGAAGGAGCCTCGCGGTCGCCCAACCGATGACCGCCGCGCCCAGCAGCCAGCCGAGCAGGTAGCCCACCGACGGGGCGACGAACACGCCGAGCCCGCCGCGACCGCCCGACAGCAGGGGCAGGCCCGCCGCGACGAGGGCGATGAGCAGGAGCACGGCGAGGAACCCCTTGCGCGCACCGAGGATCGCGCCGGCGAGCATGACCCCGAGGGTCTGGAAGGTGATCGGCACGGCGGTTCCGCCGAGGTAGAGCGCGCCGGGCAGGCCCAGCGCCGCGATGAGGGCGGCGAAGACGGCGATCTGGGCGAGGTCGGTCGCGGTGCTGCGACGCCTCGGGCGTGCGGTCTCGGGGGCGGCCCCAGTGGGGCCGGTGGTGCTCTCGGTGGCGGTCATCGGTGCCCCTCGGATCATGACGGTGTCGAGCCGGACGGCTCATCCATCACGCTACGAAAGGCGCGCCCCGCCCCGCTCGGATCGCGGTACAAGAAACCGCACGCGATTTTGGACGAGCGCGTTCGAGGCCGAGCGCTCGGCTCGACGACCTCAGGCCGCGCGAGCCTCGAACTCGTGCTCGGCGTAGATCGGCGTCTCGTGCTGCGCCTCGGTTGCGACATCCGTCGTGTGCTCCTCGGCGGCGGGCTCGGCCCAGACCACGAGGGGAGCGGGCTCCCAGCTCAGGGCGAGCGGCTCGGCCTCGGCCGGCACGACGACGGCGACGGCGTCGCGTTCATCGAGCACGGCCCGGGTCAGCTCGGCGGAGATCTGATGCGTGATGACCGCGTCGAAGATGCGATCGGTGTCGCCCTCGGCGCGGCGCACGAGCGACCACGAGCCGTTGGGGCCGATGAACTCCGACAGCTTCGCGTTCAGGAGCTCGAAGAGGTGTTCGCCGCGCAGGTCGGCCGCGGTGGGGCGCGGCGGCTTGGCGGCGGCATGCGCCGAGGCCTGTGCGGCAAGCCTCGCTCTGCGCCAACGGCGGAACATCGGTGGCCCCTCTCCTGGAATCCGGATCGCACGGTTCGGGCCGTGCGAACTGCATCCAGTCTCAGCCCAAGGGGCGCGGGATGCCGGTGAACACGCCGGGAACGGCGGACTTCCCGATGCTAGCGGGTGCTCAGTCCATCAACTCGCCGTCGCGGGCGTCCTCGGCGACCGTGCCGATGGCGATCGCGAGGGTCGCGGCCCACGAGACCCACATGAGCAGCAGCCGCCAGTCGCGCGGACCCGAGGCGGTGGCTCGCACCACGCCCACTCCGCTGATGATCGCACCGAGGACTGCTCCGCTGAAGAGGTACTTGCGCATGCCCGCCACGCTACCGTCCGCCGGGCGCCCGGCGCGAGCCATCCGCCGCCCCTTGACAGCAGCGCGAATTATAGGCACGGATGCCGCAGCCCGCGGTTCGCGTCGCGCCACTGTTAGCCTGAAATCCGAACGCGAGAAGGGACTCCCGTCGCATGAACCCCGTTCACCAGGACCCCGACGACCTGTACGTCGACCACGCCTACGACATGATCGTGGTCTCGAACCGGCTTCCGGTCGACTACGAGGAGCAGCCCGATGGCGGCATCGGCTGGAAGAGCTCGCCCGGGGGACTGGTCACCGCGCTCGAGCCCGTCATGCGCGCCGCCGACGGGGCCTGGATCGGCTGGGCGGGCGTCGCCGACCGCGAGTTCGACCCGTTCGAGCACGACGGCATCTCGATCATCCCCGTGCCGCTCAGCGAATCGGAGCTCGAGGAGTACTACGAGGGCTTCTCCAACGACACGCTGTGGCCGCTCTACCATGACGTGATCGCGCCGCCGTCCTTCCACCGCGAATGGTGGGACGCGTACGTTCGCGTCAACCGCCGGTTCGCCGAGGCGGCGGCACGGGCGGCATCCGACGGCGCCGTGGTCTGGGTGCAGGACTACCAGCTCCAGCTCGTGCCCAAGATGCTGCGCGAGTCCCGGCCCGACCTCGTCATCGGCTTCTTCAACCACATTCCCTTCCCGGCATACGGCATCTACTCGCAGCTGCCGTGGCGGCGCCAGGTCATCGACGGGCTCCTCGGCGCCGACGTCATCGGCTTCCAGCGCGTGGCCGACGCCGGCAACTTCTCCCGGGCGGTGCGACGCCTCTTCGGCTACCGCACGCACGGCACCGTCATCGACGTGCCCGACACGGATGCCACGTCGAACGAGGGCGACGTGCGCCGCGTGGTCGCACGCGCCTTCCCGATCTCGATCGACGCCGCCGGCTTCGAGGAGATGGCCCGCCGCCCCGAGGTGCAACGGCGCGCGGCGGAGATCCGGGAGAGCCTCGGCAACCCCGAGACGATCATCCTCGGGGTCGACCGCCTCGACTACACCAAGGGCATCCGGCACCGCATGAAGGCGTTCGGCGAACTGCTGCGCGACGGCCGCCTGAACGTCGAGGACGTGACGCTCGTGCAGGTCGCGAGTCCGTCGCGCGAGCGGGTGGAGACCTACCGGCAGCTGCGCGACGAGATCGAGCTCACCGTCGGACGCCTGAACGGCGACTACGCGACGCTCGGCCACCAGGCCATCGCCTACCTCCACCACGGCTACCCGCGCGACGAGATGGTCGCGCTGTACCTCGCCGCGGACGTGATGCTCGTCACCGCCCTCCGCGACGGCATGAACCTCGTCGCGAAGGAGTACGTCGCGTGCCGTTTCGACGGCGACGGCGTGCTCGTGCTGAGCGAGTTCGCCGGGGCCTCCGACGAATTGCGCCAGGCCGTACTCGTGAACCCTCACGACATCGAGGGGTTGAAGGACGCGATCGTCGAGGCGGTGCGGATGCCGCGGCGCGAGCGCACGAGACGCATGCGAGCCCTCCGACGACGCGTGATCGACAACGACGTGGCGAAGTGGTCCGCGAGCTTCCTCGAGACCCTGACCGGCGCCGGCATCATCACCGCGGGCGTCACCGAACCCCTCCAGCGCGCGATCGAGGAGCTCGCCGAGACCGAACGGCTCCTCGTCGCGCTCGACTTCGACGGCACCCTGGCCCCGCTCGTCGACCAGCCCGACGAGGCGCGGGCGACCGAGCGGGCCCGAGCGGCGATGGCGCGACTCGTCGCCGCGCCCGACACTCGCCTCGCCCTCGTCTCCGGGCGTGCCCTCGACAGCCTCGGGCATGTCGCCGAACCCGGCGAGGGCGTGCTGCTCAGCGGCTCGCACGGCGTCGAGCTGAAGCTCGACACGGGCGCCATCACGCTCGACCTCCGCGACGCCGAGTTGCTGAAGCTCGACCAGCTCACCCGGATCCTTGAGCAGGTCGCGGCGGAGACGCCCGGCTCCCGGCTCGAGCACAAGCCCGCCGGTCTGGCTCTCCACACGCGCGGGCTCTCCTCCAGCGCCGCTGCAGCCATGCAACTCCTGGCGCGCGAGCGCGTCGCCGCCGAGCTCGGCGGCGTGACCGTGCGGATGGGCAAGTCGGTCATCGAGTTCGCCGTCCGGTCGACCGACAAGGGGGAGTCCTTCATCCGCCTCCGCCAGCACGCCCGGGCGACCGCGGCGATCTACGTGGGCGATGACGTGACCGACGAGGACGCCTTCGCCTCGCTCGACGAGGGCGACATCGGCGTCAAGGTCGGCCAGGGCAAGTCGATCGCGCCGTACCGCGTGCGCAACCCCGACGACGTCGCCGAGCTGCTCGAGCGCCTCGCCACCGCACGGGAGGCGGCGGCCGAAGGGGCCTCGCGCTGGCAATAGACTCTGAGGCATGTCGGAGTTCGATCCAAAACCGCGTAGTCGCACCGTCACCGATGGCATCGAGGCCATGACCAGCAGGGGCATGCTCCGTGCGGTCGGCATGGGAGATGCCGACTGGGACAAGCCCCAGATCGGCATCGCCAGCTCGTGGAACGAGATCACGCCCTGCAACCTCTCGCTCGCACGACTCGCGCAGGCCGCGAAGGAGGGCGTGCACGGCGGTGGCGGGTACCCGCTCCAGTTCGGCACCGTCTCCGTCTCCGACGGCATCTCGATGGGCCACGAGGGCATGCACTTCTCACTCGTGTCGCGCGAGGTCATCGCCGACTCGGTCGAGGTCGTCATGCAGGCCGAGCGCCTCGACGGATCGGTGCTGCTCGCGGGCTGCGACAAGTCGATCCCGGGCATGCTCATGGCAGCCGCGCGCCTCGACCTCTCCTCCGTCTTCCTCTACGCCGGTTCCATCGCGCCCGGCTGGGTCCGCCTGTCAGACGGCACCGAGAAGGACATCACGATCATCGACTCGTTCGAGGCCGTCGGCGCGGTCAAGGCCGGCACCATGAGCGCTGAGGACGCCCACCGCATCGAGTGCGCATTCGCCCCCGGCGAAGGTGCCTGCGGCGGCATGTACACGGCGAACACGATGGCGTCGGTCGCCGAGGCGCTCGGCCTGTCGCTGCCGGGCTCCGCATCGCCCGCCTCGGCCGACCGCCGCCGCGACTACTACGCGCACCGATCCGGCGAGGCGGTGGTGAATCTCCTGAAGCACGGAATCACGGCCCGGCAGATCCTCACGAAGGAGGCGTTCGAGAACGCCATCGCCGTGGGCATGGCGCTCGGCGGCTCGACCAACATCGTCCTGCACCTGCTCGCCATCGCCCGTGAGGCCGAGGTCGACCTCACGCTCGACGACTTCAACCGCATCGGCGCGAAGGTTCCCCACATCGGCGATCTCAAGCCCTTCGGCAAGTACGTCATGAACGACGTCGACCGCCGCGGCGGGGTGCCGGTGCTCATGAAGGCCCTCCTCGACGCGGGCCTGCTGCACGGCGACGTCATGACGGTCACCGGCAAGACGATGGCCGAGAACCTCGAGGAGCTGAACCTGCCGCCGCTCGACGGCGAGGTGCTGCGCACGCTCGACAACCCGATCCACGAGACCGGCGGGCTCACGATCCTGCACGGCTCGCTCGCACCCGAGGGCGCGGTCGTGAAGACCGCCGGCTTCGACGCGGCCACGTTCGAGGGTCCCGCCCGGGTGTTCGAGCGCGAGCGCGCCGCGATGGACGCCCTCACCGCGGGCGAGATCAAGGCCGGCGACGTCGTCGTCATCCGCTACGAGGGCCCCAAGGGAGGCCCCGGCATGCGAGAGATGCTCGCCATCACGGCGGCCATCAAGGGCGCGGGCCTCGGTAAAGATGTACTACTCTTGACGGACGGTCGATTCTCAGGCGGCACAACCGGACTGTGCATCGGCCATCTGGCACCCGAAGCGGTGGACGCAGGTCCCATCGCCTTCGTGCGCGATGGTGATCTGATACGGGTCGATATCGCAGCTCGTTCCATCGACCTACTGGTCGACGATGCCGAGCTGGCTGCCCGCCGTGAAGGCTGGGCTCCGCTTCCCCCGCGCTACACCCGAGGCGTTCTCGCGAAGTACTCCAAGCTCGTGCGCTCGGCCGCCGAAGGCGCCACGACGGGCTGAATGCTGCGATCCTCCGCACACACGCTCACCAGAACAGGAACCGAATGACCACGGAATCCACGCCCGTGCCATCGCCCGCCCTCGTACCGTCGCACGCACCGGTGGAGATCACCGGTGCCGAGGCGGTCGTCCGCTCGCTCGAGATGCTCGGCATCACCGACGTCTTCGGGCTGCCAGGCGGCGCGATCCTCCCGGTCTACGACCCGCTGCTCGACAGCAAGAAGCTCCGGCACATCCTCGTCCGGCACGAGCAGGGCGCCGGCCACGCGGCGCAGGGCTACGCGTCCTCCACCGGCAAGCTCGGCGTCGCGATCGCGACCTCCGGCCCCGGTGCGACGAACCTCGTCACCGCGATCGCCGACGCGCACATGGACTCGGTGCCGCTGCTCGCGATCACCGGACAGGTCTTCTCGAACCTCATGGGAACCGACGCGTTCCAGGAGGCCGACATCGTCGGCATCACCATGCCGATCACCAAGCACTCCTTCCTCGTCAAGGATCCCAGGGAGATCCCGGCCACCATCGCGGCCGCGGTGCACATCGCGACCACGGGTCGCCCCGGGCCGGTGCTGGTCGACATCACGAAGGATGCCCAGCAGGCCTCGTTCGCGTTCTCGTGGCCGCCGAAGATCGACCTGCCCGGCTACCGCCCGATCACGAAGGCGCACGGCAAGCAGGTCACGGCCGCGGCGCAGCTGCTCGCCGAGGCCAAGCGGCCCGTGCTCTACGTCGGCGGCGGCGTCATCCGCTCGCGCGCATCCGAAGAGCTGCTCGAGCTCGCCGAGACGACCGGCGCGCCGGTGGTCACGACCCTCATGGCCCGCGGCGCGTTCCCCGACTCGCACCAGCAGAACCTCGGCATGCCCGGAATGCACGGCACGGTCCCGGCCGTGATCGCCCTGCAGGAGGCCGACCTGCTCGTCGCCCTCGGCGCGCGGTTCGACGACCGCGTCACCGGCAAGTCCGCACTCTTCGCCCCGAACGCCAAGGTCGTGCACGTCGACATCGACCCCGCCGAGATCTCCAAGATCCGCGTGGCCGACGTTCCCATCGTGGGCGACCTGAAGGACGTGCTCGGCGATCTCGTCACCGCGTATCGCGAGCAGGCGACGACGATCACCCCCGACCTGACCGAATGGTGGGCCACGCTCGACGGCCTGCGCTCGGAGTTCCCGCTCGGCTTCTCGCAGCCCTCCGACGGACTCCTGGCGCCGCAGTACGTCATCCAGCGCATCGGCGAGCTGACCGGCCCGGAGGGCATCTTCGCGGCCGGCGTCGGGCAGCACCAGATGTGGGCGGCGCAGTTCATCAAGTACGAGCGCCCGAACTCCTGGCTGAACTCGGGCGGTGCGGGCACCATGGGCTACGCGGTCCCCGCGGCCATGGGCGCGAAGGTCGCCGAACCGCATCGAGACGTGTGGGCGATCGACGGTGACGGCTGCTTCCAGATGACGAACCAGGAACTGGCGACCTGCACGCTGAACGAGATCCCGATCAAGGTCGCGATCATCAACAACTCCTCGCTGGGCATGGTCCGACAGTGGCAGACGCTGTTCTACGACGGCCGCTACTCGAACACCGACCTCAACACCGGTCATGGCAGCGTGCGCGTTCCCGACTTCGTGAAGCTCGCCGAGGCCTACGGCGCCCTGGGCATCCGCGTCACGAAGGAGGAAGAGGTCGATGCGGCCATCAAGCTCGCACTCGAGACCAACGACCGCCCCGTGGTGATCGACTTCGTCGTCTCGGCCGACGCGATGGTGTGGCCGATGGTGCCGCAGGGCGTCTCGAACAGCTACATCCAGTACGCCCGCGATCACTCGCCGGCCTTCAGCGAGGAGGACTGACCATGTCGACCCACGTTCTGTCCCTCCTCGTGGAGGACAAGCCCGGCCTGCTCACGCGCGTCGCCGGCCTCTTCGCCCGCCGCGGCTTCAACATCGAGTCCCTCGCGGTCGGCCACTCCGAGATTCCGGGGCTGTCCCGCATCACGGTCGTCGTCGACGTCGACGAACTCCCGCTCGAGCAGGTGACGAAGCAGTTGAACAAGCTCATCAACGTCATCAAGATCGTCGAGCTCGACCAGTCGCAGTCGGTGCAACGCGAGCACCTGCTCATCAAGGTGCGCGTCGACAACACGACGCGCTCGCAGGTGCTCGAGGCCGTGAACCTCTTCCGCGCCCGCGTGGTCGACGTCGCGACCGACGCGCTCGTCATCGAGGTGACCGGCGACTCCGGCAAGACCACCGCCTTCCTGCGCGTCCTCGAGCCCTACGGCATCCGCGAGATCGCCCAGTCCGGCCTGCTCGCGATCGGTCGCGGCGGCAAGTCGATCACCGAACGCGTCTTCAAGAACTGAACCGGCGGATGCCGCGGCGAGTGTCTCGGCAACCGTGACCAGAACCCCATCACAAGGAGAAAGAACAGCACATGGCTGAGATCTATTACGACAAGGACGCGGACCTCTCGCTCATCCAGGCGAAGAAGGTCGCCGTCATCGGCTACGGCTCGCAGGGCCACGCGCACGCGCAGAACCTCCGCGACTCGGGCGTCGAGGTCGTCATCGGCCTCAAGGACGGCTCCAAGTCGATCGCCAAGGCCGAAGAGGCCGGCTTCGAGGTGAAGACCGTGGCCGACGCCGCGGCCTGGGCCGACGTCATCGTCATCCTCGCTCCCGACCAGTACCAGCGCCACATCTACGCGGAGTCCATCAAGGACAACCTCGCCCAGGGCGACACCCTCGTGTTCGGCCATGGCTTCAACATCCGCTTCGGCTACATCGAGGCGCCCGAGGGCATCGACGTGGTCCTCGTCGCGCCGAAGGCCCCGGGTCACACCGTTCGCCGTGAGTTCGTCGCCGGCCGCGGCATCCCCGACATCATCGCCGTCGAGCAGGACGCATCCGGCACCGCCTGGGAGCTCACGAAGTCCTACGCCAAGGCCATCGGCGGTACCCGCGCCGGCGTGATCAAGACGACCTTCACCGAAGAGACCGAGACCGACCTGTTCGGCGAGCAGTCCGTGCTCTGCGGCGGCGTCTCGCAGCTCGTCCAGTACGGCTTCGAGACCCTCACCGAGGCCGGCTACCAGCCCCAGATCGCCTACTTCGAGGTGCTCCACGAGCTGAAGCTCATCGTCGACCTCATGTGGGAGGGCGGCATCGCGAAGCAGCGGTGGTCCGTCTCCGACACGGCCGAGTACGGCGACTACGTCTCCGGCCCCCGCGTCATCGACCCGAGCGTCAAGGAGAACATGAAGGCCGTCCTCGACGACATCCAGTCGGGTGCCTTCGCGAAGCGGTTCATCGCCGACCAGGACGCCGGGGCGCCCGAGTTCCTGGCCCTGCGCGCCAAGGGCGAGCAGCACCCCATCGAGGTCACCGGCCGCGAGCTGCGCGCGCTCTTCGCGTGGAACTCCTCCGACGACGACGACTACGTGGACGGCGAGGTCGCTCGCTGACGCGAGCGGACCTGCCGCGCGCGGAGGCGTGACGGGAACTTCATCGAGACGGCGGGGTCGACTTCGGTCGGCCCCGCCGTTCGCGTGCTCGGATGAGCACGAGGAAATCAGGCCGGGGGCCTTGTCCCGGCCCGCCCTGATGTGGTCGCATATCTGGGCATGAGCCAACTCTCGCATCACCAACCCGAACCCACCCCTCGCTGGTGCTCGTGCGCCGTGCCCGACGACGAGGTCGAGCCCGCACGGTCCGGAATCTCCCGACGAAACGTCATCGCCGGCGTCTCGGCCGCCGGTGTCCTCGCCGCTGCCGGCTGGCCGGGAGCGGCCCAGGCCGCCCCGAAGGACGGCTCCGTGACGATCACCGTCATGGGCACCTCCGACCTGCATACGAACGTCGTCAACTGGGATTACTACAAGGACGCGACCTACAGCGACAGCGCCGGCAACGCCGTCGGCCTCTCGCGCGTCGCGAGCGTCGTCCGGCAGATCCGTGCCGACCGGGGGAGTGATCGCACGCTCCTGTTCGACGCCGGCGACACGATCCAGGGAACGCCGCTCGGCTACTACTACGCGACGGTCGAGCCCGTGACCGAGACGGGTGCCATCCACCCGATGGCCGCGCAGATGAACGCGCTCGGCTACGACGCCGTCGCCCTCGGCAACCACGAGTTCAACTACGGCCTGGAGTTCCTCGACCACTGGATCTCGCAGATGGACGCGCCGGTGCTCGCCGCCAACGCGGTGCACGCGGGCACCAAGGTGCCGAGGTTCCGTCCGTACGCGATCAAGACCATGAAGGTGAAGGGCCGCCCGCCGATCCGGGTCGGCGTGCTCGGCCTCACCAATCCCGGCGTCGTGATCTGGGACAAGGCGAACGTCGCGGGCAAGGTCGAGGTGCAGGGCCTCGTCGAGGCCACGGCTCGCTGGGTGCCCCGGATGCGCGCCGAGGGCGCCGACATCGTCGTGGTCAGCGCGCACTCGGGCGACAGCGGCACGTCCTCGTACTCCGGCGACCTGCCGGTCGAGAACGCCGCGGGGCTCGTCGCCGCGCAGGTCCCCGGCATCGACGCCATCCTGTTCGGCCACGCCCACCTCGACGTGCCCGAACGCTTCGTGACCAACGAGCGCACCGGCAAGCGGGTCATCATGAGCGAGCCGAAGAACTGGGGCCAGCGTGTGAGCGTGTTCGACCTGGATCTCGAGTTCGTCCGCGGCTCATGGCGGGTCGCGAAGAGCAAGGCGATGACGGTGAACACGAACACCGTCGTCGACGACCCGGCCCTCGTCGCGCTCGTCCGTTCGCAGCACGACGCCGTCGTCGCCTACATGAACACGCCCGTCGCGAACTCGACCGAGACGATGTCGGCCGCCGAGGCGTGCTGGAAGGACACCGCCATCCTCGACTACGTCAACGAGGTGCAGACGGCCACCGTCGCCGCGGCGGTCGCGGGCACTCCCGAGGCGGCGCTGCCGATCATCTCCATCGCGGCACCGTTCAACCGGGCCGCGAGCTTCCCCGCCGGACCGGTCACGATCAAGGACGTCGCGGGACTTTACATCTACGACAACACGCTCATGGCCTCGGTGCTCACGGGCGCGCAGATCAAGGACTACCTCGAGTTCTCCGCGAAGTACTTCGTCCAGGTCGCGCCCGACGCCCCGGTGGCGCCGGCCTCGTGGACGAATGCGCGATGGCCGAACGCCGATTCGCCGACCACCCCCGACTACAACTACGACCAGTTCTCGGGGGTCGACTACTCGGTCGACCTCTCCCAGCCGGTCGGCTCGCGCATCACGGGCCTGGCGTATGCCGGCGTGCCGGTGGCCGCCGACCAGGCGTTCCTCGTCGCGGTGAACAACTACCGCCAGTCGGGTGGCGGGGGATTCCCGCACATCGCCACGGCGCCGGTGGTCTACAACGCGCAGGTCGCGATCCGTGAGGCGATCGTCGCCCACGCGTCCGCGCAGGGCACGATCGATCCTGCGCAGTTCCACGTGGAGAACTGGCGGCTCGTGCGCAACGGCGTGCCGGTGTTCTGATCGGGCGGCGGGGCCGGCTGAGGTCGGCCCTGCCGTTCCGCGTCGCCCGAGATCCGGGGCCACGCTGATCCGCCTCGTCGCCGCACGTTCACCCGGCACTCGGGCGGAGGTCTCAGTGCGTTCACGCCTCGGCGGGACGCTCGACCTGTGCGACGTGGAACCCGTCTGAGCCGTCCTGTCCTCCCTCGACCGATGGCCCGGTCGGTCGTCGCAAGCGTGGCGATCGCGATGTCCGCCGTACTCGTCGCACCCGACGCGGGGCGAGCGCTCGCGAGCGAGCCGTCGACGAGGGATGATGCCGCGCACGGCGACATCGTCATCGACGAGCTCGCGAACGGCGACGGGCGGTCGGGCGCCTTCAGCTTCTTCGAGCTGCGCAATGCGGGCGACGAGGCGGTCGACCTGCACGGCTGGAACGTGTACCGCTGCAGCGAGGAGGGCCTGCGCAGCAACGTGGGCCGCGCGGAGGCCGTCTTCGACGACGTGACGCTCGCACCGGGCGCGCGGTTCACGGTGGCCAAGGCCGGCGCGATGCTCCCGGCTGGAGCGCGGGCGGATGCCGTGTTCACGCAGGCGTTCGATCGCGCGGGGTTCGGGCTGCTCCTCGTGGGTCCCGACGGCGTCAGGGTGGACGCGGTCGGGGTGTACCCGAGCGAGCCGACGCCGGTCGCGAGCGAGTGCACCGAGGGCGCCAACCTGCCGGAGTCGCTCGCGTCCATCGGCACCTTCGGCGAGAGCTGGCAGCGGGTCGCCGACACGGGTGACGTCGCGGCCGACTTCGTGCGTGCAGACGCGACGCCGGGCGCGTCCAACGTCGCTCGTGGAGCCGCACCGGCGGTCGGGTCATCCGTTCGCATCGACGAGGTGGCTGCTGCGGGGCCGGGCGGTTCCGCCGACGACCTCGTGGAACTCGCGAACACCGGGAGCGGGTCGGTCGACCTCGGAGGCTGGTCGGTCTTCCGGTGCGCGGCGAGCGGCGCGGCATCCGATGGGACGATCCAGCATCGATTCCCCGTGGGCGCCACGCTCGCTGCGGGGGAGCGCTTCGTGCTCGGCGGACCCGGCTTCGCGCCCGCGCGCGGAGAGCCGGAACCCGACGCCCGCTCGGCGACCTCCCTCGCGGACGCCGTCTTCGGCGTGCTGCTGACGGATGCCGCGGGCCGGCGGATCGACTCGGTCTCGGTCTCGAATGGGCCGGACACCGCCTGCCAGAGCGGGACGGGCAAGCTCGCATCGGTGCTCGACGCCCGCGCGGGCGAATCCTGGCAGCGTGTCGAGGAGCCGGCGACACCCGGTGCGGAGTTCGTGATCGCCCCGCGAACGCCCGGTCGCGCCAATGCGGTGCGCGAGCGGAGCGTGTTCCGCACGGCGTTCTCCTATCCGTCCGAGGGTGGCGTCGCCGTGAGCGAGCTCGCCGATGACCCGCGCTCGATCGAGGGCACGCCGCCGCAGAACTTCGTCGAACTCGGCAACTACGGCGAAGAGACGGTCGACCTCGGCGGATGGCGGCTCGTGCAGTGCGATGCCGACGGGTTCCGCGAGCAGGAGACGTTGCTGAGGATCGAGGCGCCCACCAGGCTCGCGCCGGGCGCGACCTGGCTGGCCGCACTCGAGGGAACGGATGCCGCGGAATCCGCCGATGCCCGGTTCGGCCGGCCGTTCGACCTGCTCGGCACGGGGGTCTGGGTCGAGGACCGGGAGGGACGGCGGGTCGACAGCGTCGGTGTCTACCTCGCGAACGAGATGGACGTGCGGAACGAGCGGCTGAGCCCGTGTACGAAGGGCGTCTCGCTCACGACCTTCCAGCCCGACCGGCTTCGCGGCGAGGCCTACCGGCGGAGCCGGTTCACCGGATCGGATGCCGCCGACTTCGCCGTGGGAGCGGCTACACCCGGCGAGATCGACCGTGCCGAATGGACCGAGCCCGCGTCGATGGCCGAGGGCGCGCTCGCCCGCCTGGCGGCGGAGGTCCGTCGCGAGGCGTCGGAGCCGGTGGTGCGGTTCGCCGCAGAGTCGACCGACCGCGCCACGGCCCGCGCGGACCGGCTCGCGCTCGAGGTCGCAACGGAGAGGAGGGCGGCGAGCATCGTCGAGGCGGCACGCGGCACCACCGACGGCGGTGCGCTGGTCGCGCATCGAGGCGATGCCGAGACGGTGCTGGATCCGACGGCGGGCGTCGGCGCGCTCGAGGCATCCGACGAGGCCTTCGCGTTCCCGTACCTGCGTCTCGTGCTGGGCGGCGCGGATGCCGACGGCGCGACCGTCTCGTGGACCGGGCACGGCGCAGGCCGGGCCGAGCTCGTGCTCTCGGTCTGGGATCCGGCCGGCGGGCAGTGGCGCCGCCTCGACGCGCGATCGGGGACCGACGGCGGTGCCGTCACGCTGGCCGGGCGTGTGCACGCACCGGAAGTGGTCGACGGCGAGGCCGAACTGCTCGTGCAGAGCGCGCCACGGCGCAGCGGGGCATCCGCCCATGGCGCCGACGGGACGTTCGAGGACCCCGGCCGGTACGACCTCGCCATCAGCCACCTCACGGACACGCAGTACCTCACCGAGGCGTATCCCGAGGTCTACGCCGAGGTCGTCGGATGGGTGGCCGCCAATGCCGCTCCGCGCAAGATCGCCTTCGCGACCCACACGGGCGACCTGGTGCAGAACTGGGTCGACCCCGGTCAGGAGGAGTCGCGCGCCCGCCGCGAGTTCGAGATCGCCTCGACGATGCAGGCCGCACTCGACGACGCCGGGGTGCCGAACAGCGTGCTGCCCGGCAACCACGACAACAAGCGGGGCGCCTCGAACGAGCTGTTCAACGAGTTCTTCGGACCAGAACGGTACGCGGGCGCGGCATGGTACGGCGGCTCGATCGCACGGGACGACAACAGCGCGAACTTCAGCCTGATCGAGCATGACGGCGCCCGGTTCCTCATGCTCTCGCTGCCCTACGCCTACGGGGAGCGGGAACTCGCCTGGGCGGAGCAGGTCGTCGCCGCACACCCCGATCGCAACGTCATCGTCTCGGCCCACGAGCATGTGACCCCGAAGCTCGCGGATGCCGCGGCCGGCCGCTCGACGGGGTCCCGGTGGCTCTCGCGCGGCGACGAGCTGTGGGAACGCGTGATCGCCCCGAACCGCAACGTGATCGCGGTGCTGTCGGGACATTTCCACGGACTCGGGAAGATCGTGACCGAGGACGCCGGTGGGCTGCCCGGGCACACCGTCGTCGAGTTGCTCGCGGACTACCAGGAGTTCCGCACGCACACGGGGGAGCGGGCGACCGGGTTCCAGCGCCTGCTGCAGCTCGACCTCGGTGGGGGCACGATCGCGGTCGACACGATCTCCTCGACGCTCGGTGCCACCGCGAGCCATCCGTACGACTACGAGCAGTTCCGACCGGAGGACGGATCCGAGGGCACCCCGACGAACTCGCGTCCGTGGCGGATCCTCGACGACGGGCTCCAGCACCGCTACACGGCGGGGGACGACGCGTTCGAGGTCGACGTCGTGTTCCAGTACCCGAAGCGGGTGGCCACCGAGGAGATCCTCATCGCAGCGAACCGGTAGCGTGTCGGGGTGACCCGAATCCTTCCCGTCGAGATCGCCGTCCAGGATGTCGCCGGCGTGCGCATCGCGCTCGAGCAGGGCGCCGCGCGCGTCGAGCTCTGCCAGGCGCTCGGGCTCGGCGGGCTGACGCCGTCGGCGGGCCTCGTCGAGGCGGCGGTCGCGGTCGCGACCGAGGCATCCGCTCTGGCGTTCGTGCACGTCCTCGTACGACCCCGTGGCGGCGGATTCGTCTACGACGCGGATGAGCTCGACACGATGGTCCGCGACATCAGGACCGCGCGAGCACTGGGCGCCCACGGCGTGGTCATCGGCGCGGCGACGGATGCCGGGACCCTCGACCTCACCGCGATCAGCCGGTTCGTCGAGGCCGCCGACGGCCTCGACGTGACCGTGCATCGCGTGGTCGACGCTACGCCCGATGCGTTCGAGGCGGTGCGGGGACTCGCCGGGTCCGGCGTCCGACGCGTGCTCACCTCGGGTGGGGGAGCGAGTTGCCGGGCGGGGCTCGCGATGCTCGCCCGCATGGCCGATGACGCCGGCGACGGGCTCGAGATCATGGCCGGCGGCGGCGTGGCCATCGAGGACATCGCGGTCCTCGCCGCGGCAGGCGTCGACGCCGTCCACCTCTCCGCTCGCGGCCGTGCGCTGCGAGGCGGCGCGAGCGGGCCCGGCGGCGGCGTCGACGGCTTCGACGAGACGGATGCCGCGACCGTCCGGGCGGCGCTCGACGCCGCTCGCGCGGCATCCTGAACGCCCTCGGTAGGCTGGTCGCCATGACGCGCGACTCCGACGACGACGCCCTGCGGTGGGAGGGCGACGACGACCCCACGCTCGCGCCCGGCTGGAAGGCCGTCGGCCAGCCGGTCGCGTCATCCGCCGCTGCGGAGCGCGGTGGCGCGGAGGCGGCCCGCGGGACGACCGACCATGACGGGGACGGCCGGCACGCGGCATCCGCCCAGGTCGACGCCGATGAGCGGGAGACCGAGACCGGCGCGCAGACCGGCTCGGTCGAGCTCGTCGTGCTCGGCATCCTGGCGGGCGTCTACCTCCTCTACGCGGTCGGTTGGTTCATCACCGCACTCCGGACGACGAGCCCCGGCATCAGTGTCGTCGGCGACGCCATGTACACGCTCGGGCTCTGGCTCGCCGTGCTCGCGGCGCCGTGTTGGTTCGCGCTCGCCCTGCGGTCGCGGGGCCGACGCATCCGCCTCGCGTGGTTGATCGCGGGCGTCGTCGTGCTCGCCCCGCTGCCGTTCGTCCTGGGGGTCACCGCATGAGCAGCGCGCCGATCGTTCCCGGCCATGGGCCCGGCTCCGAGGCATCCGGCGACCGCGCCGTCGTCGCCGACCGCGCGCCGGCACCGCCGCTCTGGCTCGAGGTGGGCCTCGCGGTCGTCTTCGGGGTGTTCTACGCGTACGACGTGTGGGAGGTCGTCGAGAGCATCGTGCAGTTGCTCGGCCTCGGGCTGACGTTCTCGACCGCAGGATGGGTCGTCATGATCGCCGCCCTCGTGGCACCGCTCGCCTGCTTCGCCGTGGCGTTCGCGCTCGGAAGGCGGTACGGCGTGCTGGGCCGCCTGGCCCTGTACTTCACTGGACTCTGCGTCTCCGCGGTGCTGTTCCTCAGCCTCTCGGTGCTGCTCGGGCAGCTCGGCGGCGTGGTCGCCTGACCTGGTCCCGGCGTGCGGACCCGCTCCCCGTGGTGCTCCGTCGTGCGCCGTCATACGCACGAGCCGGTGCTGCGGCTGAAGTAGGCTGGGCGGGTTGCGCCCCCATGGCGTGTGGCGCATCCCACCCACACACTGCAGCGCCCTGTGCGCGCAAGACCCGAAGGAACCATTCGTGTCAAAGCCGGTCGTGCTGATCGCAGAAGAACTCTCGCCCGCCACCGTCGACGCCCTCGGGCCCGACTTCGACGTCCGGAACGTCGACGGCACCGACCGCGCCGCACTGCTCTCCGCGCTCTCCGAGGCCGAGGCGATCCTCATCCGGTCCGCGACGCAGGTCGACGCCGAGGCCATCGCCGCGGCGCCGAAGCTCCGTGTCGTCGCGCGCGCCGGCGTCGGGCTCGACAACGTCGACGTCAAGGCGGCGACGACCGCCGGCGTGATGGTCGTCAACGCCCCCACGTCGAACATCATCTCCGCGGCGGAGCTCACGATCGGGCACATCCTGAGCCTCGCGCGCCACATCCCCGCAGGGCACAGCTCGCTGGCCGCCGGCCAGTGGAAGCGGTCGGCCTACACCGGTACCGAGCTCTACGAGAAGACGGTCGGCATCATCGGGCTTGGCCGCATCGGCGCCCTCATCACGTCGCGACTCCAGGCGTTCGGCATGAACGTGATCGCGTACGACCCCTACATCACGGCTGCTCGCGCGCAGCAGCTCGGCGTGCAGACGGTCTCGCTCGACGAGCTGCTCGAGCAGAGCGACTTCGTCACGATCCACATGCCGCGCACGCCCGAGACGCTCGGCATGATCGGCACCGAGCAGCTCGCGAAGATGAAGAAGACCGCGTACGTCGTGAACGTCGCGCGCGGCGGCCTGATCGACGAGGACGCCCTGCACGACGCACTCGCGAACGGCGTCATCGCCGGTGCCGCGCTCGACGTGTTCGTCCAGGAGCCGCCGAAGGAGTCGCCGCTGCTTGGCCTGCCCAACATCATCGTCACGCCGCACCTCGGCGCCTCGACCGACGATGCCCAGGAGAAGGCCGGCGTCTCGGTCGCCAAGTCGGTGCGGCTCGCCCTCGCCGGCGAACTGGTGCCCGACGCGGTCAACGTCGCCGGCGGCGTCATCGACCAGTACGTGCGTCCGGGCATCCCGCTCGTCGAGAAGCTCGGCCAGCTCTTCTCCGGGCTCGCGCACGGCGCCCTGACGAGCCTCGACGTCGAGGTGCGGGGCGAGCTCGTCGACTACGACGTCAGCGTCCTCAAGCTCGCCGCGCTGAAGGGCGTCTTCACGAACGTCGTGAGCGAGACGGTGTCCTACGTCAACGCCCCCCTTCTCGCCGAGCAGCGCGGCATCGCGGTTCGCCTGATCACCGAGGCCGACAGCCCCGAGTACCGCAACGTCATCACCCTGCGCGGTGCGCTGGCCGACGGCACGCAGGTCTCGGTGGCCGGCACGCTCACCGGCACGAAGCAGATCGAGAAGCTCGTCGGCATCAACGGCTACGAGCTCGAGGTGCCCATCGCGACGACGCACATCGTCATGGAGTACGTCGACCGCCCCGGCATCGTCGCGGTCTACGGCCAGGAGTTCGGCGAGGCCGGCATCAACATCGCCGGCATGCAGATCGCCCGTCGGGAGGCCGGCGGCTCCGCGCTCAGCGTGCTCACGGTCGACTCGCCGGTTCCCACCGACGTGCTCGATCGCGTGCGCGAGGCGATCGACGCCCAGATCTTCGTCGAGGTCGACATCACGGAGTAGTCGAACGATTCGTGGCGGATGCCGCGGCCGACCGGTCCCGGTCGGCCGCGGCATCCGTCGTTTCAGGGACGGACGTCGCTGTCGGCCGGCGCGCCGGCCGTAAGGCGTTCGAGCAGCGCGATGAGGTCGTTCATCTCGGCGGGGCCGAGCGGGTCGGATGCCGCGATCGCGGCCGTTTCGCCGTCGGCGGGGTCGGTCGGGGCGTCGGCCTCGGCGCGGAGGGCTGCGTGATAGTAGAGGCCGTCGCCGATGAGGGTGATCGCGAGGGCGAGCGTGGGGTCGCCGACGTGTCGGCCCAGCACGTCGAGCCAGCGGCCACGTACGTCGTCGATGGCCCGGGCAGCGGCGTGGTCGCCGCCTTGGGCCAGTCGCACGGTGGCGATGAAGGTGCGGTCGAGCGGGGTCTCGAGCTCGACCGACGACCGCACGAAGTAGGCGACGGCACCTTCGGGTGCGGTGTCGATGAGGGCCACGTCGTCGTCGATGAGGCGGTGCAGCCGGGCCAGCAGGCCGGCGATCAGGGCGTCGCGAGTGCCGAAATGGTAGAGCAGGCCACCCTTCGAGACGCCGGCGGCTCGGGCCGTGGCGTCGATGGTCGCGCCGCGCTCGCCCTCGGCGATGATGAGGCGCTCGAACGCGTCGAGCACGGCGTCTCGCGCGGCTGGTGGTCGGCTCATGACTCCATTGTGGCGGAGATCCGGTCGGGCTCCCGCGTTGGCGGGCGATGCAGCATCCTGTTACTATACCAACTGGACGGTACAGTAATCGTCTTCTGACAGAGCGAGCGAAACGCATGAGCGACACCACGAACCCCGCCACCCCAACGACCACCGCAGCATCCGACCGCCCGACGGCCAGCGAGCGCGCGCCCCGACGCGCGTGGGTCGCCCTCGCGGTGCTCATGCTGCCGGTGCTGCTCGTGTCCGTCGACAACACGGTGCTGAGTTTCGCGCTGCCCGAGATCTCGCTCGCGCTCGCGCCGACCGCGGCTCAGCAGCTCTGGATCATCGACGCGTACCCGCTCGTCCTCGCCGGTCTCCTGGTGGCCATGGGCAGTGCCGGCGACCGCTTCGGCCGTCGTCGCATGCTGCTCATCGGGTCGGTCGGCTTCGCGGTGATCTCGATCGGCGCGGCGTTCGCGCCGACGGCCGAGGCGCTCATCGCCGCACGGGCGGCGCTCGGGTTCTTCGGCGCCATGCTCATGCCGTCGACCCTGTCGCTGCTGCGCACCATCTTCGCCGATCGCGAGCAGCGCCGACTCGCGATCGCGATCTGGGCGACCGGCTTCGCCGCCGGCAGCGCCCTCGGACCGATCGTCGGCGGCGTGCTGCTCGAGCACTTCGCGTGGGGCTCGGTGTTCCTGCTCGCCGTGCCCGTGCTCGTGCCGCTCATCGTGCTCGTGCCGCTGCTGATCCCCGAGAGCCGGGATCCGGCACCCGGGGCGATCGACGTGCCGAGCATCCTGCTCTCCCTCGCGGCCATGGTGCCGATCGTGTTCGGCATCAAGTCCATCGCGACCGAGGGGCTGGCCGGCTTCGGCGTGCAGGCGATCGTGCTCGGACTGTTCTGCGCGGTCTGGTTCGTGCGCCGGCAGCTGCGCAGCGCTTCGCCGATGCTCGACGTCCGACTCTTCACGAAGGGCTCCTTCGGCGGCGCGGTGCTCGTGAACCTGTTCAGCGTCATCGCGCTCGTGGGCTTCCTCTACTTCGTCTCGCAGCACCTCCAGCTGATCGCCGGGCTCAGCCCCGTCGAGGCGGGCGTCGCGCTGGTCCCCGGCCTCGTGGCGATGATCATCGCCGGCCTCGTGGTCGTGCCCATCGCACGCCGGGTGCGCCCGCGCGTGCTCGTCCCCGCGGCGCTCGCCCTCTCGGGCCTCGGCTACCTCGTCATCGCGCTCATGACGGACGCGGAGTCGATCGCCCCGATCGTCGTCGCGTTCGTGCTGCTCGGAGTCGGCATCGGCGCCGCGGAGACGGTCTCGAACGAGCTCATCCTCTCCAGCGCGCCGCCCGCGAAGGCGGGTGCGGCGTCAGCGGTGTCGGAGACGGCCTACGAGCTTGGCGCGGTGCTCGGCACGGCCGTGCTCGGGAGCATCCTCGCCGCCCACTACCGGGCGTCGATCGTGCTGCCCGCGTCGCTCACGACGGACCAGGCGGATGCCGCGCGCGAGACCCTCGCGGGCACGACCGCCGTCGCCGCCGACCTCCCCGCCGGCGTCGCCGACCAGCTGCTCGCATCGGCGGCGGCCGCCTTCGACGGCGGCGTGGTGGTGACCTCGCTCATCGGCGTGGCGCTCATGGTCGCCGCAGCCGTCATCGCGGCCGTGCTGCTCCGCAACCCCCAGCCGACGGCCGCCCCGGCCGAGCACTGAGCCGCGCCATCGGGCTGGAGCAGCCGCCCCGACACGACTGAGCCCGTCCGTGCCGTTTCGGCATCGGACGGGCTCGGTCGATCGTGTGGGGTCAGAGTTCCTCGGGACCGGGCCGCGACTGCTCGCTCCGCGTGACGCGGTTGCCGGTCGACGGGTCGACCGAGGTCTGGCTGGTGGCCACGGTGCGGCGGCGTCGGGCCATCAGCACCAGGCTGAGGATGACGACCACGGCCCCGGCGGCCATGAGGATGTAGCCGACCAGTTGCAGGTCGAGCCAATCGACGGTGACCTGCAGTGCGAAGGCCAGGATGGCGCCGATCACGAACAGGACGATTCCGAGTCCGAGACTCATGTGGTACCTCCAAAGGTCGGGCGGTCGGATGCCGCGTCCGACGGCGGCGGGGTCCTGCCCCGCACACGGTCAGGCTAGCTCCGCCAGCCACTACGCTGGGAGGGCTGGCGCACGAAGGGACGTTCATGGTACGCACGGTCAGGCTCGCAGTCATCCCCGGTGACGGGATCGGTCCGGAGGTGGTGGGCGAGGCGCTGAAGGTCCTCGACGCAGCCACCGTCGGCACCGGCCTCGTGTTCGAGCAGACGCCGTTCTCGCTCGGCGCGGCGAGGTACCTCGAGACCGGCGACGTGCTGACCGACGACGACCTCGACGCCATCAAGGGGCATGACGCGATCCTCCTCGGCGCCGTCGGCGGCGTGCCGGGCGACCCGCGACTCGTCGGCGCGAACATCGAGCGCGGGCTGCTCCTCAAGCTTCGCTTCGAGCTCGACCACTACGTGAACCTCCGCCCGACGGTGCTGCACGCCGGCGTCGCGAGCCCGCTCGCCAGCCCGGGCGAGGTGGACTTCGTCGTCGTCCGTGAAGGAACCGAGGGACCCTACGTCGGCAACGGCGGTGCGATCCGTGTCGGAACCCCGGCCGAGGTCGCGAACGAGGTCTCGGTGAACACCGCCTACGGCGTCGAGCGCGTCGTGCGGTATGCGTTCGCCGCGGCATCCGAGCGCCCCCGCAAGCGGCTCACCCTGGTGCACAAGACGAACGTGCTCGTCTTCGCCGGCTCGCTCTGGAAGCGCACGGTCGACGCCGTCGCCGCCGAGCACCCCGATGTGAGCGTCGACTACCTCCACGTCGACGCGGCGACGATCTTCCTCGTCACGGATCCTGCTAGATTCGACGTCATCGTCACGGACAACCTCTTCGGCGACATCCTCACCGATCTGGCCGGCGCTATCAGCGGCGGCATCGGCCTCGCAGCCTCGGGCAACATCAACCCCGACGGACGATTCCCCAGCATGTTCGAGCCGGTTCACGGTTCCGCACCCGACATCGCCGGGAAGGGCATCGCCGATCCCACCGCCGCCATCGGCTCGGTCGCGCTCCTGCTCCGCCACCTCGGCGAGCCGGATGCCGCGGCCTCGATCGAGCGGGCGATCGCCGCCGACATCGCCGACCGCGGTGATCGGGTCCGCTCGACCTCCGAGGTCGGCGACGCGATCGCCGCACGCATCGGCTCACACGACTGATTCCTCGTACCGAAGGGCACATCATGACCGTCAACCTTCCGCTCCAGGCCCCCTCACCCGCCGGACTCATCTGGCAGACCGTCCGCAACGAGCAGGCGAAGTCGCCGGCCGAGCGTGAGGCGGTCCTGGCGGATCCCGGCTTCGGCAACCACTTCACCGACCACATGGTCGACGTCTGCTGGTCCGAGAAGGGCGGATGGCACCGCCCGCGCGTGACGCCCTACGGCCCGATCTCCCTCGACCCGGCGGCCGCGGTCCTGCACTACGCGCAGGAGATCTTCGAGGGCATGAAGGCCTACCGGCATGCCGACGGGTCGATCCGAACGTTCCGTCCGTACGAGAACGCCGCGCGCATGCAGCGCTCGGCCCGCCGCCTCGCGCTCCCCGAGCTGCCCAGCGAGATCTTCATCGAGTCGTTGAAGAAGCTCATCGAGGTCGACGCCGAGTGGGTGCCAGGCGCACCGGAGACCAGCCTGTACCTGCGGCCGTTCATGTTCGCCAAGGAGGCGTTCCTCGGCGTGCGTCCCGCGAAGAAGGTCGCCTACTACGTGATCGCGAGCCCGGCGGCCGCCTACTTCCCGGGCGGCGTGGCACCGGTGAACATCTGGCTGTCGACGAACTACGCGCGCGCAGGCAAGGGCGGCACCGGAGCGGCCAAGACGGGCGGCAACTACGCGTCGAGCCTGCTTCCGCAGGCCGAGGCGTACGAGAAGGGCTGCCAGCAGGTGGCCTTCCTCGACGACGACGGTAACCTCGAGGAGCTCGGCGGCATGAACGTCGTCCTCGTCACGCGCAATGGCACGCTGGTCACGCCCGAGTCCGACTCGATCCTCGAGGGCATCACGCGCGACTCCATCCTGCAGCTCGCGGCCGACCGGGGGCACGCCGTGGAGCGCCGCCACGTCCCGATCGACGAGTGGCGTGCCGGCGTCGAGTCCGGCGAGATCGTGGGCGCGTTCGCGTGCGGCACGGCCGCCGTGGTCGTGCCGATCGGTCGACTGCTCGCCGACGATTTCGAGATCGTGCACGCGCACCCCGAGGCATCCGCCCTCGCGCTGTCGCTCCGCGAGGAGCTCACCGACATCCAGTACGGCCGTCGTGAGGACCGCCACGGTTGGATGCTGCGCCTCGACGCGTGAGCGCGGCCGAGCACCTGACGGGGGCGGATGCCGCGGCCGACGCCGCGCACATCCGCCCGTTCGTGCGGGCAGATGCCGAGGCGGTCGTCGCACTGTGGCGCGAGTCGGGCCTCGTCGTGCCGTGGAACGACCCCCACCTCGACATCGAACGCAAGCTCGCCGTGCAGCCGGAGCTGTTCCTGGTCGCCGAGGCCGACGGAGTGCCCGTCGGCACGGCGATGGCCGGCTTCGACGGTCATCGCGGATGGGTGAACTACCTCGCCGTGACGCCCGAACGGCGAGGCGGCGGCCTCGGCGCGCTGCTCATGGCCGAAGCCGAGCGACTGCTCGCCGAACGCGGCTGCCCGAAGCTGAACCTGCAGGTGCGTTCGTCCAACGCCGCCGTGATCGAGTTCTATCGGCGACTCGGCTACCAGGTCGACGAGGTGACGAGCCTCGGAAAGCGCCTGATCCCGGATCTCCCGGTCGTCGAGGCGCAGGCGCCGCGCCCGGATCGTGACCCGGATACGCTGAAGCCATGAAGATCGCGCGCTTCTCACACGGTGAGTCCATCTCCTTCGGCATCCTCGACGAGGAGGAGGACGAGCTCGTCGTCCTGAAGGCGGACCCCATGTTCGCGGGCTACGAGCCCACGGGCCAGCGTGTCCCGCTCGCTGACGCGACCCTCCTCGCTCCGGTGATCCCGCGGTCGAAGGTGGTCGCCGTCGGCAAGAACTATCGCGATCACGCTGCCGAGATGGGCGGCGAGGCGCCGGCCGAGCCGCTCCTCTTCCTGAAGCCGAACACCTCGGTCATCGGCACGGCCGACATCATCGTGCTGCCGCCGCAGAGCGAGCAGGTCGAGCACGAGGGCGAGCTCGCGGTGGTCATCGGCCGTGTCGCGAAGAACGTCGCCGAGGCCGATGCCGCGAGCGTGATCTTCGGCTACACGGTCGCGAACGACGTGACGGCCCGAGACCTGCAACGTCGCGATGGGCAGTGGTCGCGGGCCAAGGGCTTCGACACCTTCTGCCCCCTCGGGCCGGTCATCGACACCGAGCTCGACCTCGCGGAGGGCATCATCCAGACGCGAGTGAACGGCGAGGTCCGCCAGCAGGCGCCGTTGTCCGACATGGTGCACTCGATCCCGGCGATCATCGCCTACGCGTCGAGCGTGTTCACGCTGCTGCCGGGCGACGTGATCCTCACGGGTACGCCGGCCGGTGTCGGGCCGCTCGGCGACGGCGACGTCGTCGAGGTGACGGTCTCCGGCCTCGGCACCCTCACCAATACCGCGCGTCGCATGTAGCGGGTCGGGCCGGTCCGGCCCGCAGCTCACCCCCGTCGCAGCGCGCGTACGGCGAGCTCGACGTCCTCCTCGTCGTTCCAGACGTGGAAGGCGACGCGAGCGCGACCGGCGCGACCCGACGCGGTGATCCCGGCGGCCGAGAGTGCCGCGAGGTCGCCTCCGTCGGCATCGGTCCACGTCACGATCGCGCTGTCGGATGCCGCAATCGCGAGCCGCTCTCGGAAGGCGTTCGCGAGGCCCACGTCGTGCGCCTGGACCCCGGCCATGTCGAGCGAGGCGGCGAGCCCGAGGGCGGCTTCGGCCCCGGCCCAGGCGTGCCAGGCGGGGGAGACGTCGAAGCGCGTGGCATCCGCGGCGAGGTGCAGGTCGGGTCCGTAGCAGGAGGTCCACGGGTCGGCGCCGGAGTACCACCCGGCGGTGATCGGCGTGAACTCCGCGAGGGCGCGGTCGGAGAATGCGGCGAACGCGGCGCCGCGCGGGGCGCCGAGCCACTTGTAGGCATGGCAGAGGATGAGGTCGGCCTCGAGGTCGGTGGTCGGCATCCAGCCGGTCGCCTGGGTGGTGTCGAGCAGCAGAAGCGCTCCGGCGTCGTGAGCCGCCGATGACACGCTCGCCGCGTCGAGGACCTCACCGGTCGCGGACTGCACGAGCGACGTCGAGACGAGCCAGGTCGACGGCCCGATCTCGTCGGCGAGGGCGTGCAGGGGAACATGGCGTACGCGCAGGTCGCCCCCGGCGAGGAACGGCGCGACGATGGAGGAGAAGTCGCCGTCCACGCAGAGCACCTCGGCGGCCCGTGGTGCGGAGGCCGCGGCCAGGGCGGTGAAGACCGAGGCCTGGGACCCGGTGGCGACCTGCTCGGGGCGGGCGCCGAGGAGGGTCGAGGCGTGCCCGCGGGCGCGTTCGAGCGAGGCGGAGTACGCGGGCGCGCTCGCCCTGCCCGAAGCCCAGGCGTCGAGGTCGCGTCGGACGGCGGCGCGCGTGACGTCGGCGGGCAGGCCGAGCGTGCACGCGGCCAGGTAGCCGCGGCCGGAGGGGTATCGAGCGCGCTCTCGGTGCATGCGTCCAGCCTCCGTTGCGACGGCATATTGCACAACGGCAACTGTGCAATCGAATGCATGCTGCGAAGTTATGATTCGAGCATGTCCGATGCCTCCATCGAAGCCCTCGCCGACGCGCTCGACCTGCAGACGGTCCGCGTGGTCGGGCGCATCCGCGAGCACGGGTCGCTGACCGCGGCGGCGGCATCGCTCGGCTACAGCCAGCCCGCCGTGAGCCAGCAGCTGCGCCGGTTCGAGCAGCGGACCGGCATCGCGCTGGTCGAGCGGGCCGGGCGCGGCATCCGCCTGACCGAGTCCGGCCGGGTGCTCGCCCGGCATGCGAACGCCGTCGCGACGACGCTCGAGGCGGCGGCCGGGGAGCTCTTCGAGATCCGCGGTCTTCGGGCCGGGCGGGTCCGCCTGGTCGCCTTCCCCTCCGCGTCGGCCACGCTCGTGCCGAAGCTCATCGCCGGGCTCGCCGCGCGGCATCCGGGGGTCACCGTGACCTACGTCGAGGCCGAGCCGCCTGAGGCGGTGGCCGCGGTGCGCGCCGACCGGGCAGATCTCGCCATCACGTTCAGCTACCCCGGCGACCGGGACGACCCGCACACCGAGAGCGCGAGAGGCCTGGACGTGCGATCCATCGGCGCCGAGGGCATCAGGCTGGTGCTGCCGGAGACCCATCCGGCGGCGGCATCCGAGACCGTCGACCTCGCCGCACTCGCCGACGACCCGTGGATCGCGGGCTGTCCCAGCTGCCGCGGGCACCTGCTCGAGCTGACCATGAGGGCCGGGTTCCGCCCGCGCATCGGCTTCGAGACCGACAACTTCGTCGCCGTCGAGTCGATGGTGGCGCAGGGCCTCGGGGTCGCGCTGCTGCCCGACCTCGCGCTCGCGGCCTCGCCGCGGCATCCCGGCGTCGTCACGAGGCCCACGACGGGCGCCGACGTCCGCTCGCTGCACCTCGTCACGGCTCGCGGGGGAGTGCGGGTGCCGGCCGTGGCCGCCGCCGTCGCCGTGCTCGAGGCGCTGGCGCCGCAGTAGCTCCGACCCCCTCGGTACGATTGGGGGGATGTCTGAGACAACCCACCCCACGACCACGGCCACCGGCAGCGACGTCCGCGTTCGCTTCTGCCCGTCGCCCACCGGTACGCCGCACGTCGGCCTCGTTCGCACGGCCCTCTTCAACTGGGCCTACGCCCGCCACACCGGCGGCACGTTCGTGTTCCGAATCGAGGACACCGACGCCGCCCGCGACAGCGAGGAGAGCTTCGAGCAGATCATCGACGCGCTCACGTGGCTCGGGCTCGACTGGGACGAGGGCATCGGCAAGGGCGGTCCGAGCGAGCCGTACCGCCAGTCGCAGCGCAGCGGGATCTACCAGGACGTCATCGCCAGGCTGAAGGCGGCCGGTCACCTCTACGAGTCCTTCTCGACGGCCGAGGAGATCGACGCGCGCAACGCGGCCAACGGTCGCCCGAAGCAGCTCGGGTACGACAACTTCGATCGCGACCTCACGGACGAGCAGAAGGCCGCGTTCCGCGCCGAGGGGCGCGAGCCCGCGCTCCGCCTGCGCGTGCCCGAGGTCGACCTCGGGTTCGACGACCTCGTCCGCGGGCGCATCGATTTCCCGGTGGGCTCGACCATCGACTTCGTGCTCGTGCGGCCGAACGGCGCCCCGCTGTACACGCTCGTGAACCCGGTCGACGACGCGCTCATGGGCATCACCCACGTCCTGCGCGGCGAGGACATCCTGAGCTCGACGCCGCGGCAGATCGCGCTCTACCACGCGCTCATCGACATCGGCGTGACCACGTTCGTGCCGCGCTTCGGCCACCTTCCCTACGTCATGGGGGAGGGCAATAAGAAGCTCAGCAAGCGCGACCCCGAGTCGAACCTGTTCCACCACCGCGACCGCGGCTTCATCCCCGAGGGCCTGGTGAACTACCTCGCCCTGCTCGGATGGGGCTTCTCGGCCGACCGCGACGTGTTCAGCCGCGAGGAGTTCGTCGCCGCGTTCGACGTGGTGAACGTGAACCCCAACCCGGCGCGGTTCGACCAGAAGAAGGCCGAGTCGATCAACGGCGACCACATCCGCCTCCTCGCGCCGGCCGACTTCGCCGCCCGCACCGTCCCGTACCTCGAGGCCGCCGGCGTGCTCTCCAGCCCGCTGACGCCCGGCGACGAGGCGATCCTGGCCGAGGCGGCGCCCCTTGTCCAGGAGCGCATCGGCCTGCTCGGCGAGGCACCCGGCATGCTGGGCTTCCTGTTCACGGATGCCGCGGGGCTCGTGTACGAGGAGGACGCGCTGAAGGCACTGCCGGCCGACACGGCCGCCGTCCTCGCGGCGTCGCGCGACGCGCTCGACCGCCTCCCCGCCGAGGAGTGGACGCACGACCAGATCGAGCAGGCCCTGCGCGCCGCGCTGATCGACGGCCTCGGACTGAAGCCCCGCGTGGCATTCGGCCCCGTCCGCACGGCCATCTCGGGGCGTCGCATCTCGCCGCCGTTGTTCGAGTCGATGCAGATCCTCGGCAAGGTCGACTCGCTCGAGCGCGTCGACAAGCTGGCGGCGCAGGTCGGCTGAGCCTCGCTGACGGATGCCGCGTGCTCGCGCCGCGGCATCCGTCATCGTTCGACCAGTCTGATCGCGAACCGAGGCCGTCTCGGTTTGGACGTGCTCGATCGATAGGCTAGAGTCGTATGTCGGCGCGGAACTCCGGTTTCGGGTCATTGGGGTATGGTGTAATTGGCAACACGGCGGTTTCTGGTTCCGTTGTTCTTGGTTCGAGTCCAGGTACCCCAGCAAGCACGACAAGATGAAAAGGCCCGGTCCTCCGGGTCTTTCGTCGTTTCCGGCCGGATATCCCGCGCGCGGCGGTGTTCGGCATCGATGCGCCGGGTCCTGCGCGCGGCGCGCCGACCCGAGGTACTGGACACGGCCGCCGGCCTGCGGTTCGATTGGAGATGACCATCGTCGTCCGCCCTACCGGACGAGTGGTCCAGCTGGTGAGGGATTGGGCCGGAATGGAACGCAACAAACGCAGTCGCGACTTCGCCGAGAACCGGACGGCGTTCGGTGTGCTCGGCGGGTTCCTCGGGCTGATCCTGGCGAGTGCGATGGCCGCCGCGCTGATCGTCGTGGGCGTGACTCCCGCCCTCGCCACGGTGGGCATGGCCGCGTCCGGGACGATCGACATGTTCGAGCGACTTCCGGGATACCTCAAGATCGGCGAGCTCTCGCAGAAGAGCAACATCTACGCGACCCAGTCCGACGGCAAGCCCGTGCTCCTGGCCTCCTTCTACGACCAGAACCGCGTCGAGGTCGGCTGGAACGAGGTCAGCACGTTCGTGAAGGATGCGACCGTGGCGGGCGAGGACCCGCGCTTCTACGACCACGGCGGGGTCGACCTGCAGGGCACCATCCGTGCTGCGCTCACCACGGCAGCCGGGAGGGCCACGCAGGGCGGTTCCTCCATCGCGCAGCAGTACGTGAAGAACGTCAGGGTGCAGCAGTGCGAGCGCGACGCGGACAAGGTCGCCCTCGAAGGCATGACGGAGGACGAGATCGCCGCCCTGACCGGCGATGAACGCTTCGCACTGGTCGAGGAGGAGCGGCTCGCCTGCTACGACTCGGCGACTGAGACGAGCATCGACCGCAAGCTCAAGGAGATGCGCCTCGCGATCGGGGTCGAGAAGCGGTACGCCAAGAACGACATCCTGCTCGGGTACCTCAACATCGCCGGATTCGGCGGAACCGTGTACGGGATCGAGGCCGCGGCGAACTACTACTTCAGCACGAGCGCGAAGGACGTCACGCTCCCGCAGGCCGCCTCGCTCGTGGCGATCGTCAACAATCCGGTGAAGTTCCAGCTCGACAAGCCCGAGAGCGAGACCAACGGCGCCGAGAACGGGTACGCCGCGAACCGCGACCGGCGCGACTACCTCCTCAGGCACATGATGCTCGAGAAGAAGATCACCGCCGAGCAGTACGAGGCCGCCATCGCGACGCCGGTCGAGCCCGTGATCACCGAGCCGAGCACGGGGTGCCAGACCGCCGGAGGCTCCGCGTACTTCTGCGACTACGTCAAGCACATCCTGCAGAAGGACCCGACGTTCGGCGACGACGACGAGGAGCGCATGCTGAACTTCCGCCGCGGCGGATACCAGGTGTACACGACGCTCGATCTCGACCTGCAGTATCACGCGGAGCTCGCGCTCACCCAGCACGTCCCGTCGACCTACCCAGGGTGGGACGTCGGAGGCGTGATCTCCAGTGTCGAGGTGGGCACGGGCCGGGTCCTCGCGATGGCGCAGAACAAGGTCTACAGCCAGGACCCGGCCGTCGTGAACGGCAATCCGAACTACTCGGGCATCAACTACAACACCGATTACGACTACGGCGGGTCGAGCGGGTTCCAGCCGGGGTCCTCGTACAAGGTCTTCACGCTCGCCGAATGGCTCGCCACCGGGCACGCGCTCACCGAGCGGGTCAACTCGACGCGCAAGAGCAACTGGGGCGCCTTCAACGACAGCTGCCTCGGAACCCAGTACGCCGACCCGGGCTGGAATCCCCGCAACGACAGCAACGAGGCCGGCGGCAACTACAGCGCGCTCGAGTCGACGATCGGGTCGATCAACACGGGCTTCATGGGCATGGCGAAGCTCCTCGACCAGTGCGGCATCGCGAACAAGGCCCGCGCATTCGGGGTGCACCGGGCCGACGGCGACCCGCTGGTGCAGTTCCCGTCGGCGGTCCTCGGCATCAACGAGGTCGCTCCGCTGAGCATGGCCGTGGCATTCGCGGGCATCGCGAACGACGGGGTGGCGTGCACCCCGGTCGCGATCGATCGCATCGTCGGCATCGACGGCGAGGAGATCCCGCCGCCGAAGTCCGAGTGCGCGGCGGCCGTGACTCCCGAGGTGGCGGGGGCGATGCACTACGCGATGTCGCGCGTGATGACCTCGGGCACGGGGCAGACGTCGAACAACAACACGTTCCCGTCGGTGCCGCTCATCGGCAAGACCGGTACGACCGACGGCGCGAAGGACACCTGGATGGTCGGCGCGTCCACCGAGGTGGCCACCGCGGTGGCCGTCGTGAGCGTCAACGGCGACGCCAACCAGCGCGGCCTCAACTTCGCGACCGGCGAGGCGGCCACCGCGCGGCACCGGATGTGGCCCATGGTCATGTCCGCCGCGTCACTGAAGTACGGCGGGGGAGAGTTCTCGATGGCCGGGCCCGGGCCGGTCGCCCCGCTGACCTCCCCGACGCCGTTCAATGACGTCCCGCTCACGCCGGTGGCACCGCCGCCGCCGCCTCCGCCCGCGCCGGCCCCCGCGCCTCCCGCCCCGCCGCCGGCCGACGGCCCCCCGCCGCCC
>NZ_WBIR01000020.1 GCF_009749395.1 Agromyces salentinus
ACCCGGAAGCTAAGACTCGCAGCGCCGATGGTACTGCAGGGGGGACCCTGTGGGAGAGTAGGACACCGCCGGACAACCATTCCAGGAAGGCCACCCCAACGGGGTGGCCTTCCTGCATTTAACAGACTTCCCCCGGACGACCGCAGTACGGTTGTCCGGGACAAACTTCACAGACGACGGGAACATCGTGAGCGACACGAACGACGACACGAGCAGGGGAGAGGCGCGCAACCGCGCCCCCCGCAGCGACGGGCGACCTCAGGGCAGCGGACGTGGAGCGAACGATGCCAGGGCGTCCCGCCCGGCCGGTGACCGTGACAACAAGCGCCCGTATGAGAAGCGTGAGGGTGGTTCGTCGCGCCCGTATGAGAAGCGTGAGGGTGGTTCGTCGCGTCCGTACGAGAAGCGTGAGGGTGGTTCGTCGCGCCCGTACGAGAAGCGCGATGGGGGTTCGTCGCGCCCGTACGAGAAGCGTGACGGTGGTGCGCCGCGTTCCTACGGCGACCGTGACAACAAGCGCCCCTACGAGAAGCGCGAAGGTGGTTCGTCGCGTCCGTACGAGAAGCGCGATGGGGGTTCGTCGCGCCCGTACGAGAAGCGCGATGGGGGTTCGTCGCGCCCGTACGAGAAGCGCGATGGGGGTTCGTCGCGCCCGTACGAGAAGCGCGAGGGTGGTTCGTCGCGCCCGTACGAGAAGCGTGACGGTGGTGCGCCGCGTTCCTACGGCGACCGTGACAACAAGCGCCCCTACGAGAAGCGCGAAGGTGGTTCGTCGCGTCCGTACGAGAAGCGCGACGGTGGTGCGCCGCGTTCCTACGGCGACCGTGACAGCAAGCGTCCGTACGAGAAGCGTGACGGTGGTTCGTCGCGTTCCTACGGCGACCGTGACAGCAAGCGTCCGTATGAGAAGCGCGAGGGTGGTTCGTCGCGTCCGTACGAGAAGCGCGAGGGTGGTTCGTCGCGTCCGTATGAGAAGCGCGACGGTGGTGCACCTCGCTCCTACGGCGACCGCGACAACAAGCGCCCCTACGAGAAGCGCGACGGCGGGTCGTCGCGTCCGTACGAGAAGCGCGACGGCGGGTCGTCGCGTCCGTACGAGAAGCGCGACGGGCAGTCCCGTCCGCACGGCGATCGGAACGATCGGCGGGACTCGACCGAGCCTCGCGACTTCCGTCGCGATTCGCCCGGTGCGTCCACGCTTGCGGTGCGTCCGCATCACGACGACCCGTTCATCCCGGAGACCATCGATGCGCGCGACCTCGACAAGGGGGCCCGCGCCGAGCTCAAGACCCTGAGCAAGGAGAACGCCGATTGGGTCGCCCGGCATCTCGTCGCGGCATCCATGTACCTCGACGACGACCCTGAACTCGCCCACGAGCATGCCCAGTCCGCGGGGCGCCGTGCCGGCCGGGTGGCCGTCGTCCGCGAGACGCTCGCGATCACCGCCTATGCAACGGGCGACTTCGCCCTCGCGCTGCGGGAACTCCGCACGTACCGTCGGATCTCCGGCAGCAACGACCAGCTGCCGCTGATGGTCGACAGCGAGCGAGGGGTCGGCCGTCCCGACCGCGCCCTCGAGGTGGGCCGCGCGGTCGACCGCAGCGAACTGCCCGCGGCCGTCCAGGTCGGGCTCGCCATCGCGATGTCCGGCGCGCGGCTCGATCTGGGGCAGGCCGAGCTGGCCCTCGCCGAGCTCGAGATCCCGCAACTCGACCCCGACCGGGCGTTCAGCTACAGCCCCGCGCTCTTCTCCGCGTACGCCGAGGTGCTCGACGAACTCGGCCAGACCGACGACGCCGCCGCCTGGCGTGCGCGTTCGGCTCGCGCCGAGGCCGCGCTCGGCGGTCCGGAACTCGATCTCGTCGAGATCTACGAGGTCGAGCTCGAGCCCGAACTCGACGGTGATGGTGACGTCGAAGAGCAGGCTGGCTCTGCTGATGCTGATGCTGATGCTGATGCTGATGCTGATGCTGATGCTGATGCTGATGCTGATGCTGATGCTGATGCTGATGCTGATGCTGATGCTGATGCTGATGCTGATGCTGATGCTGATGCTGATGCCGTGCCGGCCGATGGTGACGAGGCATCCGCTCGTGCCGAGCAGCCGGCCGACGAGCTCGAGGAGCTCGGTGACCCGGGCGATGTACTCGAGGACGACGTGCGCGCGGTCCTGGCCGAGGGCGACGACGAGGATCGGGCGTAGCGGGTGGGGCTGTTCCGCGCCAAGTCCGGCGGACGGGCGCCGCTCGATGCCGCCGACGCCGTCCTCGCCGATCTCGACGGAGTCGTCTACGCGGGCGCCGGGGCGATCCCGCATGCCGTCGAGAGCCTGAACTCCGCGAAGGAGCGCATGGCCGTCGGCTACATCACCAACAACGCTTCGCGCAGCGATGCATCCGTCGCCCGTCACCTCTCGGAGCTCGGTCTCTCGGTCGAAGCCTCGGACGTCGTCACGTCGCCGCAGGCCGCCATGCGCCTCCTCGACGAGCAGGTGCCCCCGGGCGCGCTGGTCATGGTCGTCGGCGGTGAAGGCATCGTCGTCGAGCTCGAGAAGCGCGGCTATCGCGTGACGAGATCGGCGGATGACGCGCCGGAGGCCGTCGTTCAGGGCTTCACGCCAGAGATCGGCTGGAAGGATCTCGCCGAGGCGGCATTCGCGCTGAACGCCGCGGGCGGGCCCGGATCCGACGCGCCGGGCATTCCGTGGATCGCGACGAACACGGACTGGACGATCCCTGTCGCCCGGGGCATCGCGCCCGGCAACGGAACCCTCGTCTCCGCGGTGCACACGGCGGTCGGACGTCTGCCGCTCGTGGCCGGCAAGCCCGAGACGCCGATCTTCGACGAGGCGAGACGCCGGTTCGGCGCTGAACGGCCGCTCGTCGTGGGCGACCGCCTCGACACCGACATCCTCGGGGCGAACCGGGCCGGCATGGCCAGCGCGCTGGTGCTCACCGGCATCGACCGGGCGAAGCAGGTGCTCGCCGCGGACGCTGCGAGCCGGCCCGACTTCATCGTCGCCGACCTCCGCGGGCTGTATGCGCCCTACCCGGAGACCGAAGAGGTGCGCGGTTCGGTGCGAGTGGGTCGCGCGCGAGTGCGCGTCGACGGGCGGCGCGTGCTGATCGAGTCCGAGGGCGACGATGAACTCGACCTCCTCCGGGCGGCGTGTGCGGCCATCTGGCGCTCCGGACAGGCGATCCACGTGCTCGACGTCCCGCCGGTGCTGTACGCCTGATCTCACTGGCGGCCGCCGGGCCCGGTCGACGGCTGCCGCCGAGGCACCGGCGCGCCGTCGGAGGCCTCGGGTAGCGTGGTGGGGTGAGTACAGACGACGCGCCCATCGAGGCATCCGACGAGGCCCGTGAGGCCATCGCCGCGATCGAGGAGCTCCCGCTCGAGGAGCGCGCGCCGGCCTACCTCGCCCTCGCCGAGCGGTTGCGGGCCGAGCTCGAGCAGTCCGATCCTGCTCGACGGTCAGACTGAACGATGACCGATCAACGCCTGGACGCCGCCCTCGCCGAGCGCGGGCTCGCGCGCTCCCGGACGCACGCTGCGACGCTCATCGCGGCGGGCCTCGTGACGGTCGACGGCCGACCGGCGGTCAAGCCGTCCCTCAAGGTCGACGAGCATCGCGAGCTCGCGGTGGCGGCATCCGACCATTACGTCTCGAGGGCCGCGCACAAGCTGATCGCGGCGCTCGACGGCTTCGGCGTCGATCCCGCCGGGCGCATCGCCCTCGACGCGGGCGCGTCGACCGGCGGCTTCAGCCAGGTGCTGCTCGAACGCGGAGCGCAGCAGGTGCTGGCCGTCGACGTCGGGCACGGCCAGCTCGCGCCCGAGTTGCTCGGCGCGCCCCGACTCGTGCTCGTCGAGGGATGCAACGTGCGATCGCTCGATCGACAGCTGCTGACGTCCTTGACCGGCACGTCGGAGCCGCCGTCGCTCGTGACGGCGGACCTCTCGTTCATCTCGCTGACCACCGTGCTGCCGGCCCTGGTCGCCACCGCCGAGGACGGCGCCGACTTCGTGCTGCTCGTCAAGCCGCAGTTCGAGGTGGGCCGCACGGGCGTGCGCGAGGGCATCGTGCACGACGCCGCCCTTCGGTCCGATGCCGTGGCGAATGTGCTCTGGGCGGCACACGACCTCGGCGTCGGTACCGCCGGCGTCATGTCCTCCCCAATCTCGGGTACCAGGGGCAATCATGAGTATCTCGTGCACCTCGACGCCCGGAGGGGAACCAATCCGACAGAATGGATGCGTCGGGTCGAGCAGATGACGGGAGGCAGTGGCGAGTGAATGAAGCGCGGCACTTCCTCGTGGTCTCGCATACCGGCCGGTCAGCCGCACTCACGGCGACCGGTGAGGTCTGCTCCCAGCTCATCGCGGCGGGCGCCGTGCCGGTGATCGCCGACGAGCAGTGGAACGACGTGCACGAGTTCATCCCGGAGTTGAACGGGTCGGTGCGCCGGCTCGAGGAGATGGATGCGTCGCTCATCGAGCTCGTGATCGTCCTCGGCGGCGACGGCACGATCCTCCGCGCGGCAGAACTGGTCCGCGACCAGCGAGTCGCCCTCCTCGGGGTCAACCTCGGGCATGTGGGGTTCCTCGCCGAGAGCGAGCGCGATGACCTCGGCTACACAGTGCAGCGTGCGCTCGCGCGCGACTACGTCGTCGAGGAGCGCATGACGCTCTCGGTCCGGGCGAAGATCGGCGAGCAGATCGTCTACGAGAGCTGGGCGCTCAACGAGGTCTCGGTCGAGAAGGCCGAGCGAGAGCGCATGATCGAGGTCGTCATCGAGGTCGACCGGCGCCCGTTGTCCTCCTTCGGCTGCGACGGGGTCGTCATGTCCACCCCGACGGGGTCGACCGCATACGCCTTCTCCGCCGGTGGCCCGGTCGTCTGGCCCGGGCTCGAGGCGCTGCTGCTCGTGCCGCTCAGCGCTCACGCGCTGTTCGCGCGGCCCCTCGTCGTCGCGGCCGACTCGTCGCTCGCGGTCGAGGTGCTGCAGCGTACCGACACGTCCGCGGTCATCTGGTGCGACGGTCGTCGCTCGTTCGACCTCCCGGCGGGCGCGCGGGTCGTGGTCCGCAGGTCACCGGTTCCGGTGCGGCTGGCTCGGCTGCACGAGGCGCCGTTCACCGACCGGCTCGTGAACAAGTTCCAGTTGCCCGTGAGCGGATGGCGAGGACCGGTGGGCCGTGATTGACGAACTCGGAATTCGGGACCTGGGGGTGATCGCCGAGGCGACCCTGCCGCTGGGCCCCGGCTTCACCGCCGTGACCGGCGAGACCGGTGCGGGCAAGACCATGGTCGTCACCGCCCTCGGCCTCCTGCTCGGTGCGCGAGCCGATGCCGGTTCCGTGCGTTCCGGCGCGAAGCAGGCGTGGGTCGAGGGGCGCTGGTTCGTGCCGGGCGACGGGCCCGTCGCCGAGCGCGTCGCCGAGACGGGTGGCGAGATCGAGGCGGGTGAACTCCTCCTCGGCAGGTCGGTGTCGTCCGAGGGCCGCAGCAAGGCGGTCGTCGGCGGGCGGAGTGCTCCCATCGGCGTGCTCACCGAGCTGGGCGAAGAGCTCGTGGTCGTGCACGGCCAGGCCGACCAGCAGCGACTCAGGTCCGCCGTGGCCCAGCGTGACGCCCTCGATCGGTTCGCCGGCGCGACGTTGCAGTCCGCCCTGGTGGAATACCGCGCCGCGTTCACGAGATGGCACGCCGACGCCGCCGAGCTCGAGGAACTCACGGCCGCCCACGATGCGCGACTTCGTGAAGCCGCCGAGCTCCGTGAAGCGCTCGACGAGCTCGAGGCGGTCGACCCGCAACCGGGCGAGGACGTCGAGCTGAGCGAGCGCTCCGACCGGCTCTCGAACCTCGAGGAGCTGCGCCTCGCCGCGGCCCAGGCGCACGCGCTCATCTCCTCCGACGAGGTCGTCGACGACGCCCCCGACGCGGTGGCCCTGGTGGACGGCGCGAAGCGCCAACTGGAGCGGGTCCTCGAGCACGACTCCGGCCTCGCTCCGATCGCCGAGGTCCTGCAGAACGCGGGGTTCCTGCTCGCCGACGCAGCAGCCGAACTCGCCGGATACATCGCGGGCCTCGACGCCGACGGCGCGCGCGAGCTCGAGATCGTGCAGGAGCGGCGGGCGCAGCTCACCGCGCTCATCCGCCGGCATGGGACGACCCTCGACGACGTGCTCGAGTTCCGCCGCACCGGTGGGCTGCGCCTCGTCGAGCTCGACGGCGACGACGAGCGGATCGAGCTGCTCGCGACCTCCGTCACCGAGAGCGCAGCCGAGGTCGACCGACTCGCCGCCAGGGTGACGGAGCTGCGCACCGATGCGGCCGGACGGCTGGCCGCTGCGGTGACCGTGGAGCTCGCCGCGCTGGCGATGCCGGACGCCCGGCTCAGCGTGGTCGTCGATGCAGACCACGAGCCGGCGGTGCACGGCCGCGACCAGGTCTCGATCCTGCTCCAGCCGCATCCGGGCGCCGAGCCGCGGTCGGTCTCCAAGGGTGCGTCAGGAGGGGAGCTCTCGCGCGTCATGCTCGCGATCGAGGTCGTCATCGCCGGAACGGACCCGGTGCCCACCTTCGTCTTCGACGAGGTCGACGCGGGAGTCGGCGGCGCCGCGGCCATCGAGATCGGCCGACGTCTCGCCCGGCTGGCGGAGCGCTCGCAGGTCATCGTCGTCACGCACCTCGCACAGGTCGCCGCCTTCGCCACGAACCACCTGAGCGTGGTCAAGGGCACCGACGGGCGCGTCACCGAGTCCAGCGTGCGTCGCCTCGAGGGGGCCGAACGCGAGGCCGAGATGGCCAGGCTCCTGTCCGGACTCGCCGAATCCGAGAGCGGTGTCGCCCACGCTCGCGAATTGCTCGAACTCGCCTCGGAGCGGGCCAGAACGGGCTGAACAGGGCCCAAGCACGCCCGGCGCAGGCGCCGAGCGATCGATGAAGGGGGAGCGCGTGCAGGATGTCGAGCCCAGTCACGCCAAACGTGGCTTAGACTATAAGCCCGTGGTGGAAGAACGCGGAATAGCGCAGTCAGGCGCACAGAACTCAGACGACACGACCAAGCACATCTTCGTGACCGGTGGTGTCGTTTCTTCATTGGGCAAGGGGCTCACAGCAGCCAGTCTCGGCAACCTGCTCACCGCGCGCGGTCTCCGTGTCGTGATGCAGAAGCTCGATCCCTACCTCAACGTCGATCCCGGAACCATGAACCCGTTCCAGCACGGCGAGGTCTTCGTGACCGACGACGGCGCTGAGACCGACCTCGACATCGGCCACTATGAGCGATTCCTCGACATCGACCTCAGCCAGGCGGCCAACGTCACGACCGGCCAGATCTACTCGACGGTCATCGCGAAGGAACGTCGCGGCGAGTACCTCGGCGACACCGTGCAGGTCATCCCGCACATCACCGACGAGATCAAGCGCCGGATGCGGCTCCAGGCGACGGAATCCCCGAAGCCCGACGTGATCATCACCGAGATCGGCGGCACCGTCGGCGACATCGAGTCGCAGCCGTTCATCGAGTCGGCCCGCCAGGTCCGGCACGAACTCGGGCGCAAGAACGTCTTCTTCGTGCACGTGTCCCTGGTGCCCTACATGGGCGCCTCGGGAGAGCAGAAGACGAAGCCCACGCAGCACTCGGTCGCGGCCCTGCGATCGATCGGCATCCAGCCCGACGCCCTGGTGCTCCGCAGCGACCGGCCCGTCACCGAATCGAACAAGCGCAAGATCGCCCTCATGTGCGACGTCGACGAGGCCGCGGTCGTGAACGCGGTCGACGTGCCGTCGATCTACGACATCCCGACGATGCTGCACGACCAGGGTCTCGACGCGTACATCATCGACGCCCTGGGCCTCGACCAGAAGGCGGCCGACGTCGACTGGTCGGGATGGAGCAGCCTGCTCGACGTCGTCCACGACCCCAAGCACGAGGTCACGATCGGCCTGGTCGGCAAGTACATCGACCTGCCCGACGCCTACCTCTCCGTCACCGAGGCGCTGCGCGCCGGCGGGTTCGCCAACGACGCGAAGGTCAAGATCGAGTGGATCCCGTCCGACGAGTGCCAGACGCCCGAGGGGGCGCACCGGCACCTGTCGGGTCTCGACGGGATCTGCGTGCCCGGCGGATTCGGCGTGCGCGGCATCGAGGGCAAGCTCGGGGCGCTCCGCTACGCGCGTGAGAATGGCATCCCGACGCTGGGGCTCTGCCTCGGTTTGCAGTGCATGGTCATCGAGTACTCGCGCAACGTCGTCGGCCTCGAGGGTGCGTCCTCCAGCGAGTTCGACCCCGACACCGAGTTCCCGGTCATCGCGACGATGGAGGAGCAGGTCGAGATCATCGCCGGTGGGGACCTCGGCGGCACCATGCGCCTGGGCCTCTACCCGGCTGCCCTCGCCGAGGGGTCGATCGCGGCGGAGGTGTACGGTTCGACGCTCGTCTCCGAGCGTCACCGCCACCGCTACGAGGTCAACAACTCGTTCCGCGACCGCATCGCCGATGCCGGTCTCGTCTTCTCGGGCACCTCGCCCGACCGGCATCTCGTCGAGTTCGTCGAGCTGCCGCGGGACGTGCACCCGTACTACATCGCGACCCAGGCCCACCCCGAACTGCGCAGCCGCCCCAACCAGGCGCACCCGCTGTTCCGGGGTCTCGTCGCGGCATCCCTCGAGCGGCAGAAGGCCAGCCTGCTCTTCGATGACGCGAATGCCTGATCCGCTCGACCTCGAGGTCGAGCCGCTCGCCGACGAACGGGTCTCCGTGCCCGTGTCGGCGAGCGAGCTCGCCTTCGAGGGGCGGGTGTGGGACATCCGCCGGGAGACGTTCGACCTGGGCGGCGGTCCGATCGTCCGCGACTACATGGACCATCCCGGCGCCGTCGCGGTCCTCGCCCTCGACGAGGAAGATCGCGCGTTCCTGATCCGCCAGTACCGGCATCCGGTGCGAACGCGCGACTGGGAGATCCCGGCGGGACTGCTCGATGTGGGTGGCGAGGATCCGCTCGAGGCGGCGAAGCGCGAGCTCGCCGAGGAGGGCGACCTCGAGGCATCCGACTGGTCGGTGCTCTCGGACTTCTTCACGTCGCCCGGCGGCAGTGACGAGGCCCTTCGCATCTACCTCGCACGGGGCCTCACCGCCACCGCCTCGGCGTTCGCACGTGAAGACGAGGAGGCGCACATCGAGATGCGCTGGGTGCCGCTCGACGACTGCGTCGAGGCGGTGCTCGCCCGGCGGGTGCAGAACCCGTCGCTCGTCATCGGCATCCTCGCCGCGCACGCATCCAAGGCGCTCGGCTGGCGCACCCTCGGTCCGGCGGATGCCCCGTGGCCGGGGCGTTCCACTCCGCGGATCGCGGGGAGCCGGGCCGGAGAGGCCGTGCACGCGGCATCCGACCAGGCCCGAGGCTCGGACCGGGCGCCGGCGGCGCACGGCTGAACGGCGTGCCCGTGCCCGGTCCGTCGGCGGTCGACGCGTACCTCCGTCACCTGACGGTCGAGCGCGGCCTCGCCCGCAACACGGTGGCGTCCTACCGGCGCGACCTCGCGATCTACGCCGGCTGGCTCGCCGACGAAGGACTCGACGGGCCGGCCGCCGTCGGCGAGCAGGACCTCTCGCGCTTCATCCGGTACCTCGGCGTCGATCGGGTGCCGCCGCTCGCGACCTCCTCGATCGCCCGGGTAGTCTCGACGGTGCGGGGCCTGCACCGCTTCCTGGTCGACGAGGGACTCATCGAGGCGGATGTCTCGCGCGATCTCCGCCCGCCGAAGCTGCCCATGCGGCTGCCGAAGGCGATCTCGGTCGAGGACGTCGAAGCGCTCCTCGCGGCCGCCGGCGGTGAGGAGGTCGTCGAGCTGAGGGATGCCGCGCTGCTCGAGGTGCTCTACGCGACGGGCGCGCGCGTGTCGGAGGCCATCGGGCTCAACGTCGACGATCTCGTCGACGGCGACGTGGTGCGGCTCTTCGGCAAGGGCGGCAAGCAGCGCATCGTGCCGCTCGGCTCGTACGCACGAGCCGCGCTCGACGCCTACCTCGTGCGTTCGCGGCCGATGCTCTCCGTGCGCGGCACGGCGACGCCGGCCCTGTTCCTCGGTGTCCGCGGTCGACGGATGTCGCGGCAGACGGCGTGGGAGGTCATCCGCGATGCCGCCGAACGCGCCGGCCTCGCGGTGGCGGTCTCGCCGCACACCCTGCGTCACTCGTTCGCGACGCACCTGCTCGAGGGCGGCGCCGACGTCCGTGTCGTGCAGGAGTTGCTGGGCCACTCGTCGGTCGCCACGACCCAGATCTACACCCTCGTCACGGCTGACACACTCCGGGAGATGTACACGGCCGCCCACCCGCGCGCTCGCTAGAATCGACCAAGCGACTCGCATGACGAGCGGCCGGCAGGCAGCAGGAGAGAGACCACACGTGACCAACCAGACGCGCGACTCGGCGGACGCGCTCGCGACGCTCCCGCCCGAGCTCGGTCCGACCGGTCGTCCCCACCGTGAGTTCCCAGCGCCGAAGCCGCTGCGTTCCCATGGGCCCGCTCGCATCATCGCCCTCTGCAACCAGAAGGGCGGAGTCGGCAAGACCACGACAACGATCAATCTCGGCGCGACGCTGGCGGAGTACGGTCGCCGCGTGCTCGCGGTCGACTTCGACCCGCAGGGTGCGCTCTCGGCAGGCCTCGGCGTGCAGACCCACGACGTTCCCACGATCTACGACCTCCTGCTCTCGCGAGCGATCGATCCCAAGGACGCGATCCAGCATTCGAGCGTCGAGGGCCTCGACGTGATCCCGGCGAACATCGACCTGTCGGCCGCCGAGATCAACCTCGTGAACGAGGTCGCCCGGGAGCAGATCCTCGCCGGGGTGCTCCGCAAGGTCTCGGCCGATTACGACGTCATCCTCATCGACTGCCAGCCCTCGCTCGGGCTGCTGACGGTCAACGCCCTCACGGCGGCGCACGGCGTCGTGATCCCGCTCGAGTGCGAGTACTTCGCGCTGCGCGGCGTCGCGCTGCTCATCGAGACGATCGACAAGGTCCGCGACCGGTTGAACCCGGCCATCACGCTCGACGGCATCCTCGCGACCATGTACGACTCGCGCACGCTGCACTCGCGCGAGGTCCTCGAGCGCGTGGTCGACGCCTTCGGCGACGACGTGCTCGAGACCGTCATCACGCGCACCGTGAAGTTCCCCGATGCGACCGTCGCGGCCACGCCGATCACCGAGTTCGCGCCCGAGCACCAGGCCTCCAAGTCGTACCGTCAGCTCGCGAGGGAGCTGGTCTTCCGTGGCGCGGTCGCCTGAGGCCGTTCCGGTCTCGGGGGAGCAGGCGCCCGGCGGCGAGGCCGGCACTGCCGGGGCGTCCACCCTCGCAGGTGCGGCGGTCGCGGCATCCGACGATGCCGGGCCTGTCACGGCAACCGAACAGGATGCCGGCTTCCGCGTCGCGCTGACGAACTTCGAGGGCCCGTTCGACCTGCTGCTCTCGCTCATCGCCAAGCACGAGATGGACATCACCGAGGTGTCGCTCTCGGCCGTGACGGATGAGTTCATCTCGTACCTGCGAGGTGTGGACTCCGCCGAGGAACTCGACCGCGCCTCGGAGTTCCTCGTCGTCGCGGCGACGCTGCTCGACCTGAAGGTCGCCGGACTGCTTCCGCAGGGCGAACTCGTCGACGCCGAGGACGTCGCCCTCCTCGAGGCGCGCGACCTGCTCTTCGCGCGCCTGCTGCAGTACCGGGCGTTCAAGGAGGCCGCGCGCTGGTTCCAGGCGGGGCTCGACGCGGAGGGCACGCGGCATCCGCGGACCGTTCGCCTGGAAGACAAGTTCCGCCAACGCGCTCCCGAGCTGCGCTGGACCCTCAGCGCCGACGACTTCGCCGCGCTGGCGACCCTCGCCCTCACGCCGCCCGAGATCCCGGTCGTCGGGCTCACGCACCTGCACGCGCCGCTCGTGTCCATCCGGGAGCAGGCCGCGCATGTCGTCTCGGTGCTGCGTCGGGGCGAGCCGGTGAGCTTCCGCCAGCTCATCGCCGGCGTGACTCGGCCCGGCGTCGTGGTCGCCCGTTTCCTCGCCGTGCTCGAGCTCTACCGCCACGCCGCCATCGGATTCGACCAGGTCGAACCGCTCGGTGAGCTCACCCTGCACTGGGCCGCCGAGACGTGGTCCGACGCCAACCTCGAGGCCCTGGGAGCCGACTATGACGAGTGACACGGATGCCGCCGTGAACGAGACGGATGCCGTGACGGGCGACACGGATACCGAGGGTGTGGCGGATGTCGCGGAGAGCGTAGCGAACGGCGCGGATGCCGCGACCGACGCTCCGCAGGCACGCGTCCGGCAGCACGGCCCCGAGCTCTCGATCGTCACGCCGCTCGACGTGCCCGGCCAGCCGCACCTCGATCTCGACCGGGCGCTGGAGGCGATCCTGTTCATCGCGGACGAGCCGCAGAGCGTCATCCACCTCGCGGCCGCGGTCTCCCGGCCGGTGGCCGAGGTCCGTGCCGCGATCGCGCGGCTCCGGGCCGACTACGACGGCGAGGCCGGCTCGGGCGAGCCGCGCACGGACGTGGCGGGCGACGAGGCGTCGGCACGCGGCATCCGCCGGGCCTTCGAACTGCGCGAGGTCGGCGGCGGGTGGCGGTTCTACGTCCGGACCGACTACGACACGCTGGTGTCCGATTTCGTGATCGCGCAGACGTCGACGAGACTTTCGCAGGCGGCACTCGAGACGCTCTCGGTGATCGCCTACAAGCAGCCGATCTCCCGATCGCAGATCGCCTCGATCCGTGCGGTGAACGTCGACTCGGTCGTGCGCACGCTGCTCGGGCGCGGCCTCATCACCGAGGTCGACACGGATGCCGAGACGGGCGCCCTGCTCTACGGCACCACCGACCTGCTGCTCACCAACCTCGGCATCAACTCGCTCGACGAGCTGCCCCACATCTCCCCGTTGCTCGACGACGGCCAGGAAGGATTCGACCGTGACTGAGAACACCGCCCCCCACTGGAGCGACCCCGTCGAGGGCGTGCGCCTGCAGAAGGTGCTCGCCGCGGCGGGCGTCGCGAGCCGGCGCGTGGTCGAGCAGTACATCGTCGAGGGTCGCATCGAGGTCAACGGCGTCGTCGTGACCGAGCTCGGCCGCCGCATCGACCCCGAGGCCGATCTCGTCGCCGTCGACGGCGTGGCCATCCAGCTCGACCCGGGCAAGCGGTACTACATGCTCAACAAGCCGCGCGGCGTCGTCTCGTCGATGCGCGACGAGCAGGGCCGACCCGACCTGCGGCAGTTCACGGACGAGCTCGAGGAGCGCGTCTACAACGTCGGTCGCCTCGACGGCGAGACGAGCGGACTGCTGCTGCTCACGAACGACGGCGACCTCGCGCACGTGCTCGCGCACCCCTCGTTCGGCGTCGAGAAGACATACATCGCGAAGGTCAAGGGCCGGGTCCTGCCGCAGACGATCCAGCAGTTGAAGCAGGGGATCGAGCTCGAGGACGGCCCCATCCGGGCCGACCGTGCGAAGGTCAGGCAGCATCAGGGCGACGACCGCCATTCGATCGTCGAGCTCACCCTGCACTCCGGGCGCAACAGGATCGTCCGGCGGATGCTCGCCGAGGTGGGGCATCCGGTCGTCGACCTCGTGCGTCGCAGCTTCGGTCCGCTGCACCTCGGGACGCTGCGCGTGGGCGTCATGCGCGAGCTCACCGACACCGAGCGCGGGCTGCTGCTGACCATCTCGCGCGAGGCCGACGAGGCGCGCGCACGCGGCGGCGACGCCGCTCCCGTCGATGCCGCTCCCGGCGGCGCTGCCGATGACGCCAGCGGCGCCGGGCACGCCGAGGAGGAGTCGTGACCGAAGCCCGGCTCACGGGGCCCGTCCGGGTCGTCGGGGTCGGACTGCTCGGCGCGAGCATCGGGCTGGGCCTGCGCGCCAAGGGCGTCGAGGTCATCCTCGCCGACGCCTCGCCGACGCACCTCGCGATCGCGGCCGACTACGGCGCGGGCCGCCCCGCGGCGCCCGGGGACGCGCCGCAACTCGTGGTCGTCTGCGTACCCCCCGACGTCACGGCCGACGTCGTGGCATCCGAGCTGGCTGCCTACCCGACGGCGATCGTGACGGATGTCGCGAGCGTGAAGCTCGCCATCCACGACGACCTCGTCGCGCGCGGCGCCGACGTCTCCCGCTACCTCGGCACGCACCCGATGGCCGGACGCGAGGTCGGCGGACCGATGTCGGGTCGCGCCGACCTCTTCCTGGGGCGCCCGTGGGTGGTCGCCGGGCACGACGGCATCTCGTACCGCGACGCGTCGGTCGTCGACGACCTGATCCTCGACCTCGGTGCGACCCTCGTCGAGCTCACGCCCGAGCAGCACGACCGAGCCGTCGCGCTCGTCTCGCACGTGCCGCAGGTGGTCTCCACGCTGATGGCGCGGCGCCTCATCGACGCGCCGCACGCGTCGGTGAACCTCGCCGGCCAGGGACTCCGCGACGTCACCCGGGTGGCCGCGAGCGACCCCGAGCTCTGGGTGCAGATCCTCGGCCAGAACGCCGCGCCCGTGATCGAGATCCTGCGCGGCTACCGCGACGACCTCGACCGCTTCATCGAGGCCCTCGGCGACCTCGAGGCACCGGGCGCCCGCCGCCGCATCGCCGAGGAGCTGTTCGGTGGCAACACCGGGGTCGAGCGCCTGCCGGGCAAGCACGGCGTCGACCGTCGCTACGCGAGCCTCATCGTCCTGGTGGACGACCGGCCCGGCCAGCTCGCCCGCCTCTTCCACGACGTCGGCGACGCCGGCGTCAACCTCGAGGACCTCCGCCTCGAGCACTCGCCGGGAGCCCAGGTGGGCCTCGCCGAGATCTTCGTGCTCCCCGAGGTACAGGAGCGCCTCACCGATGAGCTGGCCGCGCGCGGCTGGCGGATTGCAGGTTGAACGTGACGTCCCCCGAGATCCCCGTGGTCGTCGCGATCGACGGTCCCGCCGGCAGCGGCAAGTCGAGCGTGTCGAAGGCCGTTGCACGGCGGCTCGGCTACGGCTTCCTCGACACCGGTGCGGCGTATCGGGCCCTCGCCTGGCATGTCCAGGCATCCGGGATCGACACGGATGACGCGGCATCCGTCGTGGCCTCGCTCGCGAGCTTCGACGTCCGCATCGGAACCGACCCGGCCGGGTACGCCGTGCACGTCGGCGACGTCGACGTGACCACCGCCATCCGCGACCCCGAGATCTCCGCGGTCGTGAGCCGGGTGGCCCGCGTGCCCGAGGTGCGCACGCATCTCATCGAGCTCTTCCGCGCGAGCATGGCCCTCGAGTCCAGGCCGGGCATCGTGGTCGAGGGGCGCGACATCACCACCGTCGTCGCGCCCGACGCGCCGGTGCGGATCCTGCTCACCGCCTCGCCCGAGGTTCGTGCCGCGCGCCGTTCGGCCGAGCTCGTCGGCTCGGCGACGACCTCCGTGGGGGACGCGCTCCGAGCCCGCGACGAGGCCGATTCGAAGGTCGTCGAGTTCATGACGGCTGCCGACGGCGTGACGACGGTCGACTCCACGGAACTCGATTTCGACCAGACGGTGGATGCCGTGATCGCGGTCATCGGGAACATTCAGCCGGTCACTGATTGAATAGACCGGGGCGCTCCTCGATCAGGCGCGCCCGCAGAACTTTGAGGAGACACCCATGACCGACCAGCGCGACGAGTACGACGACGCCGTCGTCGATGACGACCGCCTCGCCGACCGCCTCGCCGACGTCGACGACGAGCTCGCCGAACAGCGGGCCGCGGCGCTGCGGACGGGCCTCTCCGACTACGACCTCGACGAGGACGACCTCGAGGTGCTCGACGCGTCGGAGGAGGGCGAGGACGGCATCCGCTATCTCCCGGCCCTGCCGGTCGTGGCGATCGTCGGACGTCCGAACGTCGGCAAGTCCGCCCTCGTGAACCGCATCCTCGGCCGCCGCGAGGCGGTCGTCGAGGACACCCCCGGGGTCACCCGCGACCGCGTCGCGTACAAGGGCGAGTGGCTCGACCGCCGATTCACCCTCGTCGACACCGGCGGATGGGAGCCCGACGCGAAGGGCATCGACGCCTCCGTCGCCGCGCAGGCCGAGGTCGCGATCGACCTCTGCGACGTCGTCCTGTTCGTGGTCGACGCCACCGTCGGCGCGACCTCGACCGATGAGCACGTCGTGCGCCTGCTCCGCAAGACGAAGAAGCCGGTCTTCCTCGTCGCGAACAAGGTCGACGACGCGCGCCAGGAGTCCGAGGCCGCAGCGCTCTGGAACCTCGGCCTCGGCGAGCCGCACCCGGTCTCGGCACTGCATGGCCGCGGCGTCGCCGACATGCTCGAGGCCGTCTTCAAGGTGCTCCCGCAGGTCTCGGCCGTCGCGAAGGACGAATTCGGCGGACCCCGCCGCGTCGCGATCCTCGGGCGCCCGAACGTCGGCAAGTCGAGCCTGCTGAACAAGGCGGCCGGCGAGGAGCGCGTCGTCGTCAACGAGCTCGCGGGCACGACCCGCGACCCCGTCGACGAGCAGATCGAGCTCGGCGGCAAGATCTGGCGCTTCGTCGACACCGCCGGCATCCGTCGTCGCGTGCACCTCCAGCAGGGCGCCGACTTCTACGCGTCGCTCCGCACACAGGCGGCGCTCGAGAAGGCCGAGGTCGCCGTGGTGCTCCTCGACGTCTCGCAGCCGATCTCCGAGCAGGACGTGCGCATCATCGACCTCGTGCTCGAGTCGGGCCGCGCCCTCGTGCTCGCCTACAACAAGTGGGACCTGCTCGACGACGACCGCCGACGCTACCTCGAGCGCGAGATCGAGAAGGACCTGCACCACGTCGCCTGGGCGCCGCGTGTCAACATCTCGGCCCGCACCGGCCGCCACCTGGAGAAGCTCGTGCCGGCCCTCGAAACCGCGCTCGAGTCCTGGGACACGCGCATCGCGACGGGCAAGTTCAACGCCTTCCTCACCGAGCTCACGCAGGAGACCCCGCACCCCGTGCGCGGCGGCAAGCAGCCCCGCGTCCTGTTCGGCACGCAGGCCGCGAGCCGTCCGCCGACCTTCGTGCTCTTCACGACCGGGTTCCTCGACGCGGGCTACCGCCGGTTCATCCAGCGGCGCCTGCGTGAGATCTACGGCTTCGCCGGATCGCCCATCGTGATCAACATGCGCGTGCGCGAGAAGCGGCAGCGATAGCGGCTCCCGAAGCGCCGGCCGTTCGGCTCAGCCCGCGTTCGGCTCAGCCCGCGTCGTCGAAGCGGACCTGCATGACGGCGCGGGCGGCCGATGGCCGCGCGACCTCGGCGAAGCCCGCGTGCTCGAACATGCTCACCGTGCCCGGGAAGAGGTCGGCGGCTGGCACCTTCGCCCGCGCGGCGGGGTCGACGGCGTAGGCCTCGACGATGCGGGCGCCGTGTTCGCGCGCGAAGGCGACGGCGGCACGGGCGAGCGCGCCGCCGACTCCGCGCTTTCGGTGCGCCCGCGGGACGACGAAGCACGTGACCGCCCAGACGCTCCCGTCGTCGAAGTCGGCTTCGGGGGAGCCGTCGGCGACGACCCGCTTGCGCGCGAGTCCGGGCAATGCGGGCCGAGGTTCGACGGCGCACCAGCCGACGGGCGTATCGCCGTCGTATGCCACGAGGCCGGGGCCGTGCTCGCCGTCGGAGATCTGCTGCTCGAAGCGACTCCGGAGTGCGTCGTCGGACATGCCCCATTCGCTGCGCGGCACCTTGTACCACTGGCACCAGCAGTGTGCGGGGTCGCCGCGGGTGCCGAACACGGCCTCCACATCGGCGAAGGGGACCTGCTGGACGGGAACGATGCGGAGTGCGGGTGCGTCGCCCGCGTTCACCTCGGTCTGCATGCCGACACGATAATCGTCGCGTGCGACATCCGCTCGATTCGTGTACATAGGTAATGATGTAGTACCATCACGATGTGACCGAGATGATGCCCGACACCGACGCGATCGACGATGTGCAGGCGCAGGCGCCGGCGACGCCGCCCATCACCGTGCTCGACCGGCTGCTCGAGATCGGGGAGCTGTTCCAGCACGACATGGCGAACGCCTTCGCCGGCACGACCCTGACTCCCGCGCGCGTGCGCGTGCTCTGGGTGATCCAGCACGCCGGGCCCATGACGCAGCAGGCCCTGGCCACGAGCCTCGAGGTGAGCGCCCGCAACGTCACGGCGCTCGTCGACGCACTCGAGGCGGGTGGGCACGTGCGCAGGTCGCCGCATCCGACGGATCGCCGAGCGACGATCGTCTCGCTCACCGACGCGGCCGAGCGGCGCATGCGCGAGATGCAGCGCGAGCACGCCGAGCTCGGTGATGAGCTGCTCAGCGCCGTGGAACCCGCAGACCGCCCTGCGCTCGAGCGCGGCGTCGACGCCATCGCCGCGCGGCTGCGCGCCCTCATCGAGGCCGACCGGGAGCGTCGGGCATGAGCGTCACGAGCGAACGCCGCGTCGTCGCATCCGCCTGGCAGCGCATCTGGAGCTTCGCCAAGAGAGCGCTCCTCGTCGAGCTGCGCATCTACGCGAACATCGGGCGCTTCGTCGTCCGGCGCCCGGCCGTGCCGAAGGGCGCGACCGGCTTCAGCTACCACAAGCCCGTCTTCACGGTGCTGACGATCTTCATCGTGCTCTCAGCGGTCGAGATCCCGATCATCGACCTCATCGTGCACCGGTGGCCGGTCGTGCGCATCGCGATGCTCGTGCTCGGCATCTGGGGCGTCACCTGGATGTTCGGCCTGCTCTGCGGCTACCTGATGCGGCCCATGACCGTGGGGCCCGAGGGGATCCGGGTCCGGGAGGGGCTCGAGCTCGACGTCGGGCTCACGTGGGACGACATCGCGTCGGTCGCGCGCGTCAGGCGCGTCGACGAGCCCAAGTCACCCCGCCTCGAGGAGACGGATACCGCGCGCACGCTCGTCCTGCGCATGCAGGACGAGACGAACATCCTGATCGAGCTCGAACGGCCCACCGTGGTGCGCCTGCCCGGACTCGCGCCGAAGGGCGGCGATCAGGAGATCACCGCCCTTCGGCTGTGGGTCGATGACCCGAAGGCGTTCCTCGACGAGGTGCGTCGGCACCTCTGAGTCGCCCGCGCGACCCATGGGTCGCAGGATGGCGCGCGTCAGGCCTTGGGCGCCTCGGGAGCCGAGGTGTCGGTCGCCGTGGTGTCGGCGGCAGGAGCAGTCGGAGCAGTCGGAGCGGCGGGAGCTGCAGCGGATGCCGCGGGCGCTGCCGGGGATGCTGCGGCCGCGGGGGCGGGAGCGTCGACGGGAACCTCGACGTCGGCCTCGTCGACCTCGAGCGCGAACTCCTCGAAGTCCTCGTCGTCGATGTCGCCGAACACGGCGTCGAACTCGGCCGCGGCAGCCTGCGCCTGGATCGCGGCGGCGCGGTTGCGGGCGTGCGTCGCGAGGGCGATGAGGATGCCGATGAGGCCGGCCGCGAGCACGAGGCCACCGACGGTGGACTGCGAGATGTTGTTGAGGTAGGTCGCGTAGTCGGAACCCTGCGTGGTGTAGAAGTCGACCTGCGCGGCGTTGCCGAGGACCAGGAGGACCGCGCCGACCGCGGTGACGATGACCGCGACGACCCAGAGCAGGATGAGGGGCAGGTTCAGCGTGGACGGCTTGGATGCGGTGGCGTTGTTCGACACGAGATTCCTTCGGAGAGTGGGCGGGAGTGGTTCCCGCCGGGCGGGCGCGCCGCCGTCGAAGGCGACTCCGACGAGCCTAGGGGACGCGGCTATGAATCGGGTATGTGCGCGTGACCGGCGTGATCCGGTGTCCGCACCGACGTCGAGCGCCCGCGTGTGTTCGAGCACCCCTTCGGATGCCGCTATGATGGTCAAGTTGCCTTCGACGAGTTCGAGAGCATCGGGCTGTGGCGCAGCTTGGTAGCGCACTTGACTGGGGGTCAAGGGGTCGCAGGTTCAAATCCTGTCAGCCCGACCATGTGAAAGGTCCCGGTGAGAAGTGATTCTCGCCGGGACTTTTCTGTTTCTGGCGGCGTCGTCGAAATCGGCTCGACGAACAACCGGAGACAACCGGAATCTTCGCGCTCACAGGCGCCCAGCACGGCGCATCCGCGAGATCCCGGGGGAGTGGGCGCGCTGCGAACACCTCGAGCAGGGCGTTCAGGCCATGGCGAGGCGGTGCCATTCGACCTGCATCACGGATGGTCGCAGGTTCACATCGACACTTCGACTTGGTCGGGATTCTGCATGCAAGAATCCTCCGTCAGCGAACATCCGAAGGCGCACCGTGCCTCGGGATGGCCTGGTCACGGGTGAGTGGGAGTTCCTGTTCGGACTATCGGTCCAATAGCGGGCCAGGCAGCGATGACCGAAAGAACCCAAGGATCGGCGATCGGGACGATGGTCCGGTCGTAGTGTCGGACTCATGGAACCGTCTCGACAGCTCCCCGCCATCGGCGCCCCGGCTACCCGAGCGCTCGAGGAAGCGGGCGTGCACGATGTGGACGACCTTCGGCGCGTGGGCCTCGACCACCTCGCAACCCTCCATGGAGTAGGGCCCAAGGCTCTCCGGATCCTCGAGCAGACCCTCGCCGCTGCCGACCTGCGCAACCCATAACGGCAGACCGTCCCCGCGGCTACAGCGGCCCGTCACGGATCCCTCTGCGTGGCCTAACGCCTTTCCGACCTAGACGACTATGAGTCGTTCTCCGTCACGAACTTGAAATGACTCGTACCGCTCGGAACTGTCGATCAGGCGCACGATGTGGCACAGGGAGAACGTCATGGAGAACGAGCGCGCATCGTTCACCTCGGCCGCCAAAACGGTGTCGGCGATCAAGCCGACTAGCACCGAAACGATGTCGCGTGCATCGTCGACAATGGATTCGTCTGCGGCCGGCGGGGTGATTCCGAGAGCCCCTTCGACGGTGATCGACACATTGCCGTCGAATTTGAGAATCAGCACATCCCGGCCGAAGCAGAGCTGCTCGAGGACGTGCCCCTCCACGAAAGCAAAGCTCTCGCCCGCTGGTATGCCGTACATGAGCCGAGCGTACTGGGAAGGGGGGTGTCGATTGGGGATCCGCTGCCGGGTGGTGACAAACGTCGCTGGGAGCGACTGCGTAAAGCGCTTCGCTACGGCCCTGAACTCCACCCACGGGGGCCCGTCAAGCCGTGGGCGCCGACTTGCGACCAATCGTGAACCAGAGAGTCAACCCGAGCCAGGGGAAGAGCAATGCGATGAGTACCCAGACCGCCCGAGCGGTTCCTGATGCCACTTGGTCGCGAGCGATACTCACGACAGTGACGACAAACGGGATGATCCAGATGACGGAGAGGATGATCAAGTGCCATCCGGTGAGGTTCCCAAACACGGCCTCAGTCTGGCAGACACGTGCAGCGCGCGTTTCGGGAATCTAGGCGCCCGCGAGGCGATCCTTGATTGCGATCAGGCCGGGCTTCGCTGAACTGTCAGCGCTTCCCTCAGCGCTTCTCGTGCCCGTTGGTAGCGGCCGCGTGCGGTCGAGGCGGGAACTCCCTGAAGGCGTCCTGCCTCCGCGATCGTGAGTCCTTCCCAGTGAACGAGCGTGACTATTTCAGCGAGGATTGGATCGAGTCGCTGTACCGCATCTCGGATAGCGAGTTGCTCGGCAACGTCCGAACCGTTGGCGGGGATCGCGTCTCGGAGCGCGTTCTCGAGGCGACTCCGCCGGAGGTTCGATCGAACACCGTTCCGAAGCAGGTTGCGCGCGATCCCGAACAGCCACATCCGAGCCTGCTCGTGATCCATGGGGAGGTCGGCATTGCGCCGCCAAGCCGTGGCCATGAGCTCCGAGAGCAGGTCCTCGCCGCCGTCTCCGATACGACGTTCGAAGTAGTTCAGCAGTTCCGGACCGACTTCGACCATCAGCTCGGTGAACCGTGCTTCCGCCCGGCCGCGCCGGCTCACTGCGTCATCCCGGTGCACTGCTCCTGGCTCTGGAAGCCAAGCCCCGTGGATGGGATGCCGAGCATGTCGAGGTGAGCGATGATCGCCTCGTGCACGGCCTCCCTCACCGCCAGGTTGTACTCCATATCGGCGTTGACGTTCTCAGTGCCGAACCCGAACCGCACAGCATTGCCGCTTCCGTCGTCGGCCCAGTTCTCGTCGGAGCGGTTCTCCCGGATCACGCCGTCGACGTCAGCGTCTGCGAGCACGTCGGCGCCGTGAACGTAGTCGAGGGACGCGTCGACGGCTCGCGGCTCTGTCCCGACGTCGGTCGGCCCGTTCGGGTCAGGGTTGTACTCGAACTCTCCCAGTCGCAACTCGCACGAGCCGCCGCCCGGAAGTGTGTAGGTGATGGTCGCGTCAGGTCGCTGCGCCCAATCCGCCCACTCGGTCGTCGTGCTGGCGCCCCAGAACGACGACCAGTCGACCGTGGTCGCAGCGTACGCCGCACCAGCGCTGCCGAGGAGGAGAACCGGAGCAAGGATCCCGGCCGCGATCCCTTGCTTGCGCCGTTGAGCGCCGCGCTCCTCTCGTATGGCGGCGGCGGCCATCTCGGCCATTCGCGCAGCCAGGGCATCGTCTTTCGGGGTGATTTGCGGAGCAGCCCGGTGGAGCAACCTGGCGATCTGGCGGTCGGGTTCAGTCTCGTGCTGGTCGCCGTCGGTGCTCATGCGGTCCTTCTCTCCTCGAACGTTCCCTCACTCACGTCATGTCCGCCCGGGCAAGCATCGTCCACACGAGCCAGGAGCTTCATCGGGTGCGAGGCGGGGCGACGGAGAGCTTGACCGCTAATGGGCCCCTGAGTGCGTGGGAGCTATCCGGTCGGCTGTGCGGTTTCGAGTTTGAAGACCGCGCAGCGTGGTGCCGCTGCCGCGAAGTCGTCGGGCCCGGCGCCGTCACTGACCTCGAAGATGCGAGCGGCGACCTTTCGCCCCTGAATGTGTTGATGCCAGTACGCCCGGAGGACCGGTCCTCGCTGGTCTTCGGGGAGCTCGGCGAATGACACGAGTTCTCGATTGCGGCCTCGTCGGATCTCGCCGTGGCCGGCGGCTCGAACGTTCTTGACCCACTCCATCCGTTTTCCGGCGACGACGTACCGGGTCCCGTCCACGTCGACGATGGAGACGGGCGTCGATCGCGGTTCGCCGCTGACGCGGCCGCGGACCGTCAGGATGCGTGGTGGGCCGGCTGCCAGGCCGACACGGTTCAGGAAGATCACCATGCGGTTGCCGTACTTCAGCATCCGTGGCAGTTCTGGGCGGTTCGTCATGCGGGGTTCTCCGGGAGAGATGGATAGTCGTAGTTCTCGACGGCGGTGCCGATCGCATGCAGGACCTGGCGGACGACGTCGACATCGTCTTGTGAGAGACCGGCCGCTGCGTGCTGAGCCCATGGGCCGCCGCGGCTGGCAGCCAGCTCGAAGACGCGATGCCCCTCCGGAGTCATCTCGACCAGTTGCGCACGCTTGTGGTGAGGATTGGGGCGCAGCGCGACGAACCCGGCTCGCTCGAGGTCGTTCACGATGCGTTGGATGTTCTGTCTCGTGGATTGGAGATCACGGGCGATCCACGCGACCGGTTGCGCGGGAGTCACGGCCAGAGCCCCAAGGACCTGCCAGCGTGCCGAGGTCAACCCGAGGTCGGCGACCAGTTGATCGCCGGCTACCGAAAGCACGTTGCTGAGATGGAAGACGCTGAGGATCAGGTCTTGGAAGGGAGGGTCGCCCTCGCGAACTTGCGGCGGTTTCACCAGAGCACTCTACGGGCTTGGGGACATCATGTCGAAACGACAACAGGTTGTCATAGCAAGCGAACGCGCAGTCGTCGCAGACGGGCCCCGCGAGGCACAAGACACAGCCTGCACGCCGGTCTCCCGGCGGGAGACTACGCGGTACTCCTTAGCAGGTCCGCGAGTCGATCAAGGTCTGCTGCGACCGTTTCGATATCTCGGTCGAATTCGGCGTCGTCGAGTTCTATCTGCCGGACCGTGAACACCACCTCCGCGCCATCCGGATGAGCCAGCACCCGAACAGGGTTCGTGACCACAGTTCCGGACGGCAGCGTCACGTCGTGGTCGAGGATGCCGAACGCGTTCCGCTCGACGAAGCGCACAACGACCCGCCCCATCGGCGATTCCACGAGGAGGGCGTCGCCGTCGCGCAGAACGTCAGCTCGCGCGAGACCCGCAGCCCAGCGCGGAAGATTGTCGACGTCCGACGCGAACTCGTACACGGCGTCCGGTGTCGCGGCGATGACTCGGCTGACATGGTGGCTTCGCATGGCGTCATCTGACTATGGCAGCGTAAGTGGGACCCACCGGGGCAATCTAAACGGGGACCACTTGCGGGTTGTCGGGGTGTTTGCGGCACTCTAAGCCGGACCCACCTCCACGGTTATCGGAAACTGCAGTTTTCCGATTGCTGGGGGTGGAGGACGGATGGAGTCTCGGGTGGATGTCTTTGCTCGGATCCGACGTGACGCACGGATCGAGGGCTTGGGGATTCGGGCGTTGGCTCGTCGGCACGGTGTCGGCCGGCAGACCGTTCGACAGGCGCTCGCGTCGCCTGAACCGCCGCCGAAGAAGACAAGGGTGCGGACGGCGCCCCGCCTTGACCGGTTCAAACCGCTGATCGATGCGATGCTTCGGGAGGATCTGGACGCCCCACGGAAACAGAAGCACACCGCCACCCGCGTGTTCGACCGGTTGATCGCCGAACACGGCGCGACGGAGCTGTCGTACTCCACGGTGCGCAACTACGTCCGCACCAGACGCCCTCAGATCGACGCCGCCTCCGGCCGTCCGTTCGATGTGTTCGTCCCGCAGGAGCATGCGGCGGGTGCGGAAGCCGAGGTCGATTTCGGTGAGGTGTGGGTGGTCCTGGCTGGGGTGAAGACGAAGTGCCACATGTTCGTGTTCCGCCTCTCGCATTCAGGCAAAGCGGTACACCGGGTGTACTCGACGCAGTCGCAGGAAGCGTTCCTCGAGGGACACATCGACGCGTTCGAGGAGATCGGCGGGATCCCGACCCGGTACATCAAGTACGACAACCTCACCGCCGCCGTCCAATCCGTGCTCTACGGCCGCGGCCGGGACCGGATTGAGAACGAACGGTGGGTGCTGTTCCGTTCGCACTACGGATTCGATTCGTTTTACTGCCAGCCCGGGATCAAGGGTGCACACGAGAAGGGCGGTGTCGAAGGTGAAGTCGGCAGGTTCCGCCGGAAACGCCTCACCCCAATGCCGGTCGTGAACTCCCTGGCCGAGTTGAACGCCCGGATCCGGCGGTGGGATGCCGAAGACGACGGCCGACGCGTCGCATCCCGCATCCGTACTGTGGGCCAGGACTTCGCGACCGAGCAGCCTCGGTTGTCGCCGTTGCCGTTCGAACGCTTCGACCCCGGACTCACGTTGCACCCACGTGTCGACCGGTCCGCGTTGATCACGGTGCGGATGGCGAAGTACTCCGTGCCCGCCCGCATGATCGGGCGGAACGTGCGGGTCTCGCTGCGGGCATCTGAAGTCGTCGTCTTCGACGGGCATACCGAGATCGCCCGCCATGAACGGGTCGTCGCGCGCGGCGGCCACGCCGTGGACCTGGATCACTACCTCGAGGTACTCCGCCACAAGCCCGGCGCGATGCCAGGATCCACCGCGCTTGCCCGCGCACGTGAGTCGGGTGCGTTCACGGCCGCGCACGACGCGTTCTGGCAGGCCGCCCGCAAAGTCGATGGCGATACCGTCGGCACCCGTGCCCTGATCGATGTCCTGCTCCTGCACCGCAGTATGCGCGCCGCCGATGTGATTGCCGGCATCCGCGCCGCCCTGACCGTCGGCGCCGTATCTGCTGACGTCGTCGCGGTCGAAGCCCGCCTCCACGCAGCCGGATCCGGGTCAGACCGTCATCTCGTTGCACAGCCACCACATGCCGGGCAGCGAGTTGTCAGCCTCACCCAACGCCGGCTCGCCGACCCGGCGGCGGTGATCGCGGGGCTCCCGCCTGACACCCGGCCCGTGCCCTCGGTCGCCGCCTACGACGACCTCCTGCAGCGACGAGCACGACCCGACGTCGTTGACCCATCAGCCGGACGAGAAGGAAGCACTGGAACATGACGAATCGACCCACGCCCGTGACCACCACATTGCGCCGGCGTCGCGGGATGACCGAAGAAGCCGCGACCGCAGCGGTCGACCAGGCCTGCCGCCGACTCCGCCTCCCGACCGTTCGCGCGGTCGTCGATGAAGCTCTCGAAACTGCGAACCGGGAGCAGTTGTCTTACCAAGGCTTCCTCGCCGAGCTGCTGTTGGCCGAGTGCGACGACCGGGACCGCCGCTCATCCATCCGCCGCGTCAACGCCGCCGGATTCCCACGCACCAAATGGTTGGGCGATTTTGACTTCGACGCGAACCCGAACATCAACCCCGCCACCATCCACCAACTCGCCACCGGCGAATGGATCCGCAAAGGCCAACCGCTCTGCCTGATCGGCGACTCCGGCACCGGGAAGTCCCACCTGCTGATCGGGCTCGGCACTGCGGCAGCTGAGAAGGGGTACCGGGTCAAGTACACGCTCGCCACGAAGTTGGTTAACGAGCTCGTCGAAGCCGCTGACGAGAAACAGCTCGCCCGCACCATCGCCCGCTACGGCCGCGTCGACCTGCTCTGCATCGACGAACTCGGCTACATGGAACTGGACCGCCGCGGCGCCGAACTCCTCTTCCAAGTCCTCACCGAACGCGAAGAGAAAAACTCCGTCGCGATCGCCTCAAACGAATCCTTCTCCGGCTGGACCAAAACCTTCACCGACCCACGCCTCTGCGCCGCAATTGTCGACCGTCTCACCTTCGGCGGCAGCATCATCGAAACCGGCACCGACTCCTACCGCCTCGCCCACACCAGACAACTCGCAACGACCTGACATCGGCGCGGACTCCCAGTGCGCCGCCCTCTGGCGACCGGCATCCCGGTGTTTAGGGCAAAGCATTAAAGCGGAGGATCCCTCATCAAATCAAGGGGGTGTTTGCATCGATCCGAGCGTGGTTCGCTCGTCGCGCACCCGGACCCGACCTGGAGCACATCAACACTGTTGCGCTCAAGGAAGAGACGTCAAGATGACCCACAAGCTCGGGATCCGGTCGATCGCGGCCGTTTCTGCATTCGCGACCGTAATTGCCATGACGACGCTGGCAGCTGGCCCGGCAGTCGGCTCCACGATCGAAGCCACAGTCCCCGAACCAGATATCTGGGAGCCGCCAGCAGAAGCCGTCGGAACCGAGATCGCGGAACCGAACCCCCCGGAAGATGCGCCGTGGGCACCCCCGGAGTCGGCGAGGTTCGCAGACCAGCAAGCGCAGAACCGTGCAGCACCGGTAGGTACCGTCGCGGGTGCGGCTTCGGAGCGGCTGTGTTCGGAGTCATAATCGGGTTCGGAGCATTGGCGTACAGCATCTCTGGAGCGGTGGAATCGTGTTAGCCAAGAATCCAAACGCTACTCCGTCGCGCGTACTGGTACTTGGTCTGGTGGTACTCGCCATCGCTTCCACGATCGGAGCAATCCTCGTCCTCATCTTGGTCGACGACGGATTCCAGAGGATTGTGGGAACTCTCTTTCTAGCTATCGTGGCGGTTATGTGCATCCTTTTACTGATCGAAAGACGGAAGCGCCGTCGGTGATCTCGACGTGCAAACATGTCTGTGTCAACTCGTTTCCAGAGCCACATGGCTTCGAACCCGCGATCTCCGTTAGAGGAGAGCCGCTAGCTGGACATTCGAAACGACGGTTACAGAACATCGTCATTCCCAATGAGTCTCGACACCCGATCGACTCGGCCGTTGCAGTCGGACTCGTTGTTGGAGGATTCGCTCGCATGCCTCCCTTTGGTCCTTGAAGCCGCCGGATTTATTGGGGCCATCATCCTCGCCATAGCCGCTCGTCCATCCAAATGGAAGCGGTCAGGCTAGCGGGCGGGATGCAGATCTGATCACACGAACGGGCCTGGACCGATCCCTCTGTGTTGCTGGTCAAGGCGACTTGTACCCGGCGGCCCGCTCAGCAGTCCTGCCCGGTAAGGCATTCGAGGTGGGCTCGAGATAGATTGCCAACCCGGTACCGACTTCGGTTGACATTCTCAGTCATCATGCCATCAGGCGTTGGTGACTGACCGCATATTCCGACGGCGCCGCGGGCGATGGGCCCGCTCTCTCTGCATATGGCTGTTGCGGTTCGAGCTCACCGGTCACTCACCATCGCACGTGGCGAACCATCCGGTTTCCAGTGATCACAAGGGATCCGCGAGTGTCCGAGACATCCGGACGCAACCCATGACGGACCAGGTCGTCCAAGGGCTCGCGGGTTCGAATCCTGTCAGCCCGACCAGAGAAGCCCGGTGGATCGCAAGTTCTGCGCCCGCGACGGCGGCTCAGAGGTCGCGGCGCGCGTCCGGGTCGTCTGCGAGCCGCTCTGCCTCGCGCTCCACGGCCTCCTGCTCGGCCTCGCTCAGCGGCGGGAGGCCGACCTGGTCGGCCGGGATGCCCGCGTACGGGTCGGCGCCGGGGAATTCCTGGCTGAAGGACCCCGCGACGACCCCTCCGGGCGGGACCTCGTCGCCGGCCGCGCCCAACAGGGTCTCCTCGCCGGGAGCCTGCTCCGGTACGTCGTCTCCGAGGTGCTTCCGATGCCACTCGCCGCTCATGTCCACTCCCACCAGTACAACAGCTCCACACCGATCATCCTCGGAGTGTTGATGCAGTCTATGGCGTCGACCCGGAACCACGGGCTCGCCGAGGAGGCGGGTCGATCGGATCGCCCATCGCGCCGCCCAGCTCCGTCGACCGGGGCGTCGCCGGCGAGGCCCCGTGCCCCGGTAGAGCGCGGGGGCCTCGCCGTCGGCGCTACGGCACCACGATCTCGAACGCCGGGTCTCCCGGGCTCAGCACGCCGAAGAGCTGCGTCAGCACGCCGAGGTCACCCGCCGCGCCGAGGCCCTCGGACTGCAGGTCGCCGCCCGCGAGCCGGATGAGTCGCTGCTTCTCGAGCGTGACGTGCAGCGCGGCGTCGTCGGCGGGCTCGCGTTCGACGTACACGAGCACACCGTTGCGGAGCGTGACGCGGAAGCTGCGACCGAGATCGTTGACAGTGACGTCGAAGGCGAGGTCGAGGTCCCAGGCCTTCGGGCCGTCGACGGTGATCGCGATGGCGTCGAAGACCTGTTCGGGCGTGAGCTGCGCGAGGATCGCCGGGGCGTTCGTGACGGTCGGGGTGCCGAAATTGCCGTCGCGCAGCTCGGTCGCTCCCGAGAGGAAGAAGTTGCGCCAGGTGCCGTTCTCGGCCCCGTACCCGAGCTGCTCGAGCGTATCGGCGTAGAGGGCCTTCACGGACGCGTTCGAGGCATCGACGAAGACGGCGTGGTCGAGGAGCGTCGCCGCCCAGCGGAAGTCGCCGCTGTCGTAGGCGGCCCGTGCGAGTTCGAGGACACGGTCGATGCCCCCGATGGCGTCGACGTAGCGCTCGGCGATCGCGGCCGGCGGGTGCGGCCAGAGCCGGGCGGGGTTGCCGTCGAACCAACCCATGTAGCGCTGGTAGATCGCCTTGACGTTGTGGCTGACGGATCCGTAGTAGCCGCGCGCATGCCAGGAGTTCTCGAGTGCCGGTGGCAGCTGGATCACCTCGGCGATCTCGGCACCGGTGAGGCCCTGGTTCAGCATGCGGAGCGTCTGGTCGTGCAAGTACCCGTAGAGGTCCCGCTGCAGGCCCAGGAACTCGGTGATCTCGGCGTTCCCCCAGGTCGGCCAGTGGTGCGACGCGAACACCACCTGTGCCCGGTCGCCGTAGCGGTCGATGGCCTCGGTCAGGTACCGCGACCAGACGTGGGGGTCGCGGACGACCGCACCGCGGAGGGTCAGCAGGTTGTGCAGGGTGTGGGTCGCGTTCTCGGCCATGCAGAGCGCCTCGTAGCGCGGGAAGTAGAAGTGCATCTCGGCGGGTGCCTCCGTACCCGGCGCCATCTGGAACTCGATCTCGACCCCGTCGATCGTGTGCGTCTCACCGGTCGTGGAGATCTCCAGCGTCGGCGCGAGCAGCGTCGCCTCACCGGTCGAGGTCGTCTGACCCAGCCCTGCACCCACGGCGCCGCGCGGGCCGCGAGCCAGTGCGGCCCCGTACATGTACCCGGCGCGACGCCCCATCGCGGTGCCCGCGTAGACGTTCTCGGCGACCGCGTGCTCGACCAGGCCCTCCGGGGCGATGATCGCGACGGCACCGGCGTCGACCTGCTCCTGGGTGACGATGCCCTGCACGCCGCCGAAGTGGTCGATGTGCGAGTGCGTGTGGATCACGGCCACGATGGGCCGATCGCCGCGGTGCTCGCGGTACAGGCCGAGGGCTGCCGCGGCCGTCTCCTTCGAGATGAGCGGGTCGATCACGATCACCCCCGTGTCGCCCTCGACGAACGACATCACCGACAGGTCCAGCCCGCGGACCTGGTACAACCCCGGCACGACCTCGAACAGGCCGTGCTTGGCCGCGAGCCGGCTCTGCCGCCACAGGCTCGGGTTCACCGAATCTGGCGCCTCGCCCTCGATGAAGTCGTACGTCGAGGCATCCCAGACGACCTCGCCCGCCGCATCGAGGATCTTCGGATCCTCCAGCGTCCCGATGAATCCCCGATCTGCGGCCGCGAAGTCCGCGTCATCCGCGAACGGGAGCCGGGCGGTGAGCTCCGCCTGAGCGGCGATGATCGCGTCGGTCGGTTCCTGGTTCTGCATTCGTCACACTTCCCCTCAGGTGGGCGGCTGCCCACCTCAGCAGTCTGTCGAGAAGCACACGAACGGGCAACCGAAGCACGGGCGCGCCCACCGGCCCGCCGGGTGGTGCGCTCCCGCGGCGGACCTCACCGTTGCGAGGTGTCCGCCGCACCGCGCCGCCTGCGCCAGGGCATCCCCCTGGAGTGCTGCCGCGGGCGGATGTCGCGGAGCGCCAACCTGATCTCGGAGCTCAGCTCTGCCGCGGTCGGGCGATGCTCCGGCTCGGCCGCCGTCATCCGCTGCAGCAGGGAGCGCCATGGCTCCGGAACCAGCTCGGGCGGCATGTCGGGCTCCTCGGTCAGGCGAGCCATCGCAGAGGGGATATGCGCACCCGGGAACGCCCGCTCGCGAGTGAAGCACTCGAGCAGCACGAGGCCGAGCGAGTAGATGTCGGATGCCGTCGTCAGGGGCTGGTTGCGCACCTGCTCCGGGCTCAGGTACGGGGCGGTTCCCGTGATGGTCTCGGACTGGAAGCCGGCGTCCGCGGCCTCGACGGCGATGCCGAAGTCGGTGAGCATCGCCCGCTCCCGGGCATGCTGCGTCCCGTAGTTGACGATCATGATGTTCGACGGCGTGATGTCGCGGTGGATCACGTGCTGGGCGTGGACGTACTCGAGGGCCTCGGCGACCTCGTAGCCGATCTCGCCGATCTCGCGCACGGAGATGGGACGCTCCGCCACACGGTCTCGCACGGTCGTGCCGCGCACGAGCTGCATGACGAGGAACGGTCGCGGGTCCTCCGGAGCCGAGGTGTCGACCCCGGCGTCGATGATCGAGACCACTCCGTGGTGGTTGAGCGCGGCGAGCATGCGGAGCTCGGCGCGGTACATCTCGGTGTGCTCCTCGTTGCCCCCGCTGAACACCTTGATCGCCACATCGCGCCCGAGGTACTCGTCACGCCCGCGGAAGACGAACGCCATGCCTCCGCGGCCGATGCGGGCCATCGGGCGATAGCGGTCGAGCAGGAGCGGAACGGCATGCGCGGATTCGGGCGCGCTCGCATCTGCCGTATCCATGCCACCACACTAAGTTCGGTGCCGATCGCGCGCAGACGGTGGACAGGACCCAGACCGACCGCTATGATTTCGCAGCCTCGACTGGCGTGCGCTCCCGCACGAGCCGCGTCTGCTCGGTTGCAGATGTCGCAGGGGAGGGCAACCCCTGTACCGGGTTCGGACACATGACCGAGGGTGGAGTCCTGTTCCCGGTTCGAGAAGGAGAAGCCGATGACCCATCGTGATGCAACGCCCACCGACTCCGACGGTGCGGACGAGATCGTCAACCCCGAGGACCTCCCGACGCAGATCGAGGTCACGGAGCATGACGGCATCACCCGCGTCGACATCGCGGAGGATGCCACGATCCGGCCCGGCGATCCGGGCGGGATCGAACGCGGCGATTAGGTCCGCGGCGATCCGAGGGCGCGGTGCGCGCGCTGTCAGCGGGCGAGCGCGGCCAGTTCCGCTCGGCTCCTGGCGCCCGACTTGCGCAGGAGGTTGGAGACGTGGAACTTCACCGTGTTCTCGCTGATCCCGAGATCCCGTGCGATGGCCTGGTTGCGCTCGCCCGCGACGACGTACCGGAGTACGTCGCGTTCGCGCGGCGAGAGCGGGACGACTTCCGCCAGCGGCTCCGGTTCGGCCGGTGGATCGAGGGGCAGTCGAATGTCCAGCGAGGAGCCCCAGCCGGGCGTCGAGGACACGGTCAGGATGCCGTCGAGCGCCGCGACGCGTTCGGCGATCGGACGCAGCGAATCGTCGTGCGCGGTGAGGTCTCCCCGGCCGTCGTCCCGGATGCCGATGAGCAGGTTCAGCCCGTCGCAGTCCCACTGGATGCGCACGCGACGGGTCTCGCCCCGGTCGACGAAGGCGAGTACGGCGCTGCGCACGATGGCACGCGCGGCATGGGCCACTTCTCCGGGTAGGGCACGGCCAGTGGCCGGAGGCTCGACGAACTGCACCTCGAGGTCGCCGTACCTGACGAGCGGATGCAAGTCTGTGCGAAGCCGAGCGAACGCCCCGACGACCGGCTCGAGCAGGCTGCTCCGCTGCTCGTCGGTCGTCATGCGGAGCCCCACGAGGGCGGTCGTCGCGAGCTCGGTGGCCATCGCACGGGCTCGTCGATCGTCGAGCCGGGTGGACCGCAGGAGGGCGAGGATCGACTCCAGCGTGACGGCATGCCGATCGGATTGTTCGGCGACCATCCCGGCGTGCTCGGCCGCGAGGCGTCTCGATGCAGGTGAGGGGAGGTCGGCGGCAACGTCCATCGATCCAACCTACCCGCCCCCAGAGGCCTCTTCTTTCGGGTAGGTCGAACCGTGCGGACGGATGGGGATGCCGCACCGACCATCGCGCGAGCATGAGGGCATGGACCTCATCGAAACCGACCTCGACGCCGACGTCGACTCCTCGCTCCGACGAGTCCGCCGCGAGACTCACGCGGTGCTCGAGACGGTCGCCGTCAACGAGTCGATCGCGCTTTCGGCGTTCGTCGACCTCGTCGCCTCGTCACCTCGCATCTTCGTGGCGGGCGCCGGCCGTTCCGGCCTCGCACTGCGCATGACGGCCATGCGCCTGATGCACCTCAGGCTTCGCGTGCACGTGGTCGGCGAGGTCACCGCGCCGGCCATCGAGGCGGACGACCTCCTGCTCACGGCCAGCGGCTCGGGCCGCACCGAGGCGGTCGTCCGAGCGGCGCACGTCGCGAACTCCGTCGGCGCACGCGTCGCGGCGATCACGACCGCTCCGGACTCGCCACTGGGCGAGCTGTCGAGCGCGCTCATCATCGTGCCTGCCGCGGGCAAGCTCGATCGGTCGCGCGTGGCATCCGACCAGTACGCCGGGAGCCTGTTCGAGCAGGCGGTCGTCCTCCTCGGGGATGCCGTCTTCGACGCGCTCTGGCGTCGATCCGGCGCGACGGCCGACGAACTCTGGCCGAGGCACGCGAACCTCGAGTGATCCGCGGCCCGACGAGGCCTCCCTCCACCAGCACCATCCAACCCCGAACACAAGGAATATCGATGAAACTTCAATTCGCGATGGACACCCTGACCACCCAGGCGGCGCTCGAGCTCGCCGCTGCGGCGGCTCCCCACGTCGACATCCTCGAGCTCGGCACGCCGCTGATCAAGAGTGCCGGACTCTCGGCCGTCACCGCGGTCAAGTCGGCGCACCCCGACAAGATCGTGTTCGCCGACCTCAAGACGATGGACGCGGGGGAACTGGAGGCCGAGATCGCCTTCGCCGCCGGTGCCGACCTGGTGAGCGTGCTCGGCTCCGCGGGCGACAGCACCATCCTCGGTGCCGTGAAGGCCGCCAAGAAGCATGGGAAGGGCATCGTCGTGGATCTCATCGGCGTCGCCGACAAGCCCGCGCGCGCCAAGGAGGTGGTGGCCCTCGGCGTCGAGTTCGTCGAGATGCACGCGGGGCTCGACGAGCAGGCTGAGGAGGGCTTCACGTTCTCGACGCTGCTCCGCGACGGCGAGGCATCGGGCGTGCCGTTCTCCGTCGCCGGTGGCATCACTGCCTCGACCATCGCCGCCGTGCAGCAGTCCGGCGCGCGTGTCGCCGTCGCCGGTGGCGCGATCTACGGGGCTCCCGACGTGGGCGTTGCAGCTGCGACGCTTCGCGCCGCCATCGTCTGAACCGGCGATGGTGACCCGGGCGGCCGCAGGGCGGCCGTCCGGATGCGCCGGCGGCCGAGGGATGCGACCTCGTCAACCGCCGGTGCGCAGCGCCGCGGCGACCGCGGCGACCTGCTCGCGCAGCCATCGGTGTCCCGCATCCTCCGCGTGCGATGCGCTCCACCAGAACGCATGCCGGATCTGCGGGAACTCCAGCGGCGATTCGACGACGACCACGTCGGCTCTGCGGGCGAAGCGGCTCGCGAGCGACCCCGGTACGAAGGCCACGCGATCGGTGCCGGCCACCATGTCGGGCAGGGTCAGGAAACTGCGCGTGACGACCTCGGTGCGTGGCGACAGCCCGAGGGTGAGCAACTGTCGCGTGGCGCTCGTCACCGCGGTTCGCCCGCTGTAGGTCACCGCCCACGGTCGGGCGCCCAGCGAGTCGATCGTCAGCACGGGGGACTCCGGCGCCGCTCCGTCCTCGGGAGCCGCGACGATGCAGGTCCACGTGTCGGTGAACAGGTCGAGGTGCTCGGCGTGCTCGAAGTAGCCGTGGGGCAGGACGAGCCCGTCGATGTCGCGGAGCGAGTCCGGCGCAGTGTCCACGACCTGGTCCTGCACGTGCTCGAACCGGAGTTGCGTGTGCGGGGCGGCCGCGGCGACCGCGCGCGCGAGCGGTGCACCGAAGACCGCGGCGATGTAGTCGGAGCAGACGAGGCGGAACTCGCGGTGGCTCTCGGACGGCCGGAACTCGCCCTGCGCGCCGAACAGCCGGCTGAGCGCGCTCGTCGCGCTGTGCACCTCGTCGAGGAGTTCGCCACCGAGCGGGCTCAGCACGTACGCGTTGCCGGATCGGACGAGCAGCTCGTCGTCGAAGTGGCGCCTGAGACGTGCCAGCGCCGCCGAGAGGGCCGGCTGGCTCATGAACATGCGATCCGCCGCGCGGCTGACGCTGCGCTCCTCGAGCAGCGCCTGCAGCGGCACGAGCAGGTTGAGGTCGACGGAGCCGAGCTGCATCGGGCCGCGATGCCGCTCGGGAGGCGCGGCCGCGCCCGGTCGGTCCGTCGCATCCGTCGCCATCGACGCGTCCCTTCGTTCCGGCGGGCTAACGCCCTGTGCTCCGTCGTACCACGAGCGAGGGTTCGAGTCGAACGGCTCGATGCTCGTGCTCGCCCGAGTCGAGGTCCTCGAGCAGCAGGCCCACGCCCGCGTAGCCGAGTTCGGCGCCCGGCTGGCTGATGGTCGAGATCGGGATCGGCGCGTCCCATGCGGCCTGGTTGTTGTCGTAGCCGATGACCCCGACGCGGTCGGGAACGCCGATGCCCGTCGACTCGGTGAAGGCCTGCACGATGCCGGCGGCGAGCAGGTCGGATGCCGCGACCACGCCGTCGATCTCGCCCGCGGCGACGCGGACGGCGAGCGCCCGGCCCACCTGCCACCCGTCGGCGCGGTTGATGCCTTCGGGCGAGAGCTCGTCGACCGGCCGGATGCCGGCCGCCGCCAGCGCTCGCCGGAACCCCTCGCGGCGGTCGGCCACGGGCTGGAGGGCGCTCGGGCCGCCGACGAACACGAGCCGGGAGCGGCCCGTGTCGAGCAGGTGCCGGGTCGCCAGCCGCCCGCCGGCCTCGTTGTCGAAGTACGCGCTGCAGAAGGCCGCGGCATCCGCGTGGAAGTTGAGGAGGGTGAGCACGGTGCCGCGGGTGCGGCGTGCCGAGAGCGCTCGGTAGTGCGACTCGTCGTTCAGGGTGAGCAGCGTGCCGAGCACGCGGGACTCCGTGAAGAGGTCGACATAGCGGTCCTCACGATCGAGTCGCCCGTCGGCGTTCGCCACGAGCAGGGAGAGGCCGTGCTCCTCGGCGGCGCGTTCGGCCCCGCGGGCGATGTCGACGAACAGCGAGTTGCCGAGGTCGGAGAGCACGAGCCCGATCGACCGGGAGCGGCCGGCGGCAAGCGAGCGAGCTGCGCCGTTCGGCACGTACCCGAGCATCGCGATGGCCCGTTCCACGCGCTCGATGGTGTCGCTCGCGACGCGCTCGCGGTGGTTCAGGACATTGGACACGGTGGACTGCGAGACCCCGGCCAGGGAGGCGACATCCGCGATGCCGGCGGCCGCGCCGTTCGTCGCAGCGGCTGTGCGCTGGCCGCCGTGGCCCGTCGTCGAGGCGATCGTCATGAGCACAGCGTACGCGACAGTTGCAGCGTTCCAAACCGCGGGCTTCCGCGGGTATCCACCCCCGTGATAGGCGCTATCACGATGGCAGGGGCGGAAAATCCGCTCCGAACAGGGCGGAGAACGAATCGCCCGCCTAGCATCCTCTTGCAGCGCTACAACTCGAGAGCGCGGCCGCATTCAAGGAGGAACTGTGACCACAGCACGTACCCGGGCACGACGATTCGTCCCGCTCATCGCAGGACTGGGCGCCACTGCGCTCCTGCTCTCCGCCTGTTCGGGCGACAGCGGCGGCGGCGACGCGACGGCGCCGACCGACTTCACCTACCTGTCGTTCGCGGAGAACACGAGCATCCAGGACACGCTGACCTCGCTCAGCACGGGCAGCTGCTCGGCCGAGGAGGAGGCGCTCCCGCTCGACATCACCACGCAGCCCCAGGCCAGCTACGACCAGCAGCTGCAGTTGCTGGCCGGCCAGGACGCCCTGCCGGTGCTCTTCGCGAGCGGCAACTCGCCGCAGGTCGCGAAGGACCTCAACGACGGCGGCAAGCTCGTCGACGTGGAGGCCGCGCTCGAGGAGCTCGGCCAGACCGACGCGATCATCCCCGCCGCACGCTCGACCGTCGAGGCGCTCTACGGCGGCGACGTCTTCGTGCTGCCGACCGAGTTCAACGTCGAGGGCATCTGGTACAACAAGGCCCTGTTCGCCGAGAACGGCATCGAGGAGCCCACCACGTGGGATGAGCTGACCGCGGCGGCGGCGACGCTGAGCGCCGCCGGCGTCACCCCGTTCTCGGCCGACGGCCAGGACGGCTGGCCGCTCACCCGCCTCGTCGGCAACTACCTCTTCCGCACGATCGGCCCGGACGCGCTGCAGAAGGTCATCGACGGCGACGCCTCGCTCACGGATCCCGAGTACGTCGAGGCCGCCGCGGCCGTCGCCGAGCTCGGCGAGGCCGGCTACTTCGGCCCGTCGGTCGGCTCGATCGACTACATGACCGCCGTGAACCAGTTCCTGACGGGGGAGGCGGGCATGTTCTACATGGGCAGCTGGATCCTCGCGAACTTCAACGACCCCGAGCAGAACAAGATCGGCGCGGAGAACATCGGCTTCATGCCGTTCCCCGAGGTCGAGGGCGGCGAAGGCAGCCGCGACCAGCTCGCCGCCAACGTCGGCGTGCCGCTCGCGCTGTCGGAGGCCAGCTACGGCGAGGACGTCTCGGCGTGGCTCGACTGCTTCGCGGAGAACTTCGGCTCCACCTCGCTCGGTGAGCAGGGCGTCATCACCGGCTTCGCCGTGAACGAGCCCGTCGAGGACCTGCCGCCGCTCACGCAGGCCGTGCAGGAGCGCATCGACCAGACGACGCAGAGCGTGCTCTGGTTCGAGGCGCTGTTCAACGCGAAGGCCGCCGCAACGAGCCAGACGAACGCGTCGCAGCTCGTGACCGGTGCGATCTCGCCCGAGGAGTTCATGGAGATGGTCCAGGCGGACCTGAACTAGCTCCTCACCCGAACAGGCCGGGGGCCGCGCCCCCGCGCGACCCCCGGCCCACATCCCGATCGAAAGCACCCCTGTGAACCGCGTCCTCGGCGACCCGCGCGCCATCCTCGTCCTCCTGGGCCCCGCCCTGCTCGTCTACACGCTCGTGATGCTCGTGCCGATCTTCTGGTCGCTCGGCTACACGGTGTTCGAAGGCAACCCGATCACGGGCTTCGAGTTCGTCGGCCTCGACAACTTCGTCGCGCTGGCCAACGACCCGAAGATCGCCGACGCGCTCGTGTTCACCCTCAAGTACGCCGTCGTGCTGACCATCGCCCAGGTCGGCTTCGGCTACCTCCTCGCCCTGATCTACGTGTTCTGGCTCCGCAAGGCGTCGAGCCTCGTCCGAACCCTCGCGTTCTTCCCGGTCGTGCTGCCGACCGTCGCGGTCGCCCTGCTCTTCCAGGAGCTCTTCAAGATCGCCCCGGTCAACGGCCTCGTGAACGACCTGCTGAACCTCGCCGGCATCCCCTCGGTCGACTGGTTCGCCTCGCCGGACACCGCGTTCCTCGTCCTCATCCTCATGGACCTCTGGCGCTCGATGGGCTTCTACGCCGTGCTGCTGTACGCCGGCCTCGTCGACATCCCCGACGACCTGTTCGAGTCCGCGCGGCTCGACGGGGCATCCGGCTGGCGGCTCGTGCGGCACATCGTGATCCCGCTCTCGCTGCCCGTGCTGCTCTCCTCGATCATCTTCAGCGTCAACGGCACCCTGAAGGTCTTCGACTCGGTGCTCGCGCTGACCGGCGGCGGGCCCGGCAATACGACCACCCCGCTGACGCTGTACATGTACCAGACCTCGTTCACCTACGGCGAGTACGGGTACGGGAGCTCGATCGCCCTGCTGCTGACGATCATCTGCCTGCTCGTCACGATCTTCATCTTCCGTTCCTCGCGCCGCGATCTGACCAAGGGCTGAACCATGACCGCCACCTTCACCGATCGCTCGCCCCGCCTCATCCGCTTCGCGCGGCGCGTGCCCGTCTGGATCATCATCGGCCTCCTGCTGGTCGTCGTGGTCTACCCGCTCTTCTGGCTCCTCACCGGCTCGCTGAAGACGCAGGAGGAGTTCCTCAACAACCCGACGTGGGCGCTGCCGGAGGACTGGACCAACTTCAGCAACTACGTCGAGGCGTGGACCACCGGCAACCTCGACGTGTACATCCGCAACAGCATCCTCGCGGTCGTGCCCGCGCTGTTCTTCACCATCGTGTTCGGCGTGGCCGCCGGCTTCGCGCTCGAGGTGATGGTCTGGAAGGGCCGCGGACCGGTGCTGCTCGCGTTCCTCGCGGGCATCATGATCCCGGGCCAGATGATCCTGCTCCCGCTGTTCACGATCTACTTCCGGGCGGGCCTCACCGGCTCGCTCTGGCCGCTCATCATCACGTACACGGCCATCGGGCTGCCGCTCACGGTCTTCATGATGGCGACCTACTTCCGCAGCGTGCCGCGCGAGGTCTTCGAGGCCGCGACCCTCGACGGGGCCAACATCTTCCGGATGTTCTGGACCATCGGCTTCCCGCTCGTGCGCAACGCGATCTTCACCGTCGCGCTCGTGCAGTTCTTCTTCATCTGGAACGACCTGCTCATCGCGCTCACGTTCACGACGCGCGACGACCTCCGCACCATCCAGGTGGGCCTGCTGAACTTCACCGGCCAGTTCGGGCAGGTCCAGTACGGGCCGACGTTCGCGGCCATCGCGGTCAACGTCATCGGCACCCTCGCCATCTACCTCTTCCTGAACCAGCGCGTGATGAAGGGCCTCACGGCCGGCTCGGTGAAGGGATGACCCGCGTCGACCGGCTGCGCGTCGAGCACGCCGCGCAGGCCCTCGGCATCGGCGTCGCGACGCCGCGGCTGAGCTGGATCGTCGAGGGCGGACGCGAGCAGCGCGCCTACGACCTCGAGGTCCGTTTCGCCGGGGCGGATGACGCGACCATCGTCTCCGTGGAATCGGGGGACTCGCTCCACCGGCCGTGGCCGGCGCGCCCGCTCCGGTCTCGGGAGGCGGCGGTCGTGCGGGTCAGAGCCCACCTCGTCGGCGTGGACGCCCCGACCGCGTGGAGCGAGCCCGTGCACGTCGAGGCGGGCCTGCTCGACCCGTCCGACTGGACCGTCGACTGGGTGTCCCCGTCGCTCGAGGCGCCGCACGAGGGTGCGCGTCCGGCGACGCTCCTGCGGGCCGAGTTCGACGTGACGGGCACGATTCGCCGCGCACGTGCCTACGTCACCGCGCATGGCGTGTACGACCTCGAGGTGAACGGCTCGGCGGCATCCGACGAGGTGCTCGCGCCGGGCTGGTCGAGCTATCGCCATCGTCTCCGCTACCGGACCCTCGACGTCACCGAGGCCCTCACGGGGGGGCGGAACGCGATCGGCGCCTGGCTCGCCGACGGCTGGTACCGCGGACGCCTCGGCTTCAACGGCGGCCTCTGGGACAACTACGGCACGGATGTCGCGCTCCTGCTCCAGCTCGAGGTCGAGGACGACCTGGGGGCGCGTGTGGTGCCGCTGCACTGGACGCACGCGCCGGCGCCGATCGTCGCGACCGGGCTGTACGAAGGGGAGCGCCACGATGCCCGGCTCGAGCAGGCCGGCTGGTCGAGGCCGGGGTTCGATGCCGCGGCATGGGACGTGCCGGACATCCTGCCGCGGACGCAGTTCACCGCCGAACTCGAATCGCCGACGGGACCGCCCGTGCGGGTGATCGAGGCGATCGCGCCGGTCACGGCCGAGCGGCGGGACGACGGCAGGCTGCTCCTCGACTTCGGCCAGAACATCGCCGGGAAGCTGCGGATCACCGTCGCGGGGGTACCGGGGGAGACGCTCACGATCCGCCACGCCGAGGTGCTCGACGATGGCGAGCTCGCGCTCCGGCCGTTGCGGACGGCGACGGCGGAGGACGAGTTCACCTTCGCGACCGACCGGCCGATCACGTGGACCCCGCGCTTCACGCTGCACGGGTTCCGCTACGCGGAGATCAGCGGATGGCCGGCAGGTGCCGGCGCGGACGGCATCGAGGCGCTCGTCGTGCACTCCGACATGCGCAGGACCGGATGGTTCGAGACCGATCATCCGCTCCTCGACCGGTTCCACGAGAACGTGGTCTGGAGCATGCGCGACAACTTCGTCGACCTGCCCACCGACTGCCCGCAGCGCGACGAGCGACTCGGCTGGAGCGGGGACATCCAGGTGTTCGCGCCGACGGCGGCGCACCTGTTCGACGCGACCGGCGTGCTCGAGAACTGGCTCCGCGACCTCGCGGCCGAGCAGCGCGCGACCGGCTCGGTGCTGAACTTCCACCCCTGGATCGATTGCGGGTTCCCAGCCGACCCGGCGGCGGCGTGGGGGGATGCCGCCGTGATCGTGCCGTGGACGCTCTACCGCCGCACCGGCGACCTCGACCTCCTGCGCACCCACTTCGACAGCATGCGGGCGTGGGTCGACCAGGTCTTCGCCCTGACGCACGAGACGGGCCACTGGAACGAGGGCTTCCAGCTCGGCGACTGGCTCGACCCGGCCGCGCCGCCCGAGCGCCCCGGCGATTCGCGGACGGATGCCACGCTGGTCGCCACGGCATATCACGCCCGCACCGCGAGGCTCGTGCTCGCGGCGGCGGAGCTGCTGGACGACACCGAGGCGGTCGCGAGGTACGCGCGCATCGCGGACCTCGCGGAGGCCGCGTTCCGGACCAACTACGTCGCCCCGGCGGGCCGCGTCGTGAGCGATACCGTCACGGCGCTCTCCGTCGCGATCGCGTTCGGGCTGCTCGAGGGCGACCAGATGCGCGAGGCGGGCGATCGGCTCGCCGAACTCGTCGCCGAGGGCGACCACCTGATCGCGACGGGCTTCGTCGGAACGCCGATCGTCTGCGACGCGCTCGCCGCGACCGGGCACCTCGACGACGCGTACCACCTGCTCCTGCGCACCGAGGCGCCGTCGTGGCTCTACGCCGTGACGATGGGCGCGACCACGGTCTGGGAGCGATGGGACAGCATGCTGCCCGACGGCAGCATCAACCCCGGGGAGATGACCTCGTTCAACCACTATGCGCTCGGCGCCGTCGCGGACTTCCTGCACCGGGTCGTCGGCGGCCTCGCCGAACTCGAACCCGGGTACCGGCGCGTGCGCATCGCGCCGCGACCGGGCGGAGGCCTCGGGCACGCGGCCGTCCGCCACGACAGCCCGTTCGGGACGATCTCGTGCGACTGGATCCGCGAGGGCGGCCGCATGTGCGTCGACGTCGTGATCCCGGCCGGGGTCACGGCCGAGATCTCGATGCCCGACGGCCGCGACCGGGTCGAGGTCGTCGGCGCCGGTGCGCACCGCTTCGAGTTCGACCATCGCGCTGCGGACCTCGACCCGCCGCGCCCGCGCCGATGGAACATCCACAACCCCGAGGAGCGGGCGCAGATGATCCTGGAGGGCGCGGAATGAGCGCGGGCACCGAGCACACGGCCGGCGAGCTCGCCGCCGGACTCCCGCTCGAGGAGGCGGCGAGCCTGCTCTCGGGTGCGGACTTCGCGTCGACGACGGCGTTGCCGGAACGCGGCATCCGGGGCGTGACCATGACGGACGGCTCGAACGGCCTCGCGATGAACCTGTCCGATTGGTCGGGCAAGGTGCCGGCGACCTGCTTCCCGACGTCGTCGGCGATGGCCGCGACCTGGGATCCGGAGCTCGTCGAGCGGGTCGCTGGCGCGATCGCCGACGAGGCTCGTGCCGCGGGCGCAGACGTCCTGCTCAGCCCGGGCATCAACCTCAAGCGCTCGCCGCTCGGTGGCCGAAACTTCGAGTACCTCTCGGAGGACCCGCTGCTCACCGCGCGCATGGCGACGGCCTTCGTCCGCGGCGTGCAGGGTGCGGGCGTCGGGGCGTGCGTCAAGCACTTCGCCGTGAACAACCAGGAGACCGACCGGATGCGCGTGAGCGCCGAGGTCTCCGAGCGCGCGCTGCGCGAGCTCTACCTCGCCGCATTCGAGGCCGTCGTCACCGAGGCGAAGCCGTGGCTCGTCATGGCCTCCTACAACCGGGTCAACGGGACGTACGTGACCGAGGACGAGCGACTGCTCACCGGCGTCCTGCGGGAGGAGTGGGGCTTCGACGGCGTCGTCGTCTCGGACTGGGGCGCGGTCGAGGACCGGGTGCGCGCCGTCGGGGCGGGGCTCGACCTCGAGATGCCGTCGACCTCCGGGGCCTCCGACGCGCAGGTGGTCGCCGCCGTGCGCTCGGGGGCGCTCGACGACGCGGTCGTCCGCCGGTCCGCGGCCAGGGTCGTCGAGCTCGCTCGCCGGGTGGAGCGGCGTCCGGCCGCGCGACCCGTCGACCGGGTCGCCGCGGCCGAGCTCGCCGTGGAGGCCGCCCGTGCGGCGGCGGTGCTCCTCAGGAACGAACGGAGCGTGCTGCCGGTGGCAGCCACCACCCGCCTCGCCGTGCTCGGGTCCCTCGCCCTCGAACCCCGCATCCAGGGCGGCGGCAGCGCCGGCGTGAACGCCCCGCCGGCCGGATCCCTCGTCGACGAGCTGCGACGCCACGTCGGCGCCGTGGACCATGCGCCGGGCTACCACCCGGACGCGGTGACGACGACCGACGAGCTCCTCGATGCCGCGGTGCGCGTCGCCGCGGCATCCGAGGTCGCGGTCGTCGTCGTGGGCCTGCCCGAGAGCGCCGAGTCGGAGGGCTACGACCGCGCGACGATCGACCTGCCGGAGGCGCAGCTGCGCCTGCTCAGCCGCGTCGCGCTCGTCGCCCCCAGCACGGTCGTCGTCGTGATCGCGGGCGGCGTGGTGAGCCTCGAACCGTGGCGGCCGTCGGTCGATGCGATCCTCCTCGCGGGGCTCGCCGGCCAAGGGGTCTCGGTGGCGCTCGCCGACCTGCTCGTCGGGGCGGCGTCGCCGTCGGGCCGGCTCGCGGAGACGATGCCGCTGGCGCTCGGCGACTCGCCGAGCTTCCTGAGCTTCCCCGGCGAGGGTGGCCGCAGCATCTACGGCGAGGGCGTCTTCGTCGGGTACCGGGGCCACGACGCCGCCGGCGGCGCGGTCGCCTACCCCTTCGGGCACGGCCTCGCGTACACCTCCTTCGAGTTCGAGGACGGCGTCGTCGAACCCGTCGGCGATGGGTGGACGGCGAGTGCCACCGTGCGGAACACGGGCTCCCGACCCGGTCGCGCCGTCGTGCAGGTCTACGTCGCGCCGCCGGATGCCCCGGTCCGCCGCCCCGAGCGGACCCTCGCCGGGTTCGCGGGGATCGAACTCGAGCCCGATGAGTCTGGCCGGGTCTCCATCGCGGTCGGGCGGCGTTCGGTCCAGCGTTGGGACGAGGCGAGCGGGCGATGGGTCGTCGACGGGGGTTCGCACGACTTCGCCTTCGCGGCCTCCTCGCGGGACCTGCGGCTCAGCGTTCCCGTCGAGATCGCCGGTACTCCGGCCGACCTGCCGCTCACCCGCGATTCGACGCTCGTCGAGTGGCTCGAGCATCCCGTTGCCGGGGAGCTGCTGCTCGAGGAGCTCCGCGACGCCGACCGGACGGGCGCCACGCTCGGCATGCTGACGAATCCCACCGCGGTGCTCATGATCGGCGGGATGCCGATCCACCGGCTCGCCGTCGACGCCGGCAATGCGCTCAGCGAGGAGCTGCTCGAACGCGTTCGGGTGCGTTCGCTCGCCGGTTCGCCGGAGCGGCGAGGAACTGCATCGACTCCTGCGATGAGTTGACGAGCGTCCGGTAGCGACCGCCGGGACTCGCCTCGGGGTGGCTCTGCGGCAGCGCAGCCGACCGCAGGGCCCCCGAGATCCCCGCGGCGGTGGAGCGAAGTGCGTCGACCAGCGGCATCCATGGGTCCTCGTCGTTGGGCACGACGGCGCCGACCGACGCGACGGTCTCGCCCGCGGCGCCCGTGATCGGCACCGCGATGCCGCGGGCGCTCGGGTGGATGTACCCGTCGGCGACGGCGAAGCCCTGCGCGCGAACGCGGTGGAGCTCGCGACGGAGCTCCGCGGCATCCGCGATGGTGGCGTCGGTGATCGAACGCAGCGGGCCGGCGAGCACCTCGTCGCGCGTCGCGGCGTCGGCATCGGCGAGGAGCACGAGCCCCGCGGCCGAGGCATGCAGTGGAAGTCGCCCGCCGATGATCGTCGCGTTCACGACCGCGTCACGGCTGCTGAGCCGCTCGAGGAAGAGCACGTCGCCGCCGCTCAGGATGCCGAGCTGCACGTGCTGGCCGAGCAGGGCGTGCACCTCCTGGAGGTGGGGCATCGCGATCTCCCGCAGCCCGAGCGCACCGGGGGTGCGGCAGGCCAGCTCCCAGAGCCGCACCCCGAGGCGGTAGGTGCGGTCGGTGCCGCGCTCGACGAGGCCCTGTTCCGCGAGGTCGGCGAGCAGGGCGTGCGCGGTGCCCACCGGCAGACCGCTGCGACGCGCGAGCTCGGACAGGGTGAGGAACGGGGCGTCGACCGTGAAGGCGTCGAGCAGTTGCAGCTGACGACTCAGCGTCGATCGACCCGCGGATGCGCGCGCCATGGGCGACCTCCTCTCCACGCCCGAGCCTAGCCGAGCTTCGAATCATTCGAAATCTCCGACTGCAGGCGAGTGCGCCCGCCTACGGTATGCCTACCGATGGTCGACGACGACAGGAAGGCGGGGCAGATGCCGAGTCAGACCGGGACCGATGTGCTGGCCGTTGCCTCCAAGACGCGGGCCGCGGACGGGGTCGTCTCCCTCGTCTTGCGCCGACCCGACGGCGGTCGTCTTCCCGATTGGACGCCGGGGGCGCACCTCGACCTGGTGCTGCCCGACGGGTCCACGCGGCAGTACTCGCTGCACGGCGACCCGCGCGAACCTGACGCGTATCGCATCGCGGTCCTCCGAGAGCCCGAGGGCCGAGGGGGCTCCCGCTTCATCCATCACGAGCTTCGCCAGGGCGACTTCGTCGGGTTCGGCGGCCCGCGGAACACCTTCCGCCTGACCCCCGCACCGTCGTTCGCCTTCATCGCCGGTGGCATCGGCATCACCCCGATGCTCCCGATGCTCCGCGCTGCCGACCTGCTCGGCGCCGACTGGCGCCTGCTCTACCTCGGCCGCTCGCGGTCGAGCATGGCCTTCCTCGAGGAGCTCGAAGTCCATGGCGACAGGATCACGGTCGGCGTCTCCGACGAGCATGGGCCCACCGACATCCGCTCCTGGCTCGAGTCCGGGCCGGCTGCCGCGTCGCCGGCGGACACGAAGCTCTACGCCTGCGGGCCGATGCGTCTCATCGACGCGGTCTCCGAACTCGCGGCCGACCGTCGGCCGGGCTGGACCAGGGTCGAGCGCTTCGCGGCGGTCGACCGCGCCGAACCCGTGCGGACGACCCCGTTCGAGGTCGAGGTCGCCGGCACTGGGCGAAGCATCCGGGTCGCGCCGGGAGTGCCGGTCGTCGAGGCACTGCGGAGCGCCGGCTTCGACCTGCTCACCTCGTGCTCCCGCGGCGTCTGCGGTACCTGCGAGACCCGCGTGGTCGAGGGAGTGCCCGACCATCGCGACTCGATCCTCGACGACGCCGAGCGGGCTGACGGCACCTGCTTCTTCCCGTGCGTCTCGCGGGCGAAGAGCGACCGGCTCGTGATCTCCCTCTGATTCCGCTCCGAACCCTCGCCCGACGCGGCCTGCCCACCGACGCCGCCCCACCCCGACCCCCCGTCTCGACGAAGAGAGCCCTCATGACGACTCGCACGCCATCACTCGCCACGGCGATTCCCACCACCGACGAGGACCCGTTCGGCCGCGAGGTCCTCGCCGATCCGCTGCCGTTCCAGCATCGCCTGCGCGAAGCGGGGGAGGTCGTGCTCCTCGAGCGATACGGGGTCTACGCGATGGGACGCTACGAGACCGTCCGTGCCGCCTTGCTCGACTGGCAGGGGTTCGAGTCCTCGGCCGGCGTCGGGATCACCGACTTCCGGAGCGAGACGCCGTGGCGTCCGCCGAGCCTGCTGCTCGAAGCGGATCCGCCGCATCATGATGCGCCACGGTCGGTGCTCGAGAAGATCCTCGGCCCGCGCGAACTCCGAGAGTTGGCGCCCGGCTGGGAAGCCGATGCCGAGGTGCTCGTGGACGAGGTGCTCGCACGGGGCACGGAGCTCGACGCCGTCGAGGCGTTCGCGGAGGCATTCCCGCTCCGGGTGTTCCCCGACGCCGTCGGGATCCCCGACGAGGGGCGCGAGCACCTCCTGCCGTATGGCGACCACCTGTTCAACAGCTTCGGGCCCGAGAACTTCCTCGTGCAGCACGGTGCACCGCACATCGGCGAGCATTCGGCCTGGGTGAACGCGCAGTGCGCGCGCGACCGCCTGAGCCCGGGCGGATTCGGGTCGGCGATCTGGGCGGCCGCCGACCGCGGTGACCTGTCCGTCGACCAGGCGCCGCTCATCGTGCGGTCGCTGCTCTCTGCGGGGGTGGACACCACGGTGCACGCCATCGGGGCGGTCCTGCATGCGTTCGCGACGCATCCGGACGCATGGGCGCAGTTGCGTGCCGATCCGTCGCTCGCGCGGGTGGCCTTCGACGAGGCGATCCGGCTCGAGGCCCCCGTGCAGACGTTCTTCCGGACGACCACGAGGGACATCGAGCTCGGCGGAGTGCGGATCCCGGCCCGCCGGAAGATCCTGATGTTCCTGGGCTCCGCCAATGCCGACCCGAGGCGATGGGTGGACCCGGAGCGGTTCGACCTCTCCCGCGACCCCTCGGGCCACGTCGGCTTCGGCATGGGGATCCACCAGTGCGTCGGCCAGCACGTCGCCCGGCTCGAGGCGACCTCGCTCATCACGGCGTTGGCGCGACGGGTCGAGTCGATCGAGCTCCTCGGCGAGCCGGAGCGCCACCTCAACAACACGCTCCGCGCCTGGAAACGCATGCCGATCCGAGTGACGTTCACGTGAACGACGAGCCAAGGACCGAACCCGCGGCCGTGCGCGGCGGAGCGCGTGCGGACGGACACGGAGGGCGCAACTACGTGGTCACCGGAGCGGCATCGGGAATCGGCGCAGCGTGCGCCGCCCTGCTCTCCCGGCGCGGAGCGCACGTCATCATGGCGGACGTGCAGTGGGACGGCGGTCCCGACGCGGAGCCCTGCGTGGGATCCCGGCCCGGCCAGGAGCGGATCGAACTCGACGTCGCCGATCCATCAGCATGGCGCGCACTCGCCGACCGCCTCCGTGACGCCCGGGGGGTGATGCACGGGCTTGTGAATGCCGCGGGCATCACGCGTCGAGCTCGTCTCGCAGACGCCACCCCCGCTGACTTCGAGGCCGCGTTCTCGGTGAACACCGTGGGACCCGTCCTCGGCATCCAGGCGATCGCACCAGTCATGGATACGAGCGGCTCGATCGTGAACATCGGTTCCGCGGCGGGCTTCTCAGCGCACTACGGGATCGCATACGGAGCAAGCAAGTGGGCGATTCGAGGCGTGACGAAGTCGGCCGCGATCGAGCTCGCGGCTCGCGGCATCCGCGTCAACCTGGTGAGTCCGGGCTACGTCGAGACCCCGATGACCGCATCGGCATCCGACGCGTTCAGGGCGGCGAGCGTCGCGTCCACGCCCATGGGACGGGCCGGCAGGCCCGACGAGGTCGCCGAGATCGTCGCGATGCTGCTGTCGCCCTCGGCCTCGTACATCACGTCGGCCGAGATCGCCGTCGACGGCGGCCTGGTCGGCCACGGTGGCGGACTGGCACTCGCACGGGCCGTCGACGCGACCGCACCGGACTGATGAGGCCCCGAATGAGCCCGGATCGCATCGCCACCGGGACTGCGTGATGGGCCACCGTGCCGCCGAACGACGCGCGGACCCCACCCACCGTCGTGCCGGAGCCTCGCAGGCCGCCCCGCTCCTGGCCGCGAGCTGCATGCCCGTGCTCGGATCGGTGCTGATCACGCCGGTGCTGCCGCAACTCTCGGCGCATTTCGGCGCTGCGCCGATGTCGGCGGTCCTCGTTCCGATGATCGTGGTGCTCCCTGCCCTGATGATCGCCCTGTTCGCGCCGTTCGCCGGGCAGATCGTCGATCGGTTCGGCCGCAAGCCGCTGCTGTTCTGGGCGTTGATCGCCTATGCAGCGGTCGGAACGGTGCCCGCGTGGTTCGACGACCTCGGCGTGATCCTCGCGAGCCGTGTGCTGGTCGGAATCTGCGAGGCGGCCATCATGACGGCGTGCACCACCCTGCTCGTGGACTACTTCCCCGGCGAGCGGCGACGCAACCGCTACCTCGCCCTGCAGACGGTGGTGACGACGATCGCGGCCACGGCGTTCATCCTCCTCGGCGGAGCGCTCGGCTGGGTGGGCTGGCAGACACCGTTCTGGGTGTACGCGGTCAGCTTGATCATCGCCTCCGTCATGTCGACGCTCCTCTGGGAGCCGAGCGACGCCGACGCCGACGCCAGGATGATCGAGGCCCACTCGTTCTCCGCCGGAAGGTTCCGGCCCAGAGGGCGCGTTCCGTGGGAGCGGATCGGCGTGCCCCTCCTGGTCAGCGTCTTCGGCGGGTTCACCTTCTACGTGATGGTGCTCGAGGTCGGCTATCTCGTCGTCGGAACCGGAGTCGCGATCGATGACACGCACGTCATCGGCTGGGTCGCCGCGGTGTGCTCGCTTGCCACGGTGCTCGGCGGACTCTCATTCCCGCGCGTCTCCCGGCTGCCCCGAGGCTTCTTCCTGCCGGCGGCGTTCGTCCTCCAAGGCGTCGGGATGCTGGCCGTCTGGCTCGTGCCGTCCGGCGGCGTCATCTTCGGAGCCGTGCTGGCGTCGTTCGGCTCCGGGCTCCTCCTGCCCGCGTTGATCACCTGGGTCGTCTCGGCGGCGAACTTCGGCGACCGCGGCCGGATCACGGGCCTGTGGACCGCCGCCTTCTTCTTCGGCCAGTTCCTGACGCCGATCGGCATGGCTGCAGTGACGGCGGGGGTCGGATCACTGACCGCAGCAGTGGGCGTCGTCGGCGTCGTCGCCGTCGTGATCGCATTCGCGGTCGCCGCAGCGCTGCTTCCGTCGGCATCGGACCCGGGCTGATCCTTCGTGCACCGCGTGACGAACGAAGGCCGCCCGAACCCCGTCGCGGGGTCGGGCGGCCTCGTGCGGCCCGCGTCGGATCAGCCGCGACCCTGCTTCGCGTACGGGTTCGCGAGCGCGTCGGCGATGATCTCCTCGGCGGTGTCGGGGTGCAGGCCCTCCTCGGTGGCCGATGGCGCGGCATCCGGGGGGAACGATTCGGTCATCGACATCGGCATGGCGCCGTTGCGGTAGAGGTTGTTCGAGCCCTGCGAGGGCTTCCAGTCGTTCGGCTGCCAGTCGGGCACGTAGTTGCGGTAGCCGCCCGTGTTGACCTCGATGCGCATGCCGCTCGGGTCGCGGAAGTAGAGGAAGTTCTGCTCGCCGATGCCGTGGATCGACGGGCCGTACTCGATCTCGACGCCGTTCTCCATGAGCACGTCGGCCGCCTGGAGCAGGTCTTCACGGGTGTCGACCCAGAACGCGTAGTGGTTCACGCGGCCGGGGCGCTGCGAGGTGTCGAGCACGACGGCGAGGTCGTGCGACTTCTCGTTCGTCGTGATGACGCCGAAGACGGTGATGGGGGCCTCGTCGAGCACGGTGTACGCCATGATGCGGAAGCCGAGCACGTCGCGGTACCACTCGGCGAACCCGCGCACGTCGCGGGCCGCGACCGTGACGTGGTCGAGGAAGCGCGGGCCGACGGCGTGCCGCGTGCGTCGTTCGGGACGGTCGGGGAAGATCGAGGCGAACTCGCCCTCGCCGCGGTACTTGTCGACGTCCCAGAACAGCTTCATCGTGTGGCCGAAGGGGCCGGTGAAGGTGTACGACCGGCCGTGGCCGAAGCCCGAGTCGTGCCAGACGCCTGCGACACCGGCGGCCTCGATGCGGCGGGCCGCCTCGTCGAGGGCCTCGTCGCTCGTGGTGCGCCAGGCCATCTCGACGAGCGCCGGCTCGGCCCCGTGCGAGATCACGAGGCTGTAGTCGTAGTAGTCGCCCCACGAGCGCAGGTACGTCTTGCCGCCCTCGCTCGCGATCGCGCGGACGCCAACGAGACGCTCGTAGAAGGCGACGGATGCCGCGGGGTCGGGCGCCGCGATCTCGACGTGCGCGAGGTGGGAGAGGAGTTTGATCATCGTTGATCCTTCGGTCGTTCCGATTGGGCTGTGCGCACGTGGCGCCACAGGACCACCCTGCGGTCGGCCATGAGTATCCGGGAAGGTGAATCTGCGGATACCGCACATCGACCGCAGTGATACGCGCCGACCCCGACGCTCGAGGCGTGGAGGTATCAGGCCGGCTGATGCGCGGTATCACCGATCTCCGCTGTGCTGATGCGCCCGAACGGTATTTGATCGAGCACACCGGATGCACCGACGCGTCCGGCGAACGGAGATCCACTCGTGACGACGCCGTCAGGCCCGACCGTCCCCTTCGCCCTCGCGCGATTCGCAACCGACGCCGGCTCCGTGCCCGGACTCGTGGTCGGCGACCGCATCCGCCCGCTGTCGCCGGCCGAGCTCGGCGCCCCCTCGCTCAACGAGTTCCTGGCCGCGGGCGAGGCCGCGTGGGATCGCATCGCCGCGCTCGCCGCGGTCGCATCCGACGCCTCCCACTCGGACGGCACCACCGCGGATGCCGCGTGGCGACCGCTCGAGGCGGTCACCCTGCTGGCCCCCGTCGAGCCCCGCCAGGTGCTCCAGACCGGCGCGAACTACCGCACCCACGTCATCGACCTCGTCGCGGCCGGCCGCGCCAAGGACGACCCGCGCCCCATCGAGGAGCTCCGCGAGTGGGCCGCCGAGCTCATGGACCGCCGCGCACGCGAGGGCATCCCGTACTTCTTCATCGGGCTCCCCGCCTGCGTCGTCGGCGCCGAAGAGGTGCTCGAGCTGCCCGACTACAGCGAGCAGCACGACTGGGAGCTCGAGCTCGCGGTCGTCATCGGCTCGCCCGCGTTCCGCGTGAGCCGGGAGGACGCGATGGCACACGTGGCCGGCTACACGATCGTGAACGACATCACGACGCGCGACCTCGTGTTCCGCCAGGACATGAAGGACATCGGCACCGACTGGTACCGGGCCAAGAACGCGCCGGGCTTCCTGCCCACCGGCCCCTTCCTCGTGCCGGCCAGGCACATCGCCGACCCCGGCGACCTGCGCCTCACGCTCACCCTCAACGGCGAGACGATGCAGGATGCCACGACCGGCGACCTCCTCTTCGACATCCCGGCGCTCATCGCCGCCGCCTCCGAGACGATGCCGCTGCTGCCGGGCGACCTGCTCCTCACGGGGAGCCCCGCCGGCAACGGCATCGCGCACGGGCGGCTGCTGCGCGACGGCGACGTCATGGTCGGCACGATCGAGGGCCTCGGGTCGCAGGTCGTGCGCGCCGCCGCCGCGCGGGTGCCGGCATGACCACGGCCACCGGGCACCCGAGCGCGCTCACCGAGGACCCGCGGGAGCTCGACCGCACCGACCCGCTCGGTCACATCGCCGCCGCCGCCGAGGCGTACCGCAACTGGGGCCGCTGGGGCGAGGACGACCGGCTCGGCACGCTCAACCTCATCGACGACGAAGCCAGGGCGCGGGCCGCAGCCCTGGTGCGCCGTGGGGCGTCCTTCTCGCTCTCCCAGCCCTTCGACATGAACGGCCCGCAGCAGGGCTGGCGCCGACGCACGAACCCCGTGCACACGATGCTCGACACGGGTACCGACGCCGAGTTCCTCGGCCAGGGGTTCCCGCACGGACTCGGCGGCGCCGACGACGTCATCGCGATGCCGCTGCAGTGCTCGACGCAGTGGGACGGCCTCGGCCACATCTTCGACCGCGGCCTGGCCTGGAACGGACGGTCGGCGGGAACGGTCGTCACGAGCGAGGGCGACCTCGTCACGGGCATCGAGCACGCGGCATCCGCCATCGTCGGACGCGGGGTGCTGCTCGACCTCGGCCGGTCCCTCGGCCCGCGGCTGGGCGGGGCCGGCGCCGACGAACTCCCCGATGGATACGCGATCACCGTCGAGGACCTCGAGGCGTGCATCACCGCCCAGGGCTCGACCTCGAGCGTCGGACGGGGCGACCTCGTCCTCGTCCGGACCGGCCGCTACACCCGGGCCCGTCGCGAGGGCTGGAACGGCTACGCCGGGGGCCCGAGCGCCGGCCTCTCGTTCACGACGGCCGGGTGGATCCACCGCACCGAGATCGCCGCGATCGCGACCGACACGTGGGGCTTCGAGGTACGGCCCAACGAATTCGACGACGCGTTCCAGCCGCTCCACCAGGTGGTCATCCCGAACATCGGCCTGACCGTGGGGGAGATGTGGGACCTCGACGCGCTCGCCGAGGACTGCGCCGCCGACGGGCGCTACGAGTTCCTCCTCACCGCCCCGCCGCTCCCGATCACGGGCGCCGTCGGATCGCCCGTCAACCCGATCGCCCTCAAGTAGCCCACGACCGCAGCACCCGACCGCAGCACCCGCGACCGACGCCCACCCGACGCGCGGACGCACCACCGCACGAACCACAAGGAGTCAATGATGACCGCAGTCTCCCGAGTCGCCATCGCCGGGGGAGGGGTCGCCGGCATCGCCGCCGCGATCCTCCTGGCCGAGGGCGGCGTGCACGTCGACGTCTTCGAGCAGAAGCCGGATCCGGGCGCGCTCGGGTCCGGCATCACCCTGCAGGGCAACGCGCTCCGCGTCTTCGGGCGGCTCGGCGTCTGGCCGGCCGTGCAGGAGGCGTCGTACTCGTTCGACGTGCTCGGCATCCGGGCGCCGGGCCCGGAGGCGCCCGTGCTCGCGCAGATCCCCGACCAGCGCACCGGCGGCGAGGACTACCCCGCCACCGCGGGGATGTACCGGCCGGACCTCGCGCGCATCCTCACCGAGCGCGCCCGCGAGGTCGGTGCGAACATCCACCTGGGCGCGACGGTCGCGTCGTTCGAGCAGGATGACGACGGCGTCGACGTGACGCTCTCCGACGGGCGGACCGACCGCTACGACCTCCTCATCGGCGCCGACGGGCTGCACTCGAGCATCCGCTCGATGCTCGGCATCGAGGTCGCGCCGCATCGCACCGGCATGGGCATCTGGCGGGCGTTCGTCCCGCGCCCGGAGGCGGTCACCCACACCGACCTCTACTACGGCGGCCCCGCCTTCATCGCCGGCTACTGCCCGACCGGCGAGGACTCGATGTACGCGTACCTCGTCGAGGCCGCGCAGGACCACGGCGACCTCGGCGAGGCCGAGCGCATCGAGCTCATGCGCGACCTCTCGCAGGGATACGGCGGTCCCTGGGAGGAGATCCGCTCCTCGCTCACCGCGTCGGCCAGGGTCAACTACACGTGGTTCACCGCGCACCTCGTGCCCGACGCCTGGAACCGCGGTCGGGTCGTCATCATCGGGGACGCCGCGCACAGCTGCCCGCCCACGATCGCCCAGGGCGCCGCGCAGGCCGCCGAGGACGCCCTCGTCCTCGCGGAGCTCCTGCTCGCTCGCGACGCGGTTGACGTGTCGCTCTGGGACGAGTTCCACGCTCGGCGGCTGCCGCGGGCGAAGGCCGTCGTCGAGGCATCCGTGCAGGTCGGGCAGTGGATGCTCGACCACGAGCGCGACGCCGACGTCCCCGGGCTCATGTACCGCGTCGGGTCCCTCGTGAGCGAGCCGGCATGAGCGCGCACGAGCCCGTGGTCGACGTGCACGCGCACGTCCTGCTCCCGGCCCTGCAGGGCCTGGCCCAGGCGGGCGATCCCGACGGGTTCGCGGCGGCGGCCGAACTCGAGGCCCGGCGCAACGGACCCGAGTCGCAGGCGGCATCCGGCGCGATGATCCGCGAGCGGTTCGCGAAGCTCACCGACCTGCCGACGCGCCTCGCCGCGATGGACGACGCGGGCATCGACCTCCAGGTCGTGTCGCCCTCGCCATCGCACTACTACCCGTGGGCCGATGCCGACCTGGCCGACCGGCTCGCGCGGGCGGCATCCCTCGCCACCGCGGAGCTCGTGGCCGAGGCCCCCGATCGACTCCTCGGACTCGGGCTCGTGCCCCTGCAGCATCCGTCGCTCCTCGTGCCCGCACTCGAGTACGCCGTGCTCGAGCTCGGGCTCGTCGGGGTCGAGATCTCCTCGGGCGCGGGCGACGTCGAGCTCTCCGACGAGCGCCTCGAGCCGTTCTGGGCCCGTGCGTCGGAGCTCGAGGCCGTCGTCTTCCTGCACCCGTTCGGCTGCACGCTCGACGAGCGGCTCGACCGCTTCTACCTGGCCAACACCGTCGGCCAGCCGACCGAGAACGCCGTGGCGCTCTCGCACCTGATCTTCGGTGGCGTGCTCGACCGGCACCCGGGCCTTCGCATCGTGGCCGCCCACGGCGGCGGCTACCTGCCGGGCTACCTCGGCCGGAGCGACCATGCCTGGCGCGTGCGTCCGGAGGCCCGCGGATGCAGCGAGCCGCCGTCGAGCTACCTGCGGCGCCTCTGGTTCGACTCGCTCGTGCACGACGCTGCGAGCCTGCGCACGCTCGTCGGCGCGGCGGGTGCCGACCGGGTCGTGCTCGGCAGCGACTTCCCGTTCGACATGGGCGTCGAGGACCCCGTCGCGCTCGTGCGCGAGGCCGGGCTCGGCGAGGCGGCCGAGCGCGCGATCCTGTCGGGCGGCATCCGGTCGTTGATCCCGGCCCTCTCCCGGGCGCTCGACCCGGCGGTGGCCCCGTGAGGATCGCGCGGTGGGAGCACCGGGGCGCCGTCGGCGAGGGCTTCGTCGTCGATGACGACGTCGTGCGCTTCCCCGACGAGCTGAGCGTGCTCGACGTGCTGCGCATGGGCCTCGCCGAACTGCCCTGGATCTCGGATGCCGCGGCGGCCGCCGCCGGTTCCGAGCCCGCCAGGCGGATCCCCATCGCCGACGTCCGGCTGCTGCCGCCCGTCGTGCCGCCGAGCGTGCGCGACTTCGTCGCGTTCGAGGAGCACGTCGAGGGCGTCGTGCGCTCGGTGTCGGGCGGGCAGGGCGTGGACGCCGAGTGGTACGAGTTCCCGACGTTCTACTTCACGAACCCGCACTCGCTCATCGCCACCGACGAGGCCGTGCGCCCTCCGCAGACCGAGCGCCTGGACTTCGAGCTCGAGGTCGCCGCCGTGATCGGCGGAGTCGCCGGCAGCGACGGGGCGAACCTCGAGCCGGATGACGCGGGGGAGCACATCTTCGGCTACACGATCTTCAACGACTGGTCGGCCCGCGACCTCCAGGCCCGCGAGATGAAGGTCCGCCTCGGCCCCTGCAAGGGCAAGGACTTCGCCACGACGCTCGGTCCCTGGATCGTGACGGCCGACGAGTTCGCCGATCGCCTCGACGACGAGGGCTTCCTCCCGATCGGCATGGAGGTGCTCGTCAACGGCGAGCGCATCGGTACCGACCTGCTCTCGAACATGGGCTGGCCGTTCGCCGAACTCGTCGCCTACGCCTCCCGCAACTCCCGGGTGATGCCGGGCGACGTGCTGGGCTCGGGCACCGCGGGCAACGGCGGATGCCTCGGCGAGCTCTGGGGTCGCGCCGGCTCGCTCACGCCCCCGCCGCTCGTCGAGGGCGACGAGGTGGTCATGCGCGTCGAGGGCATCGGCGAGATCCGCAACGTCGTGGGCGCGGCCGTGCCTGCGCCCCGCATCGGCCCCGCCCGGACCAGGTCGCGGGCCCGACCCGGCGCGCCCGTCAGCGCGTCGAGTGCCCCGTCGTCGACCGCAGCGCCGTCCACCGCGCCCTAGGTCGCCACCCCGAACCCCGCCACGAGAGCCCCACGAACGCACCACCCCAACCCCACCACCGATCGAGGAGATTCAATGACGAATACCCGAACGGCGACGCAACCCGTCGCCGCCCGCACCGCAGGTTTCTGGCAGGCGGTGCTCCTGCTCGCGGGCAGTTGCATGCCCGTCCTCGGGTCGGTGCTCATCACGCCGATCCTGCCGCAGCTGTCCGAGGTGTTCGGCGATCAGCCCGGCTCCGAGGTCCTCGTGCCGATGATCGTGGCGATCCCGGCGCTCATCATCGCGATCTTCGCCCCGTTCGCCGGACAGATCGTCGATCGGCTCGGGCGCAAGAACCTGCTGATCATCGCGATGTTCGCCTACGCCCTCGTCGGCACCGCGCCGGCCTGGCTCGAGGACCTGCAGCTCATCCTCTTCAGCCGCGTGCTCGTCGGCGTCTGCGAGGCGGCCATCATGACCGCCTGCACGACCCTCATCGTCGACTACTTCCACGAGGAGAAGCGGCGCACGAGGTACCTCGGCCTGCAGACCGTCGTGACGACGCTCGCGGCCACCGTCTTCATCGCCATCGGCGGAGCGCTCGGCGTCGCCGGCTGGCACACGCCGTTCTGGGTCTACGCGATCAGCATCGTCATCGCCGTGCCGATGATCTTCCTACTCTGGGAGCCGAGCCGCGACGACCGCACCGACGCGCATGTCGCCCGAGCCGCGGGAGAGAAGGTGCGCGTGCCCTGGAGGCTGCTCGCCGCCCCGCTCGTGGTCACCCTCTTCGGCGGGTTCACGTTCTACGTGCTGATCATCGAGGCGAGCTACCTCGTCGTCGGCACCGGCGTCGCCGCGACCGACACGGGCGTCATCGGGCTCGTCGCGGCCCTCGCCTCGCTCGCGACCGCGGCCGGGGCCTTCACGTTCGCCCGCATCGCCAAGCTCGCGCCACGCGTGCAGCTGCCGATCGCGTTCGGACTGCAGGCGGTCGGCATGCTCGTGATCTGGCTGGGCGGCGGGCTGCCCGCGGTCGTGGTCGGCGCGATCGTCGCCTCCGCGGGTTCCGGCCTGCTGCTGCCGACGCTCCTCACCTGGGCGCTGTCGAAGATCGCGTTCGAGGAGCGCGGTCGCTCGACCGGCTGGTGGCAGACCTCGTTCTACCTCGGCCAGTTCCTCACGCCGATCCTCATGGGCGCGCTCGCGGCCGCGGTCGGCGGGCTGTCCGTCGCGGTCGGCGTCGTCGGCATCGTGGCTGCCCTCGTCGCGATCGTCCTCGGGGTGCTCCTGCGACGGCCAGCGGTGGCCGCGCCCGAGCGGGCCGCAGCCTGAGTCCGACGCCCGGCGTCGGCCCACGCGGGTCCGCGCCGGGCGCCAGGCGGCGCGCAGGCCGCGCCAGGCCGCGCACGACGGCGGGGACGATCGGACCATCGATGGGCTCGATGCAACCCTGCGGATATATCGCCAGGATTGATACACTCGGATTCTCTGCCGTTCCGATCCGAAAGCACGATGCCGTGTCCGATCGCTCCCTCTCACGCCTCGACCTGAACCTGCTGGTCTCCCTCGATGCCCTGCTCACCGAGCGCAGCGTCACCCGCGCCGCGGAACGCCTGCGCCTCAGCCAGCCCGCGCTCAGCGCCTCGCTGGCCCGGCTCCGCGCGCACTTCAACGACCCGATACTCGCGAGGCAGGGCAACACGTACGAACTCACGCCGCTCGCCTCGCGGCTCGCGGAGCACACGGGTTCGGCCCTCGACGCGGCCCGCCGGGTCTTCGAGTCGCAGGCCGAGTGGGACCCACGCGAGTCGACGCGCGAGTTCGCCGTGTACGGGTCCGACTACGCGTTCGCGACGATCGGGCGACGGGTCTCGATGCTGGCCGCCGAGCGTGCGCCCGGGGTGCGGTTCCGCTTCCTGCTGCACAACCCGCAGATCGTCGACGACGCCGTCAACCGCCTGCGCAGTGCCGACGGCATGCTCATGCCGCACGGCTTCCTCGACGGGCTGCCCTTCACCGACCTGTGGACCGACGGGTGGGTGATCGTCGCCGCAGACGACAACCCCGAGGTGGGCGAGACCGTGAGCATGGAGGACCTCGCCGCCCTGCCATGGGTGTTCACGTACCAGTCGAGGTCGGCGTTCACGTCGGCGACCCGGCAGATCCAGCAGCTCGGCATCGAGCCCCGCGTCGAGGTCGTGGTCGAGAGCTTCCTCAGCCTGCCCGGTTTCGTGGCCGGCACGAGCCGGCTCGGGCTCGTGCAGGCCGGCCTGGCCGGCATCGTGCGCGCGATGCCCGGGCTCCGGGTCCTCGCGCCCCCGTTCGAGGCGACCGAGATCCACAACGCCCTGTGGTGGCATCCGGTGCATCGCCGTGATCCCGAGCACGAGTGGATGCGCACCCTGTTCGCCGAGGCGGCCGCCGCCCTCGCCGACACCGGCGTCGACGGCCTCGACGGTGCGGGCCGTGCCCAGGGGTGAGGACGACCGGAGCGTCGCCCGCAAGCTCTTCGCGATCGCCGACGCGTTCGAGCGCGGTGACGAGCTCACGCTGAGCGAGATCGCCGACCGCGCGCGGCTGCCGCTGTCGACGGCGCATCGCCTCCTCGGCGAGTGGGTCGAATGGGGCGGCATCACCCGGTCGGGCGACGGCCGGTACCGCGTCGGCATCAAGCTGTGGCGGCTCGCGGTGCGACAGCCCTCGTCACGCCGCCTCCGCATCGCCGCGAAGCCCTACCTCGAGGACCTCTTCGAGTCGACGGGGGAGCATGTGCACCTCGCCGTCAGGGAGGGGCTCGGTGCCGTCTACCTCGAGCGGATGTCGGGCGCCGACGCCGTGCCCTCGATCACCGACATCGGCTCGCGGCTGCCGCTGCACGCGACCGGGGTCGGGCAGGCCCTGCTCGCCTTCGCGCCGCCCGGCGTCTTCGAGGACGTCATCGCCGCAGGTCCCCGACGGTTCCTGCCCGGCACCGTCGTCGACGAGGGCGCCCTGCGCGAGCGGATGGCGCGCACCCGCGCCACGGGCATCGCGACGTCGGTCGAGGCGCTGACGAAGGGCGCCTTCTCGGTGGCGGCCCCGGTGCGCGACGCCACCGGCGACGTCGTCGCCGCGGTGTCGATCATCGCCCACGTCGAACGGCTGGAGGAGCCGCAGTTCGCCCTCGGCGTCCGCATCGCGGGGCGGGGCATCTCGGCCGCGCTCGGCCACCGGCCGTAGCCGCTCCGCCGCGGCATCCGGCGTTCGCTCGGCTGACGCGATGGGCAGGATCCGCCCGGACGCGCTTCCATCAGATGGAATCGGGGATGCGCCGCCGGGCGCTCCCGGCGCACGATGGCAGCACCTTCCCACGGACGCGAGAGGACGCAGCGTTGCGAACCCAGGTGGTCATCATCGGAGCCGGACCAGCCGGCCTCCTGCTCGGGCACGTCCTGCACCGGGCCGGCATCGGGTTCACGATCCTCGAGGCCCGGTCGCGCGAGCACGTGCTCGGTCGCATCCGCGCCGGCGTGCTCGAGCAGGGCTCGGTCGACGCCCTCACCGAGCTGGGCCTGGACGCCGACCTCCGGGAGCACGGCCTCACCCATCGCGGCATCCACCTGCAGTTCGAGGGGGCACGCCGCCACATCGACTTCGTCGACCTCGTCGGACGCACGGTCACGATCTACGGGCAGCAGGCGCTCGTGCGCCACCTGCTCGCCGAGCACGAGCGGCTCGGCAGCGACATCCGCTTCGAGCTCGCCGACGTGACGCCGCTCGGGCTCGACGGCTCGAGCCCCCGCGTGAGGGCCACCGACGCCGGCCGGGCGATCGAGCTCGACGCCGACCTCGTCGTCGGCGCCGACGGCTTCCACGGCGTCTGCCGGCCCGCGATCCCGGGGCTGCGCGGCCTCGAGCGCTCGTACCCGTTCGGCTGGCTCGGGATCCTCGCCGACGTGCCGCCCTCGACCGACGACCTCGTCTACGCGCTGCACCCCGACGGCTTCGCGATGCACTCGATGCGCTCGCCCGAGGTCTCCCGCCTGTACCTCCAGGTCGGCCACGACGCATCGATCGACGACTGGTCCGACGCGCGCATCTGGGACGCGCTGCAGACCCGGCTCGGCGTCGCCGGATGGACCCTGCACGAGGGCGAGGTGCTCGAGAAGTCGATCACCCCGATGCGCTCCTACGTCGCCTCGACGATGGCGCACGGCCGGCTGTTCCTCGTCGGCGACGCGGCGCACATCGTGCCGCCGACCGGCGCGAAGGGCCTGAACTCGGCCATCGCCGACGTCGTGCTGCTCGGGCGGGCGATCGTCGCCGGCCTGCTGCGCGGCGATGATGCCGGCCTGCACGGCTACGGCGACGCCGCGCTCGCGCGCCAGTGGAAGGTGCAGCAGTTCTCCGAGTGGATGACCGACCTCCTCCACGTCCACGAGGGGCCGGATGCCGCGGCCCGCGAGTTCGCGTACCGCAGCCAGGTCGGCCGGCTCGAGTACGTCACCGGGTCGCGCGCCGCGCGGCAGAGCCTCGCCGAGCAGTACGCCGGCCTTCCCTTCACGACGGAGTGAGCATGCCACGCACGCCTTCCCAGCCCGAGCTGACGCAGCAGGCGATCAGCCACGAGATCGCCGACCGGCACGATCGCGAACGGGATGCCGCGGCATCCGACGGTCGTGGGCTTCCCGCCCACCCGCGCCGCGACTTCGCGCCGTACCGCTCGACCCTGCTGCGGCATCCGACGCATGAACTCGTGCGCGCCGACCCCGAGGAGATCGAGCTCGTCTCGCCGGCGTTCGGCCACACCGACGTCGCACCCGAGGAGGCCGACCTCACGATCCAGCACACGGGGGAGCCGCTCGGCGAGCGGATCATCATCACCGGCCGCGTGCTCGACGGCGACGGGCGCCCGGTGCGGAACCAGCTCGTGGAGATCTGGCAGGCCAACGCCTCTGGCCGGTACGTGCACAAGCGCGACCAGCATCCGGCGCCGCTCGACCCCAACTTCACGGGCGTCGGCCGCATCGTCACCGGTGACGACGGCTCCTACCGCCTGACCACGATCAAGCCGGGCGCCTACCCGTGGAAGAACCATCGCAACGCGTGGCGGCCGGCCCACATCCACTTCTCCTTCTTCGGCTCGGCGTTCACGCAGCGCCTCATCACGCAGATGTACTTCCCGGGCGACCCGCTCTTCGCGCTCGACCCGATCTACCAGTCGATCCTCGACCCGGCGGCGCGTGAACGGCTCGTCGCCGCATACGACCACGACGTGAGCGAGCCCGAGTGGGCCATCGGCTACCGCTGGGACGTCGTGCTCACCGGCCCGCGATCGACCTGGATGGAACCGGAGGACGCCGACCATGCCTGAGCAGCCCGCACCCGAGGCCTTCGACGCGACCGACCTGCCCGGCGCCGACGTCGGACCCGGCGCGGCCGACGGCCCGCACCGGCACCCGCTCGGCCAGACCCCATCGCAGACGGTCGGTCCGTTCTTCGGGTACGCCCTGCCGTACCCGGGCGGACCCGACGTGCGCGCCCCCTGGCTGCCCGATGCCGTGCGCCTGCACGGAACCGTGTTCGACGGCGCCGGCCAGCCGGTTCCCGACGCCGTCGTCGAGATCTGGGGCGCGGATGCCGCTGGCGTGACGTCGACCGAACGCGGCTCCTTCGATCGGGATCTTCACGGGTTCTCGGGCTTCGGGCGCGCCGCCGTCGATCGGGACGGCCACTACTCGTTCACGACGATCAAGCCGGGCGCGATGCGGGACGGGTCCGCCCCGTACCTGCTGGTGGCCCTGTTCGCCCGCGGCGTACTGCACCACCTCTTCACCCGCTCGTACTTCGGCGACGAGCCGGAGGCGAACGCGGCCGACCCGCTGCTCAGCCGTATCGACCCGGCCCGCCGGTCCACCCTCGTCGCCGAGCCTGATGCGACGGCGTCGTACCGGTTCGACCTCCGCCTGCAGGGCGAGGGCGAGACCGTGTTCCTCGACTACGGCACGGAACTGTGATGGAGTCGTGGCGATGACGGACTGGGGACTGCTCGATCCCGGAGCGGCCGACACGACGGGAACCGACGACGATGCCGTGCTCGCGGCCATGGTCGAGGTCGAACGTGCGCTGCTGCGGGCGTGGGGGAGCGAGCTCGACGAGTTCCTCGAGCCCCAGGCCGACGCGCTCGACGCCGCAGCGCTGGAGCGACCCGTGCTCGTCGAGGGCGTCGTCCGAGACGCGGTCCCGGTCGTCGCGCTCGTGCCGGTGCTCCGCGCCCAGCTCGATGCCGCGGGGCTCGCGAGCGATCGGCTCCACCTCGGCGCGACGAGCCAGGACGTCGTCGACACGGCGCTGATGCTCGTCGCGCGGGACGCGCTCCGCGCGTCGCGTACCGCGCTCGTCACCGTCGGAGCCCGCCTCGCGGCACTCGCCGACGCCGAACGGCGCGCGTTCCGCATCGCACGGTCCGTCGCGCGTCACGCCGAGGCGAGCACCTTCGGCATCCTGGCCGCGGGCTGGCTCGACGGCGTCTCCTCCGCGATCGAGGCGATCGACGCGCTCACATTCCCGGTGCAGTTCGGCGGTGCCGTCGGCACGGGAACCGCAGCGGATGCCGCGGCCGATCGCCCGGGTGCCGGTGAGGCCGTCCGCGCCGAGCTCGCCTCCCGGCTGGGGCTGGCCGATCCGCGCCGCTCCTGGCACGCCGAGCGCACGCCGGTGCTCGCCGTCGCCGCTGCGAGTTCGAGCGTCATCGCGGCGCTCGGACGCTTCGCGGGCGACGTGACGCTCCTCTCCCGGGAGGAGCTCGGCGAGGTCCGCCTCGCCGACGGCGGGGGATCCTCGGCGATGCCGCACAAGCGCAACCCGGTCGACGCGGTGGCGCTCACGGCGGCCGCCGTCGAGGCTCCTGGCCTGCTGCAGGTCGTCGTCTCCGCGGGCGTCGCCGGCGACGAGCGGCCGGCGGGGCGCTGGCACGCGGAGTGGATGCCGCTCCGCCGGCTCGTGCGCCTCGCACGCTCGGCGTCGAGCGCCGCAGCGCGACTCGTCGAGGGCCTCGAGTTCGACGTCGACCGCGCCGGCCGGACCCTCGCCGGTGCCGGTCCCGCGGGCGAACGCCCCGATCGCGGCGTGCTCGCCGCGGCATCCGACCGCATCGTCGACCGAGCGGTCGCCCGCTTCACGAGCGTGTCCGAAGGGGGACCCCGCCCATGACCGTGCCACGCCTGCTCGGCTCGTTCGCGCCGGGAACCGCTCCGGCCCCGGCGAACCCGCTGCTCGTGCTGCTGCCCTCGCTCGGCACGACGACGGCCCTCTGGGACGGCGTCGTCGGGGCGCTGCGCGCCGACCGGCGCACGGCCGCCCTCCGCATTCTCCGCATCGACCTGCCCGGGCACGGGGCGAGCCCCGCGGCCGCCGCGTCCTTCACGATCGCCGACCTCGCCGCGGCGGTCCTCGCCGTCGTCGACGAGGCCGGCGGGGGCGTCTTCCACGTCGCCGGGGTCTCGCTCGGCGGTGCCGTCGGGCTGGAGCTCGCCGTGACGCAGCCCGATCGCGTGCAGGGCCTCGTGATGAGCTGCAGCGGCGCCCGCATCGGGACGCCCGAGAGCTGGGCCGCCCGTGCGGCATCCGTCCGATCCAGCGGCACAGCCTCGCTCGTGACCGGCAGCGCCGAACGCTGGTTCGCGCCCGGGTTCCTCGACCGCGAGCCGGGCGGACCGGGAGCGCGCGCGCTCGGGGCGCTCGTCGACGTCGACGACGAGTCCTACGCGTGCTGCGCCGAGGCGCTCGGCGGCTTCGATCGCTCGCACGACCTCGCCGGGGTCCGGGTGCCGACCCTCGCGCTCAGCGGCGAGCACGACGCCGTCACGACGCCCGCTTCGATGCAGGACCTCGCCGACGACATCCCGGGAGCCCGGCACGTCGCCCTCGACGGGGCCTCGCACCTCGCCGTCCTCGAGGAGCCGGAGGCGGTGGCCGAGCTCCTCGCCGAGCACCTCGAGGCGGTCGAGCGGGCCACCGAGGCATCCGGGGCTCGCGACCGGGGCATGCGCGTGCGCCGCAGCGTGCTCGGCGACGCGCACGTCGACCGGGCCATCGCGGCGACCACGCCCGAGACCGCGGCGTTCCAGGACTTCCTCACCCGCTCCGCCTGGGGCGAGGTCTGGGACCGACCGGGCCTCACCCGTCGCGAACGCTCGATCGCGACGCTCGCGAGCCTCACGACCGGCGGCCACGAGCGCGAGATCGCCATGCACGTGCGAGCCGCGCTCCGCAACGGGCTCACGCGCGAGGAGATCTCGGAGGTGCTCCTGCACACCGCGCTCTACGCCGGGCTGCCGGCCGCCAACTCGGCCTTCGCCATCGCCCGCGAGGTCTTCGCCGACGCGGATGCCGCAGCAGCCCCCTCACCCGACACGAACGACTGAACCCGGAGCACCATGGACAAGACCTTCGCGACCGCCGCCGACGCGGTCGCCGACATCCCCGCCGGCGCCTCGCTCGCGGTCGGCGGCTTCGGCCTCTCGGGCGTGCCGATCGTGACGATCCGCGCCCTGCTCGCGCGCGGCATCGGCGACCTCGAGGTCGTCTCGAACAACTGCGGCGTCGACGGATGGGGGCTCGGCGAACTGCTCGCGGCCGGCCGGATCCGCAAGGTGACGGCGTCCTACATCGGGGAGAACCGGGAGTTCGCCCGCCAGTACCTCGGCGGCGAGGTCGAGGTCGAGCTGACCCCGCAGGGCACCCTCGCCGAACGGCTCAGGGCCGGCGGGGTCGGCATCCCCGCGTTCTACACGGCCACGGGCGCCGGGACCGCCGTGTCCGAGGGCGGGATGCCGCTGCGCTACGCCGCGGACGGATCGGTCGCCCTCGCGAGCGACCCGAAGGAGCTGCGCCCCTTCGACGCGTTCGGGCGCACGAGGGAGTACGTGCTCGAGCGGGCGATCAGCACCGACTACGGGCTCGTGCGCGCCGCGGTCGGCGACCGGCACGGCAACCTGCGGTTCGAGAAGTCGACCCGCAACTTCAACCCGCTCGCCGGCATGGCGGGCCGGGTCACGATCGCCGAGGTCGACGAACTCGTCGAGCCGGGGGTGCTGGGTCCCGACGACATCCACCTGCCCGGCATCTACGTCGACCGCGTGGTCGTGCTGAGCCCCGAGCAGGCGGCTGAGCTGCCGATCGAGAAGGTCACCGTGCGGGCCAGGCCCGCGGCATCCGGCGCGCCCGCGGCATCCGGAACCGCTGCCGGCGGCACCGACGAGACCGAGGGGGCCCGCTGATGCCGCTCACGCGTGACGAGATGGCCGCCCGTGCCGCCCGCGAGCTCGTGGACGGCACCTACGTAAACCTCGGCATCGGGTTGCCGACGCTCATCCCCAACCACCTGCCCGACGGGGTCGAGGTGGTCCTGCACTCCGAGAACGGCATCCTCGGCGTCGGCCCCTACCCGTGGGAGGGCGAGGCGGACCCGAAGCTCATCAACGCGGGCAAGGAGACGGTGACGGTGCTGCCCGGGGCCGCCTACTTCGACTCCGCTGCGAGCTTCGGCATGATCCGAGGCGGGCGCATCACGACCGCGGTGCTCGGTGCGATGCAGGTCTCGCAGGCCGGGGACATCGCGAACTGGGCCGTGCCCGGAAAGATGGTCAAGGGCATGGGCGGGGCGATGGACCTCGTGAACGGCGCCGAGCGCGTCATCGTCGTCATGGAGCATGTCGCGAAGGACGGCAGCGCCAAGCTCGTCGAGCAGTGCACGCTGCCCCTCACCGGCAGGGCGTGCGTCGACCGCGTCATCACCGACCTCGCCGTGTTCGACGTCACCGCCGACGGGTTCCTGCTCGTCGAGCTCGCCCCCGGCGTCACGGTCGAGCAGGTGACGGATGCCACGGGCGCCCCGTTCGCGGTGGCCGAGGGCCTCGGCGTGGCGAGCGCGGCCCGATGACCGAGCTGCGCGAGGTCGTCGTCTGCGCGCCCCTGCGCACGCCGGTCGGCCGCCTGGGCGGGGTCCTCGCCTCCGTGTCGGCGCTCGAACTGGCGACGACGGTGCTGCGCGAACTGCGGGCACGCACCGGGGTCGACGTGACCGCGATCGACGGCGTGATCGCCGCGCAGGGCTACCCGACGATGGAGGCGCCGGCCATCGGGCGGGTCGCGGCCCTCGACGCGGGCTTCCCCGTCGAGACGACCGGATATCAGCTCGACCGGCGCTGCGGCTCCGGCCTGCAGGCCGTGCTGAACGCGGCGATGGAGGTGCAGACGGGGGTCGGCGACGTCGTGATCGCGCTCGGCGTCGAGTCGATGTCGAACGCGCCGCTCTACACCGTCGAGGGCCGGCGCGGCGTGACGGGCGCCGGGCTGCTGCTCCGCGACGCACTCGCCCGCGGACGCGAGACGGTCGGCGGCCGGCGCTTCCCGACGCCCGACGGCAACGTCGGCTCGGCCGAGCTGCTGCGCGCCGAGTACGGCATCTCGCGCGAGGCGCAGGACGCCCTCGCGCTCCGGTCCCACCGGCGCGCGGTGGCGGCGCAGGAGTCCGGGGCCTTCGACGCGGAACTCGTGCCCGTCGAGGTCGACGGGCGGCGGGGCAGCATGATCGTCGTCCGCGACGAGCATCCGCGCGGCGATACGACGCTCGAGGCGCTGGCCGGACTGCGCCCGATCCTGGGCCGTGATGACCCGAATGCCACGGTGACCGCCGGCAACGCGAGCGGTCAGAACGACGCGGCCGCCGCCTGCATCGTCACGACACCCGAGAGGGCGGCGGAACTCGGGCTCGAACCTGCGCTCCGGCTCGTCTCGTGGGCGGTCGCGGGCAACGACCCGCTGCGCTTCGGCGTGGCGCCCGTGCCCGCGGCGAACCGCGCGCTCGCGCGCGCCGGCATCCGCTTCGGCGACCTCGACGTGATCGAGCTCAACGAGGCGTTCGCCGTGCAGGTGCTCGCCTGCCTCGCGGACTGGGGCGTCGACGCCGAGGATCCGCGCCTGAACCCGAGGGGGAGCGGCATCTCGATCGGGCACCCGATCGGGGCGACCGGCATCAGGATGCTCGCCACGCTCGCGCATGAACTGCCCGCGCTCGACGGCGGGCTCGCCCTCGAGACCATGTGCATCGGCGGCGGCCAGGCGCTCGCGGCGGTGTTCGAGCGGGTCTAGCCGTCACCGCGCGCGGGCCGGCAGCGGGGTTCGGCTCCACGCGATGCCATCGGCGTTCGGCCCGGTCTGCATGCGGCGCAGCAGCCGGCCCGACCTGAGGTCGACCTCCACGACGGAGGCGTCCTGATGGCAGGCGGAGTACGCGCGGACCCCGTCGGGATGCAGCACGATCGCCTGGGGGTGGGCCGGCGTCGGGATCCGGTGCACGACCTCGGCCGATGCCAGGTCGAGCACCGCGATCTCCGACGCGGCCCTCAGCGCGACCACGAGGTGCGCGCCATCCCGCGTCACCGCCGTGCCGAAGCCGATCGCGGGCAGCTCGATCCAGTCCACGCGATCGAGGAGGAGCGTGTCGACGACCGCGATGCGCGGTGAGCCCTGGTCGGCCGTGTAGGCGAACCGCCCGCCCGGTTCGAGGCAGATGCGGTTGACCTTCTCGGCGACCTCGACGACGCCGAGGAGCGACCGCGACGCGAGGTCGATGACGCTGACGCTCCCGGAGCCGACGTTCGCCGTGACGAGGCGGGTGCCGTCGGCACTGATCGCGAAGGTGTGCGACTCGGCACGGCCCGTCGGCAGGCGGGCGATGACGGCGCCCGTCGGGCGGTCGATCACGGCGACCGAGTCGTTGAGCTCCGTGGAGACGAGGAGGCGTCCGTCGGGCAGCAGGCCGGGCTGGTGCGGACGGCTCGCGAATCCCAGCGGGATCCGGCCGACGCGCTCGAACCCCGTGAGATCGATGACGTCGACGCATCGGCCGTCGGTGCCCGGCGCCCCGACGGGCGCGTCGCTGTAGACGGGCAGGTAGGCGAGCCGGCCGTCGTCGGTCGCGACGACCTCGTGCGGGGCGGCGCCCGACGCACGTACCGTCCCGACCGGTTCGCCCGACTGCAGGTCGAGCACGCGAAGGGTGCTGTCGTCCTTGCAGACGACCAGCAGTCGTCCGTCCTCCATGGTGCCTCCGGTTCCAGTCAAGGGCATGACGTCAGCCGTGTCCATGTGAGCGCGCAGACCGGCTTACTGGGTGGGACGGGCTTTGCCGCCGGACTCGGAGGACGCCTAGATTCGCAGCAACTTCGGGCCGATCGCGCTCGGCGCACCCGGGGTGAGCACGAACGATCAAAGGAGATCACATGAAATCCCTCATACGCTCAGGAGCCGCGCTCGTCGCCGCGGCGGCGCTCGGGGCCGGCATGGCGCTCGGCGGAGTGGCCCTGGACCGCGGCGACGGCGGAGGCAACGGCCACGGCAACGGCGGAGGCCACGGCGGCCAGAAGGTGACGGCCGAGGAGATCTACCTCGACGAGATCAAGGACTACGGCGTGTGCCGGGGCACCGACCCCGAGTGCTACCACGAGTGGGGCAACGGGTGGGTCGAGGGCGAGCAGAAGCGCATCTTCGTCTGGAGCCGCACCGCCGGCCCGCGGCACGCCCACCTCGGCACGCCGCTGGCACCGGGGCTCAACCCGCCGCTGAACGCCGACAACGTCGCCCAACTCGCCCTCAAGGCGTGGGCCGAGGAACGCGGCATCGCCGTGGACTACACCGAGGACCTCGCGAGCTTCAGCCGCCTGAACAACTACCAGGCGGTCGTGTTCCTCGGCTCGAACCGCGACACGCTCGACGACACGGCCCAGACCACGCTGATGCAGTACATCCGCGGTGGCGGAGGCTTCGTGGGCATCCACAACGCCTTCGGCGCCGAGTACCACTGGCCGTACTACGAGGGCCTCCTCGGCGGGGCGAACTTCTACAACCACGGACCCAACCGCGCCGGCACGGTGGAACGGATCAACGACGACGACGTGTCCACCTCGTTCATGCCCGAGACGTGGGCCTTCAAGGACGAGTGGTACAACCTCGTTCCGTATCCGAGCTACGTCAACGTCCTGCTCGAGGTCGACCAGGCCACGAGCGAGGCGACCCCCGCGGGCCACGGCGAATCGCATCCGGTGAGCTGGTGCCAGTACTACGACGGAGGCCGCTCGTGGCTGACGACGCTCGGCCACGACGTCGCGGCCTGGACCGACGCCCCGCTCCCGGGCGACGAGTTCTTCAAGCAGCACGTGATGGAGGGCCTGGAGAGCGCGATGGGCGTCAAGCCCTTCTGCGCGACCTGAGTCGGCGTCGCAACCACGGTCGGAGCGGGGTCCGGATCAGCCTGATCCGGGCCCCGTCCGTGCGTTCGCGCGGGGTGGTGACGATGCCCGTCCCACTGAGTGGGAGGATCCCGACGCGGATGCCGCTGACGCTTGCCACCCCCCGAACGGGGACGGATACTGCACTCATGCGATCCGCTCTCACAGGCGAGCCGGTGTCGGTGCTCGACCGGATCCTCGCCATCCTCGACACCGTGCGCGAGTCGCATGGCTCGACGACGATCACGCAGTTGGCCCTGGCCACCGGCATCCCGAAGTCGACGGTCTCGCGGCTCGTGGGGGATCTCGTCCGCCAGCGATACCTGGCCCGCACCGAGCACGGCGTCGTGATCGGCCTGCGGCTCTTCGAGCTGGGGGCCCGTGCCAGCACGCCGCGACGTCTCAGCGTCGCGGCCCTGCCGGTGCTCGCTGAGCTGTTCAACGCCACCGGCGAGCACCTGAACGTCGCCGTCCAGGAGGGGCAGGACATGATCTCGGTGATCTCGGTCCGCGGGCGGCTGCGACCGGCACCCTCCCGCGCGGGCGTCAGGGTGCCCTCGGCGACGACCGCGCTCGGAAAGGCGGTCCTGGCGTTCACGGAGGACGAGGCCGTCCTCCGCGACGTGCTGACCGGGTTCGAGCCGGATCGCCGGCACTCGTTCGAGCGCGAGCTCGCGACGGTGCGTGCCGAAGCGGTCGCCATCGACCGCTGCGAGACCTTCCCCGGGGTCGTCGGCGTCGCCAGCCCGGTGCTCTCGCCCGAGCGTCTGCCCGTCGCCGCGATCTCCGTGGCCGGGCCCGAGAGCGACATGGACGCGAACCGGATGATGCCGCTGGTCAGGCACGCGGCCCTCGTGCTGACGCACCGCCTCGCCCTGCAGACGGCCTGATGATGCACGACTCCGCTGCCGACGACGCGCTCGGCGTCCTCGACCGCATGACCTGCATCCTCGAGGCCTTCGACCAGGACGACCACGGGCTCGGCATCTCCGAGCTCGCGCTCCGCGCCGGCATCCCGAAGTCCACCGTCTCCCGCCTGGTCGCGACCCTCGTGCGCCAGGGCTACCTCGAACGGGACGGGAAGCGCATCCACCTCGGGCTCCGCCTGTTCGAGCTGGGGCAGCTCGCCGAGCAGCCGCGAGAGCTCAGGGGGGTCGCGCTCCCGGTGATGGCGGACCTTCGCGCCAAGACGGGCGAGAACGTGCACCTCGCGATCCGCGACCGGAGCGAGATGGTCTGCATCGCCGTCATGCGCGGACGTGCGGCGGCCCGCCCGGCCGTCCGCACCGGCGGGAGGCTGCCGATCCACGCCACCGCGCTCGGCAAGGCCGTCCTCGGGCACGCGCCGGCGGCGGAGGTGGAGGCGGTCCTCTCCCACGGTCTCGAGACGTGGACGGCGCGCACGATCACCGATCCGGTCGTGCTGACGCGTCAGCTCGACGAGATCCGGCGCGGGCGACTCGCCACGGAGGCCGGCGAGTTCGCCGGGACCCTCTCCTGCGTGGCGACGGCGGTGTTCGCGCCCGCGGGCCGGCTCATGGGCGCGATCTCGGTCTCGGGATGCACGGAGGGGCTCGACGCGGAGCGGGTCGCACCCGACCTGCGTGCCGCGGCGCTGGCGCTCACGCGCCGCCTCGGGCCGGGGCGCCCCGGGCCGGCCTGACGCGGGTCAGCGGGCGGTGCGCCGACGATCCGTCATCGTCGCGATGACCATGTCGCCGATGAGCCGGCGGTGGGAGTCCTGCAGCGCGGGGTCCAGCATGTCCCGGTCGAAGATGGCCGCGAACGTGTGCCGGTTGGCGACGTGGAAGCACGCGTACGCGCTGATCACCATGTGCACGTCGAGCGCGTCGACGTCGTCGCGGAAGATGCCGGCCTCGACGCCCCGCGCGATGACCTGCTCCAGGAGGGTGATGGCCGTGACGTTCTCGCGCATGATGGTCTCGGACTGGCGGAGGTGCTCCGCGCGATGGATGTTCTCGATGCTCACGAGCTGGATGAACGCCTCGTGGGTCGTGTGGTGGTCGAAGGTCGCCTCGGCGAGCTTCCGGAGCGCCTCGTCGGGTGCGAGCTCATCGATCTGGATGCCGCGTTCGACGCGGCGGATCTGCGCGTACACGCGCTCGAGGACCGCGAGGTAGAGGCCCTCCTTCGAGCCGAAGTAGTAGTAGATCATGCGCTTCGTCGTGCGGGTGCGCGCGGCGATCTCGTCTACGCGCGCACCGGCGTAGCCGTTCGCGGCGAACTCCGCGGTCGCGACCTCGAGGATGTCTCCCTGCGTGCGGATCGCGCGCTCGGTCATCCCGGTGTCGCGCACCTCGGCCAGCCGATCGGTCATTGCGAACTCCCTCCAGCGCCGGACGGTCCCTCGTCGCGGATGAGGGCACGGAAGTGCCGCTCCATCCGCTCACGATCGGGCGTCGAGCCCGTGATGATTCGGAGACTAGCGCATGCCTGCCCGACGGCCATCGGCCCGCCGTCGAGCACGGCGTGCCCCCGTTCGGCCGCGCGCCGGACGAGCTCGGTCTCGAGTGGCCGGTAGACGACGTCCGAGACCCAGGCGCCATCGCGCAGCAGCCCGACGTCGAAGGCGATGCCCGGATGGTGCGCCATCCCGAGCGGGGTCGCGTGCACGACGCCGTTCGTCCGCCGGATGGCCTCCGGCAGCTCGTCGGGCGCGACCGCCGTGATCGCCTGTTCCCGGAAGTGGGCCCGCATGCGGGCGGCGAGCTCCTCGGCCCGGGCCCCGTCCACGTCCGACAGGTCGAGTCGTTCGGCTCCCTTCACGAGGAGGGCGTAGGCGGTCGCCGCGCCGGCCCCGCCGCATCCGATCTGCACGACACGCTCGAACGAGGCGCCGGGCAGTCCCGTCGTGAGGCCGTCGCGGTACCCCATCCAGTCGGTGTTGTACCCGACCATGCGGTCGCCGTCGAACAGCACGAGGTTCACGGCGCCGAGGCGCGCGGCATCCGCGTCGAGCTCGTCGACGAGGTCGAGCACGAGCTGCTTGCACGGGTGGGTGATGTTCATCGCGTGGAAGCCGGCGGATGCGGCGTCCTCGAGGAGCGCGCCCACATCGGTCGCCGGCCGGCCGAGCTCGATGAGGTCGAGGATGCGGTACTCGTACGGCAGGCCCAGTTCCCGCGCCTCGGCCTCGTGCATGGCCGGTGTGAGGGACGCGGTGATGCCCTCGCCGATCAGGCCGACGAGGTAGCCGCCCTCGCCGCGGCCGGGGCCGGGGCCGTGGGCGGGGGCGTCGATGGGAGTCCCGCCGGTCACGAGGCGACCGGGTTCGCGAGGCCGACCTGTCGGACGGCATGACGGTGCCGGTACTGGGACGCCAGCCGAACGGGCGCGTTCGGCGCACCGTAGCCCGCGTAGCCGCCACGCCGCTCGACCACCTCGAGGAAGACGGTTCCGACCGGATGCGTGTAGAAGTGGAGGAACTCCCCGACCCCATCCCGGTCGTACATGACGTTCAGCTCCCTCAGTTGCTCGAGGAGGCCCGGCTCCAGCTCGTGGCGCGCCTGCAGGTCGTCGTAGTGGTTGTCCGGGATGTCGAGGGGTTCGAAGCCCCGGCCGCGCGCGGCTCGTGCGAGGGACAGGGCGTCGGATGTCGCGAAGGCGACGTGCTGGGGGAGGATCGCGTCCGCACTCGCACCCGAGGGCACGAGGTTGAGCGCGACCCGGAGGACCCCGTCGCTGCTCCGGAGGACCTGGCTGCGGATGAGCCCCACCGGTGCGGCCACCTCGGTCGTCGGCTCCGTGCGCAGGTCGAGGACCGCGTGGAAGAAGAGCACCGCGGCGTCGAAGTGCTCCCAGGGCTGGGCGAGGTTGACGTGGTCGACGCGCTCGATCGACGGCGGGTCTCCGTCGTCAGGCCGGCCGAACTCGCGCACCCACTGCGGTTCGGCTCCGCGCACGGCACCGAAGAACACCTCGGAGCCGTCGGGTGCCCGAACGCCGAGGAGGGGCTCCTCGCCGCTCGCCTCCTCCCGGGGGACGGCGGGCGCGTAGAGGCCTCGAGCGCGGTCGGCACCGGCGGCCGGATCCTGGACGGAGAGGCCGATGCCGGCGACGGTCGGCTGGTCCTGCTCCGCCTCGGGCGCGCCGAGGACGATCCGTGCGGCGCCCTGCGACCACAGCTCGACGTCCTTGCTCCGGTGCGCTCCGTGCGCGCGGAAGCCGAGCTGCCGGAGCAGGTGCCGCAGTTCGCGGAGGTCGCCGGTTCGCAGCTCGACGTAGGTCACCTCGGCGGGTGGCGACACGGCGGGGAGGAGGGTCGTCGCCATGCGAACGCGGTGCGCTCCTGCGCCCTCGTCGGGGACCGCGGCCGCCTCCGAGGTTGAGCCCGCGCCCTCGTCCGAGCCCCGGCGGGCCCGGCGGGTCGCCACGGCCGTCTCGTGCTCGAGCCAGCGGAGGGAGCGCCGGGCGTGGACCGCCGTGGCGAACGGGTCCGCCTGCCGGAACGTGTCGTTGAAGATCTCGAGCGAGACGGGGCCGTCGTAGCCGGTTCGGACGAGGTGCCCCATGAAGCCGCCGAGGTCGAAGTCGCCTTCGCCGGGGAAGAGTCGGTGGTGACGGCTCCACGAGAGCGCGTCCATCGAGAGGAGCGGGGCGTCCGCCATCTGGACGAAGAAGATCCGGTCGGCCGGGATGTCCTCGATCCCCGCGGGATCGTGCCCCTTCGAGAGGATGTGGAAGCTGTCCAGGCACAGGCCGACCCGCGGGTGCGCGGCGAGGCCCACGATGCGGGCGGCGGCGTCGAAGCTGTCGACGAAGGTGCCCCAGGCAAGGGCCTCGTACGCGACGCGGACGTCGAAGCGCTCGGCCAGGTCCCCGAGCTGGCGCAGCTGGCCCGCCGCGAGGTGCTCGTCGCCGCTCGTCGCCGTCGCGACGTTGCTGCACAGCAGCATGGTCCGGATGCCGAGACGATGCATGAGGGCGAACTTCGCCGCGGCACGGCGGAGGTTCCGGTCGAGCAGCTCCTGGCCGACGCCCTCGAAGTCCCGGAACGGCTGGTACAGGTCGAGGGACAGCCCGAGCTCCTCGGCTCGCGCCCGGACGGCCTCGGGCGACAGGGGAGAGGCGATGAGATCCGGTTCGAAGACCTCGACGCCGTCGAAGCCCGCCGCGCGCGCGGCGACGAGCTTCTGGTCGAGCGTGCCGCTCAGGCAGACCGTGGCGATCGATGTGCGCATGGCGCCCTTCTGCGGCATCCGGTGCCCGGCCCGCGTGACTCTCGAAACAGCATTGCATCTGTGTGTACTAACTAGTACGTTCGAACGCGAAGCGCGATCGACGACGATTCAAGCCGCTGAGAGGGGAAATTCGATGACGAGTCTCGCCGAATGGAACAGCAGTCCCGCCGGGCCCACCGCCCCGGTCGCCCCGGTCGCCGTGCTCGATCGGATCATCGCGATCCTCGACGCCGTGAAGGACTCCGCGGGCCCGATCTCGATCACCGACCTCGCGCTGCGCACGGGGCTGCCGAAGTCGACCGTCTCGCGCCTGGTGGCGGAACTGACCGCCCAGCGCTACCTCGAGCGCGTCGACGACGGCGTCCGGCTCGGCCTCCGCCTCTTCGAACTCGGTGCGCGCGCGAGCCTGCCGCGCCGGCTGCTCGCCGCCGCCGCACCCGTGATCCGGCAGCTGAGCGAGGTCACCGGCGAACGCATCGGCCTCTGGGTGCAGCAGGGGACCGACATGGTGTCGATCGCCGCCGCCGGTGGGCGCCTCCCGATGCTCCCGACGCGCGCCGGCATGCACTCGCCGGCCCTGACCACCGCCAGCGGCAAGGCCTACCTCGCGTTCTGCGCCGATCAGGGCATCGTCGACCGGGTGAGCGCGCCGCTCGTCGAGGACGACGCCGACCACTTCCGGAACGAGCTCACGCACGTCCGCGCCTCGGTCGTCGCGATGGACCTGGAGGTCTCCTACCCCGGGATCCTCGCCGTCGCGAGTCCCGTCCTGTCGGGAGGCCGGGTGGTCCTCGGGGCGATCTCGATCGCCGGCCCGAGCGGAGCGATGGACCCGAACCGCGTGGCACCCCTGGTCCGTGCCGCGGGCACGACCGTCGGCCGCCGACTGACGGCAGCCTGACCATGCGTACCGCGGACTGGACCGATTCGGTCAGCGTGCTCGACCGCGTGACGGCCGTCTTCGACGCGTTCGGCGAGGACGACGAGGGCCTCGGCGTCTCCGAACTCGCCCGGCGCGCGAACCTGCCGAAGTCCACCGTCTCGAGGATCGCGGCCGACCTGGTCGGCCAGCGATTCCTCGAGCGCGACGGTGACAAGTTCACCCTGGGGGTCCGGCTCTTCGAGCTGGCCATCACCGTCGAGGAGCCGCGACGGCTGCGCCACCTCGCCCTCCCCGTCATGACCGAGCTGCGCGAGGTGACCGGCCGGGCCGTGAACCTGGCCGTGCTCGAGGGACCGGACGTCGTCTTCCTGATGACGGTCCGCGCCGATCCCGCCGAGGCGCCTTCGGCGCGGGTGGGCGGCCGCCTTCCCGCGTATGCGACGGCGCTCGGGAAGGCGATCCTCGCATTCTCGCCTCCGGCGGCGGTCGAGCGCGTCATCGAGGGCGGCCTGCACCCGCGGACCCGGTGGACGATCTCCGACGCGTCGGAGTTCCGGCGCGAGTTGACCGGCATCCGCCGGCTCGGCGTGGCCACCGAGAAGGAGGAGTGCGTCCTCGGCCGCGCCTGCGTGGCGAGCCCGGTCCTCGGACCGGGCGGCGTGCCCATCGCCGCGATCTCCGTGGCCGGGTCGGCCGCATCGGTGGTGCCCGAGCGGATGGCCTCGGCCGTGCGTGCGGCCGGGATCACGCTCGGTCGCCGCATCGAGGCCTCGCGCACCGACTGACGACGGGGCGACGGATGCCGCGGACGTGCGAGCGGTCCACGGGCCGGAACGGCGAACGGCGAACGGGGCGGGTGCGCATGCGCACCCGCCCCGTTCGCCGTGGCGCCGAGCTCAGCCGGCTGTCTCCCGGATGGCCTGGTAGGCCTCGAGGTTCTCACCGGTGAAGTAGCCCTCGAAGTACTCCTCGGCCTTGCTTCGGAAGGCATCCATGTCGATGTCGTCCTGCTCGACGACCGTGAAGGCGTCGTTCGCGCGATACTCGTCGAGGATCTTCTCCGTCTCCTCCTCCACGCAGTCCGCGTTCTCGGGCCGGATCTCGTGGATGGTCTCCTCGAGCAGCGCCGTCTGCTCCTCGCTCAGCTTCTCGTACGTCTTGTCGCTGACGATGATCCAGTGGATGCCGACGTTGTGGTCGTTGAGGATCGCGGTGTTGAGCACCTCGTCGTAGCTCGACGAGCGCGTCGCGACGATGGGGTTCTCCTGGCCGACCGCGATGCCCTGCTGCAGTGCGGTGTACACCTCCTCGACGGCGACCGAGACGGGGTTCGTCACGCCGAGCGCCTCGGCGTTCGCGAGGAAGATCGGCGAGTTCGGGAACCGGATCGGCACGCCGGCCAGGTCGTCGGGGCTGCGCACCTCGACGTCCTTGGTCGTGAACGTGCGGTTGCCGAAGAACCATCCGTCGACGATGTTGACGCCGGTGGCCTCGTGGAAGCCCGTGAACAACTCCTCCGAGCTCTCGTCGATCCACTGGAAGGCGTGGTCCACGTCGTCGAACGCGTAGGCGGCATCGACGACGCCGATGGGCTCGTACGTCGCGCTGAGCGCGGAGGCGCCCTGCAGGTCGATGTCGATGTCGCCCGCCTGGACCTGTGGGAAGCGGTCGGCGTCGGGTCCGAGCTGGCTCGCCGGGTAGAGGTCGACGGTCAGGCCGATGTCGGCCTCCTCGAGCCGCTCCTTCAGGAGTTCGACGCCGCAGTAGTAGTTCGGCGTCTGCTCGTTCTGGCTCGTCGCCACGGTGAGGGTGACCGGCGTGTTCTCCGAACCGGCCGCGTCGCCCGTCTCGTCGGGGCCGGAGCCGCCTCCGGCGCAGCCGGTGACGACGAGGGTGGTTGCTGCGAACACCGACGCGGCGATGATGCCTCGGCGCGTCGATCGGGCTGTGCCCATGGGACTCTCCTCTTGTTCTCCGCACGTCTTCGTGCAAGGTCTGACGTGAGATTCGATGGCCGACGCGCGACGTCCGGATCGACTCGACTCCGCACTGGGCGAGATCCTCGTCGACCACGCTGTCACGTTGCGGCCCGGTGGCAGTGCCGACTCTGACGGACTTCGAACGGTTCGCAAAGCGATGTCCCGTCGAGTGGAACATGCGGTCGGGGCCGCCGGGAGATGCCCTCACCGCTGAGTGGAACGACCCCCGCGGGTCGGTTCATCCTGCCATACGCTCGGGTCTTCGCACCGGCTCGACGTCGTTGACGCAGGGAGGTCCCGTGACCGAGCACGAACCACCCCCGATCCGCATCGGCGTCGTCGGAACGGGCTTCATGGGCCGGCAGCACCTCGAGTTCATCCGGGCCGCTCCGGGGGCGACGCTCGCAGCGGTCGCCGACCCGGTGCCCGCCCCGGAAGCGGGGCGCGGCCTGCCGGGCTACGAGGACGCCGGCTCGATGCTCGCGGCCGAGGACCTCGACGCGGTCGTCATCGCCAACCCGAACGCGCTCCACGTCGATACCGCGCTCGACTGCCTCGAGGCCGGCGTCGCGGTCCTCGTCGAGAAGCCGGTCGCGATGGCGTACGCCGAGTCCCGCCGCCTCGTCGCCGCGGTCGCCCGCCTCGATGGACGGCTCCTGGTCGGGCACCATCGACGACACCATCCCGCCGTGGCGCGAGCTCGCGCCGCGATCCAGGAGGGAGAGCTCGGCTCGGTCGTCGCCGTCGGCGGGATCTGGTCGGCGCGCAAGGACGACGCGTACTTCGCCGAGACGTCCTGGCATCGTCGACCCGGCGCCGGGGTGCTGCTGATCAACGTCGTCCACGACCTCGACCTCCTGCGCCACCTCTGCGGCGAGGTCGCCGAGGTGCAGGCGATGACCAGCTCCCACGCTCGCGGCCTGGAGGTCGAGGACACGGTGTCCCTGAGCCTGCGGTTCGAGTCGGGCGCGGTGGGGAGCCTGCTCGCCTCGGATGCCGGAGTCTCGCCCTGGGGCTGGGACCAGGCCACGGAGGAGACCCTCGCCTTCCCGTACCTCCCGGACGGGGTGGCGTACCGGGTCGTCGGCACGCAGGGTGCGCTGTCGGTGCCGAACCTCGCGAGGTACGCCTACGATCCCGCGGTCCCGGCGGACTGGCACTCCCCGTTGTCGCGCACCTATCTCCCCGTCGCCCCGCGCGGCTCGTTCCAGGCGCAGCTGGCCCATTTCATCGACGTCGCGCGCGGCGTGACTCGACCCCTCGTCACGGCGGAGGACGCCTCGCGGACGCTCGCGCTCGTCGAGGCGGCGGCGCTCGCCGCGCGCACGGGTGCGACGGTGGACGTCGCGCAGTTCCGTGCGGCCATCGACGCGCGCGCGACCGAGGGTCCGGCGGACGGCCAGGGGCGGCGATGACGAGGCTCGCGCGCCGCGAATTCGACGCGGTCGTCGTCGGCGGGGGACTCGCGGGACTGGCCGCGGCGCAGCGTCTCGCCGCGCACGGCCGGAGCGTCGCCCTCGTGGAGAAATGCGGCCGGCTCGGGGGGAGTTCCGCGATGAGCGGCGGATGGTTCGCCCTGTCGGGCACCGCGCTCCAGCGTCGAGCCGGCGTCGAGGACTCCGACGAGCGCTTCCTCGCGGACATGGTCGAGAGCGGCGGTGGCGTCGCCGACCCTGCACTGCTGCGAGCGCTCGTGGAAGGCCAGGCGGGCGCCATCGCGGCGATCGATCGAGCCGACGCGTGGACCGGCGAGCTCAAGGTCAGCGCCGGGATGACGCGCGCCCGTGCGCACCTGATCCGGATCGACGCCCTGCTCGCCCATCTCCAGCACGAGGCGGTCTCGGCGGGTGCCGTCCTCCTCCCGGGACTCGCGGCCGGGGGACTGGTCACCGAGGGCGCCCGGGTGGTCGGCGTCTCCTCCGAGCGCGGCGACCTCATCGGGAGCTCGGGCGTGGTCCTCGCCACCGGCGGATTCTCGCGCTCGCGGGAACTGATCGAGCTCTTCGTGCCGGGTCAGGCGGCCGCGATGCCGTACGGCGGGGTCGGCAACACGGGTGACGGCCTTCGCATGGCGTGGCGGCTCGGAGCCGGGCTGGCCGACATCGGGCACGTCGCCGCGACGTACGGCCAGCATCCCGAGACGACGGACGACGAGCATGAACTGCTGACGGCCAACTACCTCGGTGCGATCCTCGTGAACGAGCGCGGCGAGCGCTTCGCGGATGAGTCCGCGTCGTACAAGGTGCTCGGCTCGGCGGTCCTTGGCCAGCCGGGCGGAACGGCCTTCCAGGTCTTCGACTCCGTCGTGCGCGCACGATCGAGGCCGGGCGTCCCGCTCTCCGACATGGAGCGGCTCGAGGAGCTCGGACACCTCGTGAGCGCGCCGACCATCCGCGACCTCGCCCGTGAGCTCGGCGTCCCGGCGGAGCGGTTGGCCCGCACGGTCGCCGAGTACAACGAATCCGTGGCGGGGCGACGCGACGACGCGTTCGGCCGGCTCGGCCTCGTGAACGGGACCGGGAGCCTGGTCCCCGTGGCGAGCGCACCGTTCTTCGCGTACGCCGCCGTGAGCGCGATGACCTCCACCTACGGAGGACTGAGCGTGGCTCCCGACGGATCGGTCAAGCGCGTCGACGGGAGCCGCATCGACGGGCTGTACGCCGCGGGCGAGGTCGTCGGCGGCTTCCACGGTGCCTCGTACATGACGGGGACGGCGCTCACGAAGGCCCTCGTGTTCGGGGCGAGGGTCGCCGACGCGATCGCGCACGGCTGACCGTCGACGCCGCACCGGTCAGGCGGACCCCTCCGAGGCCAGGCGGTGTGCGGCGCGGATGCCCAGCTCGTAGCCGTACACGCCGGCACCGGCGATCACCACGCGCGCGACCGACGAGATGAGCGAACGCTGGTAGACGGCATCCCTGGCATGGATGTTCGTGATGTGCACCTCGACCACCGCGGAGCCGAGCATCCTGAGGGCATCCAGCAGGGGCACGGACCGGAAGCTGAAGCCGGCCGGGTTGATCACGACGACCGCGTCCTCCCGGAAGGCGTCGTGGACCCATTCGACGAGTTCGTGCTCGGCGTTGGACTGCGCGAAGAAGAGCTCGAAGCCGAGTTCCGTCGCCACGCGCTCGCAGTCCGCACGGACGTCCTCGAGCGTCGCCCGGCCGTAGACCTCGGGTTGCCGGGCCCCCAGCATGTTGAGATTCGAGCCGTTCAGGACGAAGAGCCGGCGCGCCATCATGTTCCTCTCCGAGCCGGTCGGCCGTGCTCCGAGATGCCCGCTGCGGTTCGCGCGCACCTCGGAGCCGGCATGGCTACATCAGGCCGAGCAGGGTCGGCAGGCTCGTGACGATCACCGGGAACAGCGTGAGCAGGAGCAGGACGACCCCGAGCGGGATCAGGAACGGAAGGACGCCGCGGAACAGCTCGCCCATCGGTCGCCTGGTGATCGAGCCCACGACGAACAGCACCGCTCCGACGGGTGGTGTCAGCGACCCGATCATGAGGTTCAGGATCATGATGACGCCGAGTTGCACCGGGTCGATCCCGAACTGGCCGATGATCGGCATGAGGATCGGCACGAGCACGAGGATCACCGGCGGCGCCTCGAGGGGGATGCCGAGCAGGATCAGCAGCACGTTCAGCATCAGCAGGAACACGATCGGGTTGTCGGTGAACCCGGTCAGCCACTCGCCCAACGAACGGGAGACCTGCTCGCGGGCGAGCACCTGGCCCATGAGGTTGGACGCGCCGAGGATCAGCAGGATCCCGGCGGAGATGACGACCGTCTCCTTGGCGGCGTTCCAGAACACCCGCCACGTGAGCGTGCGGTAGATCGCACCGAGGATGAGCATGTACACCGCGGCGATGCCCGCGCTCTCGGTGGGGGTGAACAGTCCGCTGAAGATGCCGCCGAGGATGATGACCGGCAGCATCGCCGGGCCGATCACGCGCACGGCCGCCTTGCCGAGCATCGACCCGACGAACGGCTGGCGTTTCGCGACGTCGGGGTGGCGTCGCACCCAGAAGAAGACGTAGGCGGCGAGCCCGAGCGCCATGAGCATGGCCGGGATGATCGAGCCGGCGAAGAGGGCACCGGTCGAGATCGAGGCGGTCGCCGCGAAGAGGACGGCCGGGATGCTCGGCGGCATGACGGTGCTCATGAGCGACCCGGAGGCCGTGAGGCCCGCCGAGAACCCGTACGGGTAGCCGGCCTTCAGCATCTGCGGGATCTGCACCTTGCTCGTCGAGGCGGCGTCGGCGAGCGCCGATCCGCTGATCCAGGAGAACCCGATCGCGGTGCCGAGGTTGACGTAGGCGAGGTTGCCCCGGAGGCGCGGCAGGGCGGCCCGCGCGAGGTCGTAGAGCCGCGTCGCGATGCCGAGCTGGTTGGCGACCGTGCCGACGAAGATGAACAGCGGCACGGCGAGCAGCGGGAAGCTGTTGATGCCGTTCACGATGGAGGAGATCGCGTAGCCCGCCGAGAGGCCCTGGCTGTAGAAGTACAGCATGCTCGACGCGATCATCGCGAAGGCGACGGGCACGCGCAGCAGGAGGAAGACGACGAACAGCAGGAGGTAGAGCCACAGGTCCAAGGAGTCAGCCTTCCATCTCGCCGATGTCGAGCTTGCGCTCCGGGCGGTTCGCGTACGGGATCTTGAAGCCGGAGTGGATCGCCGCCGACAGGAAGCCGACGAGGGCGAACAGGTACAGCACCCCCACCGGCAGGTGCATCGCGGCGCTGAGCCGGCCCCACTCTGTCTCGATCTTCACGAAGGCCTCGTAGGCGAGCGCCAGGCTCGTCGCGACCATGATGACCGCCGAGATGACCCGCAGGGCGACGAAGAGCCGGGTGCCCGCGAGCATCTCGTCGAAGATCTCGAGCACGATGTGGCCGTTGCGGCCGACGAGGTAGCCGGTCGTGATGAAGGTCATGGCGATCATCGACATCAGGGCGACCTCGCCCGCGCCGACCCAGCCCACCGACGGGAAGTAGCGGCCGAGCACCTGGTACATCGTGCCGAAGACGATGAGCGCGAACAGCGCGACGCCGAGCGCGATCTCGATCCTGGAGAGGACGCGGATGAACGCGGGGTCCGCGGGGACGCCGCGGTTCAGCTCCGGCCCGGAGTAGAAGGTGTCGGTGTGCGGGAAGATGGACTCGCCCAGCGCCGCCTCCGTCGCCTTGCGCGGTGCGCGCTCGGGCTCGCCGGCGTCCTCCGGCCCGTCCTGCCCGGGCTCCGGCCCTCGGCCCTCGTCGGTCATGGCGTCACCGCCACGGTGTCAGGATGCATGGTCAACCTCTCTGTTGATGCGGGGCCGGCGTGCTCGCGCACATCGCTGCCCCTGCGACTCTGGTCTGCGATCCGGGACGTGCAAAGTCGAGTCTCGCCGAATGGGACATCTCCCGCACAGACCGATCCGCCCCCGTCCGTGAGGACGGGGGCGGATCGACCGAGCGCCGGGATCGACTACTTGACCACGGTCACGTCCGCCGTGGCGGTGAGCCGCTTCTGGACGCCCTCGTGCAGGAAGTTCGCCTCGAACCGCAGCGACGTCGCCCCCTCCGGCACGTTGTGGTCGAGGTCGGCCTTGTCGATGCGGAGGATCAACCACGAGCGCTTGGTCGCCTTCGTCACCCACGAGCCGGTGGTCCGGACGTCGGCGACCTCGACGGGGTTCGTCGAGAGCGGCGTGATGAGCTGCGCTCCGCCCTCGAACTCGTAGCCGGCGGGAACCTCGAACCTGGCCGTCACCTTCTGGTCGAGGCGGCTGAGCCATCCGCCGCCGTCGCCGAGCTGCAGCCGGCTCGGCGAGAAGGTCAGCGCATCCGCGACCTCCGTCGGTTCGAGGACCACCTCGATCTTGCCCGTGGGGCGCGGGTCCGTGCAGTCGTTGAAGAAGTACTCGCCCGCCCGGTCGAAGGTGTGCTCGTACGTCTCGCCCGGCTGCAGTTCGACGTCGAACTCGCCCTCGAAGAACTGCGTCGCGCAGTGCGCCTTCACGTTCGGGAAGTTGGGGAACGTCTCGGCCCCGGGGTTCCGGAAGGTCACCGTCGTGCCCACCGGCACCCGCAGGTGCGTGGGCTGCATCCCGTTCGTGGACACGCTGTCGCGTGCCGCCGCCGTGTCGTCGGTGCGGCTGGAACGGGCGAGGAGCACGGTGTTGCCGACCGTCTCACCGGCCACCGGAGCGCCGCCCACCGGGCGGCGGATGGTCAGCGGTGCCGTGTCCGGCCCCTCCGGGCTTCCCGACTCGGTCGTGTACGTTCCGCCGAGCTTGAACGCCCAGAGCGAGTCGCCCTGCGTGACGGATGCGCCGTACGGGTTCGTCGATCCCGCGGCGAACACGGCGACGTACTGCTCGCCGTCGACCTCGTAGGTGATCGGCGCGGACGCGATGCCCGAGCCCGTCTGGAAGTTCCAGAGCACCTCGCCGTCCGCGGCATCCATCGCGAGCAGCTCGCCGTCGATCTGTCCGACGAAGAGCAGGTCGGATGCGGTCGCGAGCGGTCCCTGGCCGTGCGACATGTCGGTGCCGAGGTGGTTCCGCCAGGCGACCTCGCCGGTCGACGCGTCGTAGGCGAGGATCCCGCCCGTCTGGTACTGCCCGATGGCGCGCAGGCCGTTCGCCGACGCCCCGTTGTAGTGGGCCACCGGGTTGGCGCCGTACGGGAAGTACACGAGGTTCGTGCTGTGGCTGTACGCGTGGTTCGACCAGTCGCCGCCGCCGTTCTGGCTGGTGGTCGAGAGGATCGGCAGGTCCCACTGCGGGTCGTACATGCAGCCCTCGCGATGACCCGACGGATGCCCCTCGGGATACGTGAGGAACGGCTCGTCGGCCGCGACGTAGCTGTCGGGGTTGAAGACGAGGTTGCCCTCGGCGTCCGGCTGGTACCCGTTGTAGTTGGGTACCCCGCGCCACGGGTCCCCGGGGATGTTCTCGGGGTCGAGCTTCTCCCAGACGAGGCATTCCGGCAGGAGCCGGCTGGTCGGGAACGGCTGGGTCGCCGCGTGGTTCTGGCGCGAGTCGGTGATCATCGGCTTGTCGATCACGGGCAGCACCGGTTCGCCGTTCGTGCGATCGAGCACGAACTGGTGTCCCGACTTGCTGCCGTAGAAGACGACCTTCCGCTCCTCGCCGCCGACCTCGATGTCGGCGAGGGTCGGCGGGTGCACGTTGTCCATGTCCCAGACGTCGTGGCGGATCGACTGGTAGTGCCACTTGTACTCGCCGGTCGCGGCGTCCACGGCGACCATCGTGCTCGAGAAGAGGTTGTCGCCCGGTCGGAGCGACCCGTTCTGCGAGGAGGTGCAGCTGCGCGCGTTGCCGAAGGTCATGAGGTACATGCCGAGTTCGGGATCCACCGCGCCGTGCATCCACGAGGTGGCGCCGCCCTCCTCGGAGCAGTCGGTGCCGTCGGGCAGCACCGGTCCCCAGGTGGCGGACGCATCGAACGTGACGCCGTCCACGCCCGTGAACTCCTGGCCCCGCTTCGGCCCGCCGAAGAAGTGCCACAGGTAGGACCCGTCGGCCGCGTCCAGCGCGACCACCGCGCCGCGATCGCCGTCCGCCGCATGGGCGTAGACGACCCCGTCGGCGTAGACGGTCGCGACCTTGCCGACCCGTCCGAGGTCCTCGCCGGCGGGACCGGTGGGCTCCACGGCCCAGACCTCCGCCCCGGTGGCGGCGTCGAGGGCGACGACGCGGTTGCCTCCGGCGAGCGTGAAGATCTTCCCGTCGCCCGCGGAGACGCCGCGGCGCGTGCCCGACATGCCGAAGACGCTGTTCTCCCACTTCCAGATGGCGTCGCCCGTCGCGCCGTCGACGGCGATGACGCCGCCGCTCGGCGTGTCGAGGTAGATCACGCCGTCCACGACGATGGGGGTCGTCTGCTGTCCGGTGTCGTCGGATGCCGGCGCGACCGCGGACACGTGCGTGCGCCAGGCGGGCGCGAGCTTCTTGAGGTTCCGCTTCGTGATGTCGGTCAGGCCCGAGTAGTGCTGGTTCCCCAGGTTGCCGCCCACCGTGGGCATGTCCGCCCCGGTCGGGTCGAGGCCCGTGAGGCCGACCGGCGGGACCGGCTCGGCCGGTCTCACCAGCGCGGTGGCGGGCGAGGCGGTGATCGTGAGCGCGATCAGCGCCCCGATCCCCGCGATGCCCAACCTCGTGGTCAGTCGTGTGCGCATCCCTTGACTCCTTGATCGTCGTTGATCCGGCGACGGACGGACTCGCGCCCTCCGTCGCCCGGGGGAGCCGGCCCGGCCCCGATCCGGGGATCGAGGCACCCTGCCGACTGTTCGGACGCTAACTCCGGGGGCAGGGCCGGGCAACCGCGCGGCTCATCGAGTGGACCAACTCGCACCGGCGGATGCCGCGCCGAGCGCCGCACGGCGATTTCGGCGCCCCCGCCCGCGACCCATTTCTGCCCAGTGGGACACGCTTTGTCGACGGGTGCGGCGCGTGAATAGCATGCGGCAGTCGGCACCAATGCCCATGGACGGAGTTGTCATGGCCGCTTCAACACCCAGATCCCTGTCGCCTGAACAGGAGCAGGAACTCGACGAGGTGTTCGCCCGCGCCCGGGCGGCGCTCGCGATCATCGAGACGTACGACCAGGACCGGGTCGACCGCCTGATCCGGGCGGTCGCGTGGGCCGTCGCCAACCGCTCCGCGTTCCACCGGCTGGTCGGCATGGGCATCGAGGAGTCCGGCCTGGGCGACTTCGACAGCCGCATGAACAAGCGCATGAAGATCCGGGGCGTGCTCCGGGATGCCCTGCGGAGCCCCTCGGTCGGCATCATCGAGGAGGACGTCGAGAAGGGGCTCGTCAAGTACGGCAAGCCCGTCGGGATCATCGGATGCGTCGTCCCGACCACGAATCCCGACCTCACGCCCGCCGGCAACGCGATCTACGCGATCAAGGCCCGCGACGTCGTCGTGTTCTCGCCGCATCCGCGCTCGAAGGACACGACGCTCGAGACCGTCCGGCTCATGCGAGAGGCCCTGGAGGCCGAGGGCGCCCCGGCCGACATCCTGCAGTGCATCACCCTCCCGAGCCTGACGGCGAGCCAGGAGATCATGCGCCGCGCGGACCTCGTGATCGCCACGGGCGGCCAGGGGCTCGTCAGGGCCGCGTACAGCTCCGGGACGCCCGCCTACGGCGTCGGCGCCGGCAATGCGACCGAATTCGTCGACGAGACGGCGGACCTCCAGGAGACGGCGCGGAACTGCATGCTCTCCAAGACCTCGGACTTCGGCTCGGGCTGCTCCGCCGACGGCAACGTGCTCGTGCCGGCTTCCCGGTACCGGGAGATGCTGGACGCCCTCCAGTCCGAGGGCGGGTACCTCGCGACATCCGACCAGCGCACCGCGCTCCAGTCCGTCATGTGGGACGAGGAGGGGCACCGCCTGCCCGACACCGTCGCGGTCTCGCCGCAAGCGCTCGCCGCGGCGGCCGGCTTCGAGATCCCCGAGGACCGTAGGTTCATCCTCGTGGAGGGCGACGGCATCGGCGAGGACCGCCAGTTCTGCAAGGAGAAGCTCACGACCCTGATGGCCGTGCACGCCTACGTCGGCAGCTTCGAGGACGGCGTCGAGCTCGCCAAGCGCCTCTACGACATCGGCGGCAAGGGACACTCCTGCGGCATCGCGTCGACGGATGACGCGCACATCGACTACTTCGCCAAGCACATGCCGGTCTCGCGCATCATGGTCCGCCAGCCCAACTCGAAGGCGAACGCCGGATCGTTCACGAACGGGATGCCGATGACCTCGTCGATGGGGTGCGGCACGTGGGGCGGCAACATCACCTCCGAGAACGTCTCCCTCCGGCACTACCTGAACACCACGTGGGTCTCGCGCACCATCGCGGAGGACCGGCCGTCCGACGAGGAGCTGTTCGGCGAGTTCTACGACGCCGCGCTCGAGGCTCCGGCCGCGGCGCCGGCCGCGACCTCGGCCTCGGCACGATGAGCGCGACCGACGGCGGGCGGGACCCGCTGACCGGTGAGGCGCCGCAGGCGGTCCTCGACGAGGCCCGGCGATGGTGGCAGACGGACATCATCGACATCCACCCCGGCGAGATCGCGCTCCGCGGCTACCCGATCCAGGAGCTCATCGGCAACGTCGGCTTCGTCGACACGATCTGGCTCATGCTGCGCGGCGAACTGCCCACGCGCGCCCAGGCCGCCCTGCTCGAGGCCGCGCTCGTCGCCTCCGTGGACCACGGCCCGCAGGCGCCGTCGATCGCGATCGCCAGGATGGCGACGACCTGCGGCGTGCCCGTCAACGGCGCGATGGCCTCGGCCATCAACGTGCTCGACGACATCCACGGCGGCCCGGGCGAGCAGTGCATGGAGCTCTACCTCGAGGTGGACGCCGAGCTCGAGGGCGGCGGCGACCTCGACGAGGCGGCGCGGCTCGTGGTGCAACGCCATCGGGATGCGGGCGTCCGCTATCTTCCCGGCTTCGGGCATCGATTCCATCCGCTCGACCCGCGGAAGCACCCCTTGCTCGCGCTCGTCGACGACGCGACCGCAGACGGAGTGGTGACGGGTCGCTTCGCCGCGATCGGCCGCGCGGTGGAGACCGCGATCAACGTGGGCCGGTCCAAGCCGATCCCCATGAACGTCGACGGGGTGACGGCTGTCATCTACTGCGAGCTCGGATTCACGCCGCAGCACGGTCGCGGCGTGTTCATCCTCGCGCGCTCGGTGGGCATCCTCGCGCACACCGTCGAGCAGCTCGCGCAGGGCGGCCGCATCAAGGGACCGGTGCCCAAGAGCATCGGCTACACGTACACGGGACCGGCACGTCGACCGGTGCCCCACGAACGCGAACCATGAAGGAGACCCCGATGAAGGACCTGGTGTCCAACCAGATCGTCAGATACCTCGAGGCGCGCGACGTCGAGCACGTCTTCGGGCTGTGCGGGCACACGAACATCGCACTGCTGGCCGCGCTCGAGAAGAGCGAACGCATCTCCTTCGTGAACGTGCGTCACGAGCAGATCGCCGCGCACGCGGCGGACGGGTACGCACGAGCGGCGAGGCGCACGGGCGTGGTGCTCAGCCACCTGGGCCCCGGGCTGACGAACGCCACCACGGGCGTGGCGAACGCCGCGCTGGACTCCATCCCGATGGTGGTCATCGCGGGCGACGTGCCGACCCATTACTTCGGGAAGCATCCGCACCAGGAGATCAACCTCCACGCCGACGCCGCGCAGTACGAGATCTACCGGCCGTTCGTCAAGCGCGCGTGGCGCGTCGACCAGCCGCACCTCATCGCCGAGGTGCTCGACAAGGCGTTCGCGCTGGCCGAGAGCGGCCGGCCGGGGCCCGTGCTCGTCGACGTGCCGATGGACGTCTTCTCCGCGGAGGTCGACGTCGCGCTCTTCGACAAGGTGGTCGGCAACACCCGGTCGCTCGTTCGCCCCAGCCTCGACGAGGCGGCCGCGGAGCGCATCGTGCAGAACCTCCTGGACGCCGAACGGCCCGTGCTCTACGTCGGCGGCGGCATCGTCGCGGCCGACGCGGCATCCGAGCTCGCGGAGTTCGCGGAGCTGTTGTCGCTGCCCGTCGCGCACAGCCTCATGGGCAAGGGCGCGCTGCCCGACGACAGCGCCCTGGTCCTCGGCATGACGGGGTTCTGGGGAACCGCGTTCACCAACGAGACGACGCGCACGGCCGACTGGATCCTCGCGCTCGGCACCCGGTTCGCCGAGGCCGACTCGAGCTCGTGGTACGCCGAGTACACCTTCGACATCCCGGCCACCAGGCTCATGCAGATCGACATCGATCCGGCCGAGCTGGGTCGCAACTACCCGCTCGAGATCGGCGCGCTGGCCGACCTCAAGTCCGCGCTGACCGTGCTCGTGCGGGTCGCGAGGCGCCTCGCCCCCGACGGGGTGCGGCGCGACGAACTGCTCGCCCGCATCGCGGCGAGCCGGGCGACGGTGAAGCTGGAGAACGCCGAGGCGCAGGTCTCGGACGCCTGGCCGATGCGCCCCGAGCGGATCCTCTCCGAGACCCGCGAGGTGCTCCCGTCCGACGCGATCATCACGACGGATGTCGGGTGGAACAAGAACGGGGTCGGCCAGCAGTTCGACATCCTCACCCCTGGCACGTTCCTCACCCCCGGCGGGTTCGCGACCATGGGCTTCGGCGCACCCGCGGCGGTGGGCGCCAAGATCGCCCGTCCCGACCGCGTCGTCGTCTCGCTCGTCGGCGACGGCGGGTTCGGCCAGAATCCCGCGGTGCTCGCCACCGCCCGGGAGCAGGACGTCTCGGTGGTCTGGGTCGTGATGAACAACAACGCCTTCGGGACCATCGCGGGGCTCGAGAAGGCCGCGTTCGACACGACGTACGGAACCGTGTTCGGCACCGCGGACGACCCCATGTACACCGACTTCGCCGCGATCGCCGAAGCGTACGGGGTCACCGGCATCAAGGTCGACTCCGCCGCCGAGTTCAAGCCCGCCCTCGAGCGGGCGATCGCGCTCGGCGGACCGGTCGTGATCGACGTCTCGATGGTCAACGTGCCGACGCCCACCACGGGGCACTGGAACATCCTCGACATCTACACGCCGGGGGAGACGGTCGAGCACGTCGCGACGGACTGACCCGCGCCGGCGGATCGACCACCCACCCGAAAGGCGGTTCCCATGCACGTCGCACCCGGCCCCGAGCACGTGGCCATCTCGACCGTGTGCCTCTCCGGCACGCTCGAGGACAAGCTGCGGGCCGCGGCCGCGGCTGGCTTCACCGGCGTGGAGATGCTGGAGTACGACCTGGTCATGTCGCCGTGGTCGCCGGCACGCCTGGCCGAGGAGGCCGCGGACCTCGGGCTCTCGCTCGAGGTGTACCAGCCGTTCCACGTCGAGACGGTGCCGTCGGAGCAGTTCGGTGCGGCGCTTCGCCATGCCGAGCGCAAGTTCGACCTCATGGCCGAGCTCGGCGCCCGCGTGCTGGTGTGCTGCTCGTCGCGCACGGCGAACGGCCTCGACGACGAGGACCTCACCGCACAACAGCTGGCAACCCTCGCCGAGTCGGCGGGACGGCGAGGACTGCGACTCGCGTACGAGGCCGTGCCGTGGGGGCGCATCCGCACGTTCGAGGAAGCCTGGCGCGTCGTCCAGCGGGTCGATCACCCGGCGTTGGGCCTGTGCCTGGACAGCTTCCACGTCCTCTCCGGCGGGAACGACCCGGCCGTCATCGCGGAGATCTCCGGCGACAAGGTCTTCCACGTGCAACTCGCGGATGCCACGCGGCCGGCCATGGACGTCCGCGAGTGGAGCCTGCACCACCGCATGTTCCCGGGCCAGGGGTCGCTGGACGTCGCCGGCTTCCTCGGTCGGGTCCTGTCGATGGGGTACACCGGTCCGATCGCACTGGAGGTCTTCAACGACGTCTACCAGCAGGAGGACCCGAGGCATGCGGCCACGGATGCGATGCGGGCGATGCGCGCCCTCGCCGAGACGGTGGCCGCGAGCGGCATGGGCGAGGCCGCCGCGCGGCTCGCGAGCGGCTCCCTGCCGCCGGCTCCGCCACTGGCCGGGTTCGCGTTCGCCGAGCTCGCCGTGGATGAGGTGTCCGGCCCGCTCGTCTCACGCACGCTCGCCGCCCTCGGATTCGCCCATGCCGGACAGCACCGGTCGAAGCCGGTGGAGTTGTGGGAGCAGGGGGAGGCCAGGGTACTGCTCAACCTCGCCCCGCAGCGCTCGATCGCGCCCGCGACCGCGTCGATCGGGTCGATCGCCGTCGAAAGCGCGGACGCGGCGGCGTCCATGCGACGAGCCGATCGGTTGCTCGCTCCCAAGCTCGCCCGGCCTCGCGGTCCAGGTGAGACCGACCTGGACTCGGTGGCGACGCCGGACGGCACGGCCCTCTTCTTCTGCGCCCCGGCCGGTGCCGGCGACTGGCTCGACGACTTCGCGTCGACCGGTGCGGCGGCGGAGCCGTCGCCGTCGCTGCGCGAGATCGACCACGTGTCCATCACCGAGTCGATCGACGACTTCGACCAGTCCACGCTGTTCCTGCGCACGGTGCTGGGGCTCGTGCCCGGAGAGGCCACGGAGATCACCGCTCCCTTCGGCCTCATCCGCAGTTGGTCCGCGCACGATCCCGGACGACGGGTGCGCATCGCGTTGAGCACGACCCCGCTCCGGCGCGGCGACTGGTCGCCGGGGGTGTCGAGCCCGCAGCTGATCGCCTTCGCCACCGACGACGCGATCGCCTGCGCGACGTCGATGCGCGAGCGAGGTGCGCCCCTGCTCGAGATGCCGGCGAACTACTACGACGACCTCGAGGCGCGACTGCCGCTGCCGGCCGGATTCGTCGACCGCCTGCGCGCGAACTCGATCCTCTACGACCGGGACGAGCACGGGGAGTTCCTGCACTTCTTCACGGAGATGCTGGGCTCGCGGATCTTCTTCGAGGTCGTGCAGCGCATCGACGGCTACGACGGCCTGGGCGACCCGCGGAGCGTCCCGCTGCGCATGGCGGCCCACCGCCGACAGCGATTGCGGATGCTGGCGACGGCGCCGACCGAGCCCGAGTCAGAGCACCGGCACGACTACTCGCTCGCGCACCTGACCGCCCTGAGCCTCTCACCGCCCGAACTGGTGGACGCCGCGGCGGCGGCCGGCTACCGGTCCGTGGGCGTGCGCATGACGAAGGTCACGGCGCAGGAGCCCAACTACCCGCTGCCCTACGACCCCGCGTTGATGCGGGCCACCAAGACGCACCTCGCGGCGACCGGCATCGAGGTCCTCGACATCGAACTCGCGCGGTTCACCTCGGGCGACAGCCCGCGCGACTACCTGCGCTTCCTCGAGGCCGGCGCCGAGCTCGGGGCGCGACACGTCATCACGCAGCTGCCCGACGCCGACTTCGCCCGCAAGACCGACCGCTTCGCCGAGCTCTGCGATCTCGCCGCACCGCTCGGGCTGACGATCGACCTCGAGTTCCCGTCGTGGACCGAGACGCCGAACCTCGCCGAGGCGACGAGAGTCCTTCGGGCGGCCGACAAGCCGAACGCCGGACTGCTCATCGACCTCCTGCACTTCGCGAGGTCGCGTTCCAGCGTGGACGACCTGCGGCAGCTGCCCCCGGAATGGTTCCACTACGCCCACGTGTGCGATGCGCCGGGCGAGATCCCCACCACCACGGCCGGCCTCATCCACACCGCGCGCTTCGAGCGGCTCTTCCCGGGCGAGGGCGAGATCGACATGCTCGGCATCCTGTCGGCGTTGCCGACCGGCATCCCGTTCGCGCTGGAGATCCCGCGAGCCACGCTCGTCGCCCAGGTCGGTGCGAAGGAGCACGCTCGCCTCGCGATCGCCGCCGCGCGGCGCCATCTCGACGCGGCCCACGTGCCGGGCTGACAGTCCGAGCCCGCGCTCGCCGCGCCGGCCCCGCCGCGCCCGCCGCGCCGGCCCCGCC